>DASRFC010000044.1:0-3815 GCA_035651835.1 Terriglobales bacterium
ATAGTCGGCTTCGCCGGGGGCAATACCGCTCTCAATCAAGGGCGTATGTTCATTACACTCAAGCCTCTTGGTGCGCGCAAGAAAACAGCAGACCAGGTAATTGGCGAGCTCAGGCGAAAACTGGCGGTGGTGCCTGGAGCTACTCTATACATGCAGTCGGCTCAGGATTTGACGATTGGTGGCAGACAGAGTCAGGCCCAGTATCAATACACACTCCAAGGGGAGGATTTGAAGGAGTTGAATGACTGGGCTCCACGCCTCTTGCAAAAATTCCGGACCATGCCGGAATTGCGCGACGCCAACACGGATCAGCAGGATAAGGGCCTGGAATCTGGCATTGTCATTGATCGTGACACGGCATCAAGGCTGGGAGTGAGGCCTGTCGACATCGATAATGCTCTGTACGACGCATTCGGACAACGGCAAGTTTCAACTATCTACCGGCAGTTGAATCAATACCACGTAGTAATGGAGGTTGCTCCCGAATTCCAGCAGAGCCCTGACACACTCAATTCCGTCTATGTACACTCATCGAACGGTTCAATGGTTCCGCTTTCCGCGTTTACCCATTTTGGACCTTCAAATACCGCACTGGCGGTAAACCATCAGGGGCAATTCCCCTCCGTCACTTTATCCTTTAATCTCGCACCTAACATATCTCTCGGCCAGGCGACCATTGCCATCGAAAATGCCGAGCGCTCGATAGGCTTTCCCTCGACCATTCACGCCAGCTTTCAGGGGACTGCTGCCGCTTTCCAGGATTCGCTTGCCAGTGAGCCAGTCCTGATTCTGACCGCTCTGTTCGCGGTTTATATCGTGCTCGGTATTCTGTACGAAAGTTATATCCATCCCATCACTATTCTGTCGACCATTCCATCGGCTGGTGTAGGCGCAATTCTCGCGCTGCTGCTTACCCACAATGAATTAAATGTGATTGGGTTGATCGGCATCATTCTTTTGATCGGCATTGTAAAAAAGAACGCTATCATGATGATCGATTTTGCCTTGGACGCCGAGCGCCGCGAAGGAAAATCATCCATCGATGCCATTCACGAAGCCTGCCTGCTGCGATTCCGGCCAATTATTATGACGACTATGGCAGCCTTGCTTGGCGGATTGCCGCTCGCGCTTGGAACCGGAACGGGTTCTGAGTTGCGCCGTCCACTTGGGATTACGATCGTCGGAGGACTTATTTTGAGCCAGGCTCTTACCCTCTTCACAACTCCAGTGGTGTACTTATACATGGACAGGTTGCGGTTCTGGGCAGCTGGCCACAAAAAGCGCCCCACAGCCGGACAGGTATCTCCTGCCACCAGCCACGCTGACTAAAGAACCCATATCTTAGAGATTGCTTAGGTATTACTTCCGTTACTTGCCCCCGCTAAAATATCGTCCTACGATTCATCACGAAAGACCCGGCTAACGCTTTGAGACAAGAAGTTGGTAAACGATGTTTAGAATTGTCACGGTCTCGCTTTTTGCTGCGCTTTCAGTCGCCGGAGCGACTCAATCGGCAGCTCAGAGTAGCTATCAAGTTGTATCGGTAGACGATGGTGGTACCATTACCGGAACTGTCAAGTGGTCCGGCACAGTTCCCCGCCCATTAACTTTTCCCATCACAAAAGATACTGCGGTTTGCGATCCAGAATCTCACAAACACACCGATCTCGAACGTCTAGTTGTGGGACCTGAGGGCGGCGTCGCAAATACGATTGTTTTTCTTAAAGACGTCTCGCATGGAAAAGCAATGGATATCCCTCAGCCCAGACGTTTTCTGAATCAAAAACAATGCCGCTACGAGCCCCACATCCTGCTCGTACCCGCAACTACTGGGCTCGAAATGAAAAGCTCCGACGCCGTGCTGCACACCGTACACATGGATGGAGCGGCCACTTACAACTTGCCGTTCCCTTTCACCAATCAGGTTGTTTCCCGTCCCATGAACACTCCGGGAGTGGTGAACTTAAAATGCAATGGCGGGCATGTCTGGATGAATGCCGAGATCATGGTCGTGTCTCATCCTTACTATTCCGTTACGGACGAGAGCGGGAAATTCAAACTGACTGGAGTTCCTCCCGGTCAGTATGAAATTGTGGCATGGCACGAGGGTTGGAATGTAATGCGGCAGGAAGGATCTTACGACGTACTGACGGAAAAGAAAGTTGACCGCCCGGTCTTTAGTGAACCTCGGACCTGGGAGAAGAACGTTTCCGTCGCCTCGAAAAGTACCGCTGTGGTGAATTTCGCTATTGGCGAAAAGTAGGCCCAATGCGCTCTCCAGCGCAATCAGAGCAGGTAGGCGGGAGAAGAACCCCGCCAGATCCTGTCTCTTTTCAATTCCAATGCTTCTGTTCCGGCCAAATTTCAGTTAGCGGTTTCTTTAATCCTTGGCATAAATATATGGGCTCATTCTCTTCACCCATTCCCCACGCATTAAAGTGGACGGCAACTTTTTGAACCGAATTACAGCCTCTTGCAAGATCTTTGGGGTCATTCTGTAGAGTAATAAGATTATCGCCGTTGAATCCGTGTGTACCCCAGTAGTAATAAGTCTGGTGTCCACTCATGGCCTGCGGCAATCCATATTTAGGTCCGAACATATCGATAGCACCAGCTTCTCCATCGTTACCAGTGAGGATTCCGGTCTTGCTTCGCTCTTCCGGCGGAAGCGAGTTATAGGCTTGCGCTACTTGGCTCACCAGTTCCGGCCAGCCGAATTGGTCCGCCCAGGGCTGTGGCCATTGCGATTCCTGACACGTCTCTTGTTTAGGAGGTATGTAATGCAAAGCCCGTCCGTATGCAACATACTTCTCTGGAGACAGCAGCGGCAGCATTAAAGGTGCAAGCAATGCTCCATTGATAGTAATGAATGCCATGACAGACACTTTGGGCCAGAGCTTGCCGCGTGTTAGTCGCCAGCGCCCGATCGCATCCTCCCATGCGACGGCGCCACCTGCGAATAACATGGGATAGATCGGGATCACATAGTAATCCTTTCCGTGCAAAGCAATCATCATTCCTAAAAATGCCAGAAAGATCCAGCCCAGTAATCGATACTTCTTTCCACGCCCCAGGAGAAAGTGCCAGAGACCTGCGAACCAAATACATACGAGAACAGGGTGCATCACGAGTATCTGTTGCAGAATAAATTTTGCAGGCGGCAGTTCTACGTTCTTACCCGTGACTCGCACGTTGTGAAGATCTTCGAGAGTCGGGAAATGATGGTGAATCTGCCAAATCAAATTTGGCGAAAAGATGAGCACGGCAATGCAAGCGGCAATCCAAATCCAGGGCTTTGCGAATTCCCGGCGATGTTCGGTCAGTAGTAACCCGATCACGACGGCCAACCCAAAAAATCCGGTGGAATGCTTGTTCATTAGTCCAAGGCCAGAAAGCACTCCGAACCAAATCCAAAGCCGCGAATTGTCGGTCTGGATGACGCGAATGATGACATAAATGCAGCCCATCCAAAACAGAGGTTCGAAGGCATTCATCGTTAGCAGGCTATCCATCATGAGGTAGATTGGAACCATCAGAATCGATAAGCCAGCCAGTGCCTGCGCAAACTTGCCGCCGCCCAACCGCCAGGTCATTAGCATCGTAAGCGCAACCAGAAGCGCGCCTGCAATAGCCGGAAACATTCGCAACACTGGCAAAGTCCCACCGAGCAGCAGAACAATTCGTGCCACAAGTCCGATCATGGGGGCGTGGTCCACATAACCCCAACTTAAGTGGCGTCCGCAGTCCAGATAATAAAGCTCGTCGCGAAAGTATCCGTAGCGCGCGCTCAGTGAGAGGTGCATCAGCAGCTTTAT
>DASRFC010000045.1:0-4998 GCA_035651835.1 Terriglobales bacterium
CCGGTAAAACAACAACCAAAGAAGCGATCGCTCACGTGCTTACGACTAAGTTTCGCGTGCTCAAGTCTGAAGGTAATTTCAATAACCATTTCGGACTGCCGTTGATGCTCCTAAAAATCGAGCCTGAGCACGACATTGCGGTAATCGAGATGGGAATGTCGCACACTGGCGAAATTGCAGCACTGGCGAAAATTGCTCAACCCGAAATTGGAGTCGTAACGAATGTCGCGCCAGTTCACCTGGAATATTTCAACTCAATCGCTGACATCGCGCGAGCCAAATATGAACTGATCGAATCGTTACCCACGAATGGCACAGCGGTTCTCAATGCTGACGACGAGTATGTTTCACAATTTGGGCGTGATTTTCATGGCAAAGTGATCACTTACGGTTTTCGTCCAACAGCCGATGTGCGAGCTGAAAATCTTCAATCGCAGGGTGTTCTGGGATCAAAATTTGATGTAATCATGGGCGAATACCGCGAAAAAGCCACCCTGCCTCTACTTGGCGCACACAATGTCTACAATGCATTGGCCGCAGTTGCGGTGGCAGTCGAACGTGGTCTAACACCCTCAAAGGCTGTCGCGGCGCTCGCGACCATCAATCCCGCCGACAAGCGCGGACAGGTCGTCAAGGTGGGTAACATTACGGCCATAAACGATTGTTACAATTCAAATCCGAAAGCTCTGGACGCCATGGTCGACGCACTAGCAACCACTCCAGCAGTAAGGCGCATTGTGGTCGCTGGCGAAATGCTCGAACTCGGACCATCCGCGGAGGAGATGCATCGGCAATCGGGTCGTCACGTTGCTGAAAAGAAGGTTGACATCTTGCTCGGTGTGCGAGGATTGGCGGAGCCAATGGTCGAAGTTGCAAAAGAATCAGGCATTCGCGCCGAATTTGTGGCAACACCGGAAGAAGCGGGTGAATGGCTGATCCGCGAAGCGCGTGAAGGAGATGTAGTGCTCCTGAAAGCATCGCGGGGAGTGAAGCTGGAACGGGCTTTGGAAAAATGGCTATTGCAACCCCAAACGCAAGTGTCCGCTCAGAAAAGTTAGGCGAACGGGCGAATGAGCGAAGACTAACGACAGTATTGAAGCCTTAGGAGGCTGATTGCTTTATTGGCTGCTGTACGTAAAGCTTTTTCATTATTTTCCGCCGTTTCGTATTTTTCGATATCTTACGTTCCGCACTGCATTCGCTAGTCTCACCGCGCTTTTTACTGGTTTGATCGTTGGTCCACTCGTTATCAACCGCTTGCGTGAATTCCAGATCAGTCAATATATCCGTGAAGAAGGTCCGCAAGCTCATCAGAAAAAAGCCGGCACTCCCACTATGGGTGGGCTGCTAATCGTTATCTCTGTCATTATCCCTACCTTATTATGGGCCGATCTTAGCAACCGCTTTGTGTGGATTGCGGTTGTAGCCACATGTGCATTTGCTGCCATTGGCTTTACGGACGATTACCTCAAAGTCGTGAATCGCCGTAACCTCGGATTAACGTCAAAAGCCAAGTCCGGCCTACAAGTTCTGGCCAGTGTTCTGATCGCGGTAACGCTAATAGCCATGCAGACACGCGGTCTTTATTCGACCAAGCTGATGGTCCCGTTTGCCAAACAGTTTCGCCCAGACCTGGTAATCGAATCGCTGATATCGCATCCGGATCTCTGGCCTTTGGCGTTTCTGCCTTTTATCGCATTCGTTGTAATCGTGATAGTCGGATCGAGTAACGCGGTGAATCTGACCGATGGTTTGGATGGGCTTGCAATTGGATGTACCGTAATCGCTGCTGGAGCGCTTACCGTGCTCACGTATCTAAGCGGGCACGCCACTTTCGCAGCATATCTCGAGTTGCAGCGTATGCCGCAAGTCGGCGAGCTCACAATTTTTTGCGGAGCTATGGTCGGAGCCTCGATCGGTTTTCTCTGGTACAACGCCCATCCTGCGGAAGTCTTCATGGGCGACGTAGGATCGCTCGCCCTGGGGGGCGCAATAGGAACCGTCGCAGTGATGATCAAGCAGGAGTTGCTGCTACCGTTTGTCGGTGGCATCTTCGTTATTGAAGCACTGTCGGTAATTCTGCAAGTCGGATCGTACAAGCTGCGCAAGAAACGCATTTTCAAAATGGCTCCAATACACCATCACTTTGAGCTGCTGGGATGGTCAGAGTCGAAAATAATAGTGCGCTTCTGGATCTCATCGCTGATATTTGCATTATTCGCGCTGACCACATTAAAGCTAAGATAATTCACCACGGAGGCACTGAAACACGGAGCAAGACAAAGCACTTATTTCAGATGCGATTTTGGCTTAGAGATTGACTTGTGTTTGTTCTTTGTTTTTTATGGTATTTCTGTGTCCTCCATGTCCTCCGTGGTGAACGTTTCAAATGGACCTTAACAACAAACGCGTGCTAGTCGTCGGACTCGGCAAGTCTGGCGTGGCTTCCGCTCTGTTTTTGAAAGCACGCGGCGCTCGCGTCACTGTTTCTGATGCCAAACCTCCCGATCAACTGGACAATGAAATTCCACTATTGCTCGATCAGGGGATTACTGTCGAAACCGGGGGGCATGGGGAACGCACCTTTCAAGGACAAGATTTAATCGTTGTGAGTCCAGGTGTTCCCGTAAATGCTCCGCCGCTGGTCCAGGCGCGTACGCTTGGTGAACCTGTAATTGGAGAAATCGAACTTGCCGCCCAGTTCCTGTCCGGTCCTATCGTGGCCATTACTGGATCGAATGGAAAAACGACCACGACAACTTTGGTTGGCGAGATTCTTACTGCAAGCGGATTTCCAGCTCTCGTAGGAGGCAACATCGGCACTCCTGCTATTTCGCTGATCGAGCAGGCCACTCGGGAAAGCTTCACTGTTCTTGAAGTTTCCAGCTTTCAGCTTGAGACGATCCAGACTTTCCGTCCCAAAGTTGCCGTCATTCTCAACATCACTCCCGATCACCTGGATCGTCATCGAACTTTCTCCGCTTACGTGGACGCGAAAGCGCGCATCTTCGAAAATCAGCAGTCGAACGATTTCGCAGTTTTAAATGCCGATGATCCTGCCTCCGAAGCATTAGCTAATCGAATTCGCGCACAAATTTTCCGCTTCAGCCGCGATAAAGAAATTGCACAAGGAGCTTACGTCAACAATAATCAAGTTGTTTTCCGTCGTTCCGAGAAAACGCAAGTCATCATGCCAGTCTCCGAGATCCCGCTCAAGGGAGCGCACAATGTGGAGAATGTCCTTGCCGCAGTGTGTGTCAGCATCCTCGTAGGCTGCCAGCCGGAGCGCATTCGCGAAGCAATCCGGAACTTCAAAGCGGTTGAGCACCGCCTCGAGTACGTCGCATCCATTAACGGAGTCGAATATTACAACGACTCCAAAGCCACCAATGTGGACGCGACCATCAAAGCCCTGGAGTCCTTTCCTGCCAACATCCATTTGATCCTGGGGGGGAAAGACAAAGGCAGCGATTACACGTTGCTCAATGATTCGCTGCGGGATAGAGTGAAGCGTGTTTACACAATCGGCGCAGCTGCCGAGAAGATCGAATCCCAAATAAAAAATGCGACGGAAATCGTCCACTCCGAAACTATGGAGAAAGCAGTCAAGAGCGCAGCCACTTCGGCCCAACCCGGAGATATAGTCCTGCTTGCCCCAGCCTGCGCCAGTTTCGACCAATTCCAAAACTATGAACATCGAGGAAAAGTTTTTAAAGAAGTAGTCCGCGGCTTAGTGCAAACAGCAGAGCCCTAATTCTTTATTTTTGTCATTCCGCGCGAGTTTCAGCTCCGAGGAATCTGCTTTTCTCTCTGAACCAACTTAGTCAAATCTCCACACAAATTCACAACTGAATCTCTTCCGTGTCTCCGCGCCTCCGTGATGAAATGAAATCTCCCATGGCAAAGCGCATCAGCGTCGATCGTTGGCTCTTCATCGTCACCTTATTATTAGTCTTTGTTGGCCTGGTGATGGTGTTCAGCGCCTCCGCAGTCATGGCCAAAGAACGCTACAGCTCCGGATATTTCTTCCTCTTGCGCCAGCTAGGATGGGCAGCCGCTGGCATAGTTGCCATGGTCGTTGCGATGAAAGTCGATTACAGCCGTTTCAAACATCCGGCGGTGGTCTATTCGTTGCTTGGCATCACGACGTTGATGTTGATGTCGGTTTTCCTTCTCGGACGAGCTCATAACACGCATCGCTGGATACACTTCGGCGGCTTTTCTTTTCAGCCCTCGGAAATGGCCAAGCCGGCTCTCATCTTATTTCTCGCATTCTTCCTCGAGAGCCGCACCAAGACTATGGACGATTGGCGGAACACGCTGCTCCCGGCCATTGTGCCGACAATGGTGTTCATCGGGCTCATCGTCTTTCAGCCAGACCTTGGCACGGCCATAGCTTGCGCCGCCATAACCGCGTGTGTCCTGTTTGTTGCTGGCCTCGAACTCAAGTACCTCGGCTATGCGTTTGCCGCTTCGATCCTGCCCCTATATTTCTTGATTTTCCACGTAGCCTATCGTCGTGATCGAATTCTGGCCTTCTTAAATCCGTATTCCGATCCTCAGGGACGAGGCTTCCACATCATTCAATCGCTCATAGCGGTAAGCACTGGTGGAGTTACCGGAGTTGGCCTCATGGAAGGGAAGCAGAAGTTGTTCTATCTTCCCGAGCCGCACACAGACTTCATCTTCTCCGTAATCTCAGAGGAACTCGGCCTGGTGGGGGCAATAATTATCGTCATACTGTTCGCAATTTTTCTATGGCGTGGGATCCGCACGGCCATGCGAACACAAGACATGTTCGGACGTTTTCTTGCTGTCGGAATCACCAGCATGGTTGTGGTGCAAGCATTCATCAACATCAGCGTGGTACTCGGCCTGATGCCGACAAAAGGAATCCCATTGCCCTTCATCTCTTATGGCGGATCGTCGCTTTTTGTGACTCTCGCATGCGTCGGGGTTTTGCTGAACATAACCAAGCACGCCGAGTAAGCCAATACG
>DASRFC010000046.1:0-114813 GCA_035651835.1 Terriglobales bacterium
CCCAAGGCGACGATGCCACCGACAGCGAGTCCTGCCCCGGCGCCGCCCGCAGCAAATAGCAAGCGGTTCGGGAAACTCGGCGAATCTGGAAGACTGGCGGGATTCAGCAGCCTCATTTGTTCGCCTTGTTGTCCGCGCTCCATATTGGTTTGCATCTCAGATTCGCTCCTTTTGGCTAGCAAATCCTGATAGAACTTCTGCGCCGTGTCATAGTCCCGGGTGAGAACCTTATATTGTTCTTCAACTCCCGGGCTGAGTGAGACGCGGCTCTGGTATATGGCAATCTGCTGCTGCAATCGTTTTTGGTCTCGGGTCGCTTGCGAGATAGCGTCTCCGTACTGATGGATTTGAACCCGTAATTGCTGGATTTCAGGTGGTTCGGTTTGCCCGGTCTTGTCGGTGGATTCAGTGCTTGCAGTAGCCGCAGCGGCATTTGCAGCCTTCAGCTGGCGCTGAACCGCTGTAATATCATTTTTAGTTTTCACCACATCGGGATAATCATCGGTGTAGCGTGCTTGTAAGGAACTGAGTTGTGTCTGTAGCGTGACTAATTGTTGTTGCAATGTTTGCGGGCTGGTCGAGGTTTGCGAGGACGCCTTCCAGGCTGCAACTTGCTGCGCAAGTAAAGATTCCGCGTAGGTTTTATCCTGTTCCGCCCGGTTTAAAGTTTGTGTGTTGGCATCAAGTTGCGAGTTAAGTCCGGCGAGGAGTTTCATGTTGTTGTCTTCATCGCCTGGTAACTGGCCCAAAAATTGTTTTTTGAATGCTGCTAATTTGGCATCTTGTTCGTCGAGTCCGCGCTTTGCCTCATCCAGCTGTCGATCAATAAATCCAGTTGTCCCACTGGCGACATCGCCGCGTTCTTTAAGGTCTTCGGCAATCATCATCGAGGTAATTTCGTTGCACACGCGTTGCGCCTCGTTTGGATCGGCAGCCGTGTAGCTAACGTTAAAACCAGGAATCTGATTTGGATCTCCCGGCTTCTTTTTAACCGTGCTGGCCACGGTCGGCTGCACAGCTTGAACCTGCAGGCCCTGACGAATTTGGTCGATTGCCTCATCAACATTCCTGCCTCTGCGAACCAGCCCCAGCCGGTCGATCATGGGCTCCAGTTGATTACGGCTAAGTACCTGCTGCTGAATGGTCGCGATACGCTGAGAAATATCGACGGTAATAGCCGGCTTTACCACACCCTCCGGCACTTTCTGCGGTTCCACCAACACGGTTGCCGTCGAGGTATATTTTGGCTGGAATACGAAAGATACCCCAAATCCAATTATCGGGGCCAACAGTGTAGGAATCAGAATCACTTTCAGACGACGGCGTAACATCGCCATGTAGTCGTCCATGGTCAGTTCACGATTTTCAATCATTACTTTATTTCCGTTCTGAGCATCTTTCGCGAGAATGCTCGAAACTAATCTCGATCTCTCTAGTCAAGCCGTATGGGACGAGGATGCCAATCAATACCAATGGTCACAACTTGCCGTTGAGAAACTCGTCCACAACCGTTTTCGGCAGTGCCACAGAATGGCGCATTAAAACTGAGCTCATTAAACTGGTAGCTGCCGTAAACATCCCAGTATCTTCCAAAAGCACGCCGCATCGCGGCTGCGGCATAGCCAAACTGATAAGAGTTGGCTTGCGTTCCCGCCAACTGTATTATTCGCGTGTTGTGCGCATATCCAAGATCTGCAACTGCTGTCCAGTGACGACGAATCGGCCGTGAAATATCGAATTTTGTGATGTTGCTGGTAGCTCCTGTCAGAAGCCCCGAGCCGTTGGTATTGAGGCGATTAAATGATAGATCAATACTGGTTTTGGGGAACTTGTACTTCAAAGAAGCGCGACCAGTCACAGTGAAGTTTGTGTAATTAACCGGTTGGCCAGCGAGCGAAAAACTGTTGATGTTAGTGAGCTGCGGGCCTCCTCCAAGCACTAATTGCATACGGCCGGAGATGCGATGACCATAAAGTACATGCCACATATCTGTGGTGAAAGAACCGTCCGTACTCACTGGATATTGAAAATTCTGATATCCGTACACCAATGAAATCTGGTCGCGCCGATTCAATTGATAGTTGTAACCAGCCTGGAAACCAATTTGATGACTATTGATAAAATTCTTTGTGTCATTTCCGATGAAATCGGTGAATCCATAGGATCCGATTAATGTGGCCGAGCTGCGAGGAGAAAACGCTTCCTGGACTTCTCCCAAGGCTGTATTGGTGATTCGCGGTATCTGTCCAGCAGATCCAAACTGCGAAGAACTGAAATAGCTCGCGCCGCCCCCGTCGAGGCTCCCCCCGATTGCGCCAAATCCCCCCAAGTCGTAGCCGCCGGCACCTCCAAACGATCCGTAGCCAAACGCTCCTTCCGGAAGATCACTGAATGAATCGCGGATCGCCAACTGGCCAGTGCGCCAGCGAATTCTCTGGTCAACGTTGAGTGCATGGATCTGTGCATTGCCACGCGTGTAGTTCGCGTATAATCCGCCTCCCCCGATGTAATCGAAATCAAGGGCATACCGTTTCCAGAGTCTTTGCAGGGCAGCACTGCCTAGCAGCCGCGTCAAAGAGCTGATCGGAAACCCTCCGCCAAATCTGCCTGCCGCATTGGTATCCATGCCTTCAGTAGCGTGAGCTCCAACAATCAAAAAGCTGCGCGCTGCAAGATCTGGTTCTAAAGCCGGTTGATCCAACCCTGAGAGGGGGGGATTTTCAACTACTTGGGGAGCCGGCGCATCCTGTCCGAAAGCTGGTGCAGGCACATTTTGCTGTTGTGTGTTGTCCGTTGAAGGCTGGCTCGAATCAGGTGCCTGCTGGGAATTGCCTACGGTTTGTTGTCCGACTTGATATTGCGGGGCGCTGTTCTCCTGCGCCCACGCGATGAGTGGGAGGACCGCCAGAAGAACCAGCGAGAAAATATGGTGCTTGCTTGTCATAATTACTTTTAATAGAACGAAATCGCTTCAAATTGCCGCTTCCACTACGGAACCACCACCGTGTCTCCCGGCTTCAGAACCATGTTTTGCGACATTGCTTCGCCTTTGATCAGTTCTTTGTAGTTCACCGGGATCTTGTTTTGCTTCCCATTCTCGGTGCGCAATACATAAATCTTCTTGGTATTTGCAAATTGGGTAAATCCAGCGGTTGCCAGTGCTTGTAGCACCGTCATGTGCGGCAACAGATTCATGGGACCCGTATGCATGACTTCACCCAGCACATAAACTCTCTGGCTATTCATCGCCGTTACTACCACGGTTACTCGCGGATCAGTCACATATTTTTTCAATTTGACCGTCAGATCGGCAGCCAATTGCATGGGAGTCAGGCCGGCTGCCTGCACGTCATTCAGTAGCGGCAGTGAAATCATTCCATCCGCGCGAACGGGAAGAGTCGCAGTGAGGTCATTCTCTTTCCATACCGAAATATGAAGCGTGTCATCCGGCCCAATGACATAGCTTTGCGCCACTGCATCGGTTGGAACAGAAGTCACACTTCCGCCAATGGCAGTTTGGGCAAAGCTTAGGGTGCTGGTCAATCCAATCATCAGAACTGACACGACTATGCTCTTATTCATCCATTCTCCTTGCGAGCCTCTCATGAAGCCTCGACCTCGCCTCCAAAACCAATTTGTTTGAGCTTGTATAGAAGTGCTTTATAGCTAATCTGCAGGTCTTGCGCGGCGCGTCGGCGGTTCCAGCGCGTCCGAGTCAAGGCATTCAGAATCAATTCCTTTTCCGCCTCCCGCGAAGCTGCACGCGCTGCCTGCTTAAGAGAAATTCGCTCTCCATAAACCGGAGAGGAGGCATTCTTGTTCTGATCAGTCTTGGTAAGCATGGCGCGTAAGCCATTCATGGCAAGGGATTCATTCCCCAACACGACAATTGCCCGAGCCGCCTCGGAGAGTTCGCGAATGTTTCCCGGCCACGTATATTCTTCTAATAATTGCTGCGTTTGAGCGCTCAGGTCTGGTACGGGGCGGCGGAATTCCTGCGCGTATTTCGCCAAAAAGAAATTCACTAAAAGTGGAATATCCTCTTTCCGCTGGCGCAAGGGCGGAAGCCGTAGACAAACGGCGCTAATTCGGTAGTAAACATCCTCGCGAAATTTTCCGCGCCGCACTTCAGCCTCAAGGTCACGAGCGCTGTCACAAATCAGGCGCGCTCCCAAAGGACGATTTCCGTTCCCTCCAGAGAGCGCCTCGGCTAATTTGGCTTGACATGCGGCACTCAGATCTCCTACTTCTTCCAAAAATAGCGTGCCTTCTTCGAAGTTACTATTCTCCTGAAGTTGTTCCGCAGTAAGCCCAGCTGAAGCAAAACTTCGAAACTGTCCCGCAGCCAGGCCAGACATCTCGTGAATCCGGCAGGCAACCCTACGCTTACCTGCTCCAGCTTCGGCTAGGATTAATACTGGAACGCGATTCTGCGAGAGTTCGCGGATAACAACATCGAGAGATTTCATGCCCGGACTCGGCCCTTCAATAAAATCGTCTGCAATAGCCGGGCTGAAATCGTATGAACTGTCGCAAGAATTAGAATTTTGATTCATGTCTAAATCGCTAAAATTTGGAACTAACACACGCCACACCGAGGTGCCCTTCTATTTGAAAGCAAGGAGGGGGCCATCCTGCTCTGCTATAGATGTAAGTTGGTGATTCGTGTTGTCTATTGTTTTCAAATATTTAAGGACGCCTTGTTACAAACCCGCATCCTTCAACTTACGTCACTTCCTCTAAAAAAGGAAAACTTTTTCCCACTCCTCATACCTCTTTCGCCACACTTTGTGCGGTCAAAAGAGAAATTATTTGCTAACTCCTTGGAAATAATGAGAGTTCCCGTAAATTTTGGACTCGGACAAAGAGGGGAATAATTCTATATTTAGGCAGGTTGATTGTGATTTGCCGAACAAAAATGAACCGGATTTTGATCCCTTGAACCTGAATTAGTCAATTGCATACTTTATTTAATTCACATATCTTTAAAGATCTCTCCCCCACCTTAAAGTGGGCCCTTTGACACAGGTCGAGCCGCTTAACGAGCCACAGTTCCCGCTTGTCCAAAAATTGTCTGTTTTGTGGAAAGGCGTCCTGGTTTTTCTGCTGGTAGGCTGGCTTTACTATTCGATTATCTTTCACCTGGTAAAACAATGGTGGGCCGATCCCAACTTCTCCCATGGGTTCTTTGTGCCACTCTTTTCTCTGTACGTGCTATGGCGGAATAGAGAACGGTTAAAGAGAGTCCGCCCCGCACCATCTTTGTGGGGCCTTATTATCCTCGCGATTGCACTTTGCGTTCTGGTCATCGGAGTTATGGGTGCGGAGTTGTTTTTATCGCGGGTTTCGCTGCTACTTGCGATAGCTGGGCTTGTGATCTTTTTTTACGGATGGGAGCTGTTTCGGGTTGTCCTTTTTCCCTGGGCTTTTTTGATTCTGATGATTCCTGTACCCACTATTGTTTTTAGTCAAATAACTTTTCCGTTGCAGATGCTCGCCTCTAAATTCGCTGCGGCTACTTTGCCACTCGCGGGGGTTCCCGTTCTTCGTGAAGGAAACATCATTAACTTACCGGCCATGCCGTTGGAGGTTGCAGAAGCGTGCAGTGGAATTCGTTCCCTACTCTCTCTGGTCACTTTGGCGATCATCTACGGATATTTAATGGAAACCCGCACTTGGGTCCGCATAATTTTGGCTTTGGCTGCAGTTCCTATCGCAGTTTTTGCCAACAGCCTGCGTATCTTTGGAACTGGCCTTCTGGTGCAATATTGGGATCCAGATAAAGCAGAAGGATTTTTCCATTTATTTTCTGGATGGCTCATCTTCGTGGTTTCTCTCGCCATGCTTTTCCTTTTACATTGGTTCCTGCGAATACGGCAGCGCAATCACCTCCATTAACCTCTGCTAGACTGAACAGCATAGGACGATGAAATCCTTCAGATTCGCCATTGTGGTGTCACTGTTAACTGGCACAGCACTGCTGCTCAACGTTTTCAGTCACGGCGAAATATATCCATCGCGGCTTTCGCTGGCATATTTTCCTGAGCGTTTGGGCAAATGGGTTGGAACCACCCTGCCTATGACAAAAGAGGTGCTGGATATCCTCGGTCCCGGCGATTATCTGCTCCGGGACTATCAGGACAGTACCAGCCTGGAGCCTCCGGTAGGTTTATTTATTGCATATTTTCCCAGCCAGCGGGCTGGAGATACCATCCATTCTCCTAAGCATTGTCTTCCTGGCGCTGGTTGGTGGCCCGTTGAATCGAGCAAAATCACAGTTTCTTTGCCCGGTCATGTTCCGTTTCCGGCAAATCGTTATGTAATCGCCAAAGGCGATGAACGGCAGTTGGTAATATATTGGTATTTAGCGCATGATCGCGCTATTGCCAGTGAGTATTGGGCAAAGTTCTATCTGGTAACGGATTCAATTAGGCTTCACCGTAGCGATGGTTCACTGGTGCGAATTATTACGCCGTTGCGTCCTGCGGAGCCTATAGATGAGGCGCAAGACCGGCTCCTCTCTTTTGCTGATAACATCACTCCAGTGATTAATCAGTACGTTCCCCGTTGAGATCCTGTGTCGTTCGAGATGGGGACCAAGATCAAGTGACCCGGGTAACTTCCTGAGGCATTCAAATTGCAGTACCTTAGTACAATACTTTACAAAAAGAGCTGTCGGCCCCGTCGTGCCGTCCTGGAGAATTAGGATGAAATATTTTTCCGCGTTACGTTTAACTGTTGTCCTGGCCGCGATTGCCGTAATTCTTACCGGATGTTCCCGCGACCCAAACGTACGCAAACAAAAATACTTTGAAAGCGGACAACGTTACTTCGACAAGGGAAAGTATCGTGAAGCCGCTATTCAATTTGGCAACGCAGTCCAGGTCGATTCGCGTTTCGCCGAAGCCCATTACCAGCTTGCCCAAACGTATCTTAAGTTGCAAGACCCGATGCGTGCCTACCAGGAGCTCACGCGCACTCTCCAGATCCAGCCCGAAAACTACAAAGCGCAGATCGACATTTCCAACATGTTCATTCTTGGCAATGACCTGAATCAGGCCAAGGAGCATGTTGACTTGCTGCTTCAGAAAGATCCCGAAGATCCTCAAGTCCACGAGACTGCGGCCAACCTTCTCCATGCTCAAGGAGACTTGAACGGTGCGCTTCAGGAGATGCAAAAGGCCGTTACCCTGGCGCCCAACCGTTGGGAACCCTATGTTGGTTTGGCAAACTTGCAGATCGCTTTAAATCAACCGGTCCTCGCAGAGAGCAATCTAAAAGAAGCCATTGAACTTAGTCCAAAAGATGTTGGTGCACAATTAGCGCTGGCAAATTTTTATCAATCGCAACGCCGTTTTAATGAAGCGGAAGCCCAATTTCGTCGGGCCATAGAAACAGACCCGAAGTATCCTGAGGCTCGCGCCGAATTGGCGCGCCTGTATTTATCGGAGGGTAAGAATTCCGAAGCGGAGGAATTTCTGAAAAACTCCAAACGCGATTTTCCGGATAACTCAGCCGGCTATCGCATGCTTGGTGATTTCTACTTCGCAACTGCACAATTGGATAAAGCTACGGCGGAATACGGCACCCTGTTTCAGGATCATCCGAAAGACCCTGACGTCAAAAAGAATTACATCCAGCTTCTGATTCTAAAAAATCGCCTGGACGAAGCGCAGAAGCTGAATGACGAAATCCTAAAGACAAACGGGAACGATGACACCGCATTAATTTATCGCGGCCAAATCCAGATTCGCCAAGGCAAAGCGAGTGAAGCGGTTCAGGTTTTGCAAAAAGCCTTAAGAAATAATCCAGATAACGGCATAGCTCATTACCAGTTGGGCATCGCCTTCAATCAAATGGGAGATTCGCAGCGTGCGCAAGGCGAATGGCAGGATGCGGTTCGCTTGCGTCCGGACCTTGTCGAAGCAGACCGCGCGCTCGCCAGCGTGGCTTTACGCAATCACGACATGCCTGCATTAGAGCAAAGGTCTACTGAAATCATAAACCGGGACCCGAACTCGCCTGATGGATACAGCTTGCGCGCTGCCGCGAATATAAATCGGAAGCAATTTGATCGCGCGGAACAAGATATCCGTAAGGCAATCGAAGTTGCGCCGCAAAGTCCAATTGGATATATACAACTGGGCAATATGCACTTGGTTCAGAATCATTTCTCCGAAGCAGAAAAGGCTTATACACAGGCGCTGGATCGCGATGCGGGTTCAGCCGATGCCCTCGCTGGGCTGATGAACTCGTACTTTGCCGAAAAGCAACCAGACAAAGCCGTAGCTGCTGCCAATACGCAAATTGCTAAAACTCCCAATAACAGTGCTCTATACGATCTTCTTGGCACTGCATTGTTCAATGAGAAAAAAGATTTGAAAGGGGCAGAAGCAGCTCTGCAAAAATCCTCTGATCTCGATAAAAATAATACCGACGCTCTCCTCAAACTAGGACAGGTTCAGGTAGCCGAAGGATCTGCCGATACGGCGATCTCTACCTACCAAAATGCTTTAAAGAACAATCCAAAGGAGCCCAGCTTTTATATTCTGACCGGCGAATTGTACGAAGCTAAACAGGACTGGGATAAGGCCAAGCAGTCCTACCAAAAAGCTCTCGAACTCAGCCCGGAAAATGCCGTGGCGTCGAACAATCTTGCATATGTCATGATGCAGACTGGCGGCAACGTAGATGTAGCTCTGTCGCTGGCTCAAACTGCCCGCCGAGTAGACCCCGAGAATCCCAATACAGCCGACACTCTGGGTTGGATCTTCTATCAGAAGGGTGCCTATAGTTCTGCCATCGAACTATTTCAAGATGCTCTAAGACTTGCGGAGAAACAGAAGAGCCCTGACAACCCAAACGTCCACTACCATTTGGGATTGGCTTATCAGAAAGCAGATAAACCTGCACTAGCGCGCGAGCAGCTACAGAGAGTGTTAAAAATCAATCCCAATTACAGTGATGCAGCCGACGTAAAGAAGCAACTAGCGCAATTGAGCTCGTAAAAGTCTCGCTTGCACTAACTTAGGCGTGGACAGTCTGGTACTCCTCGTACGCGCCTTTGAAGTCCACAATTTGATGATCAGGTTCAAAATGCCAGATCCTGGTCGCAACCTCGTCGATCAAATCGTGATCGTGCGTCACTAAAAATACTGTTCCCTGAAACTTTTGCAAAGCAATATTCAAGGCATTAATCGATTCCAAATCCAAGTGATTGGTCGGTTCATCGAGCACTAGCACGTTTGGCTTCTGAAGCATGAGCTTGCAAAATAATATTCGCGCTGCTTCGCCGCCCGAGAGCACATCGGTGGATTTGGTAGCCTCTTCGCGAATAAACAGCATTTGCCCTAACAACCCGCGGATCTCTTCGTTTGACGCGGAAGGATCCCACTGGTGTAGCCACTCGAGCACAGTAGTTCCCTTTTCGATCAGAGCCCGATGATCTTGGGCAAAATATCCAACCGCAGCTTCGTGTCCCCATAAGACCTTTCCGCCGTCTAAAAACGGGCCATCGTAGCCGCTAACCTTGCGCAACTCACCTTCCGGAACCGTGGGAGAAGTTGCGAGCAGAGCATTTACCAGGGTCGTTTTGCCTGCACCGTTGCGCCCCATTAATGCAATTTTTTCTCCCCGAACCACGCTAGCGGTGAAATCGTGGACGACTTCTTTATCATCATAGGACTTGGTCAGGCTCTCTATTTCCAGAATGTGTTTTCCCGAGGGACGCTTCAAATCGAATTTGATGTAAGGACGCGCAATGTTCGATCGTGCGAGCTCTGTAACTTGTAATCGCTCAACTTCTTTGCGTCTGGATTGTACCTGGCTTGACCGGGTGCCAGCGGCAAACCGCGCAATGAATTCATTCAATTGAGCAATTTTCTTCTCGCGCTGGGCATTCTGGGATTCAATCTGCGAACGCACCTGTGTCTTAGCCATCACCATGTCGTCATACGTTCCGGTGTAAGTGATGATGGTTTCGTAATCAATGTCCGCAATGTGAGTGCAAACGCTATTTAAGAAATGGCGATCGTGAGAGATCACGATGACTACACCATCGTATGCATTCAGAAATCCTTGCAGCCAATGAATCGAATCCAAATCCAGATGGTTCGTAGGTTCGTCGAGTAGCAAAGCCTGAGGATGTCCGAACAATGCCTGCGCCAGCAGTACGCGGACTTTCTGTCCACCTTGTAATTCGCTCATTAAACGTGTGTGCAGATCGTCGGGAATATCCAAACCTTGCAGCAGAATGGCCGCATCGCTTTCAGCCGTATAGCCGTCTTCCTCGCCTACAATGCCTTCTAGCTCTCCCAGCTTCATGCCGTCTTCATCTGTAATCTCCGGCTTGCTGTAAATCGCATCGCGTTCTTGCATAGCTGCCCAAAGGCGTTTGTTACCCATAATTACAGTATCGATAACGGAGTATGCATCAAAGGCGAACTGGTCCTGGCTCAAGACACCAAGCTTTCGCGGGCGGACTACCGTGCCCTTTTGCGGTTCATTTTCTCCGCTTAGAAGCTTCATAAACGTAGACTTGCCGGCGCCGTTCGGCCCGGTCAAACCGTAGCGTTTTCCCTCGGTAAACGCGGTTGAAACTTCGTCAAATAGAATTTTGGCGCCGAAGCGCATGGAAACATTACTGACTGAAAGCATGATTTTGAATGAAAAGACTGCGGGGAAATTCCGCTGAAACGGTACGCAGCTGGCCTATTCAGAATATCATGCCAGCTGCGGATTTTATGAGAATGGAACTCTGGTCTTAAAAGCAGGTTTCCCAAGGTGAAATCCAACTACTCCGATCCGCGTTCCGGGGGCAAATCGTCGGGACGCCCGTACTCAAGATGAGTATGCACGGGTCTTTCTGGATGATTCGCCGCATCTTCAACGCCATCGACCGTAGCCGCCTCAAGTGCCTGGTCTGTATCAGCGAGCTCTTCCACACTCTCGTCATTAGCGTCTTCAACGCGCGATAAACGTTGAGGATCGCCCGATTGTCCTGCGCTATCGGAACCGACCTGTCCAGGATCATTCCCCAACTCGTCTGGAGCCGCTTCATTATTTGATGATCTTCCTTCGCTTTGCAGATTTTTTCGCACGCTATTCTCCATTTCGCAATCTTGTCCGAATTAGATGCAACTTCGCGGAGACTAGGCATGCTGCCAGAGGGCGAATCGAATGCAAATAGATGAGGTCGAAAGCAGCAACACAGCTTCTACAAGCAGCTACAAAACACGACGCCAGGATTTCCGCTGTTCATTACTGGAAAGTCAGTGGATAGAATCGAGGCGTCGTTTGGCGCCAGGCGAAACACGGTAGAGACCGCCTGAATCATGTTCTATCGATTTCGCCTAACAATCTCCCTATCTAGTTGAAAATCTAAATACAGTCATGGTGTGGTAGTGCTGCCCCGGCTTTAGTTCGGTCGAAGGAAAATTACGGTGATTTGGCGAATCTGGGAAATGTTGCGTTTCCAGACAGAACGCGTAGCGACGCTTGTAAACTTTTCCATCTTTGCCTGTAACACTTCCATCCAAAAAGTTGCCGGTGTAGAACTGGACACCGGGTTCGGCAGTCAGCACATCGAGCACACGCCCGCTTTGCGGATCGTAGGCTTCAGCAGCCAGGAATAATGAATCTGGCGTTCCTGTCTTATCCAAAACCCAATTGTGGTCGTAGCCTTTTCCAAGTTTTAGCTGTTGATCATCTTGTTCAATCCGGGACCCAATGGCCATCGGTTGATTGAAGTCAAAAGGAGTGCCTTTCACTTCTCTCAATTCTCCGGTCGGAATTAAGCCTTTATCGACCGGAGTAAACCGCGCGGCATGAATGGTGAGTTGATGCTGAAGGATATCCCCATTACCCTGGCCTGACAGATTGAAATAAGAGTGATTAGTTAGGTTTACAACCGTGTCTTTATCAGTCGTAGCCTTGTAGTCGATTTTTAATTCATTACTATTCGCGGGAAGAGTGTAGGTGACTTTTACAGATAAATTTCCCGGAAAACCTTCTTCCCCATCCTTGCTTAAATAAGTTAATTCAACCGCTTCTGTGCTGGGAGTGGAAACGTCTGTAGCCGCCCATACCTTCTTGTTAAAACCTTTTATGCCGCCATGAAGCGTGTTCTCGCCATTGTCATTTTTGGGCAAAGTATAAGTCATACCGTCAAGTTGAAATTTCCCGTTTGCGATTCGGTTGCCATACCGTCCGACAGTCGCACCAAAATATGCCTTGTCGGTTATATAGCCATCAAGGTTCGGATATCCCAATACAATGTCATCCACTTTGCCTTTATTGTCCGGAACTTTCAGGGATACGAGAGTGCCTCCGTAAGTTGATATGGTGGCTTCCATGCCATGTTTATTGGTCAAAGTGTACAAATCTACCTGCTGTCCATTGCCGGTCTTACCAAACACCTGCTTTTGCATTTTTGTTTTTGCCTCTGCCTTCTGACAGGAAATAGCCACTGCGGCTATAGAAAGAAGCAACAGGGCGGTAATACTTCGGCATGTCTTCACCATTTTTCTCCTTGTCGTCTCATGTACAAATATCGGAACTTGCATATGTGCGAACAGTTTCTCAAATTATTCACGAAGAAGTTTACACATTGACGGATTTTTCAGCATTCATATAATTCCCACTGCTCGCTAGCCCAATAGGACAACACTTAGAAGCTGGCTAGTTCGAGCGGCTCAGGCACTTTCGTGAAAGAGTAAGTGTAATCACGTCTGTAACCAGAGAACGCTCAGCTATACTTAAAACAGCAATGGAAATTACTGTCTACTCTGCCGCCTGGTGCCCAGACTGCCGTGTCGCAAAACGCTTTTTACAGCAGCATAATCTCGCATTCACTGATATCGACATTGAAAGTACTCCCGGCGCTGCCGAAGAAGTCATCAAGCAAACGGGGAAACGAGCTATTCCGCAGTTCGTAATCGACGGAGAATGGGTTCAACCCTATCGCCCCGGTGAAGGATTTTTATACGAAGAAATGTCAGAGCGGCTGGGACTCGCCGACGTCTAGTAACAGCTAGCTTTTGTATCCTTTTCCCGCGCAGCCGTACATTGTCTTCCGTACCCTAGGAAACTGCGCCTCCAAGCCTCACCATAAGAGATTATCGGCCCGGAATCCCCGCCGCAGGCCACTGGTTCCCTCTTTATGGCCGAGAACGATTCTTTAGAAGAGCCCGTCTGTACTTTCTGGCCCAGGGTAATCCAGGGCGCTTTAATTGGATTTTTTTTCGTAACTCTTGGCTTTATCGCTCATTACTATTACGCGGCTCAACCGATCGATGATCTGCAAGCTCAGGTCCATGATCTATCGCTTCAAATCGATCAGCTTAAGCAAGAACAGGCCATGCCAGCCATGGTCCTGAACCGCTACCGCAACTCCATTTGCTATATCTTTGGCGTTTACCAGGTAGGATTCGAAGGACAGCAGCCCTCGTTTCGGGCGCGGATTTCAGGCAGTGGATTCGTGGTGGAAGATGGACTGCTTGCAACAAATCGCCATGTAGCAGAGCCCTGGTACGGAGATGCGGAAGCGGCCGCACTGATTAATAAGGGCGCAAAACCGAAACTTGAAAAACTGGTTGCCTTTTTCCCCGGACTTTCCACGCCAGTAAACATTTCCCCGCTGGAATTGTCTGCGCAAGGGGACTTGGCCATCGTGCGAATCGAAGGCTCTAAAGCAGCTCGCCAGATCGAAGCGTTGCCTTTGGCCGATCAAACTCCTCCTCCAGGAGAATTGGTCGCGGTCATTGGATATCCCATGGGAATTCTGGGGATGGTGGCGAAATCTCCTCAAGCGGTATATGAACGGCTTGCATACCGGCATGACGATCAGGGCTCAGCTAATGAACTTGCAGCGCTCTCGCTTATTCGTCCATCCGCGACCTATGGACATTTGGGAGATGTGGTTGGAGACAAGCTGATCTACGATGCGCCTACAGCCCACGGAGGCAGTGGTGGCCCGGTCTTCAACTCGCAAGGCCAGGTGATCGGTATCAATGAAGCCTATATCGACGGCTTCTCCGGCGGCACTCTCGGAATTTCGGTGCAGGCACTCAGGCCTTTGATCGCAGCCGCAGAGAAGAAATCTCAAGTCGTCTCGCGACTTCCCAGCAACTAGTTTGCATTAACTTCGCTGCGGCGCCTTTTAATCCAGCCCGGCTCGCGCACGTGCTCTTCATCCAGACGGTGCGAGCGGGCAGCCATAATTCCATGCCTACCCAAATATCCGACCACACGATTTGGATCTTTTCTGTCGACCACGGGTAAGCGCCCGACTTTGTTCCGTAGCATCTTCGCAGATGCTTCATGCAAGACCTCATCTGGATAGGTCACAATGACATTGTGCGTGGCGGCTTCAAAAACAGTCATTGTCCCTGCTGGATCTTGATCCAGAGCGCGAAACACATCACCGCGCGTGATAATGCCCGCGAGCTTGCCTCTTGCATCCAGGACAACCAATCCCTGGTGGCGGTTAACCTCGGGGTCGCGCTTGGCGATTTTTTCAGCTAACTCGCTCAGTCGCATCTCACCGGAAATCGCAGGCACTTCCTTGTCCATCGTTTCGGAAACCGGCATTTGCTGTAGAACATCAGTCTCGTAATCCTGATGAATGCGCAATCCGCGCCGGGCTAACTTCTCGGTCATAATGGATGCACTTGGCATCATGAGCATGGCAATGCCATCGGCAATGACACTCACCAACATAAGCGGCAAGACCGAGTTGTAGTCACGAGTGATTTCAAAAGCAAAGATAATAAAAGAAAATGTCGCCCTGGACGCTGCCCCGAAAACTGCTCCCATCGCGACCAGCGCAAATGCTCCTGGAGAAAGCTGCGCTGCCGGGAAGATTTTATCGATGCCAATCGCGAATGCTCCACCCATGGCAGCGCTCGACATAAACATTGGAGCAAGCAGGCCACCGGATGTTCCGGAACCAAGTGAAATAACCAGTGCGATTGCCTTCGCGAGCATGACTACAAGCAGCAGTTTCAGCGCTAGATTCGCATTTAGGATATCGCTGATGGTGTCGTATCCAACCCCCAACACACGAGGCACAAAGTATCCAATGATTCCCAGTCCCAGAGCTCCTATCGCCGGCCACCACAGCTCGTCAACAGGCAGCTTTTCGAATAGATCTTCAGTCCAATAGAGCAGCTTACTGAAGCCAACCGCAGCCAAGCCGCAAATTACCCCAAGAATCAGATAAAAAGGCAGGGCATGAGGGATAGCGAAATCCATCGCTGCCACTTTAAACATCGGACCAGCCCCGAGCAGTTGCATATGAACTGCAGTCGCAATAGTGCTGGCAATTACCAGTGGAATAAACGATCGAGATTTGAATTCGAACAGGAGCAGCTCAATGGCAAGAATTACTCCAGCAATTGGCGTATTAAATGTGGCAGACATACCGGCCGCAGCACCACAGGCGAGCAAAACCTTCCGCTCTGACGCGGTCGTGTGAACCAACTGGCCGATCAACGAGCCGACCGCACCCCCGGTTTGAATGATTGGCCCTTCAGCGCCAAATGGTCCACCTGTGCCGATTGCAATGGCCGCAGAAATCGGTTTTAGGATCGCAACCCGGGGCTGAATGCGGCTGCGATTGAATAGCACCGCTTCCATGGCTTCCGGAATTCCATGCCCTTTGATTTTCGATGAACCGTACTTCGCCATGAAGCCAACAATAATGCCACCAATCACTGGCATCAGAATGACCCATAGGCCGAGATGATTGTTTCGGGGGCTGGTGAAGGCAAAAACGAAGCGATGGTAGAAGACTATGTTTGTAAACAGGCCGATTAAATTGTAGAGAATGTACGCAATCAATCCGGCCAGCAGACCGATTCCCGCAGCCAGGAATGAAACTAATACCATGCGGAACTGTGCCGGTTCCGCTAGAGCTGCGCTTCTTACAGGAGCACCGGTTACGCCAATCGTTGGGCGATGAAGATCGCCATCATGACTCGCTATGGTTGCCTTTGTTGCAGAACTATCAAATTTATCAAGCATTCCTGGTGTTTGCTGCGAGCCTGTTGCTTACTCTCGCAAGCAACCAGGTCCGCTACGTCTCCGCTTTCTTAGAATGAATTCTGGGGTCGCCGCCTTCTCGCGCGTCCTTACCCAACTGCATGGCGCGCTTCAATGCTGAAACCAATGCGGGCCCTTGTAGCTGAAGCTCCTCGCGGTGGTGCAACGTCAACTCGCGCAGGATCCTTTCCCCCTTTGGGGTAAGAGTGAGCAGAACCTCCCGCTGATCTTCCTTTCCCCGCTGCCTGCGAACATATCCGCCAGCCACCAGACGATTGGCCAATTCGACCGCGCTGTGGTGCTGAATTTTCAGACGCTCCGCTAATTCCCCAATGCGAGGACGCGCCTCCTTTGGCAACCCTTTAAGCGCCAACATTAACTGATGCTGGCGTGGCTCGAGCCCAATGGCACGCGCAGCCTGTTCACTAAAATGCAGGAACTGCCGGATGTGCTGCCGTAATTCCGCCAAAGCCTCGTAATCGCTCGGCGCGAGTAGTTTCTCCATGCCGCGATTATATCGCCGCGACATATATACATTGTATCGTATAACGACCTATCGTTGAATTCCGAACTTAAGCTTGGAACCGAGCCGCTCCTCATTCCAGCGGCACTGCTAGCCACTAAGGGGCAATCCGTTTAAACTTCTTAGTCCCTAATTTTTATTCAAGACTCAGAGGCCATCACGTGATTCCACGCTATACCCGCCCGGAAATGGGCCATATATGGAGCGACGAGAACCGCTTTCGCACCTGGCTTAAAGTAGAACTAGCCGCCACCCAAACTTTGTCCGAAGCTGGCATGGTTCCGAAGAAAGCCGCAAAAACCATTCAGCAACGGGCGAACTTTAATCTCGAGCGTATCCATGCCATCGAGGCGGAGGTGCGCCATGACGTGATCGCCTTTACAACTTCAGTGGCGGAGATCGTCGGCCCGGAATCCCGTTGGTTTCACTACGGATTGACCTCAAACGACGTAGTTGATACGGCGCAGGCGCTCCTAATGCAACAAGCGTCGGCCATTATTGCAGATGACTTGCGCCGGCTAGCAGAGGTTCTCAAACGGCGTGCGTGGGAATTCAAGGACACACCTATGATCGGCCGTACCCACGGCGTTCATGCCGAACCGATCACCTTCGGATTCAAACTGGCGAATTGGTACTCCGAGGTGCAACGAAATATCGAACGATTTGACCATGCCGCGGAAGACGTGCGCGTAGGTAAGTTTTCCGGCGCAGTTGGCACTTTTGCTCATCTCAGCCCTGAGCTCGAAGAGAAAATGTGTGCCCGTCTCGGGTTAAAAGCTGCCGCGATTTCTTCGCAGGTAATTCAGCGCGACCGTCACGCTTATTTTTTAGCGACTCTCGCCGTAATTGCCTGCACCTTGGACAAGATCGCCACTGAAATTCGCCATCTGCAACGAACTGAGGTTCGTGAGGCCGAGGAATTCTTCAGCGAGAAGCAGAAGGGATCTTCCGCTATGCCCCACAAACGGAACCCCGTAACCTCCGAACAGATCAGCGGCCTGGCTCGGGTTGTACGTTCGAATGCCCAGGCTGGATTCGAGAATGTTGCGTTATGGCATGAAAGAGATATTTCCCATTCTTCCGCGGAGCGGGTCATTATTCCCGACTCGACGACCTTAACCGACTACCTCCTGAACAAAACAATAAACTTAATCGACACAATGTTTGTCTACCCCGAGCGCATGAAAGCCAATCTCGAAAGTACCGGGGGCCTCTTCTTCAGCGGACAACTCTTGCTGGATTTGGTGGAGCATGGCGTTTCCCGCGAAGATGCTTACCGCAAAGTGCAAAGCCATGCCATGCGCGCCTGGAAGGAAGGGCTGAATTTTCGCCAGCTAATTTTAGAAGATGAGGAAATCACCAAGCGAGTTCCCAAACAGCAGCTTGAACGCGCATTTGAACTTAAACGGCAGCTGCACAATATCGATAAGATTTTTGCGCGTGTTTTTAAAGCGGATCGCCCGAGTAGCCGTAAAAAGAAATATTCCTCCAAAAAAGGAAAATGAACTCACGTTCCTCAGCCAAATATTTGCGGGAGCTCTCATGCAGCGCGCTGTGAGGCAGTTGTATTTCATTCTGTTTCTGTTTCTTTTTCTTTTACAAGCAAGTTCAATATGGTCTCAAACCAGTCCGCCTCAGTCCGTATTGGGCACAGAAGCGATCACTAAAGCGAATCCCACTCCATCGCTCAGAGAGCAGTCGTGGGGAATATTAGAGGCAGGAGTTAAAGACTCTAGTTCTGTTAACCGTGCGTCTGCCGTTCGCGTTCTCTCACTATTGCGCGGTGAACCGAAGGCAGTTCCCATGGCCGCTAAGGCACTCGACGATCTCAAGCCCCCAGTCCGCACAGCAGCGGCTATAGCGCTCGGCAAATTACACGCGGCATCCTCAATACCAAAACTCAAAAAAACTTTGGCCGACAAAAATACGCTTGTAGTCCTGGCTGCCTCTCACTCATTGCTGACGTTAAAGGACAAGAGTGGCTACGAGGCTTATTATGCGATTCTCATGGGGGACCGGAAAGGCGAAGGGCTGATTGCCTCACAACTGGCAACCTTGAAAGATCCCAAACAAATGGCCGCGCTTGGCTTCCACGAAGGCATCGGCTTTGTTCCATTTGGCGATATCAGTTACATGGCTTTTCGAACTATGACGAAGGATCAAGGGGCGCCGCTACGCGCAGCATCCGCCAAAGCACTTGAAGATGATCCCGACCCGTTAACGGAAGACGCCCTCGTCCAAACGGCTCTGTCGGACAAAAACCCTCTGGTGCGGGAAGCTGCATTGCAAGCGTTAGCGCACCGGGGAAATCCAGCCACCGTGGACAAATTGGCACTCGCGCTCTCCGACGACAAAGATCCAGTGCGGTTCACCGCCGCAGCAACCATAGTGCATTTGAGCGGCATCGCAAAGCGCCACAAATCTGGCACCGCCGCCGAAACCCGCTAGATGCCTCGACGTGCAAAGAGCCATTCAACCGATGCTGCACCGGACCCAGCCAATGCGAGACATATGGCGGCACCCAGAAGAGTCAAAGGATATTCAAATCCGGTCGGATTAAAAAATCCATTCTTCATGTGCACCATGAGAATTGCGCCGATCATGTCGATTGCGAGGAGCGAAGCCGCCAAACGGGTGGTAAGGCCAAGAATAAGAGCGATTCCCCCCAGAAACTCGACAGTCATCACTATTGCAGCGGATATCGCTGGAAGAGGAATTCCTATGTGAGCGAACATTCCAGTTACCCCGTGGTACCCGAAGCCGAATACCTTTTGGCTCCCATGCACCAGAAATACGACTCCTACGATTACTCGCAGCACTGTCAATCCCCAAGACGCCGAACTGGAATGTGAAGCCGCTCCGTTGCTCATAGTTCTCCTTGCATATCGCTGTAAATTTTATGCCTAGCCACTACACCAAAAATTAAAATTGACGAACTAAGCAGCCGTCTTTCTGGCGACATCCAACAGACGTATAAGGGATTTCAATTTCGTCTCTCCCATGTGCCCCAGCAAGTGGTGATGAAACTCCATGATGGGTTCGTCTATGCTCCGGAGAAGATCAAGCCCCGCGGCGGTAATAGACGTCATAACCACTCGCCGATCTTTCCGTTCCCGCCGCCTTATGACCAACCTTCGCCCTTCCAGCCGGGCAAGCAAGCGCGTGATATCAGGGTCGCGATTGATCATGCGCTCCCCTATTTCGCTGCACGTCAGGCCTTCGGTTCCAGCACCCCGCAAAATACGCAACGCATTGTACTGGGTGGGAGAGAGACCATATTCTTTCAGCATCTCCGCTACTTCGCCTTGCACCTTGTCAGCGGCTTTCATAAGCGCCAAAGATACTTGTTCTTCGAGTACACCTGCTTTGGGGTGCTTACTCTCGCCCGCATTCTTCCTATCCACAAGTTAATTATACTCGTTGTAACGAATATCGTCAAAACATACAAAGCTTTACATAGCTGCCCGCAACTTTCATCCTCTACTGTTGTTTAACTAGATAGTTAATTAATGAATGGGTAGCAGCAAGAAGGAGAAGTTATGAGAACCATTTTTCGGAATTTAAGTTCCCTGCTTACAGTGGGCTTGCTGGCCGCGGCTCTGGCCGCGCAGACCAATAGCGCGGCTCGTTACGATGGCAGCGTTCAAAATAAAGTAAGCCAGGAACTCGCTAAGAAAAAGGAATTTCGCAATGTACAGGCATCCGTGGAAGATGGCATTGTCACTCTGAATGGCACTGTCGAGCTGTATCAACAGAAGCTGGATGCAGCCAAGAAGGTCCACAAGACGAAGCAGGTGCAAGGTGTTCGCAATCTGATCGAGGTTGCCGGCAAAAACGTGCCGGACGATCAACTTGACGCCCAACTCGATAAGAAGCTGTACTACGACCGGATTGGTTACGACAATGAATTTAACTATGTCACCGCTTCAGTCAAAGACGGCACTGTAACTTTGACGGGCGAAACCAGGTTGCCGATGGATCGTGATTCGGCTTTGGCCCTGGTTAACACCACCCCCGGCGTGAAGGACGTCATCAACGACGTGACGGTTGCGCCAGTGTCGTTCTTTGACGATCGCATCCGTCTTGGCGCATTGCGGGCGATTTATCACGACCCCGTGCTAAGCCGTTATGCAATCGATCCGGCGCGACCGATTCGAATCGTCGTTGAAAATGGTCACCTGACGCTATGCGGAACGGTGATGAACTCGATGGACAAGCAAATCGCAGGCATTCGGGCAGGTAACGTATTTGGCGCCTTCTCGGTGCAAAACGATTTGCAAGTCGCAAAGAAATCGTAAGCGGTTTCACAATTAAGATTCGAGTTGCAACACGCGAGGTAGCAGGAAGGAAAGGCGTGGCTTCGGCTGCGCCTTTTTTGGTTTCACGAAATAGGTGGATTGTCATCCTGAGCGAATAGTTGTCTTCCTGAGCGCAGAGAAGCATTTCGATTTTCTCGAATGCTTTCTCCAGTCGAAGGACCCCTATTAACTTCCAAATCGTCTTCTATCGCCATCTCCCTCACAAGCGATTAATAAGTGATGCGACGTACCCTGCGCCAAATCCATTATCGATATTCACCACGCTTACATTCGATGCACAGGAGTTCAGCATCCCCAACAAAGCTGCGACTCCCTTAAATGCCGCCCCGTAGCCCACGCTGGTAGGTACGGCAATTACAGGGACTCCAACCAGCCCGCCAACCACACTGGGCAGCGCGCCTTCCATACCTGCACATACGATAACCACCCGCGCATTGCTGAATGCGGCCCGGTTCGCCAGCAGCCGGTGAATCCCTGCAACCCCCACATCATAAAGATGTTGAACGTTATTGCCCATGATTTCGGCTGTAACAACGGCCTCTTCTGCCACTGGAATATCGCTCGTGCCTGCGGAAATAACCGCCACTGTTCCTTTGCCGTAGGTTTTCTCGTCCTTCTTCATCACAATCGTCCGCGCCAGTTCTCTATATTCCGCCCCACGCACTCTTTTCTTCACTGCTCGAAATTGTTCTTCACTCGCGCGTGTCGCTAATACGTTTCCACCGTGCTCAGACAATTTTTCAAATATCTTTGCCATGTGAGCAGGCGTCTTGCCTTGTCCAAAGATGACTTCAGGCATCCCAACTCGCAACGAGCGGTGATGATCGACCTTGGCGAAGCCCAAGTCTTCGAAAGGCATGTGCCGTAGTCTCTCCACGGCATCGTCGGGAGAGACTGCCCCTTTGCGTACCTCCTGGAAAAGCTTGCGAATAGATTCAGCGTTCATAATGCATTTTCTTTTCTAAGTAATCTGGATTAACAAGCAGTTTGCTCACTAAATGTTGGGCTTATGTCATGACCTTATCGCAAGCCATGCGTTATTCGCGAGCAAAGATAATAGATCCAGTCTTCTTTATTCTTCTCTAAGCTCGGACCGTCCGAAATAATTTTCCCACTAGCCAGGTTGAAGGCGCGAACATCACTAAAACCTGTTTCGTTCAGATCATTCATTTGTGCTTGCGGCGTCAAATAATAAGTATGCAATCGAAAATCAAGTGCTCCATCATTTACGACCACTTTTTCACCATTCCAGATATCAACTAGTATTGGGTTGTGTTGTCGAAAACGAGTTTTCCAGATAAGTTGTGCGGCGAACCGCTTAGGATGCTGCCACAATCGAAGTTTCAATCGCTGCCGCAAAGCATTCAGGTTATGGCTGGAGAACGCAAATTTTCCTCCAGGACAAAGTACACGCCTTATCTCATGCAACGCTTTCTGCCGCATCTCCCCGGAAACGTAATCGAGACCGTTGTAGCTGAACAAAACAAAATCAAACGAGCCATCCGCAAACTCGGGCATGGAACAAGCGTCAGCTACACGGAAAGAAGACTTATGCAAAGAACTTCTAAACCGGCTTTGGCAGGCTGCAACCATCTTTTCCGAATAATCGACCCCGACGTAATCATTTACCAGGGGAGCGAAGTGCACCGTTGTGCGCCCGCCGCCAACTCCCAAATCGAGCATTCGCATCGCTGAAAGCTCGGGTTTTAATGTAGACAGAATAGCTTCCTCAGGCGGTTGCAACTTTTCTTGGGCAATATAAGAGCGGACTAGGTCATCAAGTTCATAGATTCGCTGATTAGGAGATTTCTCCACTCTTCCAGCAATATCCACATGTGATTTCAGCATTGGCAACAGAGCAGATTGTACACTTGGGAAATAATCAGAGACTGGGCCCTTGTCGATTTGGACAAACGGGATTTTTAATGAGATTGCGGCACATTTGCAGAGCCGCTCCCGGCTCCTCCAGATGTATCAGGAAAAGACGACGTAACGCTGCCCTACTAAATCGCCCTTCAACAAAGTGATTGTGCAAACGATCACCAAGTAGCCGCCCCAATTCAATCGCCGTTTTTCGGCCGCCTCCGGACGATTCCGCCGCCCGTCGAAGATTAGTCACGGACAATTTCGATGTCCCAGGAGTATCCAAAGAACGTTTCGCAGGATCGAGAACCCGCGCCCCAAGAGAGGACAAGGCTTCTTCGATTACGTGGGCATAGAAATGGTCCGATGGTTGTAGTACCAAGTTCGCAAAGGATGAACGAAGTGCGGGCAAACCATGACATGCATGAAAAAGGAATCGTGCCGCCTCTTCGGCTGCGTGGTTAATCCGAAATTCGGCGATATAGAACGAATTAATCTGGGACAGATAGATGCTGCCTTGTTCCTCGAGCTTTTGCTGCAAAAACGCAATCTCATCTTTCTCTACTTGCTTACCTGCGAGCAAAGATGCAATCGAACGTTCCGCGCTACAAACTTCGGGTAATAAGTCGACCAGGAATTTCGGCTGAGTTCCATTGTGCGACGAGTAGCGGTCCATTCCCAGAAACTTTGCCAGGCTATTAATCAGATTGTAGATGGTGGGAGCGAGGTCGGCTCCCGCGCCGCTGCCTCGACTCCATCGGCTCAGATGCAGACGATAGCTTTCGTATTTTTCAAGCGGAGTTGCGTTGAAAACACAAACCACATCGTCGGTGATGCGCACAGCCTCAGCCTCTTGCTCCTCGCCAGCCGCCTGCCAATATAGCGCATCAATGTTTTGCAATAACGTGAGCACTCGCTCTTGTGGTAATTGCTCTCGCAATAAAAGCGGAAGGTGTCCTGGAGCCAAATGGGACTCGCCAAACAGGACAACAATGAGCGCATCTGGATGTTGGCGGCGAATTTCTGCAATTTTGTGGGAGGCATGGCGATCACGCGCCCCAATCTTCCTAAGGTCTTCGCGAGGCATGCAATCGAGCCCGTAAATCGCTTCGCCATGTTCGCGGGCTGTCACCAGCAATGCATAAAACGGCTCCCAATCGTATCCCCAGTCCACATCGAAGCGGATTCTCCGGCGCAACTCTCGTTCATCGATCTCCCGTCTCCACCACTCTTCGACGATACGCTGATCTCGCGCAAAAATAGTTTCAACCGCGAGCACAACCGGACGATCTCCGGAATTCGCCAGTGTCTCTAGCAGGCTTGCGGTAAAAAGCTGGGAAGCGGGCAATGCGTGATAATCACCCACCGCGATAATGTCTGAGTTTTTCAATAAAGATTGAAATTGCTCTAGTCCGAGCACCGATTGATAAGAGCGGAACGACTCATTGAACTCAGAAAGGTATTTTCGTTGAGAAGAACGATCACAGGCGCGGATCACACGTTCCACACTGGCTAACGCATGTAGTTGCGCCGCCGTTCGCCGTAATCGCAAGCTGGTGGACGTTGCCATTGCCCTCTCAATGATGGTCTTGACTTCTTCTGCGTTGCGTCCCTATGCTCAGAATTCGTCCGGGAGAATACTTGTCCAGCCTTTCACCGCAAAATTTGACTGTCGCTACCACTGGCGCCAGCGGCTCTCTTTTTCTCAAACATTTTTTACTGGCGGTCGAAGCAGACAAGCGCATTCAAACCGTCAACTTCATTGCCTCTGACAGTGCCCTCCGCGTTATGGCCGAGGAACTCGGAATCACGGGCCGAAGCGACTTAGTCGCACAGGTCCTGGGCGCAGACGCTAAGCCTTCTCGCAAAATCCAGCAGCAATCAAACTCCGATATAGGAGCGAATGTCGCCAGTGGTTCTTACCTTGCCGATGCCATGGTCGTAATTCCCTGTAGCGTCGGAACCCTGGCCCGCATTGCGAACGGCATTGCATCACAACTCATCGAACGCGCAGCCGATGTTTGTCTTAAAGAGAAACGCCCATTAGTCCTTTGTGTGCGCGAGACCCCGCTCAACAAAATTCACATTCGCAATATGTACCGCGCTGCCGATGCTGGCGCGACGATCTTTCCGCTAATTCCCGCCTTCTATAACCGTCCTGCAAACGTGGAAGAAATGGCCCACGAATTCGCCAATCGTGTTCTCGCCCACATCGGCTTACCACAACCCGATGCTTATCGCTGGAAAGGCTGAAAAAAGCTTCAGGTTCCCGGCTTCAAGTTCATGTGAGCTACTGCTCTGACGTTTCAGGGGAGAGTTCAAGTCTAGAGAGCCGGAAGTGCAGGGCACAGATTCCCAGCGGCCATGACCCTTCGCGTTTGCATTCGCCGGTTCAAAAAAGGCTTCAACGCCGCATCCCGCCAGAATGCATATTTCAGCTCAAAGTCCTGAAACGAAAACGCCGCCAATTTCACCATTCGTCATTGATATCCGGATCACGATGGCCAGTCCCATCGACATCCGTGGAGGTACATATGTCGGCAGCAGCGGATCGCTTAATAACAGGTAGTGGACCTTTGACGGCTATACCCGGTTCTGCGTGGGTGCCGTTCTTGGGATGCCTGTGGGTAGTAGCTAATGTTCTGTTGGTCGGTATTGGAATAACAATTTCCTATCCCCTAAGCTGTTCGTTTGCAGCCGGCATTTTGGATGGAACTATTCTCTCCATGATTGCAGTTGTGAAGGCGAGCGATCGATTTCAAGCGGGAACGACGGGGCTACTCAGCGGGATGAGCCTGAGTGGACTTCGTAGTGACGGAAGCATGGTGGCGAAGAGTGTAGACAAGGTCCATGGGTTCATAGATCAGGTTCTCACTACCTTGGGCATCCAGGTTCAGGAAGACTTGCATTTAAGAATTGCCAGCGCGGTCCTTTGCATTATTTGGACGGCAATGTTCGTAGTATTAGCTTCCCTTGTCGCTCAGTGGGTACGAAGCTTGAAAGCGGAAAACTAAGTTAGATCTACAAAATCCAGCGGGAGTAGAGATCTTATAGACGGGAGAACCTAGCCGAGGGAGAATCCAAAATTTAAACCTGCCATCAATTCCGGCCACTTGATCCAGCTTACGTTTCGTACTAATCTGTTTTTACACCGGAAAGGAGGTGGTCGGATGACAAGTTCTGATTTTAGTGGTAGATCCATAAGACCAGGTGAGGTGGCTGAGACTTAGAGCAGGTCGCTCTAATACCTCCGGTTGCGAAGTATTTGCGGCCGGTAACCAACCACGTTTGCACGAACGGTGAGTAAGCTTGATTTAGGTCAGGGTTGAATCCAGTATTTGGGGTTCGCCTGATCAACATCGGAGCGCCCAGTAAGGTCGTACTGGGACCCGAGAGTGCCAAAGGGGCCACGTAGAGTGACCACCTCTTGGTCAATACCAACCAGTCCACCGGAAACGGCTCGCATTACAAGATGCGGGCCGTTTTCTTTGTGATCGATATTCCGTGGTGGCGTATGATTTGGCCGAATGGCAACGATTGATCCTGAACAGGAGCGACGCCGGCTTCTCGCCTATTATTCCCATCTCACAGATGACGAATTAGAGCAGCTTTCCAAAGATGTCTCGGAGCTAACTGAAGCAGCACGCCAATCATTAGCTACGGAGAAGGCGAAGCGAGGCTTGGCTGAAAATGCACTTTCCTTTGTATCGAATGACGGAGCCGGAATCTCAATCGTTGCAAACCATAAAACAATTTAGAGACTTACCTGAGGCATTACTTGCCAAAGGATGTCTGGAGTCTTCAGGTATTGAAGCTCTTCTGGCCGATGACAACATGGTGCGCATGGATTGGTTCATCTCTAACTTAATTGGTGGAATCAGACTTAAGGTCAAAACGGAAGATACCGAGGCTGCGATTGCAATCCTGAACCAACCCATCCCTGAAAACTTCGAAGTCGAAGGAATAGGAAATTATCAACAACCTCACTGTCCACAGTGTCAATCGCTGGACACAACTTTCGAAGAACTTAACAAACCTCTCGCATATACCAGTGCCTATTTGAGTCTTCCCATTCCGCTGCACAGCAAATTGTGGAAATGCCAGTCCTGCGGGTGCGAATGGCAAAATGCAGGTTCAACTGAGTAGTCCAATCTCACTTATGTTCAAGCAAGATAAATAAGCACCACATCAGCTCGCCTTCTCAAATCCCAAGCGGATCACTCCCGCCGTGTCTTCCGGGAGCGGGAGCTTGCCTGCTTCTTCTCTCGTAAACCAGCGCGCGTCATCGGCATCTCCTGCGGCTTTTAGTTCTCCGGAAACTCTTCGGCACAAAAAATCGATCAGCACATAGTGATAAAGCGTCCGCCCATCATCATCCCGCACGATTCGATCAAATACTCCCAGCAACTCCGTCGCTTCGACAACTAACCCGGTTTCTTCCTGAGCCTCACGGACAGCGGCTTGGCGCATACTCTCGCTTAATTCCAGCATCCCGCCCGGAATCGACCATTCGCCAAGCAGAGGTGAATGCCCTCTCTTGATCAAAACCACTCGGCCATCTTCAACAATGATGGCTCCAATGCCTACCAATGGCCGGTCAGGATATTCCCGTATCATGCGAAGCCGATTCTAGCAGGGGGCATTAATCCCGCCTTCCTTGGAACACTCGCGTAGGGACAGCCGCCCTCAGCGCAGTCGAGGGGCTGCCCAGCTGAGCAACGCTCGGAAATCGCTCAGAGACGCATCGCCTTACATGTTTTTCTCCGTCTCAGTGTCTTCATGTTTAAAATGATTGTTGTATGGCCCTCGAAGAATACAAACGCAAACGGCGATTCGAAGAGACTCCCGAGCCTCCTCCAAAAGTCGAGAAGAAAAATTCTCACCGCTTTGTCGTGCAGAAACATGATGCCACGCGGCTTCACTATGACTTCCGTCTCGAAATGGAAGGCGTGCTCAAATCGTGGGCCGTTCCCAAAGGCCCATCACTCGATCCCGCGGACAAACGTCTCGCTATGCAGGTCGAAGATCATCCTGTCTCTTATTTCGATTTCGAAGGCATCATCCCTGAAGGAAATTACGGCGCTGGCACGGTGATCGTCTGGGACGTAGGCACCTGGGAGCCGCTCTCCCCAATCCCGGTAAACGGGCAGTACGTTCCGGGAACCGATGCGGAAGCTTCTGCCATGCTAAATAAGGGAGACTTCAAAATCCGCCTGCACGGCAAGAAGCTCAACGGCGATTTCGCGCTCATCCACATCAAGGGACGCCGCCCGGGAAGCAAAGGCACGGAATGGCTGCTCATTAAGAAGCATGACGATGCAGTCGTCGAAGGATACGATATCGATCAGTACGGCAAATCGGCATTGTCCGGCAAAACTTTGGCGCAGATCGCGGGCGACAAAGGAGCGGACGAGTGGAAGAGCAGCCGCCCCGCTTCTCGCGGAAAAGTGAAGGCGCCTTGGCTGGCCGAGACTTTGGCCAAGCTTGACAAGAAGAAAAAGACTCAGTTTTCATCTGACGACTCAGAATCGAAAACTCAGTCAGAATCCAAACCAAAGAAATCCAGCGCAGTAAAAAAAAAGAAATTAAGCCCGAAGTAAATCTAGAAACTTCAAGACCATCTTTTCCGAATCACTCCGATCCTGTTCGACACCATACAAAGCATCCCTCGGTGCGCCCTTGGTCCTCTGTCCCCTCTGTGTCCCCTGTGGTTAAAGCCCTTAAAGGAGTAATTAAGCGCCCGCTTCCCACCCAGATTACGCCCATGCTGGCTCTTTCTATCGAGAAACCATTCAACAATCCCGAATGGCTTTACGAAATTAAATGGGACGGCTACCGCGCCGTCTCCTTCATCGAGAACGGCAAAGTCCGCCTGGCCTCGCGCAATCACAATGACTTCACGGGACAATATCCGGAGCTGCAAGTGTTGCCAAAATTCGTCAGCGCCAAAACAGCCATTCTCGATGGCGAAGTCGTCGCACTTGATGAAAAGGGACGGGCGTCGTTCAGCCTGATGCAGCAGCGTACTGGAATCCGCAAACACGGACGCCGCGTCGCCGGCCGTTCTGACGTACCCATTATCTATTACGTTTTCGACCTGATCTATCTTGACGGATACGACCTGCACCGTGTCTCGCTCGAAGAACGCAAGCGAATCCTTTCCCAAATCGTCACGTCAAATCAGCTATTGCGCTATTCCGATCACTTCGACGATGGCGATGCGCTGTTCAATGTGGTCAGGCAGAAAGGCCTCGAAGGCATCGTTGCCAAGCGACGCGAAAGTTGCTACGAAGAACGCCGCAGCCGCGAGTGGCTGAAGATCAAAATCACACAGACTGTCGATTGCGTCGTGGGCGGCTACACCGACCCTGAGGGCGCGCGGCAATATTTCGGATCGATGGTGCTTGGCCTCTACAACAAGAAAGGCCAATTGATTCACGTGGGGCAGGCCGGCACTGGGTTTAATCAAGCAACCCTAAAGCAGATATTCGAGGTAATGAAAGAGCTGGAAACAAATCGCAATCCATTCCATGGCCCGGTCGATGCGAAAAATATTCATTGGATAAAACCGGAGAGAGTTGCCGAAATCAAATTCACCGAGTGGACCCACGAAACGCAGGAAGGTGGAGTGAAATTGCGAGCCCCGGTGTTTCTAGGATTGCGCGAGGACAAGAACCCCAAAGAATGTACCTTCGAGGAGCAAGCATTGACGGAAGTCTAATCATCAGGATGGCTTCCAATGAACAGACAGGATGCACTGTTCCCCGAGATAGACGAGAGGTCTCCCCACCAGAGCCTCCCGGTTTCCGCTATCGAGAGGAGATAGTGACCGGATGATTAGAAATTCTGCAGTTGGAGCATTAGGGAAAGGAACGCTCTATTAGCAATTGCAGTGGGCGGTCTGATTGCAGGGACTTTGGATATTACACAAGCTTGCATCTATTTGGGGCCGACATTCCGCTCACGATTGCCGCAGGTTTGCTGGGTCCGAAGGCTCTTCATGGAGGTATAGCAACCTATGTTCTGGGCGTCCTCTTACATTTTTTTATCGCTTTCTCATTCGCGGCTTTTTACTATGCGGCAAGCCGCAGGCTTGGGTTTTCTGAAGGAACATCCGCTGATTTGTGGATTGTTCTATGGCGCCGCTGTTGAACTGGTAATGAGTCTGATCGTTTTGCCGCTCTCCGCCCTTCACGCGAGGGCCCTTACGAACTGCATGACCTGATCCAAGGCCTACTTGTGCATATGGTCGTGGTCGGGCTGCCGATTTCCTTGAGCGTTCGACAATTCGCAGAATAATGCGGGCTGAAAAGAAAAATCGAATCCAGCAGTACAGGAATTCCAGGGCGGGGAGATTCAGACCATGTTCGATCTGCACATGCGGTTGGATAATTGGCGAGCCGCAGAAAATATCTCACGTAAAAAACGGACCGTGTGAGCCGAAACTCACACGGAATAAATCCAGCCAATAAAGTCCAGATCAGATTTCGTCTGGCGCTTCCTCCACTCCTGTTTCTCCGGGAAGAGCTAACTGATCCTGCGCTGCCGAAAAATCGATCGATAGATCGTCATTCAGCCCCCCTTCCGGCTTTTCTAATTTCTTTTGAACTTTCTTTTCCGCCTTCTCGCGTGCCTTTTCTTGACGGGAGCGCTCCTTTAGCCGTTTATTGAAACTCGAGCGACTTCGACCAGCCATTCGACACCTCCATGTGGGATATTTTCAGCAGAACCTCAGCTGATTGAACGCACGTAAATCTAAAACATGCGCAGATTACAAATTTCTACCAACGCGGCTCGCGGGGTTGCCGGGCATGACCGTCATAATCATCGCCACGACCACCACCTGAACGGCCACCTCCAGATTTGCCACCACCACCCGGACGTCCACCGCCGCCAGACCGTCCTCCTCCACCGCCAGGTCGACCACCACCGCCGCCTGGACGGCCTCCGCCGAACCCGCCACCACCGCCCGGTCGGCCACCTCCACCACCGGGGCGACCTCCTCCGAATCCGCCGCCACCGCCCGCTGTTTTCGGACGTGCTTCATTAATATTCAATGTCCGTCCACCCAGTTCCTTGCCATTCAATGCGGCGATAGCCTTTTCGGCTTCGCCGGAATCCGCCATTTCGACGAATGCAAAGCCTCGGGAGCGTCCAGTGTCCCGGTCTGTAACTACGCTCACTTGATCAACTTTTCCGTGCGGCTCAAAAAAGGTTCGCAGTTCTGCTTCAGTAGTGCTATGGGGGATGTTGCCTACGAAAAGCTTCTTCATCGAAATTTCCTCGTTCCTCAACTATTTAAACTGCAATCATTGCGTTAAGCTTTGGCCAGCTCGCTATAAGCCCCACTATGCACGATTTTTCTTGCCCACAGTTGTATCAACTACTTTTTCTTGTTTTCCAAGCTGATCCAGGTTGATGCCTGCTGCTGTAAGCAGCGCTTTGGTTCGCAGACGGCGTTGGATATTCTGTTTCCGTGCCCGATGGAATCGGGATTTATCACCATTGACTCGGGACATCGATCTTCCTTTTTGTTGCCTATCCGTAAAGAACTACGAACACGGCTACTACCTTTCGCGACCTTTGCAAGGCATACTGATGCGAAGTGACGCACCAATCATAAATCTTGTTGAATCGCGAGAGCGCCTTATGTGGGATTCTCAATCGCGAAGGCGCAACGGATGACTAAATGTGTCTTCGTGGTTAAGTTTAATAATTATACCTTCTAAGCAAGAAAAAGCAGAAATGCTGAAGTCATTATTTTGAGGGCCGAGATTAAATTTTGAAGGTTAGATTGCGGGCATGTGGACTGAAAAAACATCAAGAATGGGCGGGGCATCCCTGACGCTTTTCACTCAAATTCCAACTCAAGGATTGGCTGGTCAATTTCTTTTCCTCCCCGAACTCGATAAAACTACAGTCACTTGCGGTGACGGCCTTTCATTAAATTTCGCTAACACCCTTGACATCAGCTCTGGTACACTATAAATGCGTTTGATCAGAATCGGTTGTAGAGCAGCTTCAGCTTACCGGCTCGTCCTGCCCTTAGTACCTCCGATCCATTCCAGCGTAAATTGATTGAAAAGGAAACAAGTAACAACATGGCAGAACAAGGAACAGTAAAGTGGTTCAATGACGCTAAAGGCTATGGCTTCATCAGTCGTCAGAGTGGCGAAGATGTTTTCGTGCACTTTTCGGCGATTCAGGCGGGCGGCTTCCGTAGCCTGCAAGAAGGCCAAAGTGTGGAATTCGAAGTCACCAAGGGACCGAAGGGCTGGCAGGCCGAGAACGTCCGTCCTCTGTAAGATTTAACAGAACGGCTTCTCCATAGATTCGTGCCCGCCACCGCAACAAGGGGCGGGCACGTTAATGAGATCGACGCGGATACGCGCTCCCCACCGGAGTTTCCAGAATGCAAGATGACTCGAAAGCTTGCTTTGCCATTATCCGCCACAATGTTCGAACCTACGAATCGGGCGGAGTTGTAGCAGTTATAAAAGGTCGAACCGCAGCGGAAAACATCCTTAGCCAGCAGGAAAAGGGCCAAGGCTCTGAAGATCGTCACGCAGGCTGGCGTTATTTCCTCGAAAAAACAGATTTAAGACCTGGCATGGATCCCACGGAAGCCACCAACCTCCGGCAAACCCGACTCGAGGTTCGCGAGTCAGAGGCCCAGGAATCTTCTGACCCAGGACTCTACCCTTCACGACCGCACTAATCATTCTAGTCACAAGTCAGCTCCCGGCAATCCAGCCGAAGATATCTCGCATTCTTTGATTCACGAAGCGCTTAATTCCATCTTTCCGTGGCAAGGTTAATCGGTCACAATTCGCTAATTTCCTACGCAGATTCTACGTTTTCAAAAATTCCAGCGGCGCCCATGCCACCGCCGACACACATTGTGACAAGTCCGTACCGTGCATTTTTTCGCTTTAATTCTCGAATAATGCTTGCCGTCAACTTGGCTCCCGTACAGCCCAGTGGATGGCCGAGGGCGACAGCTCCTCCGTTGGGATTTACTTTTTCTGGATCCAGCCCTGCTTCCTGGATCACGGCAAGCGACTGGGTGGCGAAGGCTTCATTCAATTCGATTACATCAATATCGGAAAGCTGAAGACCTGCCATCTTAAGCGCTTTCGGAATAGCAAAAACTGGACCGAGTCCCATTTCTTCCGGCTTGTATCCCACAGTCGCGAAGGCGATGTAGCGAGCCAGAGGCCTAATGCCCAGAGCCTTAGCGCGGTCGGCAGACATCACCACAGCGGCAGCGGCTCCATCGGACATCTGCGAAGAGTTGCCTGCTGTTACTGTTCCCTTGGCATGAAACGCTGGCTTGAGCGAGAGCAAAGCTTCAAGGGAGGTGTCGGCACGCGGGCCTTCGTCGACTTTGAAAATTATGTCCTGACGCTTCGGCTTCGAACCGTTTAGAATCGTAAAGCTCACCGGAACGGGAATGGTTTCGTCCTCAAACTTTTCGGCTTGAATCGCGGCTAAAGCTTTTTGATGGCTGTGTAGGGAAAATTCGTCGGCAGCTTCACGAGTGATTCCGAAACGTTGCGCCAGCCGCTCGGCAGTGAGGCCCATCGATAGATAAGCATCGGGATAATGATCCACCAGCCACGGATTCGGCGAAATCTTATGGCCACCCATCGGGATCATCGACATCGATTCCGTGCCGCCCGCTACGACGATCTCCGCGCCACCACTCATGATGCGCTCTGCTGCCAATGCGATCGCTTGCAGTCCAGATGAGCAGAAGCGGTTGATCGTAAAAGCGGACACTTCAACCGGTAAACCAGCCCGCAGGGCAGCAATGCGGGCAACGTTCATACCCTGTTCCGCTTCCGGCATAGCGCAGCCGAGGATTACGTCTTCGATTTCTTTGGGATCAATTTGCGGCACTCGATCCAGCGCGCCTTTGATGGCAATCGCAGCCAGCTCATCGGGACGGGTGGCGCGCAGCGTGCCTTTGAAGGCGCGTCCAACAGGGGTGCGGACAGAAGAGACCAGAACAACTTCGCGCATGTGAACTCCAGCGGCTGGACGGTGTTATCCAGCAAGAACCATTATCGACTACTAAGAAGACGGAAGTCACATGAAGGTAGCCAGTGCTCGTCTAGCGCTTGGGTCTATAAATATGCGTACTGGTTCCGAAGAAGACTTCCGCTGACTCCATCACTGTTTCGGATAATGTCGGGTGGGGGTGGATACTCAATGCAATATCCGTGGCTGTCGCCGCCATCTCTACCGCGAGTACGCCTTCAGCGATCAACTCTCCCGCACCTGCGCCGACTATGCCCATACCCAATACGCGTTCGGTTTGCGGATCGAAGATAAGCTTTGTCATGCCTTCCGGCCGGTCGATGGTAATGGCACGACCCGAGGCTGCCCATGGGAATTTCGCAACTTTAATTTCGCGGTTTTCTTTTTGCGCCTGTGTCTCGGTAAGACCGCACCAGGCGATTTCCGGATCGGTAAAGATGACGGCGGGAATCGCGTTGGGCTCGAATGCAACTTTGTGTCCGGCTATGGCTTCGACTGCGGTGCGTCCTTCATGCGAAGCTTTATGCGCGAGCATGGGCTCGCCGACTACGTCGCCAATTGCATAAATTGATGGGTCGTTCGTTTGTAATTGTTTATTGACCTGAATGAATCCACGCTCGCCGACTTTGACCTGAGTTTTGTCGAGACCGGGAATTTCTGAGTTTGGCTTTCTTCCCACCGAGACCAGCACTTTATCGAAAAGCTTTTCGCTTCGCGTTTCGTCCGCACCTTTGAAGCTGACCCGGATTCCATTCGCTTCTTCTTTGACCGAGGTCACTGTCGTGTTCAACAGGATGGACTCAAAACTCTTCTCGATTCGTTTATGCAAGGGCAGCACGAGATCGCGGTCAGCGCCCGGCAGTAGGCCAGCAGTCATTTCAACCACAGTCACTTTCGTGCCAAGAGCCGCATAGACGGTGCCGAGTTCAAGACCGATGTATCCCCCGCCCACGACTAACAAATTTCCCGGCACGTCTTGCAGATTAAGCGCGCCGGTTGAATCCATCATGCGGGGCGTATCCAGTTTTAGGGTTGGAATCACCGCAGGCCGCGAGCCAGTCGCGATGACGATCCGGTCGAAAGTCAATGACCCGTCTCCGCCATTCACTTTGGAAACGCGAAGAGTATTCGAGCTCTCGAATGCAGCCTTACCCTGGATGTACTGGACTTTTCGCTGTTTGGAAAGCTGGCCCAGGCCACCAGTCAGTTTATTAATAACGCCTTCTTTGAACGACCGTAACTTCGCGATGTCTATTTTAGGCTCGGCGAATTCGATGCCCCAATTTTTCGCGTGGCGTGATTCGTCGATCAGCTTGGCTACATGCAGTAAGGCTTTCGAGGGGATGCATCCGCGATAGAGACAGACACCGCCCGGGTTGAGTTCCGGGTCGATGAGCGTGACTTTCATTCCAAGGTCGGCGGCTAGGAAAGCGGCAGCGTAGCCACCAGGGCCTCCGCCAATGACTGCGATGTGCAAGTCTGAATTTTCTGGCATTTATTTTAGAGGCTCTGTTTAATCTAAAATCTCATCCCTGCACCGAAAGCAGGAATGGCTGCTCGAAAGCTTCTGAAATCCAGCGCAGGAAACGCGCTGCGTCAGCTCCGTCAATCAAGCGATGATCGTATGACAGCGAAAGTGGGATTACCCGTCGCGGCTCGAATTTCCCATTGATCCACACCGGCTCCATGCTGGAACGGGAGAGACCGAGAATTGCGACTTCGGGATAATTGACGATGGGCGAAAATCCTGTGCCCCCAATTCCACCAAGATTGGTGATAGTAAATGTGCCACCTTCCATCTCGGCAGCGGTTAATTTTTTGTCTTTTGCTTTCCGGGATACTTGAGTCAGTTCGGCGGCAAGCTCGACGATGTTCTTCTTGTCTACGTCACGGATTACCGGAACCAATAGTCCGCGATCGGTATCGACCGCGACGCCAATGTTGATGTATTGCTTGTAGGCGATTTCTTCCTTCTCCATGTCGATGCTGGCGTTGAATTGCGGAAATACTTTCAACGCAGAAGCACAGACCTTAAGGGCGATGGCCGTGACCGTCATCTTGCCGCCAGCTTCTTCGACTTTCGGAGCAAACTTTGCCCGCAACTGTTCGAGTTCGGTGATGTCGGCTTTGTCCTGCTGAGTCACATGCGGAATCGTGGTCCACGCCTGCCACAGATGTTCGGCAGTCTTGCGCCGTACCCCTCGCATCGAAACTCTTTCGACTTTTCCCCACTTCGAAAAGTCCGGCAGCGCAGGTTGAGAAAACACCCCGTGAGGAGCCTGGGCTACAGCAGCCGCTGAAGCCAACAGCGATTTCGCATGCGCCTTTACATCATCCTCGCTGATCCGGCCACCCGGACCATTTCCTTTCACATTGTGAATGTCTACACCCAACTCCCGCGCCAACCGCCTCACATGCGGAGCAGCTGGAACTGGTTCGCGATGTTCGCTGCCAGCAACTTTATCGAGTTGACGCGGCATGGCGAAATCGGCTGCCCTGGTTTGCGGGGGATCGGGAGGTAAAGCTTGCTCCTCGGTCTTCCCTTCTGCGTGCATGGCAGCCTGAAAAGAAAGCCGGGCGCCGTCCTCTTCGGAGGAGTGCTCCATCGGAACATGCGCCGTTTTCTGTGGAGGCTCGGTCGCAGCGCCTTCGAGGGTGAAGATTACTTGCCCAACTTTGACCTTCTCGCCTTGCTTTACTTTGACTTCTTTCACAACACCCGAAATTGAAGAAGGAACTTCTACGACAGCTTTATCAGTCTCAAGCTCCATCACTGGCTGGCCTTCTGAAACTTTTGATCCGGAAGAGATCATCAAGCGAACGAGGTCACCCTGGTGAACATTTTCTCCAAGCTCCGGTAATTTGAATTCATTGGGAGCTTGAGTTGAGCTGCGCCGCTCAATGAACTGCTGACGTTCTGGTTTTACTTCAGATTTAACTTCTACTTGCTGCGTAACAGGTTTTTCCTGCTTAGGGGATGGAGGCACAGCGGCAGGTTTGGCATTGGACTCCGCGGCTTTGGGCTCTCCGATTTTCGCTTTTGCGCTCGACCCATTTTCGAAGGTAAAGATCACCTGCCCAACTTTGATCTTTTCCCCTTCTTTTACCCGAACTTCTTTTACGGTGCCGGTCACGGAGGACGGAACTTCGACGACAGCTTTATCAGTCTCCAGTTCCATCACGGGCTGGCCTTCGGTGATGCTGGCCCCCGGCGAAATCATAAGACGAACCAAATCGCCCTGGTGAACGTTTTCGCCGAGTTCCGGTAGTTTGTATTCTGTCACTGAACTTTTTCTCCCTTATCTTCTGAGGCATCCACGCGGTAAGCCAGGCCCTGGTCTGGCCAGATCCGCTCCACATGTATATGAGCACTATCCGATTGCCGGATTTACCTTTTCCGGATTGATGCCCAGGTCTTTAATCGCTTTCTGTAAGACGTCGGGCTTGATTTGTTTTTCGCGCGCCAGCGCATTCAACGTTGCCAGTACGATGTGTTTGGCATCGACTTCAAAGAAGTCGCGCAACGCAGCGCGTCCTTCGCTGCGTCCGAAGCCATCTGTCCCTAGCGCCACCAAGGGTCTTGGGCACCACTGCGCAATTGATTCCGGCAACACTTTCATATAATCCGATGCCGCCACAAGTACGCCCGGTGCATCTTTTAAAAGCTGCGTCACAAAGGGTACGCGCGGCTTCTCTCCCGGATGCAGCATGTTCCAGCGGTCACAATCATTGCCATCGCGATAAAGCTCCTTGTAGCTGGTGACGCTCCAGATATCGGAGGCGACGCCATACTTCTCTTCGAGAATCTGCGCAGCCTTTAGCACCTCGTACATGATGGTTCCGCTGCCGAAAAGCTGGGCTTTCAGCTTCGCTGTCTTGTTCTCGGAAGTTTTATAACGATAAAGCCCCTTGAGGATGCCCTCCCGCACTTCTTTGCCGTCCGGCATCGGGGGCATAGGCAATGGCTCATTGGTCACGGTCAGGTAGTAAAAAATCGACTCCTGATCAACATACATGCGTTTAATGCCTTCTTGAATGATCACGGCAATTTCATAAGCGAATGCCGGATCATAGGCCAGAAGGTTTGGCACGGAAAGCGCCAGTACGTGGCTATGTCCGTCTTGATGCTGTAACCCTTCGCCTGCCAGCGTGGTGCGGCCCGCGGTGCCGCCAACGAGGAATCCGCGAGTGCGCATATCGGCTGCGGCCCAGATCAGATCGCCGATACGCTGGAATCCAAACATGGAGTAGTAAATGAAAAACGGGATCGTATTGATCCCGTGATTGGCATAAGCGGTTCCGGCAGCGATAAAGGAGCACATCGATCCCGCTTCGGTGATGCCTTCTTCAAGTATCTGACCGTCTTTAGCTTCCTTGTAATAAAGAAGCGTATCCATATCGACCGGCTCGTAGATCTGGCCTACGCTGGAGTAAATTCCTACTTGTCTGAACAACGCTTCCATTCCGAATGTGCGGGCTTCGTCGGGAATAATTGGAACAATCAACTTTCCAATTTCCGGATCGCGCAGCAATTTTGCGAGTAGCCGCACAAAGACCATGGTCGTCGACGCTTCGCGATTATCGGTTCCTTTGTAGAATTCCTCGAAGTGAGTTTCGGAAACCGGTTTGATCGGCGTAGCTCTTACTTTACGTTCCGGTAAATAGCCGCCGAGTTGTTGACGGCGTTCCTTCATGTAGGAAATTTCAGGACTGTCGTCGGGTGGCCGATAAAATGGCGCATCGTGCAGTTCTTCGTCTGGAATCGGAATTCCGAAGCGCGAACGGAACATGCGCAATTCATCGTCGTTTAGTTTTTTCTGCTGGTGCGTGATGTTCTTGCCTTCACCCGCTTCGCCCAGACCGTAGCCTTTAATCGTTTTAGCCAGAATGACAGTCGGTGAGCCCTTATGCTCGACAGCAGCTTTGTAAGCGGCGTGCACTTTTAACGGATCGTGGCCTCCGAGCCGTATACGGGACAACTGCTCGTCAGAAAAATGCTCAACCATCTTCAGCAATCGCGGGTCGGTGCCGAAGCAGTTCTGCCGGAAGTACGCTCCGCTTTCTACGAAATATTTCTGGAACTGGCCGTCGCTAATTTCATTGAGGCGGTTGACCAGCAGACCGTCGCGATCGTTTTGGATTACTCCGTCCCAATCGCTTCCCCAGATTACTTTGATTACGTTCCAACCGGCGCCGCGGAAATTGGCTTCGAGCTCCTGAATAATTTTGCCGTTACCGCGTACCGGACCGTCGAGCCGTTGCAGGTTGCAGTTGATAACAAAAATCAAATTATCGAGGCGCTCGCGCGAGGCCAGCGATATCGAGCCCAGCGATTCTGGTTCGTCGGTTTCGCCATCCCCAAGGAAGGCCCAAATCTTCCCAGTAGTTGACTTCTTCAAGCCGCGATTTTCCAGATAGCGGCTGAAGCGAGCCTGATAGATAGCCTGAATTGGCCCTAATCCCATGGATACAGTCGGGAACTCCCAGAAATCGGGCATTAGCCAGGGATGCGGATAAGAAGAAAGACCGCCTCCCTCTTTCAGCTCACGACGAAAATTCTCCAGCTTCTCGGTCGGAAGACGTCCTTCAAGAAATGCTCTGGCGTACATTCCGGGAGCAGCGTGGCCCTGGAAATAAACAATATCCCGGTCGCCATCTTCCGTCTTTGCCCGCAGAAAGTGATTGAACGCGACCTCATATAGAGTTGCGGCAGATGCATATGTGGAAATGTGCCCGCCAATTCCCTCCTGCACTTTGTTAGCTCGCACAACCATGGCCAGCGCGTTCCAACGCACCAGGCTTTTAATTCGACGTTCCATGGCCTGACTGCCGGGAAATGCCGGCTGTTGCGAGGAAGGAATGGTGTTTATATATGGGGTTGTTGCCGTAAAGGGTAGATTTACACCCGCAGCACGCCGTGCATGCAGAGAGAGCTGTTGGAGCAATCGTCCAGCGCGCTCTGGACCGCCTTTAGACAATACGTAATCGAGGGAATCCAGCCACTCCCGCGTTTCAAGAACTTCGGAGCCGTTACTGTGAGTTTCCGACGGTGTAAAGGTTTCTGCCACGTCTTTATCTTCTCCAGCTTTTAATGGGAACCTTCAATCATAGTCAATAATTCAAAATTTTGCTGGCCAGTTCAGAAAACTTTAGGAGATGGGCGCAAGTACTTGGAAATGCAGGAGGAGTTTCCGAATGCGGGAATACATCAGAATGAGCGAACCTACTTTGAGAAAGCCCTATACTTAAAGCCCTATACTTAAAGATCGAAACGGATTCATTGCTCCGATCATCCAAGTTGGCAAGAATCAGCGTGCTACAGATTCAGATTCACCCCGCGATCATGAAGCGATTGCGTCAGTCCTAAGATCACGCGAATTTGGTTATTCAAGACGAAAGTTAAGAGGAGATCACCATGACCAAGAAAGCCCTATCAGCGAATAATAATTCGAAAATCAGTGCGCAGCCACGTTTGCATCAGGGAGCTGCTGAAATCCAGAAATACGGCACTGTAACCCATGCCCTTCCTCTCGATTTGGAGGAGCCTGTCCGATTGGAAATGACAGAACACCTGAATCAGCTACTCGCCGATACCATGACCCTTCGAGACTTATATAAGAAATCACATTGGCAAGTCGCTGGACCGACCTTTTATCAACTTCATTTACTTTTTGATAAACATTACGATGAGCAGGTCGAATTAGTGGACACAATTGCCGAGCGCATTCAGCTGCTTGGTGGACTAAGCCTCGCAATGGCTCACGATATTGCGGAGACGACTAAAATTCAGCGTCCACCTCGCGGCAGAGAAGAAGTTCCGGTACAGATCTCACGTTTGCTGGACGCGCATCAGGTCATCATTTCTGAGTGCCGGGAACTTGCCGAACGTGCAGATAAGCTTGGCGACGACGGGACCAACGATTTGGCAGTGAGTGATGCTTTGCGCTTGAACGAGTTACAGTCCTGGTTTTTAAGCGAGCATTTGGTGAACATGCCCCTGGTACACGCGATAGATAGTAAAGAAGAGCAAGTGGAACTGGAAGCTACCGGTGATTGAGGCTTAATGCCTTTATTTGCAAAGGCTGGCATATGCCAGCCTTTTTGATTTCTTAATCAATTGCTTCCATCAGCTTACGCCAGCAACCCCCGCCCACTCTGAAGTCCTGCACTGCCGAATTTTTATTCGTTCTTCTAGACGCAGCGCTATAAGGTGACATCCAAGTATATGAAAAATGGTTTGCAATATTTTGTAAGGACTTATGGCTGATTTGAACGCGATGAATGATTATGCCGCCGAACCAAGAGAGCCTAATGCGTCGGCGATGCGCAATGTCACTTCAATAACAGAGATGCCAAGACATCGGGATGATTACGAAGCTCGAATTAACTCTCCTAGTGATGCATCGCAGCGCGCATCGTTATGGCTGGAACAGGCAAGAGCTACGCTGAGCCGATCATGTGCATTGGGGCAGAAACGTCTGGAGAAATTGGTCAGGCACGTCAATGATCGCGTCCGCCGCGCTGCAGAAGAAGAGCCTCTGCAAGTAATCGCAATCGTCGCCGGATCTGCCTTCGTGGCCGGTGCAATACTGCGGGTTTGGAGATCGCATGCATACAAATGAAGCTGCATACACAACAAATAATGGGCAAACACTTGCAAGTGTAATTCGTGAAATCCGCGACGAGGCGAAAGAGTTCATCCAAACTCGTTTGCGGATGGCGAAATCGGAACTCAAGGAAACCATTGCCTCCATGAAGGTATGGCTTCCGTTGGTTGCGGCTGCATTAACTTTGCTGGCAACCGCCTACGCGCTATTTACCATTGCTTTAGTGGCGCTTGTCTCGGCGGCGTTCGTGACAAGTCCGTACCGATGGTTTTTGTCATTTTTGATTGTTGGCCTGATATGGACGATTGCAGGAGTGATCTGCGGATATATCGCCTTAGTTCAAGTACGGTCACAAGGGACCTTCCCCAAGAGAACAGTTGATGTTTTGAAGGCAGACGGAATTTGGTTACAGAATGAGGTGAAGAACCACGTATGAGTACTCAGCCCAGCAGTGAACTCCCCAGTTATGAATTAGAACTCCGCGCTGCGGAGGATCGAAAACGCCTGCATAGCTCAATGGAAGAATTGAGACAACAACTTCAGGAAAAATTGGACGTAAGGAAAAACGCACGCCAACATGTCGCTTCATTGTCCGCGGCAGCAGCGTTGTTCAGCTTTGTTGTAGGCTATTCCTTTGTAGGAATATTCACACGACACTAGCTGAAAACAAAAATCAGTAACAAGCCGGAGAACGAATGCCTATTTTGAACACTGCTGTAGGTGCCGCTACACGCAGACTCCCAAAAGTAATCACCCCTAAGGGACATGCCATCATCGATTACCTTACCATTGGTACCTTTTTCGTTGCCGGCGCTTTATTCTGGCGCAGGAACAAACTCGCCGCTCTGGGTTCGTTATTGTGCGGGGGAGCTGAACTTGCCGTCAATCTATTAACGGATTATCCAGGTGGCGTTTTCCCAGTTATCAGTTTCCCAACACACGCCAAAATGGATATTGGCATGGCGGCTATTGCCGCAGGTGTACCAGAATTCCTCGAATTTGCCGATATGACTGAAAAACCCTTCTTTTTAACCCAAGCGGGGATCATAACTGTTGCTACAAACCTGACTGAGTTCGATGGGAATCGAGAGCGCTTCAATCTCTCGAAACGACGTGGCAAAGCAAGAAGCCGGTAAACTAGAATTCGTTATCCGGAGAGTTCCCCAACTCGAATTTTTAGCAGTCTGAATTTGCATTGCTTCTAGCTCCCATCACAATTTCTTCTTAAAGAATTGCCGCATAATTCCCACCGAATTCGCAAATTTTTATTGTTGCCGAACACTGGCGAAAGATTCTCAATCGATGTACTCTAAATTACGAAATCAGAACAGAATGGGTTGCAAATCGGTTTTAAAGCATTTGATAATTTAAGACCTTTAGTGAGCCGAGATATCGGCGGTACGGTGCTACACTTTTCACCTGCAATTCGCCGAGGTGATGGGTGTCTTAGGGGGACCGAAAATGTTTTCGGGTGGACAGAATCTACGAATTTTGCGTGAACAACTCGGTTTAACAATGAGGGATGTCGAGAACGCCAGCGCACGAATTGCGCAAAAACATAGCAACGACGAATTTGCCATTCCTCCCAGCCGGCTTTCCGATGTGGAGACTAAAGGCGTGGTCCCCAGTATTTATCGTTTATATTCGCTTGCGGTCATTTACCGGAAAGATCTGAAGCAATTGTTGCACTGGTTTGGTGTGGATATGAATACGATCGCGGCGGATCTCGATGTATCCCTGCCGACGAAATCGCATTTTAGCGATGCTTTAGCCAATATGTCGGCAATCCAAATACCGGTAAAAATCGATCCGGGATTCGATCCTAAACACACTTCAAACTTTGGCAGGATGGTGGAACAATGGGGATTGGTTCCGTTGGCCTATCTGGAACAGTTTGCCAATTGCCAGTTCACTTACGGCTACATCGGCACTGAGGATCTCACGATGTACCCGATTCTGCCGCCCGGAAGTTTTGTTCAGGTTGATGAAGCAAAAAATAAAGTCTCCGAAGGCGGTTGGAGGTCGGAGTATGAACGGCCTATTTATTTTGTCGAAACCCGTACGGGCCATACCTGCTGCTGGTGCACTCTGACGCGCGAAGAATTAATTTTGCAGCCACACCCGTTGTCTCCCGTGTCGGCACGGGCATTGAAGTATCCACAGCAAGCAGAAGTAATTGGCCAAGTTGTAGGAGTTGCTATGAGACTCGGGGAATGGCGTCCGTTTTTCGATGTTTCACCAGCCCCGAAAGAGCGTTCAGTACTGAATTGAGGTGTCGTGCCGATCCCGCTCCAGGAGTTGCAGGCAATAATGCTCCGCCCCTATCCCGTAGTTTGTCCAGGTAGGTTGCGGCCGGAATTCCGGCCATTTCGCTAGAGTTTTGCGCATCTATCAGTAAAGTTGGAATTGGAGTAGATAAGACCTCTGATACTAACGACTGATGGGCTTCCGCCAGCGCCTTCTGCGATTGCAAGTCGCCATAAATTCGCGCTAATCCCCAGTGGTCGTATGTTTCCGGTTTAGTCCGATCTCTGAGTCCAGACAAATAGTCCAGTCGACGCAGGCAACCACTAATTGCCTGGAGAGTGGTCTCGCGAAAATCTTCAAAGGCCGATTTAAAAGTCATCGACTAGTTACACTTTCAGAATTGCAGTTTCGCAGTGCGGGCCGACCACTGGGGGCAGATTATCACGAGAAAGGCCCAATTTTAAAGGAGATTTCCGCAAAAACCCCGACCTTGGAAGGTTGCAAGTTATTGCAATTATTTGAATTTAGGTGACGGCGTTCGACATCTCAGCCTGACTTACTGCCTTCCAATCAGCGCTTCCAGGCGATCATGATGCCAAGCACTATGGGAAGGTAAATTACTGAGGCGTGTAGCAAACGGCTGGCCATTACTTTCGAACCTGCCTTTGCGAGCTTTAGAGAGTGGTACAGAAGAAACCCGCCCGCTAACAGCATCGCAGCAACATAAAATGCGCCGCCTCGCGCCACTGTGGGCAGAATCGTGGTCACGATCAAGACGATCGTAAAACCTACGATTTCCGCACGTGTGAATTTCGAATCAAGGTCAAATTTCGGCAGCATGTGATATCCCGCTTTCGCGTAATCGTCGCGATACATCAATGCGATTGCCAGGAAATGAGGGAACTGCCATAAAAACAAAATTGCGAACAGGAACCACGCCTGCCCATCGATATGACCAGACGAACCTGCCCAACCGATAAGCGTTGGCATCGCCCCTGGGATTGCGCCTAACAATGTGCAAAGTGGAGTCACTCGCTTGAGAGGCGTATAAATCAGTAAATAAGAAAGCAACGTTGATATCGCCAGCAATGCGGACAATGGATTAACCAGTACCGCAAGATACACCCCACCAATGATGCTACAAAGCAATCCAAATAAAAGAGCTTCCGCAGAACTCATTCTGCCGGAGGGCAATGGACGATTCGCCGTACGGCGCATTTGACCGTCCCATACGCGCTCCATCCACTGATTAAGCGTGGCAGTGCCGCTCGCTACCAGCAGGGTGCCTACAAGCGTATTGACTAGACCAAGAGTGTGAAATGTGCCTCTGGAGGCCAGGTAATATCCCGCTGATGTGGTCATCAGAATCAGCAAATTGACTTCAGGTTTGGTCAAAGTTAAATAATCGCGAACCTTAGTTTTGAGCTGAGCGGTCTGCGGAATTTCGACGATATCGTGGATAGTTGACATTCTTTTTCTTAACTTGCAGCCAGCTCTATGAATCAGAGTTTACCAATTTTCGTTACTCTTCAGTGTATCGTCGTCCTGCTTGAATTGATTACGTTTTTTATAGGCTAGCACGGTAATTCCAACCGACATAAACATTGGAGGAATCACCAGCACGAGAATTCCACTGCGCAGCGCCGCGATGAGCCGGGCACCGGCCGACGCTGCCTGCGTATAGCAAAGAGCGCAACTCTGGGAAAAAGCCGGTACGGGAACTGCAAGCATTACTAAAACAACAAACGCTATGCCCAACACTCGGATTAGCCGCGGCTCTTTAATTCTCATCTTCTATCTTCTTCGAACTCTCCCAAGCCTATTGGCCCAGGTACTTGGCGAACGGAGCTCCACCTGAAATACGGAAGCTGTCCGACCAGATCATGTTCATCATTAACAATACAAAAACAGTGATTGGGATTAAGGTGAAAAATAAACTGCGTTTCTCGGTCTTCATATGCATGAAGAACATGATTGCCAATCCCGCCTGAATAATTGCCAGCGAGAGCATACGCAAAAACATCTGCGACCCGTCGATGTTTTGGTAGGCCACAACAATCTGCAGCCCCGCAATAGCCAGAATACAGAAGTAGACGATGAAGTACGTCCCCAACCCTTCATTTTTCTGCGATGTGCTCATGGCAAATTCCTTCCGCGATCGTTACTTACCATCCCAACTCACCACTCCACGGCTTAACATTTATAGCTAATGCTTCGCATTGAGAAGATAGACAAACGGCACAACGAACATCCAAACCAAATCGACGAAGTGCCAGTACAAACCCCAGATTTCCAGATGCCCTTCGTTGTAACGGCCACGCTTATAGCCGAGCGTCACAACCGTAATAGCGATCACGCCGCCCACAACGTGAGTGAGATGCAAGCCCGTGATACAGAAAAAGGTTGCGCCAAAAATACCGGATCCCCAAGGATTTTGCGTGAGAGTCATACCTTCGTGGATCAAGCCAAACCATTCCCGGAGATGTAAGCCTGCAAAAAGTATCCCTCCGGCAACAGTTACAAAACTCCACATGATAGCTTTGGACTTATCACCCAGCTTGGCAGCGCGTATACCGAGTAGCATCGTCAAGCTGCTTGTGACCAGGATGACGGTCATGATCAGGGCATTGATAACACTGGAAAATTCAAATGGATGCGGCCAGTTCGAAGTGGAGTTCCGCAAGTATCCGTAGCCATACAAGACCGCTCCGAATGTAACTGCGTCAGAAAGGATGAACAGCCACATCACCAGCTTTCTCGATGGGATCGAGAACGGAGACTCTTCCATCACACCTGCCGGTGCGTGCGCTCCGACTGCTAAATTGGCCTGGCTCACAGCGCCTCCTGGGAAATGCGAAAATTAAATTCAATATCCAGCGCCCATCAAAATCGGGTGATAAGCAGAAACAATAGATACAGCCAAAGAGCATCCATGAAATGCCAGTAGTGAGAAGTTGCGTCCAACGTGCTTCTTCGCAAAACTCGTTGTCTCAGTTTGCTGACCACGGCGATCAACCCGCCTAAGCCTCCCAGAACGTGAAGGGCGTGAACGACGGTGAATACATAAAAGAAAGAACTACTCGGATTGGTGCCAAGATACCAGCCCTGCGACCTCAGTTGAAGCCACGCTGCATATTGGCCAGCCACAAAGAGCATGCCCAAAAAAAGAGTTACGTACAACCAACGTCCAGGATTCCCGGCGCCAGATCTTGCGGCGCCCATGTAGCTTGCGATTTGTCGGCGGGACAATTCCAAGGTCACGCTGCTTGCCAGCAAAATCACCGTGTTCAGATAAAGAATGTGCGGCAAAGCCAAATGCCGCCAATCCAGCGATCCTCCTTGGCGGACGACCATGGCACTGGTGAAGGCAGCAAACGACATTGTGATCGCCGCTAAGCCCACCCAAATGCCGGTTTTAGCGGGCTCCTCGGAACGATCCTTTAGAAACCGCGGATTGGCCTGATTAGGAGGTGACGGGTTGTGCCATCCGCCACCAGAACTTCCGTTTATACGCCCGATCTGCGGCGGTTCGTGTATTGTGGTTGCCATTTTAAAAATCTTTATTTCGCGTCTCGACGTTACTCAGGACTTAGCTTCTTATCATCGCGAACTGTCTGTATTTGCTCCGGCGAATCTTGCATAACGTAATCGCCGGTCGAGCTCTCGATTCCGTACTGGTAAGGATCGTGATAAACAACCGGGTGCTTGCCGCCAAAGTTGTCCCACGGTGGAGGAGACGGCATGCTCCACTCGAGCGAAGTACCTTCCCACGGATTCGCGGGAGCTGGCTTGCCCCAGAAACGGCTGTGCAGCAGGTTATATAAAAAGATCAACTGAACCGCCCCGGTGCATAATGCCGCTATGCTGATGAACTTGTGGACCGGCATTAACGGCCCCATGAAATCGTCCACAAATGTCGAATAGCGGCGAACGTTTCCCGCCAGCCCTAGATAATGGAAGGGCATGAAGATGCAATACGCGCCGACGAACGTAAACCAGAAATGCACCTTCCCCAGCGTCTCGTTCATCATTCGACCGCTCATCTTGGGGAACCAGTAGTAGGTTCCAGCAAACATTCCGAAGATGGCCGCCACTCCCATCACCATGTGGAAATGGCCGACTACGAAATAGGTCGCATGAAGGTAGATGTCAATGGAAGGTTGCGCCAGGAAGAAGCCGCTCACTCCGCCTGCGACGAACATTGAAACGAAGCCCAGCGCAAACAGCGAAGCGGAGGTAATGCGCAGCTTCGAACCGTACAGGCTTCCGATCCAAATCAGGGTCAAGATAGTGGCAGGGATGGTGATGACAAGCGTTGGGAATGAAAACGCCAAAGACGAAACTGGATTCATTCCGCTGACGAACATGTGGTGTCCCCAAACCATGTAGCTGAGGAACCCGATTGCCATCATGCTGTAAATCACAACTTTGTGGCTAAGAAGGGGACGGCGGTAGCTATTCACCAGGATGTGCGAAACAATTCCCGCTGCTGGCAATATGGCGATGTACACCTCGGGATGTCCGAAAAACCAGAAGAGATGCTGCCATAGAAGAGTGGATCCTCCAGAATGCGGCTGTAATTGATCGTTGACCACAAGACCGCCAGCAATGAAGAAACTGGTTCCAGCGACGCGATCCAAAATCAAAAGAATGCAGGCAGGCAATAGAACCGCGAATGCGAGCAATCCTATGCAGGATGTGATGAACCACGCCCAGGTGCAGAGCGGCATGCGCATGAACGTCATGCCCTTGGTTCGAAGGTCAAGCGTAGTTGAAATGAAATTCAAGGACCCCAACAGCTGGCCAATGCAAAAAGTTGCGATGGAAAGAGCCCAGAGAGTCTGGCCTGTACCTTCGCCAGGGCCGGTAATTTTGCCCAGCGCGCTCAGCGGAGCATAAGCTGTCCAACCCGCGAGTGGCGGGCCATCGCCGACAAAGAAAGCCGCAAACAAGAAGCAGGCGCCCACAAATGTGACCCAGAAGGACATCATGTTGAAACGGGGGAAGGCCATGTCCTCGGCACCGATCTGAATCGGCAGGAAATAATTGCCAAATCCAGCAAAGGGCACATTGGTCAGCACAAAGAAGACCATGAGAGTGCCGTGCATGGTCATTAATTGCAGGTAATACTCAGGGGTGACTACGCCTCCGGGTGCACCCGTCGAGGAAAGGATGCCGAGTCCGGGGATGGCGAAATTCGGCCATACCAAGTGAAGGCGCATGATCCAGGAGAGCACCATGCCGACCAGCACCGAGAACAGTCCCAGCGCATAGTACTGTTTCCCAATAACTTTATGATCGACGCTGAAGATATGCTTTCGGATGAAAGATGTTGGCGGTCCGTGATGCGTCGCGTGTGCTGCTGTGTCGTGCATATCCCTCACCTCTTAGAGCAGATGGTTACGTGTCTAAGAACAGATGCCTACGTCTATTGCGAATCTTAAAATGCCCAGGCCAACTACTGCATGGCTTGTTCTTTCTTTATCCAAGCGTCGTAATCTTCGGGCGACAGCACGGAAAGATACGCCTTCATGTTGTAGTGTCCCAGTCCGCAGAGTTGGGTACAAACAATTTCGTATCTGCCGATTTTCGTCGCCGTAAAATGAAGGGAGAGATCGAGCCCCGGAACAAAATCTTGCTGAACCCGCAATTCTCGAACATAGAACGAGTGACCGACGTCTTTGCCGTGCATAAGCAAGTGAATCTCGCGATTGACGGGAATTGCCATTTCGGCAGCTACGATATCGTCCTTCGAATCCTGGTCGTGCGTTTGATCCAGGCCGAAATAGTTTTGATTGCCCTCGTTCACCATCTCCGGATGAATGGGACCAAATTTCCCGTCTGGGCCGGGGTAGCGGAAGTAGAAGGCAAACTGTCCCGCTTGCACCTGCAGCGGGAGCGCATTCGCACCCGGCGGAGTAAAGTAAACGCTAGCCCAGGCTTTTTGCCCAAAGACCCCCAAGGCCAACACTTCCGTCCCCACAAGCAACACAGCGGCAGCCACCAATCCTTTTGCTCCGCCTGGGAAGTTCTTGATTTTGGAATCAGGCCGAGCCGAAGAAGCACTCCAGATAAATATCCCCAAGATAATCTGGGCCGCTAAGAACGCAATCCCGGATTCGATCATGGTATCCGCGAGCTGCTGGTCAATTAAATGACCGTGGGTAGAGATGTCCTCGGGTGGACCCCATGTGTGCCTCACGATGGGAATAGCTGACAGAATTGCTACCACAACCAGCGTCACTGCCAATAATTTGCCCATGGTGCCTCGCCTTGGAGAGATCTTGAGAGTTCAACGAAATCAGCGGTCGCCACATATCTTGCGACGACCGCCATTGTGATCGGTGGCAATACTTACCGGAACATTCCTTAATTCGAGCTTAATTCTCGAACTATATTTACTTCGCTGTGTAAGCAAAGCTGGCGGTCGCTGGTTTCCCAGCTGCCACGGTAATCTGCTGAGTTTGCGTGCCATAAGTTTCCTGCCACGCGGTTAGGGTGTAATTGCCCGGCGGAATGTTCGGAATAGTAAATGAGCCACTGGCATCGCTCACGCCATAAGGACCTTTTACTACCGCAATATATCCGTGCATCCAGGGATGTATATTGCACTTCACCGGAATCGCGATCTCCTCGTTAGCCCAGGTCACGTCGAAAGGCGGAGCGCCCGGGGGCTGCGATTTATTCCACTCTGGATTCTTAGTGGGTTGCGGGTGAATGTTATGCGATGTCTGATCGCTATTCACCACCTTCATGTGCTGGGCGGCATCTACGGCAACGACGTGAGGAAGATATTGGCATCCTTTTTGATTAATCTCCGCCGGTTGCGTTGCAGCAGTCGCGGGACCACTCCAGCCCTGGCTGATATAAACAACGACATTTGCCAGACCACCGCCGGAGCCCACTACAACGTTTTCCGTAGTCACCGGCTTGCTGGCGTGAATGGCCGCACAGCTCGGCTCCTTCGACATATCGATGGGCTTCTGATGGGGAGGCGTTCCGTTGAGCTTCACGGTTCCAGTGATGCTGCCCTCACCTGCTGGCGGAGCCGCGTGAACTCTCCGCGAAGAAGTTACAGCCAAAATCGTAAGTAGTAGGACGCCACAGAAAATTGCCGCGAATTTGTATTTCAAATGCTGTGTCATAGGTAAGTTCTTTCTCCTAAAACTTTCAAGTTCTATTGCTGAGGAGCCGGTGCCGGCGGTTGAGCAGGGGCTGCATTGTCCTGCGAAGGCGCAGGAGCCGCTGAGGGTGTAGTTTCTGCCGCCGGAGGTGCCGCTGGAGCTGCCGGTAGCGGTACACTTGGATCAATTGGCTTCAATCCCAGTTGCTTAGCCAGCAATCTTTCTTTTGTTTTGAATGGCTGCAATGTGCGTAGGTAGAAGACCAGATCCCATGCCTCATCGGGTTTCACGTTATCGGAGAAGGACGGCATCGGCGTGCCATCAAGTCCAGTCATGAAGATTTTATAAATGTCCTGATCAGTGCTGCCGCACTTAGGCCGTGAACCATCGGTAAAGTTATAGGGTTTGATCGGACGATTCTGGTCATCGGTAAGAGTGTCGGACGAAGGACCATTTGCTCGGCCTTCGACTCCATGACACTTCCAGCATTCCAGCTTTTGAAAGAGAACTTGTCCAGACTTGATTCGATCCGCCGTGACTTCTGGTTCCGGTGGCACTTGAATGGGAGTTCCAGCTTTTTCAGTCGTCCACTTGGCCGAGAAGTGTTTGACCCATGCCACCAAATCTACGCGCTCTTGTTTGGTCAGCGTATTCCAGGACGGCATCACCGAACGATCAAGGCCGCGGCCAATGGTGTCGTAAAGATCTTCATCCGTCGGCAGTGTTCCGCTGGGAGTTGAGCGGCATTTGAACTGGCCAAGGGTGAAATTGCGCGGTTTCGGATCAAGCCATGGCGTATTTTCGCCTTCACCATCACCCTCATCGCCATGGCAGCCCACACAATAGCGCCGGTAATTCCCTTTGGCGTTCGCGGCATGACCTGTCATGCCATCTACATGAGATTCCATACCGAGCCGCTGATCCTCTTGATACTTCGTCATCTGCGCGAAGGACATGCCACAGAGCGCGAGAACCGCGACCGCACCTAGAAACCATGATCCATTGAGCATTTTTATGCGCATTCGCTATTCCTTTAGAAGTCGAAGTCAAATCCAGAAATCAGAGCGCTGCTAGTTTGGTCGGTACCGTCGGGAGCCGTTCCAACGGAACGCAACCATGAGTACTCGTTATGCCAGGCAAAACCTGCGCGGCTGGTCATGATCGGCATATAGCGGAAACCAAAGGTGTACATATCGATGTTCCCCAGGTTGGAAGCAAAAGTAGTGCTGGCCTGCTGTGACATTCGCTCCCACTCAGACCTTTGGATGAAGATTAGCTGCGGACTGTATACATAGTGATTCTCCAGCAGGAACCCATTCCAGCTCGGCGCTCGCACATCGGGCGCCAACACGGTGCCAGCGATATTATTCGGGCCACCCGGATTATCAATAGGATTGCCGAATCCGGCACCGAACCAGGCACTATCGTGACCATGCTGTGTTACTACGGTGGTGTCGAACTTTCCGAAGTAGAACTGGCCAATAAAGCCTACGCGACTGAAAGATTTGTTGCCGATCCCGGAACTCGGAATTGCGACTCCTCCAGATGTTTTGTATGTCGTGGCTGCCTCTCCAACCATGGCATAGGCACCGATGCGTTGGACTCCAAGCCGCCCAGTATCGAATGCCTGGCTGGCAGCAAAGAATCCACTGTAGGAGTTGCTGCCGTATGGCGAATCGACGTTTCCATCGGTAGAACTGAACAATGAAGCCGAGAGGCGTGTACGGTCATTGACAGAATGCCCCATCCACTCCAGGCCCAATTGGTTGTCACCGATTTGTCCGAAGATGTTGGCATCGCCAACCGGGATGAAGTGATATGTCTGGTAAACACCTGAAATACTGGTCAATGTCAAAATGCGTTTTTCGGAGAGGAGGTTATCAAGCTCAAATTTTCCTAGCTTTAAGTTGAACCATGAGCTGCCCAGTAAATTATCGAGCCGACCGAAGACTTGTTCAAAGTGGAATGCGCCCGTCTCGTCAGATGAGGGGAGCACATAAAATGAAATGTTTTTTTCAAGCGTACCGCCGGTGTGGAAATCCAAACCAGTGAGATTAAAGCCGGTGAAGGTGATCTTGGCGAGACCGGTGTTTGGGCCTGCTGGCGTGTCCACCGAATTTTTGTCTGAACTCGCGCGTTGCCAATATGGGATGATGCGGAAGGTTACCGGCCAATATCCCGGGTTTTGCCAGATCGGAGCATCCCGGTCATTCATCAACTGGTAGCCGTTGTCTTTAAATTTCTGCCCAAAATAATTGAGCATCGGCCACGCTTCGTGACAGGCGGAACAGCGCAACCCATATTTTCTGGCGAACGCTGGCAACGCATTTGCGCTCTGAAAAGATCCCAAGATTAAAAAAGCAAACAGCAAAAAGCCGGCAAGACTCCTCCGGGAAGGGGTCATCGAGTCCTCCTGAATCAATTTCAAAGCACCTGGTCCAAACGTCATACCAAGTTGTGCACGTAGACGCACTAATTATCACGTACAAAGAACGGGTGTCAAGACAAAATCGAAAAAGATGATCAGGATGATACGTTTGATCTGTCAGGTAATGAGATGGGAGATGTTGGAGTTAGAAGTGAACCAGCAATTTGGCAATTGTATCTGCGATTTTCTTGGATCGCTCGCGGTCGTGCCCCAAAACCACCGGACGCATGAATCCAAACACAAGACCAATTGCTCCGACGGATTGCGCCAGTGCCTCAATTTGCTCATCGCTAAAACGCTGGCTGGCCCGGTAATGCTTTAGGCGCTCTAGAATAGTTTTCGTCCGCTGACGCAGGGAATTCCTGCTCAGAATCGACGCTACTGTGGAATCCAGGAGAGAACGGGGGATTAATACCTTAAGAACTTCTCGGTCGCGCCACATGCGATCAATCTCCCATTGTACAATTTGCACGAATTCATCTTCGAATCGCGCTGCGGGAGGCAATTCTTCATTCAGGTCCACGACTTCCTCAAACGCACGATCTTCAATGAGAGCAGCAAGCAGGCCAGCCTTGCCTCCAAAGTAACGGTGAATTAATCCTTCCGCGCAACCTGCTGCTGCGGCAATTTCTCGAGTCGGCGTTGCTTCGTAGCCTTTTTTCGCAAATAAATCCATTGCGGCCTGTACAAGCGCCTTCTGTTTTCCACTTCGGTCACGAATCCTCTTGGGACGCTCCGGTCGCATGGCCGGAAGAATCTGATTCGACGCACCATTACTTAGATTGGGATTAATGGTATTCATGCCTAAATTAGAATCTCTTCGACATAAAATGCTACCATTTGCCCGGTCGACGAGATGTCAAGAACTTGTAATAAGTTTGTGGCGAGACTCGCCCGTGGAGTGTCACCGCGTTGACAATCTTGGGATGAAAATTAAAACCGGCTCTGGACGGCTGAACTGATGGGTTCCGTTACACAGGCCACGTATTCCGTATATGTATAATGCGAGTGTCACGGCACGACTTCGAAGCTCTTTCCCGGCTTTATGGCAAACCACTTTTTAAAAACTCTCTCCTCAGAGCCAAAAATATTCCTTGGATGCGTTGCGCTGATCCTGTCCGCTATTGCGTGCACCTCCAACCTTCAAGCTCGCGAAAAGGAGAAAAAGCCGGATTATGGTTTTGGGCTCTCCATGGAAATCCCGGCTCCGGAAAGTGAAGTGGTAGACGCCGTCGAGGACGTGGTAAATGACGGCATCATTCAAGGCAGCAAGGAATATAATAAAGATCAATATATCGAGAGCGCGACCGCGGTCCAATCGTCTCCGCTTTTCCCCAAATGGACAGGCGCGGGGAAAGTTTTTTATAAGGTTCGCACTGGAGTACTCGCTCCAGTGAACTTTAAAGACACCGGTGACCAAGGCACTCTTGCAGTCCGCTACGTTGTCGAACCCAAAGATGATTCGAAGACCACCATACGAATCGATGCCATCTTCGTTGAAGATTTTCGCCGTATAGTACATCCCTCCAGCGGCTCGGTTGAGAGCAGCGAATTCAAGGATATCCAGGACCATATCGACGCAATGCACTTAAAACAGAAGCAGGCGGCTGAACAAGAAAAGCATCATCAGGACGATCTCGCGAAACAAGTTTTAGCGCGTCCAAAGGAAACGCAAGATGTCTCCCGTCTAGTCGCCGCCGAAACTTCGTCACAAACCTTGGAACAACGAGTACAGGATCTTCGCCGCCAGGTGGAGCGGCTCGTTAAAGTCCCCGGAGCTCCGCTGAAGTCCGCACCTTTCCACACTGCGTCAACCCTAAAACCACTTACGGCTGGAACAGAAGTAGTGATTCTCATCACGACACCATATTGGTATGGCGTGGAGACCACGGAAGGTCAGCATGGTTGGATCTTTCGTGATGAACTGGAGCAGCTTCCGTGAGCCGTGCCTTTCGTAAAATTGCTGCCTTGCGTTTTCTTTCGAAATCGCTCTTTCTGCTCTTATTGTTTGTTACAGGGCATCTGCTATGCGCACAATCGGCGGTCGTGCAAAACCCTAATGAACGTTCGTTTTCTCAATCGAAACTTGTTGTCGAAAAAAAATTAAAAAGCTTGCAACCTGCCATTGCCGGGCGATTGCCGCTCCTTGATGGGTTTGTGATTCCTGGCAGCCATCCTCTAGACCGGTTCCAAAGAGCTTATTATCAATGCAACGCGACTGTGAGTGCCACGCCCTCAGGTGGTTCTCTAGTGCGGATAAGCGCAAAAATCACTGCCTGGTATGCAGATCCAACCGGCTCGAAATCAGGGTATCAAGTGCTTCCCTCCAACGGTCGGTTAGAAAATGACTTGATGGACCAGTTAAGCGATGCGCTCGGAACAGGTTCTTCAACTTCCGCAGCGAACTCATCGGAGGCTCCATCCAAAATGCGATCCAACTCTTCTGACGCGTCGAGTTCATTGATCTCCGCCCCCATGCCGCGCATTCCGCAAGGCGGACTAGCCGATGCAACAGCAAACAAAACAGATCAGAACCAGCCCGCAAGTCTGAGAACACAAACCGAAGCTGCTGAAAAGCATGAGAGAGAATTAGCTGCTCAAGCCAAAAGCCTGGAAGAGATTCTGAACAACCAAGCGCATCCGAGTAATCTTGCAGCGGTAAAGAAAACCGGCACGCCAGTGGTTGCTAATCCAAGTGCGGATGGGAAAGTTTTGTTTGCCGCTACCCACGGCGACGAGTTTGAAATACTCGATGAAACCGCACAATGGATTCACGTTAGAATCTCAGGGCTCTCTCGCGGATGGATTCGCCGAATCAGCTTAGAAATGCCCGGGGATACCGCCGCACAGGCACATGATTCCGGAGGAAAGCAGGATAATGCTACACCCTTTCACGTCGGCAGCCAGCAGTTCGGCGCTTTCCCCGGAGACTGGGCTCCTCTTCAAGGGAAAACTGTAGAGATTATCTCGGTGCAAAAAACAAGCGAGAGTATATCCGCGGGAGCGCAGAAAAAAATGGAATTCGCGAAAGCGTTTTTTGCCGATGAATCCGAAAAGGTCGCCACGGCTGCAGAAGGCATTGTGCTGATCTTCGATTCCGATGATGGTGGCATGGTCGCCGCCACGCTTCCTGCTCTTCAGCAATGGAAAGCTGGGACTTTATCCGATGAATCCTTCTGGCGTGAGTGTTTTTTCGATCCGCCGGAAATTCTCGGCCCTGCGCCCACTGCCAGCAGGTAGATGGAATTAAGTCTAAGAAGACTGTCATTCTAGAAAATTCGATAAAGGTTATACGAAAGTCCTGATGCTCTTTAAGAGATAAAGAATTAGCTGCATAGCACATACTCTGGGTGGGGCAGTTTCGCCTTAGGGGAGAATGCTGGCCCCTGTTCAATTTGCTTTTTGTTCGCTCTTGAACATACCGAAATATGAAGCGAAACTTAATCTAAAAATGCGCCGATAACTAGGGTAATTCATACATGCAACTATCGCCAAAGTACTTCCATCCAAACTGCAACGTGAGGTACCCAGGAAGTTGCGCATCTTCTGTAAGTGTGTTAAAAACATTGTTCTCCCGACAGCATTTTCTTACATGCGCAACTTTAATCCGGGTGTGGGTTATGGAACCTAGAGCTTGCCCCGGGGAGGCTACATCTTCATCTTCTGTATCTCACCGTTCATTCACGTTGCTTAGTCTCCTCGGGCAAATTCGTGCAATGTATCAATATGTTGTATGAAGACCAATCCCAGCTTATACGGGAACATTGGTTGATTTATCCAATTGTTCTTCGGGCATTTTCTTGGAAAAGCTTTTTTGTTTTTGATCTTTTTGACGCGTCGCCGCTAAAAGATCGAAACCGGGCCCCTTCTGCAGCGAACGTTAATAGCAAAATAGATTTAATTCGAAATTGGATACAACTTAAGTATTGTGTGTTACGTAAACTACTCGGTAAACCGAGTAGAGTTTTTTGGCTGTAAACAATTGAAAAATTGATGGTTAGCTCACAAACACCATGTAAGTGAGGGGGCGAAGCTACAGTTTACTATGAATGTGCCACGGAATCTGCACTTGCAGGACACATCGAGGGTTCAGCCCTCGCTGCGCATTGAACCTGCGATTCACGCCCAATGGTATGCGGCGTACACCAGTCCTCGTCATGAGAAAAGTATTGCCAAACAGTTAGAGGAAAGACAGATCGATTGTTTTTTGCCGGTATACCGATCCGTACGACGCTGGAAGGATCGCCGCAAAGAAGTTGAATTTGTTCTCTTCCCTGGATATATCTTCGTTTCTATTCGATTAGCCGACCGTCTCAAGGTATTGCAACTCCCAGGCGTTGTAAGATTCGTAAGTTTTCATGGCTTACCAGCCCCGTTACCAGAAAATGAAATCGAAGCGCTTCGAAACGGTATGCAAAATCATATGCGTTTCAAATCTCACCCTTACCTAAAGGTAGGACGCCGAGTTCAAGTTAAAAACGGACCAATGGCGGGAGCACAAGGCATATTCATTAGACGAAAACAGGGCTGTCGTTTAGTCATTTCGTTGGATGCAATCATGCGCTCAGTGGCGCTCGAAGTTGGCGAAGAAGATGTTGAACCAATTTCTTGAGACCGTCTTTGCAACAATTTTGCACAAAGTACGTTCCTCCTAATAGACTTCTGGGCAATAAGTATTCACAAAATTTTATGAATAACAAATGTTTCCGCGCTGGCCAAATGGCCGTCTTACTTATTTTTACCTTGTTATTTTTGGGCAGGAATAGTTTGTTTGCGCAAGATTATTCCGCGCGCACCCGCGCAGTTGAGCAGGCAGACTCGCGTGCCGAGAAAGAGGCTGAGCGGATGGTTTCGCTTCCAGCCGATCGAATTATTGCGTTGCTTCAGCAAGAACCGGGGCTCTTCTTGGAAGTGAAGAAGATGCTCGTTCGCAAAGCGTTCGAGCAAGGCCGGATCGTAGAACGTGAGGAACTCACAGACGAAGCGGTCTTTCGTTTGATTCGGCAGGATGACATCACTCGTTCTCTGGTCACGGACGAAATCCAGGCCAGAAATTATGTCAAAGCGAAGCCAACACAGGAAGAACTACAGCGGCAGTATGAGCGTAACGGGTCTCTCTCTAATCCTAATGTGCCAACTGCAACCGCAAATGGCTTCAGCCAGGAAGATCAATTCTGGTCGCAGCAGAGCCGCGCGCTATCGAATCGAACATCGCCGAATACTGCTCCATCATCTACCACCCCGACGAATCCGCAGCACCCCCAGCAGCCTTCCCCCTCGCAGGACAATGACATACGTCGGCAATTGTTACAGGCCCAGTCATCGGGAAATGACAGCAGCGTGGGAACTCCCTTCGATGCTTTCGCTGGAGTTACCGGAGGGCAACAAAGCGGTTCCGATCAGCAGCTCTCTTCCGATCAGACAGCCGCTTTAATGGCGACTCGCACTGGGAACCAACCTTCCATGAGTCCTGCTTCTGCTAACGTGGGCCAGAATTATAGTGCCGCGAATTCGTCCGGAACGAATGCAAGCGGAAACTTTGCCTCTGGAATTTCTTCTCTAGGTTCCATGGGGTCGCCTTTGACGTCAACGCAGGATATATCTGGCGCCGACGAAGTCCCCCAACAAGAACAGGCAAGTTTGCAAATCCCACCTCAGCAATCATTTCGAACACGGCAGGCCAATGCTGGCAAAGATCAACCCGCGCTTCGGCACCGTCCGAATCCGTACGCCGACATACCTTCACTTTACGATCTTTATTCGCAATATCAGCGGCGTTCCCCTGCTCTGGCGCGTTTCGGGATGGAAATCTTCCAAAACGGTACGGGCAATTTAGATAAGCTCCCAATGGACATGCCCGCCGGTCCGGACTATGTAGTAGGACCTGGTGATGGTTTGAACATTGATATTTGGGGCAGTTTCTCGCAAAGATTACGCAGAGTAGTTGACCGCGAAGGTCGGGTGTCGCTCCCTGAAGTAGGAGACCTGCAAGTTTCCGGCCGCACTCTGGGCGATGTACAACACCTCGTGCAAACCACGCTTCGCGGGCAATTTCGCAACATTCAGGCTGACGTCTCGCTTTCGGGGTTGCACACTGTCCGTGTATACGTTGTGGGAGACGTTCAGAGCCCTGGTGCATACGACATCAGTTCCCTCTCTACGCCCCTTAATGCCCTCTATCAAGCAGGTGGTCCTACATCGGTAGGATCATTACGCCTCTTGAAACATTTTCGCGGAAAAGATCTCGTCGAAACCGTAGATCTTTATGATCTGCTCTTGAATGGCGTCCACTCCGGAATGCAGCGGATCCAAGCCGGAGACACGATTCTGGTTCCTACCGTCGGTCCAACAATCAAAATCGAAGGTATGGTTCGTCGTCCAGCGTCGTACGAATTGAATGGTGAAAAAAGTCTTGCTCAAGCTTTGCAATTAGCAGGCGGAGTTCTCCCTTCCGGCACTCTGCGCCATATTGACGTTGAGCGCGTGGAGGCACACGAGAGTCGAACTATGCTGCGCTTGGACATCCCCGAAAATAACAATTCGGAATCGGTGAGCCAAGCCCTCGTGAACTTCAACATTCAGGACGGGGATATCGTAAAGATCGCACCCATTCTTCCCTACGCGGACAAGACCGTTTACCTTGAGGGTCATGTCTTCCGCCCTGGAAAATTTGCTTATCAAGAGGGCATGAAGGTAACAGACCTAATTAAGTCATATAAGGATCTTTTGCCTGAGCCTTACAAAAATCATGCGGAAATAATCCGTCTACAAGCGCCTGATAACACCCCTCAAGTTATCGCATTCAATCTTGAAGATGCACTCGCTGGTAAAGATCAGGATTTGGTTTTGAAGCCGTTCGATACGGTTCGGGTTTTCGGAAAGTATGACTTCGAAGATACTCCGGTTATTACGGTCACCGGTGAAGTACGCGATCCAGGGGACCACGTCACTAATGGCGCGACGTATCTTAGAGATGCAATCTATCTGGCGGGAAACACCAACGAAGACGCATCTCTAACCGACGCGCAAATTTTTCGCAAAACAGAAGACGGTAAGTTGAAGGTGCTCAGCGTAAATCTTCAGCAAGCGCTCGCAGGGGATCCAACTGCCAATCTTTTGTTGCAACCCAAAGATCGAGTTTTCGTGCATCGCGATATGACGAAAACGGATCCTCCAAAAGTAAGTATCGGAGGAGAAATAGCACGTCCCGGAAAGTATCCGTTGGGCACTGATATGACGGCTGCTGATCTGGTCCGCACTGCAGGTGGATTGAGACGATCGGCCTATACCGTGGAAGCCGATTTAACGCGCTATTACGTCGAGCACGGCAGCAAAATCGCCGGCGAGCATTTAACCGTTCCTCTTGCTAAAGCTTTGGCTGGTGAGCCTGACGCCGATGTCCGACTGCACGATGGCGATGTTCTCACCGTAAGGCAGCTCACCGGTTGGAATGATATCGGTGCCACCGTTGAGGTAAAAGGCGAAGTAATTCATCCCGGACCCTATGGCATTGAAGAAGGGGAACGCCTTAGCTCAGTACTCGAACGCGCTGGTGGCTTGCGCAATGATGCTTACGCTTATGGCGCTGTGCTCGAACGTGTCGAAATCAGAGACGTGGAGGAGAAGCGACGTGTTCAACTGATTCGCACCGTACAAGAAGAAGGAGCGAGTTTCACGTCGCCTCAAGATCCAGCGACCCTTCAATGGAAGTCGACATTAGAAAAATTGCAAAATGTCCCACCCGTCGGGCGCGTCGTTATTCACATTTCCAACAACACGAAACGCTGGGCCAACACTCCAGCAGATATACAGCTGAGAGCCGGCGACATTCTCTTCATTCCCAAACGGCCGAATACAGTTATGGTGGACGGCGCAGTCTATAACCCGACCGGAATTGCCTTCAAACCTGGCAAGAGCGCGAAGTGGTATTTGCACCAGGCGGGGGGACCGAGTGCGATGGCGGACCAGAAAAGGATTTTTGTAGTCCGGGCAGACGGATCGGTAGCCGGTGGCACGGGTAGTATCTTTACTGGCGGCGCATTGGATGTGGCGCTCGCTCCCGGCGACATGGTTGTTGTTCCCGACAAAGCATACGGCGGAGGCTTGAAGTGGAAAGAGACACTTCAGCAGCTACAAGTTGTATCCGCTATCGGAGTTGCAATCGCGGTGGCTCTGGCCCAGTGATAGTGTTGCATTATCTGGGTTCTCGTGCAGTCGGTTTTTGCCTGCTTTTAGCTTTATTAGGTGCGGTCCCCAATCTACAGGCTCAGGACAAACCTGCTGCCACGCAATCTTCCATTGGCTCGGAGCAAACTTCTTCAGACACAAGCCAGGGGAATACACGACCAGCAGCCACATCAGATCACCAAAAAGCGGATCGCACCTATGAGTTGCAACCCGGTGAAGATCCCGAGAACCGTTTAATCTCTCCATTTCTGAAGCATGTAGTTCGAGATCAAGAATATTTCTGGACCACTCCCGCACACCTTCGAACCAAAGACCTTAAATGGATTGTTCCTGTCGCGGGTGTTACGGCAGGGCTGATTGCAAGTGATAGCTGGGTTGCGAAACAAATTCCAAACAAGCCAAACCAGCTAAGTCGAAGCCTAAGCATCTCCAATGACACCGTCTATTCCCTGGTTGGAATCGGCGGGGCAGCGTTTTTGCTGGGTCATATAAAAAATAACGATCACATGAAGGAAACCGGATTGCTCGCAGCCGAAGCGGCTTTAAATGCTACCGCTGCAACTTACGCATTTAAATATGCGACGCAACGTCAGCGGCCCTATACAGGGAATGGTAATGGGAGTTTCTTTCAATCAGGAGGAGATTCGTTTCCATCAGAACATTCAGCGATCGCATGGTCAATTGCTAGTGTTATCGCTCATGAATATCCCGGTCCGGTCACCGAATTTCTTTCCTATGGTTTGGCTTCGACTGTTTCTCTCACGCGCGTGACCGCCCACCAGCACTTCCCTTCTGATGTTGTAATTGGAAGCTTGCTGGGCTGGTACTTCGGACACGAAGTTTATCGTGCCCATCACAATCCAGAGCTTTCCGGGGCAGCATGGGGCGATATCTTCGAAGATAAAGGTGAGACACCACGTAATCCGAAGAATATGGGTTCGCCCTATGTGCCACTCGATAGTTGGATATATCCAGCCATTGAACGTCTGGCGGCCCTTGGATATATCCAAAGCGGATATCTGGGAATGCGCCCTTGGACTCGTCTAGCTTGCGCCCGCATGCTCGAAGAAGTAGAAGAGCACATGGCGGATAAGGATGAGAATAGTGAGGCGGCGAAAATCTACTCAGCTTTACAGACAGAGTTCGCCACCGAAACTGGTCGACTAAACGGAGATCCAAACGTCGGAGCGCGAATTGATTCTGTGTACACCCGCGCTATGGGAATTTCCGGAACTCCCGTCCGTGACGGATACCATTTCGGACAAACCATTGTGAACGACTATGGACGCCCTTATTGGACTGGGTTCAATAACGTGAGCGGAGTCAGCGCGGAGGCCGAAGCGGGACCGCTCGCCATTAACTTTCAAGGCGAGTATCAGCACGCGCCTGCCATGCCTTCCGAATCTTTACAAACACTAACTGCCGTCGGTGCTATTGATCTTCACCCCCCATTCCCGAACGGAACAGACGAGATCAATCGTTTCCAGTTACTGAACAGCACGGCTTCTGTAACTTTTGCTAACGTCGAATTTTCATTCGGCAACCAGAGTCAATGGATGGGTCCCAGCGAATCTGGCTCGTTTCTATTGAGTGACAACGCGCCACCGTTCCCTACTTTCAAAATAGACACAGTTTCACCTTTTAGAATTCCTCTGCTTTCTAGTCTTCTGGGGCCGGTACGAATGGAATTCTTTATCGGGCAGCTCTCTGGACATCATTGGGAAACTTGCATTGTCCCGAGCTGCGTCTCCTACCCAGGGTACCTCGGCGTTGTCGGTCCCAATATTGTCCCGCAACCTTTCATCCACGGAGAAAAGATCAGCTTTAAACCAACGGTAAATCTGGAAATCGGCATGGGATTGACAGCCTTGTTCGGAGGCCCGGGTCTACCAGTGACTTGGCACAATTTTCTACGCACTTATTATGCTCATTCTCCAACTGCCGCAACTAATCCCGGTAAAAGGACCACGGCCGCGGATTTGACCTACAGGATTCCCGGGCTCCGGAATTGGTTGACTGTTTACATCGACGCCATGACCGTGGACGAAGTCTCCCCGATTGGATCAGCGCGCGCGAATGTGAATCCGGGAATATACTTACCTCAAATTCCAAAAATTCCTAAGTTGCAATTGCGAGCAGAAGGTATTAATGAAAGCCGGACGAAGGAGTTCGGCCCTGGATTCGTCTATTCCGACAACCGCCGTTTTCTGAACGGCATCACCAATGATGGCCTTCTTTTGGGGAATGCGATAGGAAGGGCGGGTAGGGGTGGTCAAGGGTGGCTCACATATTCGTTTTCGCCTCGCACCGACGTGCAGCTACAATATCGTTTGCAAGACGTATCGCACGACTTCCTCGGCGGAGGGCGACTGGTCGACTATTCTGTGCATGGCGATTTCATGTTGAGAAAGGCTCTTAGTATCACCGGTTTTGTTCAGTATGAGCAGTGGAATTTCCCGGTGCTGAACCCGGCGCCCCAAACTGACGTTACAACATCAGTTCAACTGACCTATTGGCCGCATTGGAGCAAACGCTAGTGGAAGTTAGGTCTCGACAATCGACTGAAGTTTTAGATCCGCACCTGGAAACGGAATTGCGGTTAAGCGGGAGTTCCGGGACTTTCGGCCAGAGACCTCAAAGCGCTTTCAATTATCTGCAATTATTGTGGCATGCCCGCAAAACTATTCTGCGTTTCGCAATCCGTGGAGCTTTACTTTGTGTTGTTCTGGCATTTGTCATACCTCCACAATATGAGTCCATAACGCGGCTCATGCCTCCAGACAATAAATCTGGTGGGATGGCCATGTTTGCAGCTTTGGCCGGCCGTTCGGGAGGAGATTCTAGTGGATCGTCATCCGTGCTGGAAGATTATGCTGGCGATTTGCTGGGAATCAAAGGCTCCGGCCCGCTATTTATTGGCGTACTTCACAGCAGAACAGTAGAGGACTCCCTCATCCGGCGCTTTGATCTCCGCAAAGTGTATTGGGACCGCCGTTGGGAAGAGGCCCGGCATGATCTCGAGAGTGCGACATCTATTTCGGAAGATCGCAAAAGTGGCATTATCGAGATTAAAGTGCGCGATAAAAGTCCGCAGCGCGCGCAAGCGATGGCTCAAGCCTACGTTGAAGAACTAGATCGGGCCGTAAACCAGCTCAGCACGTCTGCGGCGCGCCGTGAACGAGAGTTTCTTGAGACCCGCTTAGCGGGAGTAAAAAAAGACTTGGACGATGCCTCAAAATCTTTCAGCCAGTTTGCCAGCCAGAATACGGCCATCGATATACCTTCGCAGAGTAAAGCCATGTTTGAGTCTGCCGCTTCGCTGCAAGGACAACTGATGGCAGCTGAAGCCGAGGAGCAGGGGCTAAAACAAATATATACGCCTGACAATATCCGTATCCGAACGCTGCAGAGTCGGATTTCGGAGCTCCATCGGCAATTGGAAAAACTGGGTAATGCTGGGACAGGCGCGGATGAAAAAGAAAATGCCGACAATTCCCTCAATACCACAGATGCAGCCCTTTATCCCTCAATACGCAAGCTGCCTCTTCTCGGCGTAAAATATTTCGATTTATTGCGGCAGGCGAAGATTCAGGAAGCACTCTTTGAATCTCTTACCAAACGATACGAAATGGCTAAGGTACAGGAAGCCAAAGAAATCCCATCCGTTCGCGTGCTTGACCCATCGAATTTCCCCGAAAGAAAAGCAAGCCCGCCGCGCACTGTAATTGTAATCATCGGTGTATTTCTCTCTTTTCTGTTGGGATGCACCTGGATAATCGGAGGCGAAGCATGGTCACGCCTCGATCCGCAAGACCCTCGTAAATTATTCTTGTCGGAAGTAGCCGTAGGTACAAAACGCGATTGGATTAGATTCAGAACATCAGTTTTGCCATTGATATCCAGGAAACAAGAACCTTCGGATTAATGAAAATTGTAGAAATCCCATACTCTTCAAGTCGGATACAAATTAAAAACGAGCTCAGACTGTCTTCGATGTGGCTTCAGCAATGACGCGCGAAAAACTTAGGATTGTTAAAAATGCTATTGCCAATGTAGCGCGTGGAGGCGCTGCAGCAATCGTAGCGGTAGTTTTGCCTCCATTTCTCACTCGCGCTATGTCACCGCAAAATTATGGTGCATGGGCACTTGTCCTTCAAATCAGCGCTTACATCGGTTATTTGGATTTCGGCATACAGACAGCAATTGGACGCTTCATTGCACATGCTGGAGAAACTCAAGATAATGCTCATCAACGTCGGGTTTTAACTACCGCCTTTTTATTACTCTTGGGTGCCGCGTTTCTGGCGTTGGTATTCCTCGTTATTGCTATTACCTTAGCACCTTGGCTGTTTCACTCGGTATCTGCAAACCTTGGAACAGAGATGAAAATAGCTCTGGCATTAGTTGGCGGATCGCTCGCGATTGGTCTTCCCGCTTCTGCTTTTAACGGGCTCTTCATCGGTTTGCATAGAAACGAGATCCCTGCTGCCATTATCGGCGTGTCACGGTTAATCAGTGCCGCACTTCTCATCCTAGTAGTAAAACATGACGGTACGCTATGGCAGATGGGAGCCAGCGTAGCCGTTGTGAACTTGATTTCCTATGCCACTCAATATGTCACGTATCGCATAATCACGCCTGAAATATCATTGTCGTGGCGGCTGGTAACAAAAGAGGCCATCCGGGAGTTGACCGGCTATTGCGCGAGCTTGATGGTCTGGTCCTTTGCTACTCTCCTGGTAGCGGGAGCCGATCTAATCCTCGTTGGACTCTTTGATTTCAGGAATGTTGCCTATTACGCCGTTGCAGCTGGCTTGGTCAGTTTCATTGTTGGCCTGCAGTACTCAATCTTTAACGCTATGATTTCACCTGCTGCGGCGCTGCACGCTCGAGGCGAATTCGAAAAGTTGGGTGCGGTCGTAGTTACCGCAACCCGTTATGGCATGTTTCTGTTGCTCATTTCAGGATTACCGCTGATTTTTGGCGCAAACTTTATTCTGACGAAATGGGTAGGATCGGCCTACAGCGCCAAGACTGTTCCACTACTGCAAATTCTTGTCCTCGCAAATATCATTCGCATGTCGGCAGCTCCTTATGCGATGGCATTGATCGCCAGCGGCCAACAAAAGCTGGTGATCGTATGCCCTCTGCTGGAAGGATTCTCGAACCTATTTGCAAGTATTATTGCTGGCTATCTATTTGGGGCTCTCGGTATCGCGATAGGAACTTTATTCGGCTCAGTGGTCGGAGTAGGGGGAAACTTTCTGTATAACATGCGTCAAACTACCGAAGCTCGGTTCCGTATCTCTGATTATGTACGCGACGGATTAGTTCGGCCCACAATTTGTGTTTTGCCTCTCATCGCTTTCGCGGTTGTGCTACGCAGGCCCCCAGCACCAGCTCCGATGGTCGGCTTCGCAGCTGCTGGAGCATTAACGGCAACAGTACTTTTTCTTTGGCATTGGGGTCTTGTCGACTCAGAACGTGAGAAGCTGCGTTGGCGAATAGCACCACAGGTGTAAAGGAATTCTTCCGGGGAATGTGGCAAAAACTCAAATGTTTCGGTCGCTCCCCTTTCTTCAATAATCTGCATTATGCTAGCAATGTCTATTACAAGGTCAAGGGAGTTGTAATTTACCGCCAGATTTTTCAAAAGTTCGGCACTGGTTCTTGCATTCGCAGGCCAATGCTTATTTTGAACCCGCAGTTTGTCAGCATTGGCAAAAGGGTTAGCGTGCGAGACGGTATTCGGCTCGAGGTCGTGCGCTCAAATGATCGTCGTATTCCGCGTCTGGTGATCGACAACGACACAAACATCGAACAAAATGTTCACATTGTCTGCCATAGCAGCGTTCACATCGGAAGAAATGTCTCCATCACTGGCAACTGCTCCATCGTTGACGTGACTCATCCGTTTGAAGATGTAGATGATCCAGAAAAGATAGGAGTAAGGATCCGAGACGAAGATTCCTTTGTCGAGATCGGTGATGGGTGTTTTATAGGTTTTGGCAGCGTCATTCTTCCCAACGTCAGAATCGGAAAGTGCGTGGTGATTGGCGCAAATTCCGTTGTTACCCACGATATTGCAGATTATTCGGTTGCTGCGGGCGCGCCGGCGGTTGTTCTCAAGCGGTACGACTTCACAAAGAGAGTCTGGGTAACAATGTCGAAAGGCACGTCCTCACAGACTCCTTAAATATGAGTTCCATTTTGACGAATTGCCCATTGTGCGAAGGGCAGCAGCACGAGCAGATCTATTTAGCGAAAGACCGGCATTATGGAATATCCGGACTTTATCGATACGTTCGTTGCGTGGAATGTTCGCTGGTCTTCTTAAATCCTATGTTTTCTGCAGAGGAGCTAGGCTCACTTTATCCGACCGATTACTATTCGTATCAAGACAATTCTCGCCGAAGCCGTTGGAAGGATCTTCTCAGAACTGCCCTACACTTTCACGTACAAACTTTGGATCCCAAGTTTCCAGCTCCTGGGAAAATGCTTGACTTAGGATGCGGCAGCGGTTGGTTCATGTTAACAATGCAAGCCCAAGGTTGGGAGACGCACGGGGTCGAAATAAGCGCGGCAGCGGCAGAACTCGGTCATAAGAGCTCTGGGCTCAACATCTTTTCAGGCACTCTCGATCAGGCTAATTATCCCTCAGAGTTTTTTGACTATGTTCGATCAAACCATTCTTTCGAACATATCTCATGCCCGAGTGGAACGCTTAACGAGATTCATCGCATTTTGAAGCCCGGAGGTAAAGTCCTAATTGGTGTTCCTAATATCGACAGCTTAAACGCGAAACTCTTCCAGCAATATTGGTGGTATCTCGGGGCGCCCGTTCATCCCTTTAATTATTCAGCTCAGACCCTCTCTAGACTCTTACAAAAACATCAGTTCAACATTCAGCAAATCAACTACAACTCTGATTTTTCGGGCATTTTGGGAAGCATACAAATCTTCCTGAATCGGGCCAATGGCAACAAATCGAGCCAAGGATGGTTAATAAATAATCCTCTCTTAAAAGTGCCATCTCATTGGGCCGCCAAGCTCATCGATCTATTTCGCTTAGGAGATGCTATCGAAATTGTGGCGATAAAAAGGGGCAGCACAGAATGAACCTTTTGGTGCGGTATTGTGAAGCCGCAGAATTGAATAAACGCGAATTGGCCGAAGGGTGTTCGAAACAGTTTGGAAATATAAAGGTATGAATATTCTGGTAACTGGAGGTGCCGGATTCATCGGCACGCACTTAGTACGACGGTTGCTGCGGGAAGGATGTACTGTCGCAGTCTTAGACAGTTTCATCTCCCAAGTTCATGAGAATGAAGAGCTGGCGAACGATTTAGCGAATCACGTCGAACTCTATCGAGGTGATGTACGAGATCGAGAGCTACTTTCCCAAGCACTCGCAAACCGAGACACAGTAGTTCACCTCGCGGCCGAAACCGGAACCGGCCAATCAATGTATGAGGTCGTTCGCTACCAAGACGTGAACATCGGGGGGACGGCTGCCCTCATTGATTGCATAGTCAACAACGGGAATTGTCGGGTTAGCAAGTTGTTGGTCGCTTCTTCTCGCGCGATATACGGCGAAGGGAAATATAGTTGTTTAAGCCACGGAACCGTGCATCCCATTGGACGCCGCCTAGAAGACTTGAACGCTGGTCATTACGAACCCGTGTGTCCTAGCTGTAGAGTTCCCTGCTTTCCAGAGGCAACCACCGAAGATTCCCCTGCTAGACCGCTTTCTTTTTATGGTCTGACCAAACATGTCCAGGAAGAAATGTCACTAATGTTCGCACGGGCACATGGGTTTTCCACTTACGCCTTGCGTTACCAAAACGTTTATGGCCCAGGACAGTCGCTGCGAAATCCCTATACGGGCATTCTTGCAATTTTTTCGAGTTTGGCACGTTCGGGTTCTCCAATTCAGATATTTGAAGATGGACGGGAGTCTCGCGACTTCATCTTTGTTGAAGATGCGGTGGAAGCAACTTGGCGCTTCCTGGCGCAGGACTGCAACTCAGTTGCAAGCTTCAACGTTGGTACGGGACAGGCAACTGCTGTATTGCAAGTTGCAAGTGAGATTGTCCAATTTTTCGAAAGCAGCTCGCCGATCTTAATCACGGGAGCATTTCGTCAAGGTGACATCCGCCATAATTTTTGTGATCTAGCTAGAATACGTGAGGCGATTGCGTTCGAGCCACGATACAGTTTTCGAGAAGGACTTCAAACATTTTTGGATTGGGCTGCAATGCAGGAACGAATTCCTCTGCAATACGAATCCTCACTGCGCGAGATGCGTGAGCGAGGACTCTTTCATGAATGAGGACCTGATTGGTATTGTAACGGTCACTTTCAATAGTAGTACTGTGATTCCGGGCTTCATGGACTCTCTGCTTCAGCAAACGCACACCACCTTTATCCTTTACGTCATTGATAACGGTTCATGGGACGAGACATTGCAGCGGGTCTCAAAGTATCTGGACTCGCGGATCGTTACTATTCGCAGCTCAAATGTCGGAGTCGCCGAGGGAAATAATATCGGAATACGTGCGGCCATCCGAGATGGCTGTACCTCCATCCTTCTCATCAACAACGATACGGTATTCGACCCTCATCTTCTGTCAGAGTTGGATACAGGCTTAGAACGACATGAAAGCGACATGGTGGTGCCCAAAATCCTCTACTTCGACGACCCAAACAGAATTTGGTGCGCAGGGGGGTATTTCGCTCGATTACGTGGCTCCGCTGGACACTTCGGTGAAGGTCAACAGGATGACGGAAAATTCAATCAACCTAGGGCCGTTGAATACAGTCCGACCTGCTGTATGCTGATTAGAAGTTCGGTGTTCGAACGGATCGGGCTCATGGACGCTAATTATTTTGTTTATTTTGATGACGCCGATTTCTGTTACCGAGCGCATCGCGAAGGAATTAGGCTTTTTTACATTTCATCAGCTCGTCTATTCCATAAAGTCGCCAGTCTCACTGGAATCGAGTCGGACTTTAGTACCCGATATGGCGTACGCAATCGCGTGTACTACATTTTGAAAAACCTTCCGAATTGGAAAGCTGTCTTCCTGCTACCAATGCTTCAGATTTACCTGTTTACGAAGTTCGTGCTCATGAAACGCAAGTTTAAATCATTTTGGATCGCTGAGAAGGCGTTCTGGGAAGGAATTTCCTTATTCTTGGGCGTGTGGCGGCAAATGAGCCATCCCGCCTGTGCCTCGGAACTCCCGCAATGATTTTTCTCATATGTCTTGCCGCATTCATGGTGTCTGGTGACATATTCTTTGTCATCCCGATCGGCGGGTTCACTCTTCGCATATTTCAGATCGTAATGTGTCCCGTTCTGCTGAAAGGTCTGTGGGACCTGCTAAATCGGTCCATCTGGCCTGTAGGCTTCGGTTATCTACTTCTTTGGACACTTTTCATTTTGTGCTTCGTCCCTAACACTTCATTCTTGGACCGGAACATCTTTTACGCTTTGTGGCTGATTTTCAGCGTCCTCATGGTGCTCGGTATGACCAGTTGCATTGATACGCATGAAAAGCTACAAACAGTATTGCGCTGGTATGTCTATAGCTATGGATTTTCCGCTGCGTTTGGTCTTTCTCAATTCATCTTACCTCTCATCGGGTTACATCCTTTTCTGGTCCAACAGTGGTGGTTCCCGGGTATTTTAGCCCGTATCAATGGATTCACCTACGAACCATCCTACTATGCGACTTATATGATCGCGGGATGGGTAATGATCGACTACTTGCGTTACAAAAAATTCGGCTTGCCTTACTTGGATTTGGTGTATTGGCTGGTAACCGTTGCTCTTTTGTTGTCGAGTTCGCGCATAGGGTGGGCCACTATGATCGCATGGCTTGGATTGCGTGCTTTCTGGCATCTGCGCAAGAGATCCTTCCCGTGGTGCAAGCTTGCGATTGCCGGAATGGTAACAGCATCAATACTCATAGCCGCGACGCTTTGGCTAGGGCTGCGTACCGAGGACCTATCATTTCTTACCAGTGGCTTGGGGATTCTTGAAGAAATGGGATCGTATTCCTCTCAAGGACGATGGGATACAACGATGCAAACATTGAGAGTGTATGCTGACCACCCAATCATCGGAGTCAGTCTCGGAGGAATCGCCCCGGAAATCGCTCGTCAAAACGAGATTTCTGTAGCTGACAATGAGGACGCAAAGACCAACGAAGGCTTGTGTACTACGGCAGAGGTCCTGGCGGCGAGCGGGACCATAGGATTTGTTTTCTATGTATTGTATATGTCGAAACTATGCGGCACTGTACTCCCGTCACGGAAGGGAACCGTACTCGCGGTGGCACTGGGCTGGGGGTTGATCTTTCAACTTATCATTTTACAAACCGATCAAAACATTCTGCGTGGATACGTTTGGTTTCACATAGCTCTATTGAGTGCGGCCTTCGGTGTTGCCAGGACCTCCCCTGAGCTGTCTACCTATGATCCTTCATACGCCAGCAGCATCTCATAAACACCTTGAGCTATAGAATCAACCTTTGTTGGTAAACTCGTCTTCCTATGTTGAAGAATGACACTGATTTAGCTTGGGAACGCTGGGGAAAGCGGGACCCGTACTTCGGAGTCCTAGCTGATCAAAAATATAGAAGGATCAATCTTGAGAAGAATAAAAAAGACTTCTTTGAATCGGGCGCGCGTCACATTCTGGATGTAATTGAGGATCTTGAAAAACACTTCGGTCCAGTTTCGAAAGATAGTGCTTTAGATTTCGGCTGTGGGGTCGGGCGACTTTTGGTCCCGCTGGCTAAACTCTTCAATCGTGTCACGGGGCTTGACGTATCGAAATCAATGCTTCAGGAGACCTCCAGAAAGCTAGCGGAGCGAGGAATCAAAAACGTCGAATTGCTTGAGTCGGATGATGCTCTTTCTGCTTTGGAAGAACAGACCTTCGATTTCATACACACGGTCATCGTGTTACAACATATTGCCCCAAAACGCGGATATGTCATCATCAAGAATCTTTTGCGGCATCTTTCATCAAACGGGGCTTTTTCTATACACGTTTTGATAAAGCATGATGCGTCATTGGTCAGAAAAATAGTTGATTTCACGAAATATAAAGTTCCCATGGCGTACGTCTTTTTCAATCTCCTTAAACGGAGACGTATTTTTGAACCAGTAATGGAAATGCATCAATACGATGTAGGGACTCTACTCAGCATTTTTGACACCGCTGGGTTCCCCAAAGTCATTGTGAAATCCGAGCAACAGGGCCGATTCCTGAGCACAAGCTTTTACTCGAAACGTTCAATACCTCCGTTAGCATAGCGAGTGTCGGCCAACCACCGCCACTCATAGTGCCATCGCCATCCGCAGCTCAATGAAAACTGAAAGCAAGGACAATTCGTCGTGGTAAAAGCTGGAGAGAATCTTTTACTCCGAACCATTTCCAGGAACAGGAGCCTGTTGAATTCTAAGATCCCTCGAGACGAATTCCTTTCCGCTATGGGACGACGGTTAGCTTCTCATGCATTTTTGACGAATTGCACGCAGGCGGTTTACACAAGGCAAGTGGAGTTTTTGTCAGGAATTCTAAAACAATACAACGACAGGGCTCCGCACGAAATTAAGATATTAGACTGGGGTTGCGGCAAGGGGCATATTACGCACCTTCTCAGATCGCGAGGCTTTGATACGACTTCTTGCGATATTAGTCGTAGCAGCAGTGACTCAAGTTTCGGTCAGGAAACCCCGCTGATTGACGAACTGCAGATTTCGGTAGTCCCGCTGGATCATCCAAGCCGTCTGCCATTTGGCGACAACAGCTTCGATTGTGTGGTCAGTTTCGGGGTCTTGGAACACGTGCAATCGGACCATGACTCACTGGTCGAACTGCGTAGAGTTTTGAAACCGAGCGGACTCCTTTATATAGCGTTCCTACCCTACTTTCTATCTTGGACTCAAGTAGTGTCTCGCTTGCGAGGTAACCATTACCATGATCGGTTATACACTAAACGCAGGTTAGCTCGACTGGCACGGGAAGCTGATTTCCGAGTGTGCTGGTCGGAACACGGACAGCTATTTCCAAAAAATTCAACTCCATTCTCCTGCGATCGGATGTTGGAACCGATTGATAGATTTCTGTGCGCATACACGCCGTTGAGTTACTTCGCAACAAATCTGGAAGCGATCCTCTTGGCCTCCTGAATGGCGATCAGCGAGGCAGTAGAGCGGTATCGACGTTTTGGTGCTCCGCAAACGCATGGTCGCGTTGCCGACTTCGAAGTCGCGATTGATGCGCGCTGGCTTCACACGGGCCTAGGGACATATACCTACAACGTGATCTCGAGGTTAAAGCAATTCAAGCCAACATGGTCAGTAAAGGCGATTACGAATCGAAAGTCTGCGGATCAACTTGCGCCTTGGTGCGACAAGATTCGAATTCTCGATACACCGATCTATACACTTCGGGAGCAGTGGCAGGTCGCTTGTGCGGCGCGCGGCGCTGATCTTTTGCACGTGCCTCACTACAATATTCCACTCTTTCATCGCGGGAAGTTAGTGGTCACAATTCATGACTTGATTCATCTTATTGATGATCGTAAGAATGTGGGAACAGCCGCACGAACATACGCGAGCATCATGTTGAACGCAGCCGCACGAAAGGCAGATCACATCATTACGGTTTCTCAGTTTTCGAAAACTCAAATCATCGAGCGTCTTGCGGTTGATCCATCCAAGATCTCAGTGATTCCGAACGGCGTTGCACCGATTTTTCGGCCCCCCAATGGGGCAGAGCTTGACCTCGGTCCCGGCAATACCCCAGAACCATATCTTTTATATGTTGGAAATCTGAAGCCTCATAAAAATTTAATGCGTTTAGTCAGTGCCTTTGCGATTTTTCGCAATCGCACAAAGCTTGACTGGAAGCTACTAATCGTCGGTCCCGGGGGTGGAAATGAGTCCAAGCAACTAGTTCTGCACGGCGCTGATCTTGGGATTTCCGACTCCTTGTTCTTTCAAAAGAATGTAGCCCACGAGGTCCTCCCAGGCCTTTATCGAAAGTCTCAATTTCTGATTTTACCCTCCTTAATCGAAGGTTTCGGTTTGTCTGTAGTGGAAGCAATGGCATGCGGAACTCCAGTTGTATGCTCCAACGCTGCGTCTCTGCCCGAGGTAGCGGAGGGTGCGGCCAGATACTTCAATCCGTTGGATGTAGAAGACATCGCTTCAGCGCTGGAGGATGTGGCACTTTCGGAAGAGTTACGCACGCGCCTCCGCCATAACGGCTTGAAACGAGTTGGCCAGTTTTCCTGGGACGAGAGCGCTCGGCAACATTCGGAAGTGTTTGAGCGAGTCCTTCAAAATTAGTCTATGGGTGCAAAATCGCTTGATCAGCTTCGCGTCGCGATCATTCACTATTGGTTTGTGTGCAACGGTGGCGGCGAACGGGTTGTAGAAGCCCTGGCCGAGATGTTTCCTAAGGCAGACTTATTCTGCCTGATTGCCGACGAAGCCACGATGACGCCGCGACTTCGGAGCCATAAATTAACGACTTCCTTTCTGCAGCGTATTCCCGGAAGTAGGCGTTTTTATCGTCATCTATTACCACTTCATCCTTTAGCACTCGAACGACTCGACCTTTCAGGATATGACCTGATTCTTAGTTCCGAATCCGGTCCCGCCAAAGGTATCATTGCAGATAAAGACGCTTGTCACATTTGTTACTGTCATTCTCCAATGCGGTACCTTTGGGATCTCTATCCTGCTTATAGGCACAGCTTGGGACCAATAGCCGGGACAGTGTTTTCGCTCGCTGCTCCCTATTTGCGCAAGTGGGATCGGGCTTCCGCCTCACGAGTAGATCATTTCGTAGCGAATTCGCAAAATGTTGCATCGCGAATCCGCGACCACTTCGGGCGGGATTCGTATGTAGTCTATCCACCCGTGAACATTACCTTAGGTTATGTTTCTGGTGAGATCAGCGACTATTATCTGGTAGTTGGAAGACTGATCGATTACAAAAGAGTGGACCTCGCAATCGAAGCTTGTAACCAGTTGAAACGGCCGCTTCGAATAATCGGCGATGGAAATCAACTAAACAAGCTTCGCAAACTTGCAGGCCCGACCGTTCAATTCCTGGGTCGACTTGATGACGAGGCGGTTAGACAAAATTATGCGCATTGCCGGGCGCTATTATTTCCGGGAGAAGAGGATTTCGGAATCGTACCTGTGGAAGCTCAATCTTTTGGTCGACCGGTGATAGCCTATGGAAGAGGGGGCATTTTGGAAACGGTGCAAGGGATTCAGTCTGACACTGCTTTCGCAGCCAGCGTTTCAACCGGAGTGTTCTTTCAAGAGCAGAGCAGCAACGCCTTAATTGAGGCGATTCGATTATTCGAATCGGTCGAATTTAAATTTTCACCCTCTTTCATAAGGCACAGTGTTGATCGGTTTAATGCCGCTCATTTTACCTCAGAGATGTACCAGTTTATTACCGAAAAAGTAGAGAGCCATCGTACTCTAGTACAAACAATCGCCCAGTAATACAACAAGCTCATGGTGTATTCATAGCGGCTTGGATTAATATGGAAAGTTGAAATATATGACTCAGTCGAGTTCGAAAGATAATGGAAACTCGAAGGCAACGCTGATCCGGACTGCCTTGCAATATTTTCAGGCTTATCAGCAAACTGTAGCTCGCCTGCCCTATCATGCCATCGATCAGGCCGCCTTGCTTTTGGCAAGAGCTTATGAGGAAGGCCGTAATATTTTTCTATTTGGCAATGGTGGAAGCGCTTCTCTGGCGTCCCATTTTGCCTGTGATCTTAGCAAGGGCACAGCGGGTTTCACCAATGATCGTAAGCGTTTCCGCGCAATGGCGTTAACTGACAATTTACCGCTACTCACAGCTTGGGCGAATGACAGCAGTTACGAGAACATCTTTGCGGAGCAATTAAGTAATTTTATTGGCCACGGAGATATGGTTTTTGCGATTAGCGGTAGCGGCAACTCTCCAAACGTACTACGTGCCCTAGAATTGGCCCGGGAAGCCGGTGCATTCAATATTGGACTCACCGGTTTTCAGGGAGGAACGATGAAACGGCTATGCGATTTATGTATCATTGTCCCCTCGAACAATATGCAGGTTATCGAAGATTTACATCTAAGCGCGACACACGCTATTTTCACCTGCATTTGCCAGCATCTTCAGGAACAAAAGGAAAGAGATTTTTCTGCTTATTCAAAGGCTGTCCAGTTTACAGAACCTCTTGAGCAACGGAGAGGTGCCGATCACAGCCATTTTGTAGATGCCTCAACAAAAACTACCACAAGCTGAATCGCCGGGTATCGCTACTTCACAAACTCCAGCTGAATATCCTAGTTCGCTTATATGCGAGCGGCGTGGGTATGAACTGGCGATCAAGCGATTAATGGATATTCTCGGATCGGGAGCGCTGCTACTATTGCTTTCTCCATTATTGTTGCTACTGGGAATCCTGGTTAGGCTGTTAGACGGAAATCCCATAATTCACCGCCGGCGGGTAGTCGGTCCGAACGGCGAATTTAATGCTTACAAGCTTCGAACAATGGTGCAAAACGCTGATGCGATATTGGCGAAAAATATTGAACTTCAGCGGGCTTTCGCGGAGCAATTCAAGTTGAAATCAGATCCTAGAGTGACGTATTTGGGCGGGTGGTTACGAAAATATAGCCTTGACGAGCTTCCCCAGCTATTCAATGTATTAGTAGGTCAGATGAGCTTAGTTGGACCGCGTATGATTACAGCGCCAGAACTCGACAAATACGGTGTTTATCGGCAACTATTGTTGACTGTTAAACCTGGTCTCACGGGATATTGGCAAGTTCGCGGGCGCCAGGATGTGTCATACGCGGAAAGAGTGCGCATGGATATACATTACATTACTAACTGGAGCCTGCGGCTGGATATGATGATCTTGCTGAAGACGCCGATGAAAGTTATTTTCGGGCAGGGAGCCTACTGAATGGCAAAGGTTTTGGTTACAGGCGGGGCAGGATATGTAGGATCAGTTTGCTCGTCGCAACTATTGACACGGGGACATGAGGTTGTAGTCGTCGATAATCTTTCCACTGGTCACGCAAATTCACTTCCTTCTGACATAATTCTGCATCGCATCGATATAGGCGATCGCCAAGCCATGTCTAAAGTATTTTCCAGTGCCCGTTTCGATGTGATTTTTCATTTCGCTGCCAAAGCTCTGGTTCCCGAATCTGTAGTCAATCCCGGCGTCTTCTTTGAAGCAAATGTCGCGTCGAGCATCGCTCTTCTGGAAGAGGCTAGAAAGGCGGGCATTAAAAAATTCGTTTTTTCCTCGTCTGCAGCTGTTTACGGAAACCCAGTTTCTACTCCTATTGAGGAGGACCACCCTAAAGATCCCGTTAACTCGTATGGCGAGAGCAAGCTGATGCTGGAGAGAGTTCTGAACTGGTATGCCGCCGCTTATGGGTGGACCGTTGTCGCGTTTCGTTATTTCAATGCATGCGGAGCAACCGCTACTATCGGGGAGGATCATCGCCCAGAAACTCACATTATTCCATTGCTCTTGCAAACCGTATTGGGGGAGCGCGACTATTTCAATATTTTTGGGAATGATTATCCTACGTCCGATGGCACTTGTCTCCGCGACTACGTGCATGTACTGGATATCGCCGAGGCACATCTTTTAGCTTTGCAATTATCGGAAAATACAGGGATGCATTCCTACAACATCGGCACGGGAACTAGTTATTCTGTCCGAGAAGTCTGTAAGGTGGTTGAACAGGTCGTTGGAAAAACGTTACGCATTGAAGAAAAAGAACGGCGTGCCGGAGATCCAGCTATCTTGTGTGCCAGCCCCAAACGGCTTATGAGCGATTTCAAATGGCAGCCTCGGTTTTCGGATCTGCCGGGCATAGTACAAAGCGCATGGGAATGGAAGAAAAAACATCCTGCTGGATATGGGGTCGTGAATCGAGAGCTGGTTTCTGAATCGCGCTCTTGAGCTCACGTCGTGCTGCACCACATTAAGTACTAATCTACAAAAATTATCTTAGGCATGTTCCTGTTCCTCCGTGTATTAGTCTTTATGCTCTCGTTTGCCTTTCCTCTGACATCCGAGACGGGCCAAGCTCCATCTAAGAGAGCCGTGTGAAAAAGCACAAACTTCAGTATTGGATTCTTGGTGCGGACGAACTCTGGACGATATTGGCCATGGCATTGGCTTTCGTTCTGAGATTTGGATTGACGTGGCAAGACTCCATAGGCAATTCTGCCGTAATTTACCTTCCTCCCTTACTGGGATCCTTGGCACTTTGGGCAGTATTGTTTTCTCCAATGCAATTGGATGGCTTCAGTAAGGGATGGCACCCGTCAGCCATTCTTTCGCAGCTCTTCCTTGCGATTTGCTTCTTGATGATGGCTTTGTTTGCCGGTGGATATATAGCCCGCATTTTTATGTCCCGCCTGGTATTCGCCTATTTTGGCATTCTGCTTTTCACTGGTTTTGTGAGCATCCGATACATAGTGCGTGCGGTTTTAGGCTCAAAATATCTAATAAAAGCCGTCCGCCGCGTTTTGATCGTGGGTAATGGTCCAGTGGCACGTGAAATCGCCGCGAAGATCGACCGACATCCAGAACTTCTATGCCAAGTAATAGGTTTTTTATGTTCTGCTGATACTTCCGCCAGCGACGTGCCCCGAGCAATGAATGGTTCAGCGATTATTCAGACATTGGGAGTAGTTGATCTTTTACAAGAGCAGAAGGTGGACGAAGTAATTATTGCCCTCTCTAAACCGGGCACTCCGGAAGTGATGAATTTAGCACAAAGTTGCCGGCAGGCGGGGATCGGCGTCAGCGTGGTGCCCCATCCTTATGAGCTGTATTTATCGAAGCCGCAGCTGTTGGACATCGGCGGACTCCCGATACTTCAACTCCGGCAAGTAGACTTGGACCCAGTGCACGCTGTGTGGAAAAGAGGATTGGATATTGCTCTAGGCTCGTTCCTTCTAGTCTTATCAGCGCCTTTCATAATTTTCGGGGCGGTGATGTTGTCGCAAAAAGAAGGAGGCCCATTCTGCCGTGAACCGCGGTGTGGGCGAGCAGGTAACCTGTTTCGTATGTGGCGATTGAATTCGGATCGAGATGCACAGCAGCTTCCCTCTTCTGAAATCATTCTCCAACAGCTCAGCATCACTGAGCTGCCTCAATTGTGGAATGTTTTACTGGGGGATATGAGTCTGGTCGGACCCCGCCCCGAATCGCCCGAACGAGTGAAGCATTATTCTGATTGGCAACGTCAGCGCCTGAATGTAAAGCCTGGGATGACTGGCCTGGCGCAAGTACATGGACTGCGGCAACAACATTCTTCCGAAGAAAAAGCTCGTTTCGACTTGCAGTACATGCTGCGGCCGTCGCCGTTTCAGGATGTGGTACTTCTGCTACAAACCATGTGGACTCTAACTGGCCGTTTATTGCACCTTCGCACACTGGCTCCTGGAAAGCGAATGCCATCCCACAACAACGATCCTGATAAACTGTTCGAGAGGAATTTGCCAAGTGCTCATAGTGCGCAGCCCAGTGCGGATTAGTTTCGGCGGTGGCGGCACAGACTTACCCGCTTATTATGAGCAATTTGGAGGTGCAGTTCTCAGTGCCGCCATTAATAAATATTTTTACACCATCCTGAAGACGCGGAACGATGACCGCATCCAGGTAATTTCTTCGGATTTGCGTGTCTTTGAAACTTGGCATGATATCGCGAACAAACCGATTCAAGGCAGCGAATTAGAGATCCCATTGGCTGTATTGAAAGAAGTCGGATGTAATATTTCAGTGGATCTGTTTTTGGCATCGGAAATTCCGCCAGGTACAGGACTCGGGTCTTCCGCCAGTGTCTGCGTGAATATTCTCAAGACGCTTACGAATTACATACAAAAACCGCTTTCGAAGTACGCTCTAGCAGAACAGGCTTTTCACATTGCCAGGAACATCCTTGGCAAGCATGTAGGCAAGCAGGACGAATACGCTGCTGCCTTTGGTGGATTGAACTATATTTCTTTTCACGCCGACGGAAGCACTCATGTAGAACCGATAGACTTGGACAATTCTGTATTGCGGGAGCTTCAGTCAAACCTCATGCTGTTCTTCACTGGTTCAGCTCATCACTCCTGGACCATTTTGCGTGAACAGGAGCATTCGACTCGATCACACACGAGTTCGACTTTAGGCGCGCTGCATGAAGTCAAGGCTCTTGGAGAAAAGATGCGCCAGGCACTTGAGTCTGGACAACTTCAGGTATTTGGAGAACTGCTGGACGAAGGCTGGCAGGCCAAGAGGCGTGTTTCAAATAAGATTTCCACTGCGCGGATTGATCAACTGTATGCGCTTGCCCGGCAGAACGGAGCGCTGGGTGGGAAGATTACAGGCGCGGGTGGAGGGGGTTTTCTTCTCTTCTATTGTGAAAAACGCAATCAGCATGCAGTGCGTGAAGCATTGTTAAGTGAGGGTGTTAACGAGATGGCTTTCGCCTTTGACATGTCCGGGGCGCAAGTTATTGTGGATGATCCATTCATTGACAGTGATGAAAGGGCTGGTGCGCGCTGGGTCTTTGTTCCAACTTCTTCCTCTGTTGCAGTAACTCCCAAATAATGGTCCTGCTGAAATCCTAATGGGTGGTCAAAGTTGAAAGCTTTCCTATTGGCGGCCGGGCATGGTACACGTTTGCGGCCGTTGACCAATAAAATCCCCAAATGCCTTCTGCCGGTCCGCGGCATTCCCATGCTCCAGATATGGCTGGATGTTTGTTCTAATTTTGGCATTGATGAAGTTCTTATCAATATCCACTCCCACGCTGAAGCGGTGCGCCAATTCCTGAAGCATTGCGGAACTTCCGTTAGAGTTCACATCGTCGAAGAAAAAGAATTGCTTGGCAGCGCAGGCACGTTGCTGGCGAATCGTGAATGGCTCAGCACTGAACAGCTTTTCTGGGTATTTTATGCAGATGTGCTGCATCAAGTTGATCTTGGTAGCATGCTAAAGCTCCACCAAATAAAAAATCCTGCAGCAACCTTGGCTATTTCTCGAGTTCCCGATCCCACCCGCTGCGGTATTGTCGGGCTTGCCGAAGATGGCACTATCCAAGAGTTCGTCGAGAAGCCGCTTCATCCTAAGAGCGATCTTGCCTTTGCGGGACTTCTGATCGGAACGCCATCCCTGCTTGACGCAATCCCGCCAAAACACCCCGTGGATATTGGTTTCGATGTACTTCCCCATTTAGTCGGCCGAATGATGGCGTACCCTATTTCAGACTACCTGATCGATATAGGGACGATGGAAAATTACAGTCAAGCACAAACCAGCTGGCCGGGTACTTATTCTAATTTTCGGGAGTAAACTTGAAAACGCTTGAGGGAGTTATTTTTGATATGGATGGGGTATTGATCGACAGTCACCCTGTCCATCGCATTGCCTGGCGTAGATTTTTGGCCAGTGTCGGCAAGAACGTTCCAGATAAACAGCTCAATTTCATTCTTGAGGGCCGGCGCCGCGAAGAGATATTGCGCTATTTCCTAGGTGATCTCCCCGAAGGTACGATCGCCGAATATGGTCAACGTAAAGAAGATTTCTTTCAAGAGAATTTCAAGGACATCAAACTCATTCCAGGGGTCGAAACCTTTCTCGTTGAGTTACAGAACGCCGGAATTAAAATCGGAATTGCGACTTCCGCTAGTTCTTATCGGACCAGGAGAACTCTTCAGCTTCTTAACTTGGAAAATAAATTTTCAACCGTGATTACAGGCGACGACGTACCGGCGGGTAAGCCCGATCCCTCGGTTTACAAACTTGCAGCTGGGCGTATGAATCTCAAGCCAGAGCAGCTTCTTGTTCTCGAGGATGCTCCATGCGGAGTGGAAGCCGCGAAAGCTGCAGGAATCCGTTGTATTGGTGTGACTACCAATGGTCGAGCCGAGTCCCTACGTCGTGCAGGAGCAGTTTACGTGATCCCTGATTTCATGGGCTTATCGATAGAGAAAATGCTTCAGCTCGCACAAACTAACTAGACCCGCAACAGCGCTCTAGCAGTCCTTTACCCGTACTAACAAAGTTCCATAACGAGTTACTTTTGCCAGGTAACCCCTGGATAGAGACTCGGGATGCGGTATGCCCGGTACGCATTGCCTCCTTTTTTGATGTCGAGTCTCCAAGTCACCTGCCCGTCTGGAGTGATCTCAAAGACACTAGATAGCGCGTTGGGCACAGGTGTCGGAGCACTCATGTCAAACTCGACATCCCCGTTATCAAGCTGACTGATGCTGCCACCCCAAAATGTAAATAAGTCGGGAAGATATTCCCATCCCACGGCCGCAGTTTTCGAATTCTCATCAAGGTTATAAATAGCGGCACGACTGTAACAATCAGGATCTCCGGGCAGTCCGCATTCGGTACCAATATCATCGAGAATGCGCTGGTTGCCGTCATCGAAGATTGCCACAGTAAATAAGGAACCTTGATCACTGACTATATTTGGAAAATGTTGCGCGTAAAACCACTCTTTCGGATCGTTCCCGGCGAGAGCGAAATCCCCACCTTCCCCCAGCCGCCACAAGATATCTCCAGCACCGGTCCCGTCAGCATAATTTATCTTTATTACCCAACTCTGATTGCGCATCGATAAGAGTAAATTGCCGTCACTGGTATATACGAGAGCGTTGGCATGCGTCCAATCCGGCAGACCTTGCAAATGCCGATTCACATTAAGATGATCGAACGTCGACCATACCCAGGCGACATTCCCAGATTCATCTACGTCAACCAAAACGTCTCCCAGAACAGACGTCGTACCTGGATAGCCGGCTAAACCCGTGAATTCTTTAGTGGTATTACCGATGGCGATCCAATGCCCGTTGGGCAACGCTATTACGTCATGGTGTAATGTCGACAGCGTGATCGAATAACCGTTCTCCTGCAATGCTTGATTGATTTGCGCGAGACTAACGTCGCGAATGGTATTTCCAGCCAAATCGATTTCCCGCAGATCTGCAATGCCTGCTGGTGCGTTCTCTATATTGAGCAGAAAATGTCCGTTTGGAAGCTGTCTGATAGGAAACGGTATGTTCCCTTGCAATGCGCCAATGTCGTAGTACCAAATTATATTTCCATCAAGATCAGTGACAACCGCGTCTGGATTAGGAGCATTGGCCTGCACCATGTCGATCAACTCTACTCCACTTTGTTGCACCGATGGACCTGGCCGGCTCACGGCAAAGGACAATTGGTAAGCCGAAGATAGTGGACCGGTAGTGAAAGTATGATCTTGATCTATCCATTCGCCATTCGCCGAAGTCACGTGGGCGCGCATGTGATAGGTAGTGCCAGGCAACATTCCCGCGACTAGGACATTGAGTGACTTTAGATATTCTGTTGTAGTGGCAGGCGCAGTTTGCCGTCCATAGCTGGTATCTTGCCCAAACTCCACCCATGTCGTGGCTGGCCTAGGTCCAAACCTTACGTCATACTCCGCGACAAGAGGATTCTGCGTAGATATGACGGCTGTTCCCGGTGGTGCAGACGTTCCGGAACCGCACCCCAGCGAGATCAATAAAACACAACTACCCGTAAGCAGTGCACAGCACGTGCCAGGAGACGCGATTTTCATATTTGTCTTTGTCTAACTTTACTCAAGCTACCGGGTTACAACGCGAAGTAGATTTAACAGATGTTAAAACAGTGAGGGAATAGTACCTTGAAATACTGCTCTGTCAAGACAAAAATAAGTAAAGATTAGTCATGTTCGGTGTCATATCTATAATCTATACTGTGGCATATTGGGTTCTCTTCAGCTTAGCCGCCACGAGATTAGCGCGGGTTTCGCGTCCAACACTCTTCCGGGCCACAGATATTGTTCTGGTTAATCGTCGAAAGTCCCGTGGTATAGTGAGTCGTTTCATCCCCCTGCTGTAATCAGGCCCCTGTAAACCGAAATCTGTTTGGAGGATGTCGGATGCACGCGCCACACTCGATGGGTCGTCTCGCGCTCTTTATTTTTGGGCTGTCCGTCTCATTGCTTGCCCTCTTCACACCTACTGCAGCGGGACAACTTTCGTTCTATCAAGCACCCACCTACACAGGTACAGCGGTGGTTACAGGCGACTTTAATCAGGATGGCAAACTCGACCTTATCAATTCGGCTGGAACGGTTTTGCTGGGAAAAGGCGATGGCACTTTCACTACCGGCGTCACTCTGAGTAATGCCCCCTCTTTTGTGGCCGATTTCAATGACGACGGCAAACCTGACGTGCTTGCCTTCACTTCGGCGAATCATCTTCTCGTCTACCTGGGTAACGGCGACGGCACCTTCCAAGCCCCTCAGGACACTTATGCCGCAGTTTTGCTCTATGGCCTGGCAGTTGCAGATGTTAATGGTGACCAAAAACCTGATGTCTTGGTGCCCAATCCAAACGGGGGAGTGCTTGTTTTCCTCGGTAAAGGCGACGGTACCTTCGCTGCCCCCGTGAACTATTCCTCTCCTGTAGCGGGTCAGCTTTTTTGTGGGGATTTCAACGGCGATGGCAAGCCCGATGTTCTGGCTTCGGCCTATGGCTCGGTGTCAGTTCTTCTGGGCAACGGCGATGGTACCTTTCAGGCTCCCAAGACCACCACTTCCTCAGCTCTTGGGTCTATCAAAGTCATTGGAGACTTGAACGGTGACCACAAACTCGATCTCGTCGTCACTACAAGCAGCAACACCCCGCAACTAGGTACGATGTTCGGGAACGGCGATGGCACCTTCCAAGCGCCAAGCAACGTGTTCACCACGAATCTATCGACCAATCCCACTCTGGCCGATATTAATGGCGACGGGAAATTAGATTTATTAGTTCAAGGCTTCCCCTTTGTGCAAGTTTACCTGGGCAATGGCGATGGCACATTTACCGTTGGCCACGGTTATTCTTACAATTCTATAAATCTTGCAACATCAACCATTCTCTTGGGCGATTTCAACGATGACCAAAAACTAGACATAGCCGCTGCCCAATCAATATTACTCGGCAATGGGGACGGTACCTTCAAGGCCTCCCCAGCGATTCTGTTGCCGAATGGAGACTCCATTTCCGATGGCACGGGAACAGGAGCTGTCGCAGTAAGCGGTGATTTCAATGGCGATGGTAAGTCCGACATAGCCGTAGCATCATCGGGCGGAAACATATACATCTACCTCGCCGACGCTGCCGGATCCTTTTCTTTGGCCCACACGTATGCAGTTTCTGTCGAAGGTGCCGGAGGCCTTTCCACTGGAGACTTCAATGGTGATGGCAAGCTGGACCTGATCGCGACTGTCAATTCAGGAGGAACAAGTGTCTTGACAGTACTTTTAGGGAATGGTGACGGCAGTTTTGGTGCCCCGATCGTTTCAAATTCCTGCCCGGCAGTAGGTCTCGGAATTGGAGCAATCGCTGATCTGAACGGCGATCACAAAAGTGATCTTGCTTTGCCAAATGCTATGCCAAATGGTGAATCCCTTTCCATCTGCCTGAATAACGGAGACGGGACGTTTGCTTCACCTGTAAATTATTTTTTCGGTGCGAATGTGAATTCCGTCGTTGTTGCTGATTTTAACAACGATGGCAAACTTGATGCTGCATTCGGCGGCGATGCTGGAGCTGCCATCTTCATCGGCAACGGCGACGGTACTTTTCAAGGGGCAAATTATCTTCTCACTACGCGATCTGTCGTGGGCGAAGCAGTTGACTTCAACCGCGACGGAAACGTAGACCTAATCATCAATGGCACGGTTTACTTAGGCAATGGCCAGGGAAATTTTCAACCCCTATCGCAAACCTCGGGACTGGGAGGTACGATAGTTGATCTTAACGGCGACGGCTACCTCGATCTAATTGATGATAACTTTTATGTTCCCATGCAGGACACTCCGGAACTAGTCACTTTTTTGGGAAATGGAGATGGAACCTTCCAGACTCCCATTGTCTTGGATAGTTGGGACAAATATACCCTCGCGTCCACGTTCACACTCACTGGCGACTTCAACGGAGACGGTCGACCGGATTTGGCAATCGATTGGGGAATTGTAGGAAATGCCGTTGGCATTCAAATCTTGTTGAATACGACTCCGCCGACTGCCGGCGCAAATTTTTCCCCCCGCGCTCTAACCTTCCCCTCGCAAGCGGCCGGAACTAACAGCAACCCTGTGAGCGTAACTTTAAGTAACTCCGGGAAAGCGGCATTGAATGTATCCGCCGTCGCAATTAGCGGAACGAGTGCTGGTGAGTTCACTCAAACCAATAACTGCACCACGGTTCAGTCCGGAGCTAGTTGTGTTATCAACGTAATGTTCAGCCCGACATCGGCCGGTAATGCTATGGCAAGTCTGAACGTTACGGACAACGCTATAGGCAGTCCGCAAACAATCGTGTTATCCGGCAGCGCAACCGGCTTAGGCCTGACTGCCAGCTCGAATAACGCCACTGTGTCAGCAGGTTCCCCCGCGACCTACAATCTATCCATCGGCGGTGCGGGCTGGAGCGGACAGGCTGCTCTCACTTGCACCGGCGCTCCCAAAGGTGCCGCTTGTTCGGTAGCACCTGGTAATGTAGCCGTAAGTGCAACGTCCACTTCTTCATTAGTTGTCACAGTCACGACTACCTCGCGAACCTCAGCAGCGCTCGTTCCCATGCAGTTCCGCTCGTCGCCTTGGCTCTGGGCTGTGGCGCTCGTGGGATTTGTCATTCTGCCCACTTCAGCTCGCAGGCAATCTTCAAAACGCCAGCGCTCGACCTCTAAATTTACCCGAACGCTGCCGCTGCTGCTGATTCTTCTTCTCTCTGCGTGTGGCGGTGGTGGAGGCAGTTCGAGTAATCCACAACCAAATCCCAATGGAACTCCCGCCGGGACGTATACAGTGACGGTAATGGCGACGCCAACGGGCGGCACTGCACAATCGCTACCATTAACTTTGACTGTGCAATAGGCTAGATACGACTAAAAAGAATAGATTTGGCACACTCCCAGTGTGCTATTTTCCTGAGTATTGGACATTCGAATAATCAGACCTTGACCATTCTTTACGTTCCACACTATTTCCCTTGCGCAACTTTTTGGTAGGCTTGGGGTTGAGATTTGTGGCAGCAACCGAAGAGTTTAACTTCGACGATCCGGATTGCGTCCAACTCTACTCAGCAATTGGTATCAGACAATTGGGAGAACGAATTGAAAAAACTAACTTTACTCGCAGTTTTTTGCGTTTTGTTTATGACCTTGCGAACCGCTCACGCACAACAATTTGACGCTGCGCTTGGCTTTGGTTCGCTCACAGCACCATCCTCCTCGAGCACAGGCGCACCAGCATTGGGCGGCGGACTCTATCCCAGCTTCAGTGCTGATTATCTCATCAAGCATCAGCTCGGCGTTCAGGGCCAAGTGTCTTGGAGGGCTAGCCAAAACTCGTATTTCGGCCTGCCCTATCGGCCGATCATTTTCGATTTCAATGGAATTTGGGCTCCGAAGTTGGGTAACAAAGCCCAGGCTGAGTTAATGGCAGGAATTGGCGCTGAAGACGTCCGCGTCTATGGCACGCTCAATTGCGGCTTCACCGGTTGCACAAATTACACCAGTACGACTCATTTCTTGACTCATTTCGGCGGTGGCATACGCTATTACGTGTGGCATAACGTATTCGTGCGACCAGAAGCCCATTACTACATCATTCACAACAATAACGAATTCAACACCAATCATGCCGCAAGGTTTGCGATTTCCATCGGCTACAGCTTTCGCTCGGGATTCTAGACGATATTCGGCTGAAGACTGGAAAATAAATAAGGAGCCGCTTAGGCTCCTTATTTATTTGACGTAATTTTTTATAGATCCAAATGAACTATTGTTGCAGAGCTTGTTTCAGACTCGGCTTCACACCCACTGCAGCGATGCTGGAACTATCCCATCCTCCACCCAGCGCCTTTACTAAATAGACAGAGGTCACTAGTCGCTGCCCCATAATCTGCGCCGCCAATCTTTCGCTCGTTAAAGCCTGTTCCTGCGCCGTAATCACATCCAGATAAGTTACCAGCCCGCCTGTGTAACGTGCATTCGCCAAAGCAAGCGTGCGCTCTGCGTCTTCGACCGCCCGTTTCTGCGATTCCGATGCGGAGGACAAAGCGTTCAATCCCGCGAGTGCATCCTCGACCTGCTGGAATGCAACTAAAGCCGACTCGCGGTAATTCGCCACATCTTCATCGTAAACGGCACGTGCATAATCAAGTTGGCCATGAAGACGCCCGCCAGCGAATAGCGGTTCGAGAGCAGAAAATCCAATCGACCACAAAGCGCTTGGCGCATTGAAGAGAGTCGCGATGTCACGGCTTTGCAGTCCGCCGGTACCAGTCAGAGGAATACTAGGATAAAACGATGCCCGAGCGACACCGATCCGCGCATTGGCTGCCGCGACACTACGTTCAGCGGTAGCAATATCAGGACGCCGCTGTAAAAGCTCTGAGGGCAACGTTAGAGGAACGGCCGGGGGAATTGCATCCAACGCTTTTACCGGTGCTTTGAACTCGGATGCCGGCAATCCCTGGAGGAGTGCGATCGCATGCTCGTATTGGGCGCGCTGCTGTTGTAACAGATACAGCTGGGTGTAAGAAGAATCTAAAAGGGATTGCTGCTGCGCGACATCGAGGCCCGAAACTGCCCCTCCCTCATGTCTTCGCTGTACCAGTTGCAGCCCTTGCTGCTGGAATTCAATTGAACGCTGAATCACCGCGAGTTCAGCGTCGGTTTCTCGCAACTGAAAATAATCAGCTGCTAAATCTGAACTAACCAGCAAGCGCACATTTTCTAAATCCGCAGCCGACGCCTGATATTGCTCATTCGCCGACTCCACATTGCGGCGCACACGCCCAAATAAATCGAGCTCATAGTTTAGAGTGAAAGGAATTGTAAAGACATTCTGTGTAACAGGAGTGAGCGGGCTAGTCGAACCTACCAAGGGACGATTGCCAGAGATACGCTGACGTTCAGCCGAAGGTTGCGCATCCAGCTCGGGATATAACCCCGATGACGTAATCCGGGCCGAAGCCCGCGCCTCTGACAAACGGGCAAAGGCAGCTTTCGCGGTTTGATTGTTAGCCATCGCGCGATCTTCATACTGATTCAGTTCGGCATCGCCGAACAGAGTCCACCATGCACCTTTAGAAATGGAATCCACCGGGCTGGCTTCGTGCCATGGAGCAGGCGTTTGCCAATTGGATGGGATCGTTACGTCCGGCTTTTTATACTTCGGCCCGACCGCGTATGCCGCACTCGAAACGAGCAGAGCGAATGCAAGATAACGCGAACTCATGAATTTCCACTCTCTTTCGAGACCTGGATCTGTTGCCCTTCTTCAAGCGAATCGCTGGGATTCAAAATGATCGAATCATTGGGCGAAAGACCGCCGAGGATCTGCACCGCGGTGCCGTAGTCGCGGCCGATGACAACTGGTTTCAAATGAACTTTACCCTGGCTGTCCACGACCGCAGCTCGGGGCCCTTCAGCTCGGAACAATAACGCATTCACTGGCACGGACAGGCCGGGAGTCTGAACATTAAGTGCGAAATGAACTTGCGCGTACGATCCGGGAAGAAGCTCTCCCTTGGGATTCGGCACATCAATTTCAGTGCGCAGCGTTCTAGTGGCCGGATCAATCGAATCCGAAGTGCGCACCACGTTTCCGGTGAACTGTTTCCCGACAAGCGCCGCTAATTCAATTTTGGCATGCACGCCGGAGTGAATTGAAGGAGTGTAATTTTCCGGAACATCCACATACACACGTATGGGATCGATTCGCGCCATGTCAAACAACTCTTGATTCGTTCCGCCATTACCGGCGTTTATTAATGCCCCAATATCGATATTGCGCTTTGTAATGACTCCTGAAAAAGGAGCGTACACGCGTTTGAATGATTCCAGTTGTTCAAGCCGCCGCACATTAGCTGTAGCTGCCGCCAGTGCCGCTTGTCCTTGCGTATAGGAACTGGTCCGCTCATCAGTTTCTTGTTGGGCAACAGCGTCCATCTTCTGCAAGTTTGCCCAGCGCTGAGCGGATGTCTTTGCCAGCGCGAGCTGCGCATTGGCCTGTTCTTGTGCAGCACGAGATTGCGCCAATTCCTGATCAATTTCTGGCGTTTCAATTTCTGCCAACAACTCACCCTTCGTCACCCGCGAACCAATATCCTTGTACCACTTCGCGAGATACCCATTTGTGCGAGCATAAATTGGCGATTCGGTGTAGGCCTGCAAAGTGGAGGGCAACACAAGTTCCTGCTGCGGAGGTTCAGCCTTCGGCTTTATGACCGAGAAGCTTTGCACGGCCAGGGTTTCGGTTTCTTTAGCCAAGGCATGGCTGTCCGAAATGCGCGAGAGCACACCCACTATCACCGCCACGGCGAGCACAATTGCAACAACGGTAATAAGCAGGTATCCACGGTGCTTCTTTGGAGCCTGCGACTGCCGCTCTGGTGCGGTACGCTCGATATGCTTTACTCCCTTTGGTTCAAGAACTTCTTGTGTCATGTCGCTCCTCGACCTGCCACTGAAACCGCAAATCCAATACGAATTAAGATGTGCTCCCGGACGTAGAAGACGCACGATCTACTCTCCGGCCGTGAAATAAGCTGAACACTACAGGGACAAAAAACAGCGTTGCCACAGTTGCAAACATAAGCCCCCCAATCACTGCCCGCCCCAGCGGAGCATTCTGTTCGCCGCCTTCGCCCCATCCAAAGGCCATTGGCAACATCCCAATAATCATTGCCAAAGCCGTCATGATTACCGGACGCATACGGGTGTAGCCAGCCTCAATCGCTGCCTGAATGGGATGTAATCCGTCATCCATGCGCTCACGCGCAAAAGAAATCATCAGAATACTGTTCGCCGTAGCCACCCCCATGCACATCACGGCTCCCGTCAATGCGGGAACGCTCAAAGAAGTGTGCGTCAAAAACAATATCCACAAAATTCCGGCGAGAGCTCCTGGAAGCGCGGTAATGATGATGAACGGATCCAGCCAGGATTGAAAATTCACCACGATCAGGAGATACACCAAAACGATAGACATCAGCAATCCAATCAGCAATCCGAAAAACGACGACCTCATGGTCTCGACTTGACCGCGAATCACCATTTGCGTACCGCGAGGTAGTTGCTTCTCAAATGAATCGACAATCTTCTGCGTGTCATTGGCAACTCCACCTAAGTCACGGCCATCCACGCTCGCATAGACATCCACAACCGGGGCAATGTTGTAATGTGAAACGACAGCGGGGCGCGTTATAGGCGCTACAGTCGCCAGATTGGCCAGCACTTGCGGAGATGTGATCCCGGGATTATCAATCGGCGTGTTCATCAACGCCTGCAAAGAATCCATTTTGTATTGCGGCGTCATTATGGCCAAGGGATAGCTGACGCCATTTTTCGGATTGAGCCAAAACGTTGGAGAAGTCTGTGAACTGGAGCTTAGTGATACAAGCAGATTATTAGCTACGTCCCTCTCCGAAACACCCACCTGTTGGGCACGTGCCCGGTCCACATCAAGAAAAAGACCGGGATTGTTCAGCAACTGCTGCACATGAACATCGACGGCTCCCGGTACGTATCTCAGCCGACCCGCGATTTGCTGGGCTATCGCGTAATTCTCGGCATAGCTTTGTCCAATTAACTGGACGTCTATCGGGGCTGGTAATCCGAAATTGAGAATCTGGCTGACAATGTCCGCAGGTTGAAAAAAGAATTCCACACCGGGAAACTCTCTGGGCAATGTCTCCCGGAGTTTGTGAATATATTCCTCTGTAGGGCGATGATCACGATTTAGATTGACGAGAATTTCCGCATCGGATGTACCGATTACTCCCGAGTTGCTGTAAGAGGTGTTGATGCCGCTATAGGGCAACCCAATATTGTCGAGAATCGTACTGAGATCCTTCTTGGGAACATCACGGCGGATTTCCTGCTCGACCAAATCCACTAACCGGGCTGTCTCTTCAATTCGCAATCCGGCGCGGGCGCGGACGTGCAGCCGCATCTCGCCAGCGTCCACGTTAGGGAAGAAATCCCTTCCCAAGCCAAAAATCAATGCTCCGGAAAGTAAACAAAAAACGAGGAATCCCGCTACAAATATGCGGCGATGTTCCATGACCCCTTCAATCGTATTGCGATACGACTGGCGCAGCCTTTCGAACTGCTCTTCAAATTTTGCCTGAAAACGGCCGAAAACATTGGTCGGCTCTTTATGGGAATCATGCTCGTGTCCGCGCAACAAGTACATGACCAGAGTCGGAATGAGTGTTCGCGAAAGCAGATAGGACGCCAGCATTGCGAAAACAACCGCTTCCGCCAGTGGCACGAAAAGATATCGCGCGACGCCCGTAAGAAAAAACATGGGCACGAATACAATGCAAATCGCAAGCGTTGAAACCAAAGCAGGTACTGCGATCTGCTGTGCGCCGGTCAGAATCGCATCCTTGAGCTCTGCTTTCATCCCCAGATTGCGCTCAATGTTCTCTATTTCAACCGTCGCGTCATCGACCAATATTCCGACCGCGAGCGCCAAACCTCCGAGCGTCATGATGTTGAAAGTTTCACCCAGAGCGGCCAGCACGATCACAGAGGTAAGAATCGATAGAGGAATGGAAATCGCAATAATTAAAGTGCTGCGCCAGTTTCCAAGGAACAGCAAAATCATGGCCGCTGTAAGGCATGCGGCAGTTAGCGCTTCCCGAACCACACCTTGAATTGCTGCCCGCACGAACAAGGACTGATCGAACAACAGCTTCATATTCAGTTCTTTGGGAAGCGTTGTCGCTACTGTGGGCAGGGTCTTCTTAATATTATTAACAATGTCGATCGTCGAAGCGTTGCCGTTTTTTAAAACCGTAAGCAGCGATCCGCGAACTCCATCCTGGCGGACGATGTTGGTCTGAGGCGAAAAACCATCTCGCACATGGGCGACATCGCGGATGTAAATTGTCGTGCCATTTTCACTCTTGACTGGTAAATCATTCAGCTCGGCTACAGTTTGAGGGCTGGCGTTCAACTCCACTTGATATTCAATCGATCCAAATTTGGCGGTTCCTGTTGGCAACACCAGATTTTGCGCGCTGATCGCATTCACTACATCTACGGGCGTCAGATGTTTCGCCTGTAGTGCAGGCGTATCCAAATCGACAATAATCTGGCGCTGCTTTCCTCCGTAGGGAAATGGAATGGCCACGCCGGGAATCGTGATCAGCGGGGTTCGGACAAAATTAAAACCCAAGTCAAATAATTGTTGCTCTGGAAGCGTCTTGCTGCTTAAACCAATTTGCACAATCGGCACGCTTGATGCCGAGTACTGAATGATCAAAGGCGGCGTTGTACCAGTGGGTAATTGTCTGAGTTGAGTCTGCGAAATCGCGGTGACTTGGGCTAATGCCGTCTGAATGTTCGCGTTGGGGCGGAAAAATATCTTTACTACCGCAATCCCATTCAGCGACTGCGATTCAATGTGGTCAATGTCATTAACCAAGGTGGTCAGAGCACGCTCTGTAATCGTAGTAATACGATCCGACATGTTCTGGGGAGAAAGCCCCTGATAATTCCACACGACGCTAATAACAGGAATGTTGATCTCGGGAAAAATATCTGTAGGCGTACGGAGGATGACGATAGGACTGAGAATCAAAATCAAGAGTGCCATCACTACAAACGTGTATGGCCTGCGCAGCGCTAGCGCGACAATCCACATGAAACTTTAATCCTTGAACCTTCCAGGAGCCGAAAACAACCTGAATACGTGCTCCGTAATTAATACTAGATGAGATACGATCCGTATCGGATTTAAATTCTGTTAAAGTATAAACCAAATGGAAAAAGACCCAGCAGATCTGGCTGGGGCAGTGCGGAGCCCCGGTCGTCCCCGCAGCCAGGAAGCTCGCAAAGCGATTCTTGAGAGCACGCTTGAGCTCCTGCGGGAATCAGGGTTTGCTGACCTTTCCATCGAATCCATCGCCGCCCATGCGGGAGTGGGAAAGGCTACCGTTTATCGTTGGTGGCCCAACAAAGGCGGCCTGGTGATGGACGCTTTTGTTTCAATCGCCGAACAGGAGCTGAGTTTCCCCCCAACGGGTCCGGTCGAAAAAGCTATTCGCGAGCAGATGAAAAGGTGGTCCGCTATTTTTGGAGGTCCACTGGGTCGAATCATTGCGGCAGTCATTGGAGCAGGACAATCCGAACCCGAAATGCTTGAGGCCTTTCAAAATTACTATGTAGAACCTCGCCGTCGTGAGGCTCGCGAGTTGCTGAAACAGGCGATGAAGAACGGGGAGATTCGCCCGAATCTTAATCCCAATATGATTCTCGACATTCTTTACGGCCCTTTGTACTTCAGATTGCTCATCAAGAGTGGACCGCTCACGGTGCAGTTTATCGATGAGGTATTTGAGATCGTTTGGCCTGGGCTACGTATCAAGTAAGTTTGATAGTAGGGTAAGACACTACCGTAATTCTTCGCAGTTGCGGAAAAGCTGGAATCCGGTAAACTTGCATCTTAATAGTTAAGCGGACGTATTTTTCCTGTCCCCACAGGAGGTTGTAGATGTACCGGCCTTTTTCAGCCAGTTTTATGCCTTCCGGTTCCCTTCCCGATGTTGAATCACTTGTTCGAGGTCTTACCCAGGATTTCTGTATGGCCTTCAATACTGCGAACCATGACCAGGTCGGTGCGCTGTTTGCAGGAGATGGTCTGTTTATGACTCCTCATCACGACCCTGCTCAAGGTTCACGGGCAATTGAACAGGCTTTGCGCGAATACAGCGATTCGGGATATCAAGATCTACGAATGGAAACATTGCGAGTCACTCAATCGGGGGATATAGCGATTGAAATCGGCCGCTACGAAGTTTCCATACGGAATGAAGATGGAAGAACGATGATAGAAAAAGGCAATTTTATACATGCTTGGCGAAGGATGGGAGCATGGAGGATGATCGCCAGTTGCTGGAACACCAGCTTGCCCCCGCTGAAACAAACAAAAGCAGCGTAGCTTTGGAGAATATCGAACTTTTCTTCTAGCCCATGAACCTTGCAGCGCAATTGTGCTCTCCCGCCAAGGATGATATTTTTCGCCCACTATGTCGTCCCCTGACCGACCCCCAATCCAGACACCATTGCGCAAGAGTGATGCCGATTCGCATAAGCCAGAGTCACGCAACTCCGCCAATTTCTGTCCCAATTGTTCGGCACAACTAAAAGAGAATCGCTGCAAACTCAGTTGTCCGCGATGTGGCTATTGTCTGAGTTGTTCGGATTTCTACTAAGAGCTTTTACGCGTCTCGCTGACACGATCCACTTCCCCAGCTACAATGAGTGAACACCACTTCATAACTGGAGAGACTAATGGAACGCAAGGCAAGTGCAGTCTGGAAGGGCGGACTCAAAGACGGTAAAGGCGCCGTTTCATCGGCCAGCAGTGTACTCAACAGTACTCCTTATTCATTTACCACGAGATTCGAAAATACTCCTGGAACGAACCCAGAAGAACTCATTGCGGCCGCGCACGCCGCCTGCTTCTCCATGGCGCTTTCGGCGCAACTGGGAGCAGCCAAGCTTACTCCTTCAAGCATTGAAACTGCAGCTACTCTCACCATGGAAAAATTGGATGCAGGGTGGACGATCACGAAAGTTCATCTGGATGTTGTTGGCAGGGTTCCCGGGGCCGACGAAGCTGCTTTCCAGAAAGCTGCCACGGATGCGAAGACCGGCTGTCCCGTTTCTAAAGTGCTCAAAGCCGATATCAGCATGACTGCCAAGCTGGAAGGATAGATTGTGGCTTCGGGTACGGTTACGAATTTTTAGCTTTCGCCTGAACCTGAAGCCTCTTGCTTGGAATCTGCGTTCTTCAGAACTTCTCTGATTTCGCGGTTCACACGTACCGCATCGTGGGAAGCAGTGTCAATCATCTGTGCCCATTTTTTGCTGGTCGCATCCATTTCTCTATGGCCGAGCAGATAAGAGGCTTGCAGAATGGTTTCCAGAGCGTTGCTCAAATCGTGAACTAATCGGCGTAGATGAGTGGTAACTTCGTCGGGGAGATTCCGGGCTTGTTCCATTAAATCACGCAGTGCGTTAAGCAATATTATTTCGAAGCTGATGCTGCATTACGCTACGCCGATGTTTCACTCAGATCAAGTACTGGCACGATAAAACGTGCAAACCAAAATAGAAGTGCCAGCCAAAGGTTTGACAGCACCCGATGCCGCTGTAGAATACTAACTGTTGTTCTTGCCTGAATAGCGGTCCTCAGGACCGCTCTGCAACAAAGATTGCCATCGTGGCGGAATTGGCAGACGCGCATGGTTCAGGTCCATGTACTCGCAAGGGTGTGGGGGTTCGAGTCCCTTCGATGGCACCATCATCAAGAATTATCGCAGCTTCTGAATTACTTTAATTGACGACGGCTTTGCACGGCTCATCAGGAAATGGACCAAGGCAGTGCGGTGGGCCGGTTAAAAAGTCGCACTCGATGTTCCGCCGGCGGCCGGCACATAACACTTCAAGGCGTAATCCATTACCATGCGGTCGGCATTGAACCTCCACCCAAGGGTCCGGATGGTGCGCTTCATACGCTTGATCCAGCCACGCGGCAGGCCATCGCCATCGCGCTTATAGTAAAGAGGGATCACTTCTTCTTTCAGCACGCGGTACAAATCTTCGCCATCGCGCGAGTCGTGAACATCCATGTTGGTATGTGTACGGCCGGTTCCAATAGCAAAGCCGTTCAGTCCGTCGTAGGCTTCCGCCCACCATCCATCAAGCACGGAGAGATTGAGTCCGCCATTTAGCACGACTTTTTGCCCGCTGGTTCCAGAGGCTTCGAGTGGCCTACGTGGATTGTTCAGCCAGACATCGACGCCTTGAACCAGGAAGCGCCCCACGTTGATGTCGTAGTCTTCAATGAAAACAAACTTGTCGGCAAACTTGGGGTTGCGCATCAACTCTGCAATTTGTTGAAGCACCCGCTTGCCGGGTTCATCGCGCGGATGTGCTTTCCCGGCAAAGACGAACTGCACTGGGCGTTTGGGATCATTCACCATGTTGCCCAGTCTTTCGATATCGGCAAGAATCAGATTGGCGCGTTTATAAGTAGCGAACCGCCGTGCGAACCCTATAGTCAGAGCATCCGGACTGAGAAGCCGATCAAGATTCTGCAAAGTCTCGGCATCCTCACCACGCCGCTTAGCTTGTTCAACGGCTCGCCGGCGCACAAATTGCAGCAGTTGCGATTTGAGGCTGAGATGGGTTTCCCAGAGCTCTCCGTCGTCGACATTTTCAATACCATCCCAGATTTTGGCTTCGCTGCCATGCTGATGCCAGCCGGGTCCAAGATGACGGTCGTAAAGGCGAAACATCTGCGGAGCGAGCCAGGATGGAACGTGAACGCCATTGGTGATATGTCCAATGGGAACTTCCTCTTCAGACTTGCCGGGGCAAAGGCCAACCCACATGGCGCGCGATACTTCACCGTGCAGTGCCGAAACCGCATTGGCGCGGCGAGCGAGTCGCAGGCCCAGCACCGTCATACAGAAATCTTCGTAACCGTCCTTGTGTTCCCTACCCAATCCCAGAAGGTCGTCACGCGAAATTCCCAGCGAATCACGCAACGGCCCAAGATGTTCCTCAATCAGGTCAGGACTGAAGCGGTCATGGCCAGCCGGCACCGGAGTATGCGTGGTAAAAACAACTTCCCGCGAAACGCGCGGAGCTGCCTGGGCAAAGGTCAGGCCTTCATCTTCCATCCGGCTGCGAATGGATTCCAGTACTGCAAACCCGCTGTGTCCTTCATTTAAATGAAGCACGCTTGGAGTGATGCCCAACGCCCTTATCGCGCGGAAACCGCCGATCCCAAGCAGCAACTCTTGGCGGATGCGTGTGCGTCCATCCCCTCCATAAAGACGTGACGTTAATTCCCGATCTTCCGGGGCGTTCCCTTCGACATTCGAGTCAAGCAAGAGCAGATCGCAACGCCCTACTTTCACCCGCCAAACTTTGGCGCGAATCAAGTCGTTGCGCGTTTCTATTTCGACGACTACGGGAAGCCCGTTGGTGCCAATGGCGGGTTCCATGGGCATCTGATTCACGTCAGTTTGTAAATACTCTTCCTGCTGCCAGCCACTGCGATCCAGCCGCTGGCGGAAATATCCCTGCCCGTAGAACAAGCCGATACCGATAAGTGGAATGCCTAAATCCGATGCGCTCTTGATGTGATCACCGGAAAGCACTCCCAAGCCGCCCGAATAAATAGGAAGCGACTCGTGCAATCCGAATTCAGCTGAGAAATAAGCCACGGGCCGCGGTCGAAGGACAGCCGCATGACGCGCCCCCCATGTCCGGTCCGCATCGAGATATTCACGTTGCCGCCGATAGGCATAGTTGATACGGCTATGCAGCATCATTTCGCCAGCGCGCTGCTCGAGCCGCTCCAGAGGAATTTCTGCAAGTAGCGAAACAGGATTGTGATTAAGCTGCTGCCAGCGCAACGGGTCGAGATCGCGAAACAGGCCAGTCGAATCGTGATCCCAACTCCACCACAAATTACGCGCAAGGGACCAAAGCCGTTCCTGTGCTGGGGCAATAAAACGATCGAGCGTGCGAGCTTCACTCACTATGGGAGCCACTTGCGCCGCAGCTTCCGTTAACATTCGGACTTCTTGTTCGCTAAAGGCGCGGGCTTCGACAGTTTGGACAACCAGAACACCCTGCAGAACACCGCGATCGATTAAAGGCACTCCCAGAAAAGATTGGTAAGCGTCTTCCCCGGACTCTGGGAAATATTTAAAGCGCGGATGGGTGTGTACCTGTTCAACTGCCACTGGCAGCACCTGCTCCGCCACCAGTCCAACCAGGCCTTCATGCAATGAAAGGCGCAAAGTGCCGATGCATTGCGGACGCAGTCCGAGAGTGGCAGCCAGCACCAGGTTCGCGCGATCAGGTTCCAGCAAATAGGCGGAGCAAACGTCCGTCTGGAATCTTCTGGCAATCAATGCCACTACATTCATTAGCGTCTCGGCCGGTTTACCTCCCTCTTTCGCGAGCGTACTAATTTCCTCCAAGGTCAAAACATAGTTGCTCTCAAGCGCATTCGCCGTTTGACTCACAGTATTAGGTCCCTCATTTACCTATGATCGCTGACTATAGTGATCACGATAGTGTTATTGTCTCCAGCCTTTACACCAAAGCATAAATTTAGTGCAGGACCGGGAAATATTTTCAGTAGACGAAATCCACTTATTGGAATTAGTGATACAACTTTAGGGAGCAATCATCCACCAAGTCCAATCGAAATTGCTTATCTTAAGTATAAGCGGTGCCCTCCCGTGCAATGTCAAGCCGGGCAATTACCCCCAGATACTTTCGTAATCGCCTTTCGGCACGAGTCCATCTCGCAAAAATCATCTAGTAAGTATGGAGCCGTTGGATCACTTCGGGCTTAAGCGGTAACCTTTTTTACAATTTCGCCGATAGTCAATATGTGACCGCTCCTGCGCAAGGTCGAATTCCTGCCTCTCCCAAGCCCGGTACCAGCTTTGTTGCCCGTCAACCGATTGTAACTGGAGACGAAAAAGTCTTTGGCTACGAATTGCTTTTTCGCGATGGCGTAGAGGAATATTTTCGCAACTCGGATGCTGAAATGGCTTCCCGCAGTACTCTCGACACATCCATGCTGATGGGGCTTGACGTGCTTTGTGACGGCCGGCGCGCTTTTATCAATTGCACGCGCGAGGTTCTGCTCAAGGATTACATTATGCTTCTGCCCGCCCCGCAAACTGTGGTTGAAATACTGGAGAGCGTCCCGCCCGATGATTTAGTCATAGCCGCGTGTCATCGTTTAAAGGAAGCGGGATATTTGGTTGCACTCGATGATTTTGCGGTCAACGATCCAAGAGAGCCTTTGACCGACCTTGCCGATATTATCAAGATCGACATGAGAGTAACTTCTGCTGTGGATGCCGCCGCCATGGTCAAGCGTTATGGCCCCTGGCGCAGCCGCATGTTGGCCGAGAAAGTAGAAACACGGGAGGAGTTTCTCGGGGCTAAAAAAGCCGGCTTCATTTATTTTCAGGGATATTTTTTCCGCCGTCCCGAACTAATGCAGGCGCGGGACATACCTGCAAATCGCTTTAATTATCTTCGGATCTTGCAAACGGTTTCCCGTCCAGAACTGGACCCCAGGGAAGTAGAAGATGTCATTAAGAGCGAAGCGTCCATTTGTTATCGGCTGCTGCGCTACATGAACTCCGCCATGTTTGGATTCTCCACCGAAATTCGTTCTATCAAACACGCGCTCTCTATCCTGGGAGAACGCGAAATACGGCGGTGGATCCGGCTGGTCGCGACTTTAGGGGCAGCGCAGCAAAAATCAAGTGACCTGGTTTTAGCCGCATTGGTACGCGCGCATTTTTGTGAATTGCTTGCCCCAAAAATTCCCCACGGAGATTCGGACTTATTCTTCCTGGGGCTGCTCTCCATGATGGAGTCCATTCTCGAAACTCCGATGGCAAAAATTCTAGAGAATGTCCCCGTGGACCAGGAGACCAAGGCAGTGCTCCTGGGCGGAGCCAGCCGCTTGCGTCCGCTTTATCAGTTGATGCTGGCACGCGAATCCGGCGAGTGGGAGATCACCGCAGAACTGGCAAAGCAATTAAATTTAAACGACAGCGATGTGGCAGACGCCTATTGGAAGGCCATGCAATGGGCACGGGAAGTAAGCGCGGAATGACAGCACTTCTATGTTCGGACTTTTCCGGAACTGCGAAGGTCTAACACAATGGCACCCCCTAACCACTTCTCGGGTTCCCTTCAAGCGTGGCTGCCCCGTTCAAGCTCCGCTTGGGCGGGGATTTTCTCCGCCACGATCCAATCTCAACTCCCCGCGTCTGCCACAGACGCGCTTCAGAGATTAAAGTTTGAGTGCACTTCCGGACATCAGGTTTTGGGTGGCGCAGGGCTTCAGCGCTGCGATTCGATGCTCAATTTAACCGGCTTTAGCCGCTGAGGAAACAACATCTACCAAAGCTTTATCCCTCACTGCACTGTCATCCTGAGTACCGTCGAAGGATCCCTACCTCGATTCCCGTTTCACCCCGAGCAGATGCTTATAGTGATCACGCGCACGTAGGGACAGCCGCCCTCGGCTGTCCGATCACGAACTTTGTCATCCTAAGGAAGCGCAGCCTTCGTAATGCGAAGACTGCCAACGAAGGATCTCTGCATTTGCGCTTCGATAGACTCTAGTCCGCGTCAGGGCATGGTTTCGCCGCGCCACGTCGTCCTCACAATTCCAAATAAAAAGGGGCGGCTTACGCCGCCCCTTAACGACCAACGACCGCTCTTACGTTCCCTCGCTCCACCCTGCCAGATACTCTTCCTGCTCCGGCGTTAGCTTGTCGATCTTAATTCCCATCGACTCCAGTTTTAGTTTCGCCACGCGCTTGTCGAGATCGACTGGCACGGTATAGACCGTCTTTTCGAGCGTCTTGTAGTTCTTCACCATGTACTCGACCGAAAGAGCCTGGTCGGCGAAGCTCATATCCATAACTGACGGTGGATGCCCTTCGGCGGCCGCCAAATTAATCAGTCGTCCTTCGCCCAGTACATTGATTTTGCGTCCGTCTTTCAACGAATATTCTTCGACGAAGTTGCGGGTGGTGCGTTTGGAAGATGACATTTTGTCGAGCGCCGGAATATCGATTTCGACATTGAAGTGACCAGAATTCGAAATGATCGCGCCATCTTTCATCAGTTCGAAATGCTCTTTCGCGAGAACGTTCTTGTTGCCAGTCACAGTGCAGAAAACGTCGCCGAGCTTCGCAGCTTCTGGCATCGACATCACGCGGAACCCATCCATCACGGCTTCGAGTGCCTTCGTCGGATCAACTTCCGTCACGATCACTTCTGCTCCAGCTCCGCGCGCACGGCTAGCCAGTCCGCGGCCGCACCATCCGTAACCGGCGACCACGAACTTCGATCCCGCAAGCAGGAAGTTAGTCGCGCGGATGATTCCATCGATGGTCGATTGTCCGGTGCCGTAGCGGTTGTCGAACAAATGCTTGGTGTCAGCATCATTTACCGCAACAATCGGGAAGCGCAGCACGCCTTCCTTCGCCATTGCGCGCAACCGGATCACACCTGTGGTGGTTTCTTCTGTCCCACCAATCACGCCTGGAAGCGCATCGGTGCGCTTGGTGTGCAGAATGGTGACGAGGTCGGCGCCATCGTCCATGGTGATCTGCGGCTTGTGATCGATAGCCGCAAGAATGTGGCTGTAATAGGTATCATTGTCTTCACCCTTGATGGCGAAAACCGGAATGCCGTGATCGCGCACCAGGCTGGCTGCCACATCATCTTGCGTGGACAGCGGGTTCGAGGCGCAGAGCACAACATCGGCGCCGCCATCGCGCAGCGCGATAGCAAGATTGGCAGTCTCGGCCGTTACGTGCAAGCAGGCAGAAACGCGAATGCCCTTGAGAGGCTGGTTCTTGATGAACTCCTTGCGGATAATCTGAAGAACCTTCATCGACTGGTTCGCCCAGTCAATGCGCTTCTTGCCTAAGTCCGCGAATTCGATGCTCTTTACATCCGACTGCAATTGCGTGGTCGACATAACTCTCCTGTGGCGCTTAAATCTTGATTAAGATCCTTTGTGTTTGAAACTTGAAACCGATTCAGAACTTGAAACTTATTTTTTGATTTTGAATTTACGTCCGCACTGTCAATGAGTGCCCCATCTTTCGCGTCTTGGCGAAAGGTGGGATGCGATACTCTCATTTGAAAGCTTTGACACTCTTCAAGATTACTTGCGTCCGCCTACTGTCGCTGGCTCTCGCAATCCCGCATCACTCGCCAGTTTCGCCGCCTTGTCAGTCGCTTCCCAAGTGAAGTCCGGATCGTTTCGTCCGAAGTGTCCGTAAGCCGCAGTCTTGCAATAAATCGGACGGCGCAGTTTGAGCGATTCGATAATCCCCTTCGGAGTTAGCTTGAAATTCGCGCGCACGAGATCGGGAATAATGGCCTTGTCAACTTTCTCGGTTCCGAAAGTATCGACCAGAACGCTGACCGGCTCGGCTACGCCAATGGCATAGGCGAGTTGCACTTCGCATCTATCGGCCAATCCAGCCGCAACAATGTTTTTTGCAATATGACGCGCCATGTAAGCAGCCGAGCGATCAACCTTGGTTGGATCCTTGCCGCTGAAAGCCCCGCCACCGTGACGTCCCATGCCCCCGTAAGTATCGACAATGATCTTGCGTCCCGTGAGCCCGGTGTCGCCCATCGGCCCGCCAATTACAAAACGTCCAGTGGGATTGATGTGATACTTGGTGTCTTCATCAAGCAGCTTGGCGGGAAGCACAGCTTGAATCACGTGCTTGAGAATATCGCTGCGAAGTTCGTCGTTGCCGACGGTCTCAGCATGTTGAGTTGAAATGACAACAGCATCAATGCGAACCGGCTTGTGGTTCGCGTCATATTCAACTGTAACTTGGGATTTTCCATCAGGACGAAGGTAGGGGAGCTTGCCATTCTTGCGGACTTCCGAAAGCCGGTGGGTCAGCTTGTGCGCCAGTGAGATGGGCGTGGGCATGAAGTCCTCATTCTCATTACAGGCGTACCCAAACATCATTCCCTGGTCGCCGGCTCCTCCTGTATCCACCCCCATCGCTATGTCTCCGGATTGCTTATTAATGCTGGAGATCACTGCGCAGGTATTCGAATCGAATCCGTAGAGCGCGTTGTTGTAGCCTATGGCGGCGATGGTTCCACGCACGAGCGATTGAAAATCTACGTAGGCTTTGGTGGTGATTTCTCCGGCTATTACTACCAGGCCGGTTGCGGTCAAAGTTTCACAAGCGACGCGGCTGGTTGGATCTTCAGTTAAGCAGGCGTCGAGAATTGCATCGGAAATCTGGTCGGCGATCTTATCGGGATGGCCTTCCGTTACGGATTCGGACGTAAAAAGATAACGGTTCTTGGATGACAATCAACTCTCCTTCACAAAACTGGGCGTCACGTCTGGCGGGGGATAACTAGAACATAACTGCCGAAAATGACCAATTCGAAGACTCTAAAAAGCTATCAGAGAAACGTATGACGAAGCAATGATTTTGGTGTAAGCGGCGAACCACAACAGTGAGCGGAGCGCCAAATAGGGTGGAGTGCTGCTTTAGACAGTCAAATGGAGGGCTGCGCATTATTTTCTTAGACTTACAGCTACTCCAGCGCGGCCGTTTTCTTGTGCTCCGCCGGTAACAAGCCATTTGCGCCAAAGGTCAGGGTTCTCACGTATCCGTACTCTCCTTGCGAGGGCAGCTTGTTACCGTTAAACCAGATGTCCACTCCACCAATGTTGCCGGACTTAATTACGATTTGCTTCTGCGCCGCAATCGTCTTTTCTTCTTCGGCGGCCAGCGTATCCTGCATAATTTCTTTGCCATCGGCTGTAATGGAAAGCCAGGAGTCGTCCGTCGCTCTGATCTTCACCGTAAAAGCTCCCGGCGTGGGTATTGACTGCGTTGACTGTTGGCCGTTCGTTGAAAGTTCCCGGTTCCCGGTGATAGCGGGCTGAGGATGTTCTGAAGCGACTACCAATGATGCGCCAGTGGCAGCTTTGGATATTGATAGTGCACTCCGCTCACTTACGTTCAACTGTCGTGGATGGAATGCCCAAAATCCTAAACTTAAAACCACAACAACCACGAGCAGGAAAATCGCGAAGCTGCGCCAGGGAAATTTACGAATGCTTTCTTTCTTTACCGCAGCTACAGAAAGGGGGAAATTCTCCTCTCTGGTCTCTGTGGGCTTTTTGGGCTGATCCTCTCCTGAGGCAATCAGGTAATCGGCAACTGCCTGGTTTTCATCCACGCCGATAGTGCGTGCATAAGAGCGGACGAATGCTTTGTTAAAAATGCCTCCGGGAAGCTGCTCGAAGCGTTCTTCTTCCAGAGCTTGAAGAAATCGCACGCCGATCTTGGTCGAGATGGAAATTTGATCCAGCGTTATGCTTCGTTGCTCTCGGATCTTCTTGAGTTGTGCGCCAAATGGGGCCAATCGACGGATCTCCTTCCCCAAGGACGAAGGACGGCTCCAAACTGGAATAACTATATGTTAGTCATTGCAAAATAAATATTGATTTTTCGGACTCATTGTTGCTCCTTACGATAGGCGGATCTCCGAGCCACGCCGGTAGAATCCAACCTTGGACGGCGCGCTATGTCCTTCAGCCACGGTAGCTTTAGCGGTTCCTATTACTAAGGTTCGTTGCCGCTGCTTCCCTCCGCCGAATATAATCGCAACAATTCCGCCTTACATATTAGGTTGAGGTTCATGCCCAAGTCCCCCATCGCCGACCAAGGCCGGCAAGATCAGGAATTGAACATCTTTCATGATGTTGCCAAGACCCTGACTTCTTCGCTCGACCTGGATTCGATTTTGCAAACGATTATGGAGAAGATGGCGGAATATTTCCGTCCCGATACATGGTCGCTGCTGATGGTCGACCATGAAAAAGACGAGATGTATTTTGCTATCGCGATAGGCGCCGCCTCGGAAGCTCTGAAGAATGTCCGCTTGAAAGTCGGCGAAGGGATCGCCGGGCATGTTGCTAAGCACGGTGAGAGATTGATCGTGCCGGATGTGGCGGCTGATCCGCGATTCGCCAGACGCGTGGATGAGATGACGCAGTGGGAGACGCGTTCCATCATTTGCGTGCCAGTAAAGTCGCGGCTGCGAGTGTTAGGCGTCATTCAATTGGTCAATGTTGACCTTGACCATTTCGGCGATCAGGAGTCTTTTTTCCTTGGAGCGCTCTGCGACTATGCCGCCATCGCCATCGAGAATGCGCACGCGGTAGAAAAAATTCAGGAACTCACCATCACCGATGACTGCACCGGCCTCTACAATGCGCGTCATCTTTATAAGACGCTCGAAACCGAGGTGTATCGCTCGGCTCGCTTCGGATATGAGTTCACGGTGGTGTTCATCGACCTTGACCACTTCAAGCAGGTCAACGACACCCACGGACATTTGATCGGCAGCAAGCTGCTGGCGGAAATTGGCTACCTTATTAAGGCCCAGTTGCGTTTGATCGATTACGCATTCCGCTACGGTGGCGACGAATTCGTAGTGTTGTTGCCGCAGACTGGCAAAGATCAAGCTTTGGTTGTGGCCCGCCGTTTGCGCGACAGTCTACGCACCAGCATGTTCTGCAAGGAAGAAGGACTGAATCTGAATGTACGCGCTTCGATGGGAGTCGCGACTTATCCGCATGACGCCAAGACTCCGCAAGACATCATTCGGCAAGCCGACGAAATGATGTATCTGGTGAAGAATACGTCAAGGGACAACATTGGAATCGCGCAGCGGGGAGTTATGAAGTAGGGATAGTCTTCACCACGAAGGCACAGAGAACGCGGCGTACTTCGTCATGCGCCATAGATTTGCCACCGATTACCAATGGTGTTGCTGTTCCAAGCAAATTGTCATTCCGAACCGTCCACAGCTCCGCTTGGCGCAGCGAGGATGTGAGAGGAATCTGCTTTTCTGTTCACCCGTCCTACTGCGCTCAAAATGACAGCTTCGAGGACATCCGAACGATACTAATCGAATCGATCAACTCTTATGCAGGCTTCTTGATCAGGGTTCGTTTCGTTACGTCCACGATGTGGGTTTTGTGTAGCCCTGCCAGATGCGATTCCTCGAACTCTGTTTCCAGTACAGCCTGACCCTCGCGGGCCACAGGAGTCGCCTTTCTTTTTCCGGTCGAGTGCCCAATAGCCAGGATTTGCCCAGTCAGATTGTGCCAAATAAAAACATTAGTCTTCGCCATCTCGTTCACCTTCCTTGAAATGTTCGCGCACACTGTGCGCTAGAAACTTTCGGCCAAAATGTTGATATCCACCGTGCATGGATTGAATGGCGCAAGATTTTGCACCGCAACGACGCGCGCTACCGTGCCGTCCACATGCCGGTAAACCTCTGTTTGCTCCATGTTGATGTGTCCCAGCGGATAGTAGGCCTGGCCCTCCTGCGCATACACCACTGCGCTATAAGCCACGGATTCATTGTTGTCATAACCGTGGATGAAAACGGACGCGCTTGCGCCTGAATCGATGAAGTCAAAACGGAATTCTCTCCATGCCGCCATTGTTGATACCTCGCTATCAAAGAATTTAAATACTTAAACGATCTTGATAAGTAGTGCAGGAAGAGGGTTCGACGTTACAGGTGGGTGATAAATATTTCGAGAGGACCGCCATTCCATTCTAGGCTTGAAATAAGTATGCCCCACCGTTCCTCCTTGCGTTCCGTTCCCATCACCAGCTAGCGTTGAATCGCCGAGAGTCGCGCGTCGCGCGCCAACTCCTTTTGTTTATAGGATCGGGAGGGGGTAGGTTTGAAACAAGGAAGGACAGGGCGGATTATAGAATCCGCCCTGGCAAAAATACTCTTCGTTAACTTCGGACAGTCAATCTACTTCTGACAGGAGTCGCTGATCATCTCTACGCTCGTGATCTTCATATGTCCGTGTTCGGAATTGTTCTTCTTCATGCCCGTATCGGTTGCCATGTCTTTGGTATCTTCTTTCATGTTGTGTGCCATGGCATTGGATACGACTCCAGTAGCATTCACAGTGTGTCCCACATGATCCGCGAGCGCCACTTTACTGCTACGTACTTCCCAGGTGCTGCCATCATCTCCGGTAAGCAAGAATTCCTTACTGTTGTCGCCCTTCGATAAACACCCTTTCACGGTTCTTACGTCCGACTTGTCCTTGGTTTGCGCGAATCCTGACAAGGCAGTGAATACAAACAGAAACGAGAATACGACGAAAGTTCCGACTTTCATTTTCATATCTCCTCCTTTAGGAGCGGATTTCTACCAGCGTTATTGCACAGTCGAAGGTGATCGCACTTCATCTCACTTCAATCTCGTTAACAACTTCTTTTACGTTTGGGACGGCCTTGGCGAGCTTGCTGGCTTCAGCTTTTTGCGCCGCTGTTTTTACGCTCCCTTTCAGCACCAGCGTTCCATTCTTGGCGCTGTAGGAGACGCTTTGCGCGTCGAGGTTCTTATGCGCCTTTATTGCCGCTTTGTAGTTGTCCTCAATCCCACTGTCGAGACTCGAATCAACCGATTTCGCCTGGCTCTCCGCACCCACGGGCCGAACTCCGACCTGATTCGAGATGGTGTAGTCGGGCGCAGCTTGTTTGGCAACGCTCTCAGCCTCTTGTTTTTTGTCTGCGGATTCGACATCACCGGTGAGGGTCATCACGCCCTTATCACGATCTTGAGAGACACTAACCACCCCGAGATTAGCGCTCGTCATTGCTTTGTCAACTGCATCTTTTTCGTCAGGCAGCTGCTTGTGATTCTCGCAGCCAATAAGCGTGGACAATGCGAGCACTGTCAACGCAAATACCATTCCTGCTCCGCTCCATCTGCCATTCTGCGATTTTTTATTGTCAGTTCCCATCAAGGCTCCCTTCGTTTGCGGTGTTAATCCATGTACATGTAAGCGAAAGCGTGCAGGCTTTTGTTGCAGAACAGCGGGTCAGAGTTGCTTTATGAAAACAGAGCTTTAGCGGGAATCATGAGCCATGCGACTGCTGCGCTCGCCAGGGACAGGGCTGCGCAAATCAGCAATATTATGCGGAACCCGAATACAAATGCTCTTCCGATTAATTCTTGAATGGCAGCTTTTGTGCTGGGATGGAGGCCGCCTGAGGGCAGTTGCAATCCGGCGAGTTTAGTTTCATTGGAATGAATTTCTTGCACAACGTTCGGCGGCAGCTCAAGGCCAGTAAGGCCACGATCGAGCCGGGAAGCAAAGGTCTTCACCATCACAATTCCGAGAACGGCAATCGCAAGGACGCCGGCGACCCGCGCTACGGCGTTGTTGATTCCAGAGGCGGTGCCAACTCGATCTTGATCCACCGAATTCATTACAACGGTGGTTAGAGGAGCTATGGTGATGGCCATCCCCAAGCCGAGAACGATGATTGCCGGGAAAAAAGTTTTCCAATAGTTATCTGTGACAGAAGGCACGGCAAAGAGAACGAAGCCAAGCGCCACAATAAAAGGGCCGATGATAAGTGGAAGCCTCGAGCCATAATGCGCGACCAGTCCGCCAGACCAGCGCGAAAGAAGAAACATCAATAGAATTAGCGGAAGCATGGCAGCGCCGGCGGCAGTGGCTGAGTACCGCTGCACCTGGATCAGGTTCAATGGAAATAAGAAGAAGAAAATCCCAATCGCAGAATAAAGAAAAAGCGTGAGCAGGTTCGCGCCGCTGAAGGCGCGAGATTTAAAAAGCGCAAACGGAACCATTGGCGAAGCCATCTTGTCTTCGACAACCGCGAAAGCGATTAGACAGGCAAAGCCGCCGATGAGAGTTTCGAGTATGCGAGGATTCCTCCAACCCAAGTTGACCGATTCGATGAATCCGTAGACCAGACCGGCAAGACCGAGGGTGGCGAGAACGGCTCCCAGCCAATCGATGTGGCGCGCGCGGGCGCTGCGACTTTCAGGAATTCGCCAAAACGAAATAATAATGACGGCTCCGGCTAATGGAAGATTGATAAAGAACGCCCAACGCCAGGAAGCGTGCTGCACGAGCCATCCACCTAAGACCGGGCCGATTGCGGTAGTGATTGCGGTAAAACCCGACCAGGTACCGATGGCCGCGCCGCGTATCTTTTCATCGAATGAGGAGCTGATGATGGCGAGGCTGCCCGGTACAAGCAGCGCAGCGCCTACGCCTTGAATGCTTCTGGAAATAATTAACTGATGAATGTTCGCGGCGGCTCCGCAGCCGAAAGAAGCCAATGCAAAAACCACTACGCCGATTATAAAAATCAGGCGGCGGCCGCGCAGATCTCCCAGTGAACCGCCGGCCAGAATCAGCGCACTCAGATACAGGCCATAAGCCTCGACTACCCATTGCATATCGACCATGGTTGCGTGGAAGTTAGCTTGAATCGCGGGCAGCGCGACATTGACGACAGTACTGTCGATGAAAGCCATGCTGGAGCCGAGGATGGTGGCCGCGAGTATCCAGGTTCTCGCATTTGCTGCACATGGAGCTTCGGCCGCTGCGGATCGTATGGAGGCTTCGTCACAGGGAACTCTCATGCCGTATGGATGCGCTTAGTGAGGAATCAGGTGCGAAGTGAGTCTTCTATGAGGGACTTCATAACTATATTCAACCAAGCCGTGTCATTTATGTGTCCCCGCCCAAATATTCCGGTGCAGGTGCCCCACACCATGTGCATCGAAGTAGCACCAACGCCGCAATACGCAATACTAAGCCAAGCCGGAATTCAAGGTCTGAAGTACAGTAATTCCCGTATAGACGTCAACCTGCAAAATTTACGATGATTTAGCTTGTTTTGCGCAAACTTCGGGGAACCTAAATTTGACTGTCGCCGTGTCCGAGTCCAACTCAACACTTCATTCACCTCTTCCTGGCTCTTTTATGCTGGGCTATGACCATCCGGCGCACGTTGTTGAGCTATATAACGACGATAACCTCCTCATCGATGTGTTAACCCGTTTTATTGGCGGAGCACTAGCTATTGGTGACGCAGCCATCGTCATCGCGACTAAACCTCATCGCATGGAGCTGGAAAGACGATTATTGGCCCATGGCTTAGACACTGCGAAAGCAACCCTTCAAGGCCGATACGTGGTTCTGGACGCTACCGAAACTTTGCCGAAATTCATGGTGAATGGCTCGGTAGATGAGACGCGCTTCAATGATATTATCGGCGGAGTTTTGAGCCGGGTTCAAAGTGTTCTTTATAACAATAATAAAGAGCGTCGAATTGCTGCATTTGGAGAGCTGGTTGCGCTGCTCTGGGCCGAGGGGAAACCGCAGCAAGCCATACAAGTTGAACAACTCTGGAATGATTTAGCGAAAAAATACTCTTTCTCGCTGCTCTGTGCATATCCAGTCACTGGTTTTAATAATGATCAAAACATTGAGCCGTTTTTAAAAATGTGTCAAGAACATTCAGGAGTAGTTCCCAATGAGGGTTCTTTGCAATTGAGCAGCGACGAAGAACGTCTTCGCAGTATTGCCGAGTTACAGCAGAGGACTCAGGTCCTTGAAAGAGAACTGGAGCTGCGGCAGAGCGAAGAACGATTCCGTCTACTTGTTGAAGCTGTGCAAGATTATGCAATTTTCATGCTCGATCCCGAAGGCCATGTCAGCAGTTGGAATATTGGCGCTGAACGCATAAAAGGGTACAAACCCTCGGAGATTATAGGATCCCATTTCTCGCGCTTTTATCCGGAGGAAGATAAAAAAAGCGGTAAACCTGCCTGGGAATTGGTTGTCGCCGCAAAAGAAGGGCGGTTTGAGGACGAAGGCTGGCGAATACGCAAAGATGGCTCGCGATTTTGGGCAAACGTAGTCATCACTGCGGTCAAAGATAAGTCCGGTAAACTATTGGGCTTTGCCAAGGTGACCAGAGACTTTACTGAGAGAATTCGCATCCAGGAAGCGTTGGAAAAAGAAGTTGCAGAAAAGCGGGAAGCCCAACGGCAGTTACATAATTCCGAAAAATCATTGCGGCAACTATCGCTAAATTTATTGCGTACACAAGACGAAGAGCGCAGGCGTATAGGCCGAGATCTTCACGACAGCCTGGGCCAATATTTGGCAGTGTTGAAAATGAAACTGGAATCCCTGGCATCTCTCATTCATGAAAAGACTCAGGAAAAAGAGGACGCTGCCGCTCATGAACTCGCGCAATGCGTCTCTTTAACCGAGGACTCCATCAAGGAAGTTCGTACGGTGGCTTACCTGTTATATCCTCCGATGCTCGAGGAAATGGGTTTGAAGTCGGCAATACCGTGGTATCTCGATGGGTTTTCTGCCCGCAGTGGAATCACGACCACTTTTGAAGCTGAGACAAATTTTGATCGCCTTCCTCGCGAAGTGGAATTAGCGTTGTTTCGCGTTCTTCAGGAAAGTCTGACGAATGTTCACCGCCATTCCGGAAGCCGGATAGCACATGTTTGTCTACGGATGGAGGGGGCCACAGGTGTTTTGGAGATTGAAGACAAGGGAAAGGGAGTTCCCTTACAGCTTATGGAACAATCATCTCAAGACTGGATGGGTTCGCCTGGGGTTGGGGTGCGTGGTATGAATGAACGGATGCGGCAACTTGGCGGTAGGCTGCATTTGATCTCCAGCGAAAGCGGTACGCTGGTGCGTGCAACGATTCCAACGATTGGATCACATCTGCACAGTAGCGAATCTTAGTAATTTACATTTCAAAAATCTGCTCTAAAAAAATATGAGAGCCAATGCCTGTGAGAATTCTGCTGGTAGATGACCATGAAGTGGTACGGGAGGGAATTCGCACCCTAATTTCTAGATCGAAAATGGACTGGGAAATCTGCGGAGAGGCTCGCGACGGAGTAGAAGCGATTGAGGCTGCTAAGAATCTGAAACCAGATGTCATTATTCTTGATATTACGATGCCTAAAATGAGCGGTCTCGAGGCAGCACCCCAAATAGCAAAATTGGGACTGGGTTCCCGCGTTCTGATGTTTACCATGCACGACTCGGAGAGATTAACCAGCGAAGTTCGTCAAGCCCAGGCTCAGGGATTGGTCCTTAAGTCTCAGGCAGCGCGCGATTTGATTAGAGCCATTGGCACGGTTTTGGCTGGCAAGACGTTTTTCGGATCTGAGAATCCGGCTACACAGGAAGTCGAGTAAGGTTAACGGCGTCCTACAGAGGACGCTCTGCGCGAAGCCGAGGCACATAAACTAAGACAACATGGGCTAGATGAGAAGAAGCTTTTGGGTGGCACAGCGGTTCACCGCTGTGATTTTAGGCTTGAATGGGATCGGCTTTAGCCGCTGAGGGACGTCATCAAGCTGGAATCCACGGGCACCCGAGCTATATGGATACTCATCTGATCGGCAGGAGAAGATTCCTGGAAGCGCAACCAGGAGAGTCTCCTCTTAAATAATCAACCCTCCACTCGCAAAATGATCAGCAAAGTAGCGGGTCTCAGCTCGCGAGCGAACACTGCGTCAGCCATCCAGCGGACAACCAGCTGAGTTACTGCATGATCTCGCAATCATATCCCAGCCCTCATTGACTGAATTAAGCCCAAGGCATTATATGCCTTGACGAGTATATGCTTTTTAGAGTATATAAAAAGCATATGGAATCTGTTTTCGAAATCATCGCGGAGCCGAACCGCCGCGCGATCTTAAGCCTTCTGGTTTCGTCAGAACAGTCGGTGGGAGAGATCGAGCGTCAGCTCCGTATGACGCAGCCGACCGTGTCGAAGCACCTGCGAGTGCTGCGCGACGCCGGTTTCGTGGAATCCACGGTGGATGCACAGCGCCGTCTCTACCGGCTGAGACCTGAACCGCTTCAGGAGTTGGATGCCTGGCTGGCCCAGTTCCGCAGGTTCTGGTCGGCTCACGTAGATGCTCTCGAACGCCATCTTGACCGTATGGATCAGGATCGCATGGATCGTCAACACAGAGATCAATCAACACCAAAGAAAAAAAAGAAAGGGAAAAAAGATGTCAATCATGAATAATGCCACCCAACGTTCGATTCTTCGCTGGGTTCACATCATCTTTGCCATTCCGATAATCGGCTATATTTATAGCCCGTTTGAACAACTTCCAAACTACGCCCCCGCTACCCGGTTCGTCTTCGTTCCTGTAATTGTCCTTTCAGGACTTTGGATGTGGAAAGGCCATGTCCTCCGACGACTCATTTCGAAAAGCTCGGCCCGACAAGATGCCGCTGCCACCTCGACCGCATGGGTCCATCAACAGGAGATCAGTCAACATTAACGAAAAGAAAGATCAATGATGAGGCAGCATCCGCGAATGTGAAGTACGAGGGAATCCAATGAAGATCAAACTAACCAATGTATACGTCGATGACCAGGAGAAGGCCCTGCGTTTCTATACCGAAGTACTGGGCTTTGTGAAGAAGGCCGACTTCAGTCAGGGCCCATATCGCTGGCTGACTGTGGCCTCACCAGAGGACCCAGACGGCACGGAGCTGCAGCTAGCGCTAAACAACAACCCTGCGGCTAAAGCCTACCAGCAGGCCTTGTTCCAGCAAGGCCAGCCCGCGGCCATGTTCTACACCGACGACGTGCAGGCCGATTACGAGCGTATGAAAGCGCGCGGCGCCGAGTTCACCATGCCACCGACGGACGTGACGGCCTCGACCATCGCGATGCTGAACGACACCTGCGGCAACCGCATTCAGCTCACGCAGTTGCGCTACTCAGGCTGAGGAGACGAGGGTGATTGGTCGCGAACAGTACGACCCGGGTCCG
>DASRFC010000047.1:0-24190 GCA_035651835.1 Terriglobales bacterium
GCCCACGGCACCGGGATTTCCGTCCTGAATTTCAATATCGATATTGCTCATTGCGGAATAGAAAGTGCCCGGATTCGCGTCCGGCACAGGGTCAGTCGCGCGGGACACTCTCCACTGATTTGCTCGCGCAGATCCCGGACGGTCGCCCGCAAAGAAAAACATATATGCAGGTTCCTTCTGAAAATCTTGCGTGTTGGGAGTGAGCACAAAGGTTGGACGATTCGCACCGAAGCCAATCAGCCGGATCCCCGGCCAGATGTAAATCGTCTTCGTAAGACGATAACGACCAGCCGGAACGAACAGGATGCCTTGTTCGGTTGTCTCCTGGACCTTGTTGAGGGCTTGTTGCACAGCTTCGCTGTCATCTGCTATTCCATCTCCGTGGATAGAGAAGTTTTCTGGAGTTAGATAGACAGCTTTGGGATCGTCTAGTCGGACCGGATAGTAAGAAGATCCGAATAGCGGAACAACTGCAAAGGAAATCGCGAGAAGCACAATAACCGCTTTCAGCATTTAGATTGTCCCGTCATCTGAGTTTTTAAATTTGCGCCTCGACCACTGGCCAGTTTTACCTCATCATTTCTGCGCTTCAGGATCGTCGCGTTCCGCCTTGACTGGCTCTTCGCGCATCTCGCGATAGATGGCGGCTAATTTCTCCTTCATTGTTTTGTACTTCTGGTATTCGTCCAGCTCGCGTTTTGCATCGGCGGATCGCCCCATCAACCTGTACAGAGTGCTTAGGCGGAAGTGTGCAACGGCGCTGGTGGGTTCCAGTTGAACGGCACGCTCCAAAGGCGGCTCAGCCTTTTCCTGCTGATTCAATGCCATGAATGTTTTCCCAAGTCCGAGATGGGCTTCAGCATCGTTAGGCTGAAGCTGTATGGCTTTCGAGTAGTACTCTTCAGCCTGGTTAAGATTGCCCTTGCGAAAAGCGATATCACCCAGTCTGCATTCGGACTTCTCGTCGAACTGGTTCACTGACAGAGCCGCTTGGTATTCGCCCTCGGCTTCGTCTTGCTCCTTCACAATTGACGAACCGTTTAACATTTCTGCCAGCTCGAAATGCAATCCGGGGACGTTAGGATCAATCTTAAGAGCTTCTCGATACTGTGCAATAGCCGCAGCGCTGTTTCCCTGCTTCGCCAATTCGTGGGCCATCACCTGATGCATGCGTGCGGAGTTCGGAGCGACCAGAGACAAGCTGAGCATGGATTCTCCTGCCAGATCCGAGTAAATCCGGTAGGACGTGTAGAGAAGGTCTACGTTGGTGGGATCTAAATCGCGCAGCACGCTGACGATTGATGCCGCCTTATCGAGATCACCTGTCCCGCTATAGATTTCGATCAGCTCCACCCCGGTTTCAATGCGAAGCTTCTTTTCTTCTAGTTTGGGGAAGGCTTTCTCCAAGTCGGTGAGCGCGGCTTTCACATCGGCTGTCCGCTTCTCGCCCATGCCCAGAAGGGCTTCGATCTTCCACAGAGTCGGTTGCAATTTCAACGCGGCGCGAAGCTGGGGTATCGCGTCCGTGTAGTTGCCCTGAAAGAACAGCAGCACACCCAGATTGCCGCGAGCATCAACGTTCTTAGGATCAAGCGCGATAATAGCGCGAAACTCCGGGATGGCAAGATCAGGTTTCTGCTGCTTGAGATATTCGGCGGCTTGTCGCTTATGTGATTCGATTTGCTGCTGATGGTTAGGATTTGGACTAGGTTGTTGGGAAAAACATGGCAGCAACCCAGGAAAGAGAACCACCCACAACAAAATGGCCCGTTTTGTCCTCATGTCACGATTGTATGGTGAGGAATCGTATCTGAAACCTCTTCCTTATCACCGGCTTATCACCGGAACCGCAAGAACAGAAAAAGGACGGCATCGCTGCCGTCCTTTCCTGATTAGTTATTGACGTTAGAACGTTATGCGTGCACTAAGTTGACCGCTGCGAGCGGCAACCGCCACGCCATTGCCCAACGTAGCATTGTTTATCTGTCCGAAATTACTCCCTCCAAAGACCTGGCCCGGAATGCCGAAGCTCGGATGATTGAAGACGTTGACCCAGTCTGATCGAATTTCCAGGCGAACGCGTTCTCCGAAGCTGACATCCTTAGCGAAGGACATGTTAAAGACCGTGAGACGCGGTCCCCTGAGTGAGTTTCTAACCTCATTTCCGAATGCGAATTGACCACCCGACGATGCATTGGCGAAGGCTGAGGTGTTAAACCATTCGGTGGGGCTTGGGTTACTGACTTTGACATCACCAATAACGTTGGGGAACCAATTACAGCCGTTGTTGACGTCACCACCGGACGCGGTACCGCCCTGTGAGCAGCCAGTAATTGTCGAGTTCGCATTTGTGCTGTTGACCACTGTGAATGGACTTCCACTCTGGTGAATAAACGTTCCCGAGATTCGCCATCCACCAACAATGGCGTTCTCTGCCGCATTACCGCTCAGATAAGCTTTGCCTTTGCCGAACGGTAGTTCGTAACTAGCATATCCCTTGAACGCATTCGGGATATCGAAGTTAGAGTTGCCGTAATTGGCGCCTGGATCGTTTCCGATTTGCCAATACTGAGTCCCCCCGCGACTGCCCCATCCACCGGAATCCTGTTCATCCAGGAAGTGGGACCAGACGTAATTGAAGCTGAAATTCAAACCATTAGAAAACCGTCTCGTGATCTGTGCTTGCATCGCGTTATAGTTCGAAATGGCATTGTAAGTATTTCCACTAAGGGTTCCCCAGGCTGGGAACGGACGATCCGCCTGAATGGCTGCTTTCGCTGCTGCACTTGCAGCCAAAGCTGCGGGGTTGGTGATCTGGTTGACGTCCGTCGGGTATTGCAGATTACTGCCGTGGCTGCCCACGTAAGCAATCGATGCCATATAGTTGTGCGCGAACTGATGCTCCACGCTCAACTGCCATTCATTAATTCGACCCACGGGTACGTCATATGGCACGTAGGTTTGGTTTGAGGGAGAAGTTGGGTTGACGTACTGCGCAACATTCTTCGCATTCGGCGAACCCACCACGTAATTCAGCACAGAATTAGCAGCCGCAGCGGATGAGGAAAGAAAGATCAGTGGATTGGGGCCGGTTCCCTGATTCGGGTCCGATGCATTACCCGAACTGGTTGAGAGGGCTCCAAAGCCAATTCCATTGCCGTAATCGTCCTGGCTGAAATTATACGAGTACATTCCGAAGCCGCCTCTCACTACTGTGTCATTCCTGAGAGACCATGCAAAACCGACGCGTGGCAAGAAGATATCGTAAATCGGCTTCTGCAACGAGCTCCGGTGGTCTTGAGGAGCAAACCATAGCGAACCCAGGGTGCCGTTGTATGCGCCACAAGCAGCGCAGGCAAGCGGAATATCAGGATCAAACCCGCCCAAACTATTGTGGATCTCAGTAAATCCAGTTGTTGCTACATAGCGCAAGCCGAGATTCAACGTGAGATTGGGGCGGAATTTGTACTCATCTTGAACGAAAAATTGAGGACTCTTCAAACGCGCATAAGACGTCGACTGATTCGTCGCCTTCCAGCTTTGGACATCGCCGAGAAGGAAATCAGCAAGGCCAGATCCCGTTGTCCCGGCTGCGGCGCCGTTTTGTGCCGTGTAGTTACCGGAGAATGTGAAATTGCCTGAAGTGATGTTTCCCCACGGGGTAGTGTTCCCCTGCCCCATTAACACCTCAGCGCCGAAACTCAGGATGTGCTTACCACGTATAAGTGTCAAAACATCCGACGGATCATACAGATTTTCGATGTATATGGCATTCGTACCGGGGGAGAGACCATTGCAGCAGAGACCGGCGCCGCCGATATTGATCTGCGGGAAGACATTGGCTTTAGCGTATTGCAAACCCAGCGTGCTTGCAGCATTAAACCCGATAGTGTCGGGGACAAACCAGTTACCCTGTTTTGTGTAACCCATTCGGAGTGAATTGACCGCCTTGGGGCTGATGTCCCAAGTGTCAGTAATCTGCGCGTTGTAGCCATCTATGTCGCCCGAAAAACAATTAATCGGGCATGGAAATGGTCCTCCTTTATTGACTCCGGGATTATCCTTCTGGCTGATTGAGAAACTGATGCGGTTCTTTGTGGAAAAATCGTAATCAATTCGCCCGAAATATCTGAGATTTGGATTGGGAGTTGGCAAAACGGTGGAGAAATTATTATTAAAAGCTCCTGCTGCGCCCGCGTTAGGCACAGGATAGTAACCCAGAATCTTTGCGGCCACGGGATCGATACGGTTGCCCGGAATTGCGTTTACTCCAGCGAGTGATCCGGTATTTTCCGCTGAAAATGCAGTGCGGCTACATCCCGGAGTGCTACAGCTCGTCGGATCGTAAATGGTCGGAAGACCGGTAAAATCGAAAGCGCCCGGATGCGCCGTACCCATACCTCTTTCTGCCAACGTCGGAGTTGAGCCTGTAGTGGCACTCGTCGAGCCGTTGTTATAAATCTTGTCCCGAACGAAATAAAAGAACAATTTATTTTTGACGATGGGGCCTCCGATTGAACCGCCCCACTCGTCATAGCGGAAAAATGGCGCTTGTTGTGGAACAAGGCCATTGCCAGTCTTACTTGGGACCCCGAAATAGGGGGCTGCATTCAACATTGTGTTCTGCCAATATTCGTAAGCCGACCCGTGAAAGCCGTTGGTCCCGCTCTTAGTGATTTGGTTAAATACAGCGCCGCCAATGCCGTACTCCGCCGAGAACGAAGAGGTCGTAATCTGAACCTCTTGCACGGCCTCAAAAAGCGTGTTGTCGACATTGTTGCTGACCGGCAATTGAACCACGCCTCCATCCTGGAGGTAGTTGGCATAGTTAGGCAGATTGCCATTAATAGAGACAGCGTCTCCAGCGTTATAAGCGCCACTGCCCTCTGACATAGGTTGTGTCGCAGAGCCGCTTGCTCCGGGGAGGAGGATATTGAAGTTAGCCCAATCGTTGCCGGTAATGCCAGCACCTATCTGGGGCAATTGATCGATAGTTTTTGCATCAAAAATTGTCCCTATATGGGAGGTTTCGGTCTCCAAGAGTTGAGCCCCAGCAGTTACGGTCACTGTTTCTGTTACTGCACCCACGTCAAGGCTGGCATCCTCGGTTATCACATCCACCTGTAGCGTGATAGGGCCACGCACAAGCTTCTTAAAACCGGTCGCAGTGAAGGTGATGTTGTAGTTGCCGGCGGGAGTGGACACGGTATCGTAAATACCGTTTGCATTGGTGATGAAATCCTTCGTCTCTCCAGTATCTATATTTGTGAGAGTGACGGTTGCATTTGGCACAACGGCTCCTGACGCCATCACCGTGCCGCGAATCTCCCCGGTATTCCTGCTCTGCGCCAGACCAAGTCCGGTTGCGCCTAATAAAAGACAAATCCCCATCGCGAAGCGAGTTACTTTCCTCATCTCACCGCCTCCTGCAATCAAATGTGCACATTATTCAGTGTGCTTTTCCAAGTCCCCACAAACTATTGGCTATTGTCTGGAAACCACTCATGCCCGCAAAATTCGGCTATTCGTTTAAGACAAAGGTTTGTCTAATGTGAAACACAGACGATGCCATTGACACGAGCGCCACGCTAACGCTTTTGCATTATGACTGTCAAGCCATAAATTACGCCAGTAATTCGCTTAGACAATCGATTTTTCTCGTTAACGTTAACGGAATTCGGAAAAATCTTGCGCCAAAAGACCAGGCTCGCCACAACCATATGGACTTCCTTTGACAATCGTTTGTCTTTGTCATATAAGGAAACACACTCCCGGTTTATAACAGGGATTCAGCCCTGCGCGTGGAGTACGAAATCACGCGCAGTGGGCGATACTAGGCCTTTGTGCACTATTCGAAAATGATTTAAACGGGCGTTCGCGTGATTGCCTCTCATGGGAGAGTTGGCCGGCATTGATCACATTGCATTTGAAAACCCAGATGGCAGCCATGCACTCGTGGTTACTAATCGAGGGGAGCAACAGCAAATTCAATGCGAGCTAGCGGCACGCGTATTGGATCTGGCGCTTGAACCAGATTCAGTGACGATTCGTTGGTAGTGGGAGGAACATATACCGTTGAGCGGAATGCCTCTCACCCTAATCTCATGACCATGACCCCACTCTGTCTTAAAAAAAGTCTTCGCTTCAGCTTATGTCAATCGTTTGCTTTGCTCAGCGTGCTTAATTTTTCCGTGTTCGGGGCTGAAAAAGCGAATCCTTCCCGCGGCGAACCATTTCACGACAGTGTTTATCATGGCGGTCCGCAAATTATTCCGGGGCGGGTACAGTGTGCCTACTATGATCTCGGCGGCGAAGGGGTCGCGTATCATGACTCCGACGCAAAGAACAATGGAAGCGGCATCCTCAATCCTGCAGACGGATCATATCTCGACCAGTTCCGGAAGAATGAGGCAGTCGACATTTCATATACAAAGTTTTACCGAGAGATCGACAACAATCCTTATAACGTGGTGGTTCCACCTGAAGGTCAGCTTTATGTCGGTTGGACTGAGCCTGGCGAATGGTTCAACATGACCGTAAAAGTTAAGCGTGCCGGTGTCTACAGCATCGACCTTCTATACACATCAAATCGGGGTGGCGAAATAGCATTTGATCTGAACGGGAAAAAACTCACCGATCCTATAAGCATCCTGTCTACCTACAATGCTGCCGATCCCACCGCTTGGCGGCAGTGGCACCATTGGAACATTCTGAAGAATTTGGCCGAAGTTCGACTGTCAAAGGGCGTGAATGTCCTAACTTTGCGCGTACTTTCCCAAGGGAATATGAACTTCGCTTATCTTGATTTCAAACCCAAGAACTGAAATCCTTTTATTAGTTGAAAAATTTCACGGATAATCCCGCCTATCAGGTCTGTATCGTATTGCTAAAGCGATGTAGTGAAATGATCCTCTTTCCGCTACTATGATGCGGGTAAAGAGTTGGTCCGGACGGGAAAAACAAGCGCATGAAGCAAAAACATCCGCTGGTAAATGGGCCAGTCGGTTTGAAAAAATTGGCCGAACATCTCGGCTTAAATCCTGCCACAGTTTCTGTTGTACTCAATGAAGTTCCTGGGCGGTCAATCCCTCAAGCTACGCGCGATCGAATCAAAGCCGCCGCAAAAGAGCTTAATTACCAGCCCAGCCTCTTGGCTCGCTCTCTCCGCAATCGACGTACGCTTACGATTGGAATCCTGGTGCCCGAGCTTGGCGATGGTTATCACACCCAGGTGCTGAGCGGTATTGGCGATCATTTAATGGATGCGGGATATTTTTATTTCACGGCGCATCACAGGCATCGGGAAAATTTGGTTGAAGAATATAGCCAAATGCTCATAGGCCGCGGAGCAGAGGCCCTCATCGCCATTGACACTGCGCTGGAACATTCGTTTTCTGTGCCGGTGGTAGCAGTTGCCGGCCACCGTGCCATCGAAGGTGTCACTAATGTTGTGCTGGATCATCGCTTTGCCGCTGAACTTACCCTGACCCACCTGCGTTCACTGGGACACCAACGCATCGCATTCATGCGGGGCCAGCCCTTCAGTTCAGATTCTGATGAAAGATGGCGCAGCATTGTCGCAGTAGCCCGCGAGGTTGGGATTTCAATCAAACCAGAATTGATCATACAACTGGATCGTGACCTCTCGTCCCCTGAATTGGGATATCCCGTCATGCAGCAGCTTCTCTCCGCCGGTAAGCGTTTCACTGCTGTTGTATCGTTCAACGACATGTCGGCGATTGGTGCAATACGCGCCTTGCAAGACTTCGGGTTGCGTGTCCCTGAAGACGTTTCTGTAATTGGATTTGACGATATCAAAGCGGCCGCATTCAATAATCCAAGGCTCACCACCATTCGCCAACCCATGTCTAATATAGGAAGGATTGCCGCGCAGTGCGTCCTCAACCGAATTCATGGAACAGAGCGTTTCCGCGAGCATATAACCGTGGAACCCGAGCTAATAGTGCGGGAGTCTACGAAAGCCATCCAAAACACGTCGACAACTCGTCGCAAAGGCAGGATGGCTGGCAAGACAAACAACGCAGTGCTTCATGCGGAATAATTACAAAGAGCGGTCACGTTCCATCCTTTGGCTTCATCTCGGATTTGTTTTAACCGGCATTGGCACAACCCTATTCGGTTGTATTCTTCCTACCCTGAATACCACCTGGCATATGAATGATGCTCGCGCCGGAGTCCTGTTTGCTGCTCAATTCTCTGGCTCAGCTTTAGGTGCGCTGCTCGTTGGAAGCAACATCTTTGCAAGCGTGATGCGGGGATATTTATTGCTCATCGCGAGCGCCGTCTCGATAACTTTCTTTGCGAACTTCTTCCCACTGTTCTTTTTTTTCGCTTTAGGTCTGGGTCTGGGCTTAGCCATGACGGCTACCAGCTTATTGATTAGCAGTAAATTTATCGGGAAACGCGGAGCGGCACTTTCACTCTTGAATGTTTCTTGGGGAGTTGGCGCCGCTGTTCCAGCCATGATTGTTTCGGTTTGGATAAAACGATGGCCGCCTGTTTACCTGTTCCTTGCTTTAGCTGGTGCAAGCGCGATCGTGCTCGTGCTTATCGGGCAACACCGTAATTTTCTTTCTGCGTCCGGGATTAATCCACCACAAATCACGAATGCCGCCAAACCCTCGCGGTTAGTTTTCATTTTTGCCGTTCTTGCTTTTCTCTATGTTGGCGTAGAATCCTCTGTGAGCGGATGGATGATGACTTACGTCCACCGCTTGCCTATTTCCAGCATGTTGTGGGCCTCAATTGCCACATCATGTTTCTGGGTTGCGCTGCTTTGTGGCAGAGCAATTGCACCTTCAGTGCTGAACTGGACATCGGAGACTCAGCTTCTCACTTATTCTCTCGTCATCGCTTTCGTTAGCATAATTCTGCTTCTCCTGAATCAGAACCCTTTCGGTATTACTCTCAGTGCGATATTCGTTGGCCTATCGCTCGCACCCGTTTTCCCGCTCTGCCTCGCACGAGCCCTTGCCCTTATGAATGACTCGCCCAAAGTAAAATGGGTCTTTGCCACCGCTGGATTTGGCGGCGCTGCCTTGCCCTGGATGACAGGAAGGCTTTCTGCCTATAGCGGCTCTTTGCGTACTGGATTAGTGATTCCCGTTCTTGCACTCGCGACGATGATGATTCTGTACTGGCTTGTACTTCGCGGCACCAATGCAGCAACTGAGAATGTACCCCATTCATCCAAACTTCCAGGCCCGCTTTCCGCAGCCTCTTCCCCTAACGATTGATTGTGTCCGCTGTGCTACCCTCTTTTATTGCTCACCGTCTAAAACTGTTGGTCATGCATCGAACCACAGCGGTTTCTGGAGCCCTAATTCATGAACATTATGTCTGATCCTTCGAAGTACCCTTTCGCACGGTTCGCAACTTTAGCTATCGCGCTAGTTGCTTCTGTGCTCACCAGCCATGCGCAGGATGCAGCCAAGCAAGATTCGCCCGGGCAAAACACTCATGGTATTGTCGTCGCCAATATGGATCGCTCCATCAAACCTGGAGACGATTTCTATCAATACGCAAATGGCGAATGGATCAAGCGCACAGTAATACCTCCGGACCGCGCTGGAGTGGGCGTTTTCACCATGCTCGCTGATTTGAGCAACAAGCGTACTGCCGCCTTGATTGAAGAGGCCGCCAAGGCAGGCGGTTCTGCAGGATCGGGCTCGAAGAAAATTGCCGATCTCTACAACTCTTACATGGATGAATCTGGAATCGAAGCCAAAGGGCTCGCGCCTCTTCGCCCACATCTCGATGCCATCGCCGCAATCCACGACAAGCGGGAGCTGGCCCATGCTTTGGGGGAAGGCTTACGTAATGACGTTGATGCTCTCAATAACACGAACTTTCATACCGCCAATCTATTTGGCTTGTGGGTTGCTCCCGGCTTCAATGATTCCGAACACTACGCCGCATATTTGCTTCAGGGTGGATTGCAGCTTCCGGACCGCGAGTACTACCTTGCCGATAACGATCGTATGCGCGAGCTCCGTACGAAATACCAAGCGCATATTTCAGCCATGCTCAAGCTCGCGGGATTCACCGATACCGACGCTCGCGCTGCCCGCATTTTTGAACTTGAACACGCAATTGCAGAAAAACATCTCAGCTTGGCGGAAAATGAAGATATCCACAAAGCCAATAACACTTGGAAGCAATCTGATTTCACTACCAAAGCGCCCGGCCTAGATTGGACAGAATACTTTCGCGCCGCCGCACTTAATAAACAAGCCAGTTTCATCGTGTGGCAGCCTACTGCTTTCACCGGTGAATCTGCCTTGGTGGCATCAACTTCACTGGATACGTGGAAGGACTGGCTCGCATTTCATTTGATCGATGAATATGCGGGTGTACTGCCAAAGGCATTCGTGGATGAGCGCTTTGCATTCTTCGGCAAAACACTTTCTGGCACGCCAGAGCAGCGTCCGCGTTGGCAACGAGGTGTGTTCGTCGTCAATGGACTTCTTGGCGACGAGATCGGGAAAATCTACGCCCAACACTATTTTCCCCCTGCTGCCAAAGCTGAAGCGCAGGCGATGGTCGCAAATATTATCGCTGCGTTTCGCAAGCGCATTGATGCGCTCTCGTGGATGGATCCGGCGACAAAAGCTGAAGCTCAAGCCAAACTTACTACACTGTACGTAGGCGTGGGTTATCCCGAAACCTGGCGCGACTACTCAGCCTACGAAGTTAGGCCAGATGACATTTTCGGCAATATCTGGCGTGGCGATCTTTTCGAATATCATCGCGAAGTAGCGCGCCTGGGCACTCCAATTGACCGCCACGAATGGTCGATGACGCCGCAGACAGTCAATGCCGTGAATCTCCCACTGCAAAATGCATTGAACTTCCCTGCGGCCATTCTCCAACCGCCATTTTTTGATCCGCAAGCTCCTGCTGCGGCTAACTATGGTGCAATCGGCTCCGTCATCGGACATGAAATCAGTCACACCTTTGACACCGAGGGCAGCACGTTTGACTCGAAGGGCCGGGTGCGCGACTGGTGGAAGCCTGCTGATCTTACACATTTCGAAGCAGCCACTGCAAAACTAGCCGCGCAGTACGACACTTACAAACCCTTTCCCGATATTTCAGTAAATGGCAAACAAACACTAGCGGAGAACATTGCTGATGTAGCAGGCATTGCAGCAGCCTATGACGGCTACCATGCTTCCCTTACCGGACAAACTGCGCCTACACAGGACGGATTCTCTGGTGACCAGCAATTCTTCATTGCTTTCGGTCAGAACTGGGCATCAAAGACACGCGAAGCCGCGCTTCGGCAGCAGGTACTAACGGATCCGCATGCACCAGCTGAGTTTCGCGCAGCCACGGTTCGGAATATCGATGGATGGTATGAAGCATTCAATGTTGAAGCGGGAGAAAAACTTTATCTCGCGCAACCTGATCGAGTGAGGATTTGGTAAACGTTCACAAATGCACGATTGCATCTTGACGTTGATGGCATGAGTACGAACGGGGTGGCTGAATTCATTAAACTGCTCGTCCGCGTTCACCCATGCAAGTAGGTCATCTGGAGTACGAACAGGAAACTTGGAGGGATTACAGAACAACCAACTCCTGTGTCCTGCTGTCACATCACGGGTTAGCGGTTTTCGGCACCATTGCTGTCCTGCTTTTTTCCGCGCTCCTTAACTACTCCTACCAAAGCTTACATAAAACACAATGTAAATGATGAACGCGAACGTTTCCGGCAACGCAGCGCTTTTCAGACAATCTTGTTCATTTCTGCCGGTGTCATCTCGTGGTTCTTTGGGCCAGGCTCTTGGAGCACACTGGCACCTTCCTGGTGCCTCCCTTCGAATTGAAGCCGAACGTCTTTCTCAAGGTGACCTCGAACTGGCTGGAATTGAGCATGCGTTATGTAGTTGAACCGAAACAACGGCGCAATGCCAGCAACTTCCTCTACCGGCGAAACCTTCAAGAAAATCCGCGAGCGGAACGATATTCAGATCGCATCGGAAACAATGGATCTTACTGTGCAACCAAAGAAGGCTGCGTAACAAAGACGTTAGTCGGCTGTTATCGGCGCGGGCTGCGCGAATTGCGTTCTGCTTTTCTTCTCCGCATTTTGGAATTGGACGGACTTTTGGGATTTGGCGGGTTGCAGCCATTTTCTGACTTCTGGTAATGCGGCTCGCATCACTATTTCTCCGGCTTTTACCAGTTCAGCGGAGTGTTCGAAATCATCATATTTAAATCCGTTTACGTCCGGTTCGATTACCAGATCCGCCGCCTTCTTCCAAAACCCGCAGTTCATTTCCTGCGCGATTGAAAAGCATTGGCCGATTACATCAAACAAATGTCGAGGGCCGTCTTTATTCGTCCAATTCCCCACTAAATGCACTGCAAGCACTCGTTCAGCACCCATATCGCGGAGTGGATGAGTCGGGACAGCGTGAGCCAACATGCCATCGACCAGCAAGTGTCCATTGATTTTGACCGGCAAAAACATCCCGGGATAAGCGCAACTCGCGCGTACAGGGTCAATCAGCGGACCTGTGCGGAAGACTACGCCATCTCCTGTCGAAAAATCGGTTGCTGCGACTGCGAGCGGAATTCGCAATTCCTCAAAGGTTTTAACCCTGAGAACAGTATTAAGGAAGCCGATCATTCGCTGACTGTCGGCGAAGCCCATGCGGGAAATTGTCCAGCGGGCAAATGTTTTAAAGCGTACGCGAGTGGCAACTTGCTCCAGTTCGTCAGCCGAAACTCCACTGCAATAGGCAGCTCCGATGAGCGCGCCCACGCTCGTACCGGCCACAAAACGGATTGGAATGTTCTCCTGCTCGAGAACCTTCAGTACGCCGATATGAGCTATGCCACGGGCAAAACCTCCGCCCAAGGCGATGCCAATGCCTAATTCTTTGGATTGCGCTAAAGCTGAGCCCTGTCCCGAAAGCTCACGCCCGAAGGCCTGCACGGAACGAACGATTTTGCCGAAACTCTTCACAGGACCTCACTCCATCCCCACTTGCAAGCGAAAACCCTAACTCTACTACCTAGCAACTTAGATGCCAGCCATTTCTGGAGGGTTATATCCATTGGGTTAAGGGGAGGTTACTGCCAGAGATCACGCCTTATTTCAGATTTTTTTCGCCTGCAACGTCTAAGTGCTGTAACCCTGATAGTTTGGAAGCATGATTCGAGAGATCTCCGCGGGTGGCGTTGTGGTGCGGCGAACCGGAAATGGTTGGGAAATGGCTGTAATTGAGCCACAAAAGGAACCTATACAGGATGGAGGGAGCGCGTCTGGTAAGAAAAAGTCACAAAAATTGTTACTGGCCTTACCGAAAGGAATAGTCGATACAGGAGAAAAATCGGAGGAAACAGCGGTACGCGAAGTCCGTGAAGAAACCGGCCTTACCGCAGTTCTGGTTACAAAACTACGCGACATAAAATACGTCTACGTGCGCTCCTGGGGCGACAAGCAACGCGTCTTCAAAATTGTGAGCTTTTTTCTTTTGAAATATGAGGCGGGGTGCATTGATGAAATTGATCCGGCAATGCGGATCGAAGTAAAGCAGGCTCTTTGGATTCCGCTGGAAGGATCCGAACATAAACTGGCTTATTCTGGAGAGAAGGAAGTAGTGCGTTTAGCGCAGGAATATTTGAAATCTCATTCCGATGAGATTGATGTTGGCGGGATTGATCCGCCCCGAGTCTGAAAAAAACAAAGTAACCAACTTTTGCAAAGCGGAATCATAGAACTTTCAAGCTTAGGAGGGAATCTTGCGTTCTGAAGCTCACGCGACAACTTGCATTGTTTCCAAACTTCTACTGGCTGCTTTTTTTTTAACTCTGCCGCTCTATGCGCAGGACACAAATTTTCATAATGCGCCGGCTTCGACTGCCAAAACGAAAAATCCATATGCTGGACAACCGGGTGCAGCTAATACTGGTGCGACGCTATTTGCGAGCCGCTGTGCATCGTGTCATGGACCGAGTGGGCAAGGTACAGGGAATGTGCCTTCGCTTGCCAAAGGTCCGGCGCAGTCCGCGCCTGATGGCGAGGTCTTCTGGTACGTCACAAAGGGAGATGTGGACAACGGTATGCCTTCCTGGGCCAGCTTGCCTGAGAAGCAACGGTGGCAGATCGTCACATTTGTTAAGTCGCTAAGTAATTCCAAAGCAAAAACCGCAGCTCCTGCTGCGGAACAATCGGAGACGCCTACAAAAACGAATGCACCCTTACCTCAGCCTCCGTTTACCGATTTTCGAGTTGAAAAACCAGGCACAGTCAGGAAGATCACAGTAAGCGATCTCCCTGCGCCGTATGCGACGAAGTCGGCCAACAACGGCCCGGATACCATTCCCCGTCCCAAAGGCGCATGGCCAAAGGCTCCCGCTGGCTTTAAAGTTGAGTTATACGCTTCTGATCTTAACAATCCGCGCATGATTCGCACCGCTCCCAATGGGGATTTCTTTTTGACGGAGAGCGACAACGGAGACGTTAAAGTTTTTCGCGGAATTACTAGCGATGGCAAGCCCGCGCATATGGAAGTGTTTGCCTCTGGGCTTAATCAACCTTACGGAATTGCTTTTTATCCCCCGGGCTCAAATCCGCAATGGGTCTACATCGGCAACACCGATTCGGTTGTGCGCTTTCCTTATAAAGAGGGGGATTTGAAAGCGAGTGGCTCACCAGAGCATATCGCTGACCTGCCGCATGGAGGAGGTCACTGGACGCGCGACATTCAATTTACGCCGGATGGCAAGAAAATGTTCGTATCGGTTGGGTCAGCTTCGAACATCGATGATCCCGATACAACTCCCGCGGAGAAAAATCGCGCTGACATTCTCGAATTCAATCCCGACGGTTCCGGCATGCGAGTGTACGCATCGGGAATTCGCAATGCGGGCGGCGGTCTGGCAATAAATCCTAAGACTGGGGATCTGTGGTGTTCGGTAAATGAACGTGACGGACTGGGCGATAATCTCGTTCCGGACTACATCACGCATGTGCAGGATGGCGGCTTTTACGGATGGCCGTGGTGGTATATGGGGGACCATCAAGACCCGCGGCACAAGGGGAAGCATCCTGAACTGAAAGACAAAGCAATTGTTCCCGATGTGTTGCTGCAAGCCCACAACGCTTCCCTGGGATTTACATTTTACGGAGGGCACCAATTCCCGGCCGAGTATGAAGGAGATATTTTTGCAGGGGAACATGGTTCGTGGAACAGGTCCGTGCGGGCTGGATATGAAGTGATCCGCATACCACTTCATCAAACCGGAAAAGCGAGCGGCGAGTATGAAGATTTTCTCACCGGCTTTGTAGTCGATAACGGCCACGTTTGGGGGCGCCCGGTAGCTGTCGCGGTGGCTCCGGACGGATCGCTGCTGGTCACCGACGACGGATCAAATTCCATATGGCGGGTCAGCTACACCGGGAAGTAAATTGCGGGAAGGAACGAAAGCCCGGGATAAGGAAACAATCCGGGTTTTTGTGTGCCTGCTCGCTTTCGGACTACTCGCATTCCAATACGGGGATAGAAATGGCTTGAACGATATGCCATTTGCGAAGGTAAAAGCGATTGGATTGAGCAAAGCTCACTCTATGGCGAAGCAGGGAAATATTGATCTACTAGCAGGAGCGCTGGTGCATGGGAAAGAAGTGAGTCTTCGAGGCGAACTCACAGACGCGAACTGCTATCTCAATACTGGCGACCACGCCTATGACCATGCATTTTGCGCGAAATTCTGCGTAGCCGCTGGCTCTCCCATTCTCTTTATTGCCGATGATGGAGGTAAAGTTTATGTGGTTCTCACCGCAAAAAATGGTCTGCCATTGCCGGAAGCTGCGCTGAATCAGTTAGGTATTCCGGGAATCATGATCAAAGGCCAACTACTCACTGCTCACGGTGTAGATGCAATCGCCCTGGAGTCGGCTGGATCTTGACCAGACAAGACGTTAGATCCGAAGTTGGCAAATCGCGATGTTGCAGGCATGATGGAATACATGCGAATGGTTCGTATGATTCAATTATTCTTCATCCTTCATCTTCTTTTGTTGGGTTCACTGGTTGTTCTCGCTTCTGCAGAAACGCCTGCTGGTAAATATCTGGCATATATCGGCACGTATACTGATACGGGCAGCAAGGGCATCTACGCTTACCGCTTCGATCCGGCCACCGGCCAAATTGACGATTTAGGACTTGCTGCGGAATCTGTGCGCCCATCGTTTTTGACAATTGATCCCGATGGACGATTTTTATACGCCGTCAATGAAACCGATACCTATCAGGGGCAACCTACCGGATCAGTCAGCGCCTTCGCGATTGATTCCACAACCGGAAAACTCACGCTTTTGAACGAAGTCCCATCCCGCGGCACCGGCCCTACCTTCATTACGTTGGACCGTAGCGGCAGGTATGTCCTTGTTGCGAATTACGACTCAGGTAGTGTTGCGGTATTCCGCGTGTCACAGGACGGCAAACTGGGTGACTCCACGGCATTCGTACAACACCATGGATCGAGCGTAGATAAAGACCGGCAAGCAGGACCGCATCCCCATCAAGTTGTACTGTCGCCCGATAACCGCTTCGCCATCGTCTCGGATCTCGGGATCGATCAAGTACTGATTTACCCCTTTGACTCACAGCATGGCACCCTGGGGCAACCGCATATTGTTAAGTCTCGTCCTGGAGCAGGCACGCGGCATATGGCATTTGGTTCGAGCGGAAAGTTTCTTTATGTGATCGATGAATTACAAAACACTATTGTGTCGTACTCCTATGACTCGAAACGGGGTGAATTGAGAGAGTTGCAGACCGTGGACACGCTCCCGAAAGATTTTCAAGGTACCAATTATCCAGCTGAAATCCAGGTGGATCCTGAGGAAAACTTTCTTTATGCGTCGAACCGGGGAGCGGACAATGTTGCGGTCTTCGCCATCGATCATAAGAAGGGCATTTTAAAAAACGTTAGTTTCACTTCAACCGAAGGCAAGAAGCCACGCTTTTTCTCGCTCGACCCCACGGGCAAGTGGTTGTTTGCCGCAAACCAGGAGTCTGATAACGTGGTTGTTTTTCGCGTTGATAACAAGACTGGACATCTCACGCCGGCCGCACAGGTGCTTCACGTGTTTACTCCGACCTGCGTGACCTTTGTACTGCTGCACTGAGGTTTTGTCTTTTATGGATTCAATGGTTTCCTGTATGTTTTGGGCTAGCGGAATCTTCCTGGCCGGCAACGGCATCAAAGTTTTTATGAATCAAACTGCGAACTTCGACGAGAGCTACCGGGTCATTGCAGTTGACGATCAAAATCTGGTGATTCGCGGGACCCTTACGGGAGATATCCTTATGATCGCCAACGCCACACCAGATTTCCCACTTACGTCCGAAGAGTATCCCATCGGAAAACTAATTTCTTTGACTATTCCTACTGCTGGGTTACCTAGCTAGTTTGGGCGGGACGCTCATCGTGGGAAAATCGTTTGTGGAAGTCTTTTCTAGAGAGATAAAATTTAACTGCGATTTTGCGCCTTAATATTCTTCTCGCATTGTCGTAGCGCATGATCCATGCCAAGGCGTCATGACTTTTTCCAAACGCCAAGAGATATCAATTCATCTTTGATTTGCTCCAACTTGCGGAATCGCGCTTCCTGTTCATTCTTACCAAAAACATCTCGCCTGCCTGTTCGCGCAAATGCAGTACTTTCTTTGCTGATCTCGGCTATTTGTTGCCGCATCTCTTGAACACGTTCCGCTATTGATAACGTCATGTAACCAAGATAGCAGAGTCACTTCTTTGTGTTATGTGAATTCGTCGGGGTATGAATGGTTTATTGACTAAGTATCCCTACTCAGGAGAGCCGACGACAACGCTTCTTTTCCTGGGTAACTCGCTTTCGGATATTTCCGCGATGTAATTCAAATCAAGACCAAGAACTTGGCAGGCCTCGCGCGCAGCGTCGTTGAAAAAATAAACTACGTCTCCTCCGAAGCGGTCCCGCGCGCGTTTCCGCTCGTCTAGATCGAAAGGGTTTACAGCATAAACTTTGAGTTCCGGCATCTCTCGCAAGGCAGTGCCTAATTCCCGCTGGAACGCGAGGCCGCCCTGCCGGACTTGCACCATGGTAAGAGCAACGACGTGGTAGGGCATCAGCGATAACTATACGCTCAACATTTGGCAGGTCCTACTTAGTGGATTAATCGGTCGGCGGCTACCTGGATGCCCCGGCAGCGATTTAGAAATTGAGCGGTTATAAATACGTAAAGCTTAATGACACCTGTAGGTTGTAATAACAAACCGCTGGAACAACTAACGTTTGGTTTGCCATAAAGCGGATAGTGCCGCAGCTGCGTCTGTCAAAGCTCTTTTCTGCGGGTTCACATTCGCCACCCTCATTTTCCATTTGTGTTGTGCAATTGGCGTTCGTGCCCGGCGGGCTCTCTCCGTAAGTGTGCCACCTGCTAGTTCCGTGAGAGCTGTATTAAAAGTTTGCTTCAAATGCTTGCTATCTGTCGTTCCAAGGTTTCGAATTCCCAGAGTTGCAGTTTGCACGAATCTCCCTCGCTGAATTGAACTTTTCCTCTTGCCGTGGGCTTGTTATAAGCAATTAAAAGAAACGCAACAATTAGGCTCTTTATGTAGAAGCTAAGAAGTAAGCAGTTAGACGATGGGCTTAATACGTGCAGCCCTGAGTCGATCTGGGGTCTTTAGGGGATGGCGCGAATTCCACGCGCTTGAGAAACTTCGATTGGGAGTTTTATTCATGGAATTGGAATTTGCGACCTGGCTCGATATGGTTTGGGAAGCGCTATCCGAAGAAGATGCGGCTCAGCGAGTCTCGCGATTAAAAAACGCAAATAACTTTTTGGAAGAATCCAGGCAACGGCTTATTTCGTCGGTGCAGCACAAACAAATTCTGAACCCTCTCTAGTTCCGCCAGAAAGATTCGCGATCTTGCGCGAATCTTCTCAACAATAACGAAAGATTAAAACGAGTGCAGACCTTGGATTCCTTCCAACGTCCACGACGGAATGGCTCCCCGTCGGCTCGCCACTAAAGCACCCACCCGATTTGCAAAGTCGCCGATTCGCTGTGCCGGCCATCCATTCCCGAAGCCATGTACAAATGCCGCCGCGAACGCATCGCCAGCTCCCACCGTGTCCACCACTTCGACCTCGTAACCCGGAACATCAACATACTCATCGTTCATTAGCAGTACGCAACCCTTTGCGCCTCGGGTTATGCATACTGCTTCCCAATCAAACTTTCTAGAGTAGCGGTGGCAGAATTCTTCAAGAGACGATGCTGAGTCACCAAACATCCTGATTACCTCGTTCACTTCAGCATCGTTCAACTTCACGATAGAGGCACGCGCCATTAGCTCGTTAACTAATGAGGACTCGTAAGAATCCTTTCGGAGATTTAAATCATAAAAATTCCGTGCGGCACATTTTAAGTCCAGGAGTCGTTGAGTCAGAGCTCTCGCTGTAGAGCTCATTTGTTGAAGTGTGCCGTAATATAACCAATCAGCCTTTTGCTTCAGGATGTTTTCAAACTCGGCATCAGTAAGTTGCGGGAAATCATAGGCAGCTGGACGTTTAATTACGAACTCCGGTTGGCCGCTTGCATCGAGGGTGACTGTCGCGATGCCGGTGCGATATTCCTTCACCCGCCGAACATACTGGCTATGAAGTCCAAGTTCCGCCATTTGTTCAAGAACTCGCTGGCCGCGCGGATCCGTTCCCACTCCACTTATGAACGATACTGTATGCCCCAATTTGCTGAGATGAGCGGAGAAATTGAAGGGAGCGCCTCCCAGATGCCCACTTGGACCCACTACGTCCCAAAGCACCTCACCGATGCTGATAACGTTCACGGTCGATGCTCCGGATTCTAAGCGTTGGCGGAGTTGCTCAGTGCTTCTATAGCTTCGTCTAGGGTAGGAAAGATCAGAAAGAGCGATTCCACATGCGTGATCTCGAATAACTTTAATATGCGAGGGTTCACGCCGCTTAAGACCAGGTGCTTCCCTGTTTTATGCAGAGAAACGTGGGCACTAACCAATGCTCCAAGCCCGGCGGAATCCACGTATGGAACTTCAGCCAAATCAAGAATTACGGTGCTTGCCGCTTCCGTCCGAACCGCATTTTGTAAAGAGGAATGAGTATAGAGAGTGAGTGGCCCCTTAAGGCAAAGCACATCCTGATTTTGCCCCGCTCCGTGAAACCGGTCTATTACCAACGGTTCTGCCGACATGGCTAAAAATTGTAGGGTACAGATGACATATCTGCAACCTTAGCTGCGAATATTCCTTTGTAAGGAAGGTATATCAAAGCTGCCGCCATGCTCGGTCTGATTTAGATGCCTTCGACCAATAAAGGCCTTCAACTTTAGATGGATGTCCTCAAGGCTTCGTTACTTCGTAGGCGATATCGTCCTGGACTACCAAGACATCGTTCAATGGTCGGTCATAGATCAGACCAGACGATGTACCCATTGTCTGCACGAATTATGGGACCAGATCCTCGTGCATCCACAAAATTAATGTTTACCCCTGTCATTTCTACCAGTGATTCTAATGGGAGACAGGTGTAATGATTGTAGGAGGATGACTTCGCGGCATCGGCTCGATTGCAAATCGAGTCATAAAGAATGCGCTTGGCATATCTACAACTAATGCGAAGGTATCTATATATCATTCCCTAATTGTTAGCACCAGAAACGTTGAATCCGGTTTTTACACGCAACTGAGACCAGAACTCCTGGATACCGCATTCTTTATGACACTCTACGACATTGGAGTCATCAATGAACAGCGTACAAATCGAACAGAAGAGCTATGAGATGCCCCCGAAGGACGGGTTCACCGTCGCACATTTTCTGACCGTCGCCGACATCGACCGATCGGCCCGCTTCTATGAAACGGTCTTTGGCGGTCGCATTCTGAGCAGAGGCGACAGCGAGGGCGCGCCTGCATACATTCAGATCGCGAATACCTGGCTCCTTGTCAACGTCGGTGGCGGGCCGACCCCTGACAAGCCGACGGTGACGCTCAGCGTACCCGACCCGGATAAAATCAACAGCTTTATGAATATCCGCGTTGCGGATATTCAAGCCTGTTACAAGTTGTGGAAAAGTCGAGGAGCCGAATTCATCACCGAGCCCATCCCCAAGTATGGGGAGACTCGCTGTTACATCCGTGATCCTGACGGTTACATTATCGAGGTCGGACAAAGCACCGATCTCACCTACGGTTAACGCTCGGCTCGAACGGGATCCATTAAACGCTTACCGGCCTATCATCGTCATTTCAACCAATCGGTTTCCGAGACTACCAATACAGAGGAGAATCCTTATGGCAACTGTGAGCGCACCTACGAAATCCACACAAATTCGCCTGGCGCGGCACTCGCCCGCTTATTGGCGTATCACAATCGACAACCCGCCCATCAATGTCATGGGCCCGGAAATGGTGCGGGAGTTTCAGGAACTCATCAATGCTCTCGAGGCCGATGAGCAGGTCAGGGTCGTGGTCTTCGACAGCGCGGTCGACAACTATTTCCTGAATCACTCCGATTTCACAGCCAAGCTCGAAGACCTAACCTCAATGCCGGCCGGTCCCACAGGCTTGCCGCCTTGGCCCGACTTTCTCGTACGTCTGACCCGCTTGCCAGTTGCTTCCATCGCGCTCATTCGTGGACGTGCGACCGGCAACGGCAGCGAGATCACTTTGTCCTGCGACATGAGTTTTGCCAGCCGCGAGAAGGCCATCATCTCGCAATGGGAGGTGGGCGTGGGCATGGTCGCTGGCGGCGGCCCCATGGCCCGGCTGCCACAACTCATCGGCCGAAACCGCGCCCTTGAGGTGCTCTTGAGCTCGGAAGATATCAGAGCAGACCAGGCCGAGGCCTACGGCTACATTAATCGCGCTCTGCCCGACGCCGAACTCGATGCGTTTGTCGAGGCGCTCGCAACGCGGATCGCCAAGTTCGACAAATGGGCGATCGCCAACACTAAGCGACTCGTCAACACCAGCCTGTCGCCAGACGTCGAACTCGGTGCCGGGTGGGATGCCTGCATCGCTTCACTCGGCCGATCCGCCGCGCAGAGTGGGATCAAATCCCTGATGGCGCAGGGCTTCCACAAGCCAGGGGACGTCGAAAATCGCCTCGGATATTACCTTGGCAAAATTCAGCGCTAGCCCGGCGAGGGGATACTTGCCGCTTCGACCGCCCAGGATCGACGCGGATTCGGGAGAAGTCGTTGAAGATAACTTATAACTCTTCGGAGGAAAATTATGCCAAGCAACAAAGCAGCAATCGCCATTGACGCACCGCTCACAGCGTCGAATCCTCTTGATGCCATCCCGGAGGAAATGCCTTTCGATGTGCCCTATGGTCCGCCGATAGCGCTTGACCGAGCCCAGGCGGTGATTCATGCCGCCATGGCAGAAGCGAAGAAGCGAAACTGGAAGATGAACCTGGCAGTGGCCGATTCCGGTGGCAACTTAGTTGCCTTCCAACGAATGGACGGCGCGATGCTCGCCTCAATTCAGATTGCACAGCACAAGGCGCGAGCTGCTGCGACCTTCCGGCGTCCAACCAAAGTCTTCGAGGACGGCATCAACCTTATGCATCTCAATTATCTGCTCGCCTTTGATGGAGTCATTGCCTCTCGCGGCGGCATTCCACTGATTGACCAGGGAGTGATCATCGGCGCAATCGGTTGTTCCGGAGGAACCGATTCCCAGGACGAGATCGTCAGCAATGCCGGCGCGGCAATAATTAACCAACTCACGGCGGGGAACAGATAATCCAAATCTCGAGAAAACATCGGACGAGTCTCTCGCTGCCGCTCATTTTTGCAAATATCTCAAAGCTATTCCACTCACAGAAGCATTTAGCTGCGCTAGGACGAATGAAGATCTCGCAATGGACCCCGAACGCGCCACAATCCCGGATCGCGCTCCTAAGCCCACCAGATCGCGAATAAATGGCATTCCAGGGAAGCAGGCAAGGCACGAAATTGCTTGGGATCCGGTGTGCGCCTGTTATCTTAAGCTATCTTATTGAAAATACTTGATGGGATTATTTGATATCCTTCATCGGCATCAGTGAGCCGTAATCTCTTCCCGAGGGCTCGACCGCGCGCGCTACGAATCCTTGGAACCCATCACGCAGTTCGGGATACTTCGTCACCAGCGCCTTCATCACCGCCATGTTGTCCTGGAACGTCTTACCGGTATCGGAAACATCGGGGCTCTGATACTTCACGACTAAGTCGAGCTCTTTCCCGGAGATGGTTGGAAACTCATCGGTCAACTTGTAGGTCTTCGCTCCCGCATTAAGTTCCGATGGTGGCAGATCGGCTGGCTTTACCGTTTGCATCTCGTCGTAAAGCTTGTCGGTTTTTTGCGTGTACATGAAATTCACTGGAGCAAGCAGTTCGCGCGCCTCAATGTAATAAAGCCACGCGTCGTGAGTTTGTCCCTTGGCTTTGAAAGCGCGGGCACGATCGGCAAACCAATTTCCATCATGTCCATCTACTGCGGATTGTTTTACATAGTAGCCCCCCAGTTTCCACTCGGTTCCCTGCTGCTGCAATACAAACGAAACGGTATAAGGTCCCTTTGGCGTGGTCACATCGAGAATCACAATGGCGTAATTGCCAGGCGGAAGATTTGGAATCACAAATTCTGAACTGTTTGCTGTCTGCCCATTAGCTGAGAATAGGCCGCACAAAAATTCTGCGCGCTGCAAGGGCGCAGTACCTTCAGCCTTCAATAGATACGGCGGGCGTGCAATCGCCGTCGCTCCCGAAAAGTTAGCCTTATTTTCATCGATGACATTTTGAATGCCGGTGAAATCCGAGGCGATGCCCGGAATTGAGTTTTGTTTCAACGACGCTCCATCACCCTTGGCAGCCATGGCGAAGTATTTATTAGCCGTATTCGTTAAGGCGGCTCGGGTAGCCGCATCCATGTCATCAGAGGTAAGACAGGTCTGAGCGTAAGCCGAACCAGTCACAGCAATAACGACCATCAAAGCGAATAAATTCAATCGATAAGAAGAAAGTGGCGATTTATTTTTGAAGATTTTCATAACGAAGTGGAAGCTCATAGCTGATTGTGCTCACGTTCGATGCAGCTTTGTGGAAGAGCGGCCCTTTCAGGGCCGCGTTAATAACC
>DASRFC010000048.1:0-114766 GCA_035651835.1 Terriglobales bacterium
AGGGTCTCGGATTCGCCATTCCCGCCCGTGTCGTGGATTTTGTCTACCATAGCCTTCGCAAGTACGGTCATGTGCACCGCGTGGAGATCAAAGCCGGCGCACAGGAAATAACGCCCACTCTTGCGGAAGGCTTAGGGCTTCCCCGCACATGGGGCGTCATCGTCGATGACATTACTCCGGGAGGGCCCGCCGACTCCGCCGGTCTGAAGATCCAGGACATCGTCTTGCGCGCCGACGATCCCCATCAACAGCCTTCCCGCGTTCACCGCGGCTCTCTACCTTCATCCGCTCGACCATGTGCTCAAGCTCGAAGTGCTGCGTGGGAAAGAAAACGTCACGCTGAACATTCCCGTTCTCGAAATGAAAGATCCCATGGACGCGCTCACCACCATGGTCGATTCGCGAAACAATCTCGTACCTCGTTTCGGAATTCTGGCACTCGATATCACCGACCAGCTGCGCTCGATGTTCGCCGATCTGCGTAATCCGACAGGTGTGGTAGTGGTGGCGCGAGCCGCGGAATTAATCAGCCCCGAAACCGGACTGCGAACCGGCGACGTAATTCATAGCTTGAATGGACGCCCAATCGAGTCGGTAGAAGCGCTGCGAGTAGCAAGCCGCCAACTCAAGCCCGGAGACGCCGTGGCACTGCAAATAGAACGTGACGGAGGCTTTTTGTACCTGGCATTTGAGATGGAGTAGTGAACAATGTAGAGACGGGCGTCCCTTCGGCTGCGCTCAGGGCAGGCGTCCTCGCCCGTCCGCGTTACACTAATCGACAATCACCCGTAGCAAACTGCGGGGATGCCCTCCTGAAGCATCGATCAACAGTTGAAGACACGGGCGAATCATCGGAAGCCGCATGACCCATCCGCAAAATGCGAATGCGAAGTTGATATGTTCAATTGCACGTGCGATTGCGGCTACTCCTGTTTCCTCGGCATTTCCGTCGCATGGATCGTATGTGATGCGGAAAAGCGATTGTCCCGGATATAGTTCTGCGGCTATGACTTGCAAACCGATCGCGCTCTGTTGCTCGAACCACTCTTTCACTTGCGAACACGCACCACAGCTTTCTGCGACATAGAGTCGTGCAGGGAAGTAACCTTCATACTTGGATGCGTGCCACGGTCGCCATCGCGGCATCCAGTTTCTGACGTGCTTCCGGTATTCAATCCATGTGCTACCGAATCGTGCACTCAAATCTTCTCCCTCATCCCAAGCTGCAAGTCCGACACTATAAATGTGCGCCATGACCCCGGCTGCGCAAACCCAAACACTTCCAAGAAAAAGCCCCCACCCCGCCAAAAGAACGGCTGCTGAAAGCTGCATCGGATTTGCCACATAGGCATAGGGACCGCTTCCCACCAGCTGCGTCGGCGGATCGTAAGGAAGCGGAGTGCCTCTCCCACGTTGCACAAACTCATAAACTGCGCTCAGTCCGATGACTGACGGCACCGCCAAGAGTTGAAAGAGGCAGAGATTAATCCAATTTGGCCGCGCGGGGAAATGAGTCCAGTCGCCTCCGGTATTTGCGAGAACAATTGCTGGGATAATTTCCAAAATCAACGCGGTAAACGCAATTACCTGCATCAGTGTTCGCGCTTGCAGACGAACCGAATCTCGCGTCCAACGAGAAAATAAAAAGGACGGAAGTAAACAAAAAACAATCCCAGCAAATTCCCCGATCAGCCATCGTGGCCCGAGCTGCAAAACAGGCTTAAGCAGCGGCATGAAAATCAAATCGAAACCGAAAGCGATTCCAGCTATCTCCAGCAACCGCCACCTGGGCATCGCAAGTTCGGGGAGCATTCCCCAAAGAACAATCCATCCCAAATAGAAATCAACTGGTATGCCGAGAAAGAGGCCGCCCTTGGCATGAAAGCTCCACCAGCCAGCGCGAATCGCGATGACGTTCAGCAATAACAAGCCGCTTAGATTCCAGACGCATGCCAGCAAAATTCCAGCCATGCGTTTGCGAGTTGGCTTTTTCAATATCCACAAAAATCCTGCAAGCGCGATCGGTAGGTACAAGCAGCCCGTCCGAATTGCTAGAGTTCGATCAAACAAGAACGTCACCTGTGGGGAGCCGCTACATTTTCGACCAAATAGTTGGTGGCAAGTCTTACGGCATAACGCTCCCAAGGCCCGAAATACCATGCAGGGTCTAGAGATCTGTGATATCGCATCCTCCAACCCACTCGTGTGCGCTTCGGGTCTAACTCCGACCACTCTACTTCGGCGCTCTCCCAACTTAGCCAATGCGCAACATGACTGGTATCTGACACGGCTCGAAAAATCACATGATGATCGTCAGCTTCGGTAATCTTCAGAACCAAATCACCAGGTTTGCCTTCGCCGCCGGCGAAGTGAATCACTCGCTCGTCTCCAACGTTTAACCCTTCCCCAGCTACGTTTAACGGACGAGGAAATCCGAGCCGCAAATAAGTTGGCAGCTTTGAATCGAACTTAGGGATGGATGCGAGACTCTGCCGGATATCTTGCGCATTGCCCGCAATTACACGTTCGACGCTGACAGACTGTTCGCGTGGAAAAGAGAAGCGCGGGATTACGCCTTCGAGGCTCATAGGAATCATGAGAACCAAAATCAAACAACTCATGGTGATCTCATTTTTCTTTCGCAGCTTACGAGTCGTGTCGATAGCACCGCCAATCAGAGCCGCAACCCCAAAGAAGATTGGTGAGGCCATCAGGATGCAAACGAATCCCTCTCCCAGAAAAATTCCGGAGATTAACAACGCTAACGCTGTCACCATGCAAGCCATTCCCGTCGCGCTCTTTGGTCGGCCCGCTAACACTACAATGATCGCCAGAGTTGTCGGCAATCCAATAAATAGGGCGGACGTCTGCTCGAGATGGTGTCCCACTAACCATCGATATGCGAAGCTGGCAACTGCGATGGCCAGAATTATGCCAATCAAAGCAATCCGTGATTCACGCGAGGAATCCTCATTGTGTTCTCTTTCACGGCGCAAGAAGGATTGAATGGCATAAGTGAGCGAAGCTCCCAAGATGACAATGATGATCGCAATTAGATATACGAATCTAATCACGGAACTCAGAGTTTCACCCATCCTGAACCTCCTGCTAAACCAGCAATCGTCCGAATTTAACCTCGGTCCTACGGCACCAATCCCGCCTCTCGCAACAATCCAATCGCTCGCTTTCGAATGGGGCGAATCACCGGAAAGCTTATGAACCGGCGCGCCTGTAATATCAGTTCGATCGCTCCATCCGCTAACTTGCGCGTTCGCTTCTGTTCGGATGATTTGTCGTACAAGAAATAAAGCAGAATGCCCATGTGGAGAGCCCACAATAAAGTGGGCGCTACGTCCTTCACATCTGGCGGTAACTTTTGTTCGGCAATGGCCTCCGCGAAAATCTGAGCGCTCAACTCTCGGTGTTCGCGGGTTTCCGGACCAAACCATGACAGCCGATGCTCGGGGTCGCCGCCATAGCGGAACAATGCGCTCATTAAACGCCGGTCGCCCTGCAATACATCCAGCTTCGTATGGATGGCTGCGCTTAATCTCGAGCGCAAATCCTTGGCGAGAAGAAATTGTTCTCGGGCGCGCAGAAGGTGCTGGTCTTGTACGTATTTGTAATACTCTGCAACGATGCTCTCCTTACTGGGGAAATAGTAGTAAGCCGCGCCGAGAGCTACTCCCGCTTTCGCGGCAACATCCCGCATGGTGGTTTCATCGAAACCTGTTTCGCGAAAGAGACGAAGAGCTGTGGCCAAAATGTGATTGCGAGTACCATCACTCTTTGAGCCTTGTTTGAACATGTTCAATAAATAAGTTAAACCGTTGCATTCTGTCAAGGTAAAAAATGAACATGTTCAAAGAGGGCCGTTAGGGAAATCTAAGCAGCAATTTTAAAAGCGGCATTTACCCAGGTTCACATGTTCGGCGTGTAAAGCGGAAGGTCGTGTTAGCCTACTCCATCTCCCTCAACGCCGCCAGCTCCACACCGGATTTCCTTTGTCGTCCCTGAGCACGACCGTGTCGTTTCCCTTCACCAGTTCGCGTGCCAGAATCAAATCCGCCCCTTCGGCTTTCACCTTCGATCCAGTGAGAGCGATCTCGTCTCCTTTGCTCAAGCTCACGCCCATGTCATCGAGAAAGGATTTCGGACATAGATATACGTCGATCATGTCTGTGCCACTCTTAATCATCACATGGGCCGCATCCTTCTCGCTTCCTTTCGGAGGCAGCTTTACTTCATCCACGATTCCTTTCATCTTTGTCTCGGACTGCAAATCATATTTGGGAGAATTGGCCTTTTCGACAGCCAGGGTGGAGAGAGAGGTCACGAGGGAAATGCAGACCACGGCAACTGCTAGAAATAGAGTTTTGCCGATACCGCGCGATAGTCTGGATTCGCTTGCATCATGCATAGCTCCTCCTCGAATTCATCCGGAACCATATGGTCAAGGATCGAACAGCGGTGGGAAATAAATGGTTCCGTTGTCTCCAGCGCAGCCACGACAAGGTAACCAGCTCTGGAAACAGCACCATCCTACTCCACTTTCAGCGTCGAAAGTCAAGAGAGTATCCGAACAATAGAGAGTGGAACCAACACTTGTCTTTTCGAGCGTACTTTGCGGAGGAATCCCAGCCGACGAGACGCCCGTCGCTACATCCACAAGTTAGAGCAGTTCGCTCTGTTTCAACCAAAAATCCTAGCGCTACGTTTTGTCATGCTGAGCAAAGGCCTTGGCTTTCGTTTTTGTCGATTGCTGGGCAAAGGCCTTGCCTATGTTTTGTCATGCTGAGCGAAGGCCTTGGCTTTCGGTTCACGAAAGGCAAGGACGAGTCGAAGCACCCCTACTCTCACAATATTGCCAATGTACGGATTCTTCGCAAATTACGCTCGGAAAGACAGCACCTCGGGCAGGCTCTCGCCCATCCGCTTTGGTCCTCCCCTTCTCGCCCAACTATGAATTCGTGCTCACTGCTGGCCCTTCTCCCGGAATGACGCATTAAGGACACGGATGCGCCACGGGCGGAGTCGGTGGAATGCCGGGAATATGTATCGGCGGAGTTCCAGGCGAGTCCCCAATGGCGGGCGTTCCGGGGATATCAACATCGGGTGTGCCCGGTGTTCCCGGCGTGTAGCAAATACCAGGATCGGTATCCGGCGGTGTAGGCACCGAAGGCTGTGGTCGTGGTGCAATAGGTTGTACCTGGTCTGTTTGCTGGTTCGGTTGCTGCGCTGCATTGTCCACCTCGTCCTGCTCCAAAGACATGGGTTGCCGCACGACCATGTCGACGGGTGTACCTACATCCAAAAAGAAATTGCACGCGCGAGTAAGCAGAACCAGCGAGGCTATCCCACCTACACCCAAGCCGACCATACTGCCGATCGCAGTGCCTTTCAATCGGTCAGGAGGAATAGTTAGACTCTGCGAGCTGCCGTTAGTGCACCCTGGCGTCGGTACGCCACAGGAGGGAGGCAGCGTATTAGTGATGGTAGTGCCTTGCGAGCTAGTCGCAGCATGACCAATCAATGCTCCGAGACCCAGGCCAGCCGCGGGTAGAGCGAATGCGGTGATCATCCGTCCTTTCCCGGGGTCTTTCAGCGCGTATCCTTCATCGCTCTCCAGCGTAATCGGCCCGGCAATAGGCGCGACGTAGCCGTCGGGAAAGATGATTGACATCGACTGCAAATACAGTTCGCCGCGATCACCCTTGCGTTGCAGTTTATCGACTTTCCCTTGAACAAAGGTGCCAGCCGGGATCACGACGTCGTTACCGGAGGTGACCGGAGAGGTAGTTTGCGCGTAGATGTCATCTCCGCGACGTACCGACCTGCTCAGAATGGAATGCGTGAGCACGAGCGCGATCCGGGTTCCGGCGGGAACGGTTATTGCAGCCTTATTGGATACGGCCATCGCTTGGGAAGTGCTGGTTGAATCCGCTTGCGGAGGAGTCGGTGAAGACTGTTGCGCGAAGCTGGACATACTCATCAGCAACGTGGTGTTTAGGGCGAGGCATTGCCTCGCTTTTGTTTTGGCCAGAGAAAGAAAAGTAGATGGAGTGAAGAGGGCCCGAAGACTACGATCTTTTGCAGCCATGGTTGCATCTCCTGTAGAAGGCTGAAGCCTAATACCGAGTAGCGCTTGGAGCCTGGTCAGCCTTCTGGCAGAAGTAAACCATGAGCCGCATGAAAGTTGCGTAGAGATTGGTGAAAGCAACGAAAAAGTCAGCAGAGTTTTGTCAAGGGCTCGTCAGTTCAGGAAAAATTAAGGTCAGTTCAGGAAAAAATTAAGGAAAGATTAAGACTGAATGCGCGAATGCGCTGCCGGGGCAGCGTCTGATCGCCTAACCAGCCGATGTAGTGACGGGCGTCCTCGCCCGTCCGCGTGGCCGTTGTTTCTCTACAACAAAGTATTTTTTCATATAATGATTCCCCATGAGCGAGAAGACATCGGGCTTCCACGGACTACGCGTGCTTTCTCTCGAGAGCCGCCGGGCTCGCGAAATTGCTGTGCTGATCTCGAATAACGGCGGGGTTCCCGTGGTCGCTCCCTCGACTCGGGAAGTTCCTTCCAGTCCCAATCCTGACGGGCTGAAATTCGCGTCTTCCCTTGTCGAAAACCAGTTCGGCATAGTCATCTTCATGACTGGAGTCGGTACGCGAGCTTTGGCGCAAGCGGTCGAATCGGTATGCTCCCGCGAGCAGTTTGTCGAGGCGCTAAGTCGCACCAAAGTCGTAGCGCGAGGACCAAAGCCGATTGCAGTGCTACGCGAGTTAGGTGTGTCAATTGCGTTGAGCGTTCCCGAGCCAAACACCTGGCGGGAAATTCTGCAAGGGTTGGACAACAACCGCGACAAGCTCCCCCTGAAAGACCAACGTGTTGCCGTGCAGGAACATGGAGAGCCGAGTCCGGAATTGTATGCGGGATTGAAAGAGCGCGGCGCAGAAGTGTTTCCGATTCGCGTTTATGAATGGGCATTGCCGGAAGACACAACTCCACTACGTAACGCAATAACTGCTCTGATAAAAAATGAAATTGATGTGTCGCTGTTCACATCGTCGATTCAGTTGCGCCATTTGCTACAGATTGCGGGAGAGATGCAATTGCGCGAAGAAGTTATTCAGGCCTTGAACGGGAGTATGGTGGCCTCGATCGGTCCGGTAACCTCGAAGACGCTGCGGGAGTACGGAATCAAGGTAAGCATGGAACCAACTCATCCAAAGATGGGATTGCTGGTTAAAGAAGCCGCCGATAAGAGCGCAGAGCTGCCGCGCCAAAAACAATCGTAACCTCCCTCATTTGCTGCTATTCTTCCCGATGTCCTTTTTTGTCCGCTTTTTGACTTCTACATGTCTTTTGAAGACGGCGGACAGCGAATAGCATCAGTGCCAGAACGATCTCACATCGTTCCATAAAGGAGATTAGTCAATGTCCAATTCTGGCACGGCGCTTCTTGTGGTCGACGCGCAGGAATCTTTCCGCCACCGCCCTTACTGGGACGGGCGCGATGTATCCTCGTTCATCAATAATTTGCAGGCGCTTATTAATGGGGCAAAGAATCGAGGCATTCCTGTTGTGCAAATTTTCCATGTCGAGGAGACTGGCGCTTTCTCTCTGGCATCTGGTCATGTAAAAACGATTGCGGGAATCACGATCGACTCTGAGGCCATCTTTCACAAGCGCAGCCACAGTGCACTGATCGGCAGTGGACTTGACGTTTGGCTCGTCCAGCATGGCATCCGCCGACTTATTGTGTCCGGTATACGTACTGAGCAATGCTGCGAGACAACCACCCGCCACGCTTCTGATATTGGTTACGAAGTGGATTACGTCACCGATGCCACACTCACCTTCGCGATGACTGACCGCCACGGAAAAGTGTGGAATGCAGATGAAATCAAGGCGCGGACAGAGCTCGTGCTGGAGGATCGCTTTGCCCGAATTGTTAGTGTGGAAGCAGCCCTCGCCGGTAAAGTAGAAGAGCTTGTAGCTCAGTAGGTCGCGGGAGCTTGGTGGATACGAAGAAACAAACTCAGCGCATTCCAGTCTACGTTGTGCTTCCGCCGCGAACGCTGCTACTCGATGTGGCTGGGCCGTTAGAAGTGCTGCGCGTGGCGAATCGCGTTCAATCTGCGATGCGCTTTGACGTACATTACATTGGACCGACCCGGTCGGTATCGACTTCCATTGGTATCGCATTGGCCGGAATTAGTCCATTGCCTAAACATTTACCTGCCGAGACAATGCTTGTGGTGGCTGGCAACGTGAATCAAGTCATGAGCGTTGGCGGCGAGGTAGAAGCCACCGATTGCGATCGCGCCAATGAAATGGCGATCGTTGATTGGCTCAGAACAATCGTACAGCCGGATCATAAATTGGTTTGTATCTGCTCCGGTGCGCTCTTTGCCGGGCAGGCTGGGCTTCTCGATGGCCGCACCTGCACTACGCATTACGCCTGCTGCGCGGATCTTGCAAAACTCGCTCCTAAGGCGAAGGTATTAGAAAATCGGCTTTATGTGCAGGATGGCGAGCGATATACGAGCGCGGGCGTCACGGCTGGTATTGATCTCATGCTGCATCTAGTCCGCCGATTTATTGATGATGCATGTGCCGTCGCCATCTCTCGCTATTTAGTGGTGTATCTTCGCCGGAATGGAACCGATCCCCAATTATCACCATGGCTTGAGGCGCGGAACCACATCCATCCGGCAGTGCATCGCGTTCAAGATGCAATAGCTGCCAATCCTGCGAAGCCTTGGACTATGAAAACACTCGCCATGGTGGTTGGCGCCAGTAGCCGTCATCTCTCGCGTTTGTTTCATGAACATGCCGGGATGAGTATCACGGATTACAGAAACCGTTTGCGAGTGGCGCTCGCCCGCGAACTGCTCAGCCAAACACAACTCGACATGGAACGCGTAGCGGAACGGGCAGGTTTCAGATCAACTCGCCAGCTAAGGCGGGCGTGGCGCAGGCTATATGCAAGTGCTCCCAGAGAAGTGCGTTCTTCAGTTAGTTAGTTGTGATTCAACTCTTGCGTCAGTGCTTAGAGTGGCTTCGTACTGCGATTAGCGATACTTGCTCCAAATCTGGGTAGTGATCTTCTTTATCTGCGCTGCGATCCGCGGGCGCAATCTGCTGAATGATCGTTTGGGACGGCATGACGGCGCTGAAATATTGCGCGTAGATCTCTTCGAACGCATCGACATCCTGCAAATTGTCGAGATAGACATTCGTGTCCACAACTTGGTCGAAATTCATGGTTGCCTCTTCCAAGTTGTCGAGGAGATTGCGCATAGTCTGACGGAGTTGAGCCTTCGTTGTGGAGGCATAGACTCCGCCGTGCGGTCCCGGAATGAACCCACTCTTTGCGGAACAATACAAGGTGTCGCCTGCAAAAACACATGGACTTGCGGTCGGGCTGGGCGGCATGTTTTTCGGTCGTACGGCTCGCCGTTGTTGTAGATCACGCACGGCCACTCCCGTGTATTCGATGTGGATGCCATTGGGCAGGCTCGATACTTCAATCGTCGCACGTGCGGGAGTGTTGCCGAACTCAAAGCGTTGAGCATAGTGCTCGTTCATGATCCGTGACGGGATTTCCGTAGTCATGTATGGGTTAACGAAAACCATGTTGCTGAGTTCAAGACCGGCGGCCTGCAAAACTGCCTGCATCCGGTCGAGAGCAAAGTCCACCTGAGCTGCGGAATCATCCGGAACTTTGCCTGTCGCAGGATCGCTGCCGGGCATACCGGAAACGAAAAGCCGGTCGTGAGTAAGGATGCCTGGAGAAGCGGCTTCTTCCCACTTGAACTTTGGTGGATTAATCGTCCGTTTATCTGCGAGATTGCGCATCGCGACGGCATTAATCTGAATCTCTGGATCGGGAAGTTTCGCCACGCCTAATACGGCGCGGGCTGGCGGAGCTTTCCCGAAATACTCTGCAAAGGCATGATTCATTTCTGCATACTTGCTGATGTCTTCGAGATAGACCTGCGTGTAAACCACGTGCTCCATAGTCAAACCCGCAGCTTCAACGATTGCCTTGATGTTATCGAGTGCTTGGCGGGTCTGCGCAGCGAAAGTCTCGGGTAGACTGCCGTCGGCACGACGAGGTCCTTGTCCCGAGATGTAAACGTAGTCTCCCGCATCGACACCAGGCGAATAGAAGCGATTCGTGTGAGTAGAATTCTGTGCGGGAACAACAGCCCGAACCTGGGCCTGCGCAATCATCGTGGAGACAAACAGTAATCCGCTCAACAGCAATCGCATTGGAACCTTCCGCTTAGATTTTTATGACAGCCAATTCGTTGCAGCTATTTATGAATGAGACTTCTTCTGCGCGGCGCTTAGAATGGCCCGCAATCTCTGGCCCACAATAATTTCTTCACCCGGCTTAATCGTCATTGACACCAGTTCAATATGATCGGGGTCTTTATGTTCTTTACGGTTCGGATTACCCTCGCGAACCGCCTTGACCAGACTTGGATTGTCTATCCCGACTACTTCGATAACCGGATCGTTCTCGCGCAATTCCCGCACGCAGTCGGACAAAGTGAATCCCCATGCTTGCTGGTCCCACGAAACTTTTAAAGTTGGATACCGGTTGCCATCGTCGGGAACGTAGATCTCGGTCTTCACGGCGGGCACCGTGTCCACCAACTTACGAATGCGGTCCACTCGGCCGTTCCATTCGGCATAGAGTTTTTTCTCATCGATCGAAAGCCAGGTCTCGAGAGCGGTCAGACACCCGATGATCTCTTCTTTCCCGACTTTCATGGGGCGGCACACTGCTCCTTCGCGCGGATTGGAGTTCAGAAGCGCTGCCTCTATCAAATCTTCTCGGCCCAGAAGCAAGCCGCTGCACTGGGGTCCGCTGAGTCCCTTCCCACCCGAGAAGCAGTAAAGATCAATGCCCATCCTGGCGTAAAGCCTGGCATTATTGGCGGGTGGAATACCTGCCGCATCGTCGAGCAGTAGAGGAATTTTGTGATCTTTGGCAACCGCCAATTGTCGTTGGAGCTTGTCACCAAGGTCCGTCGTATAAATCATCGCCGTATTTTCAGTGATTGCATTGGCGAGTTCTTCCGGAGAATATGCGAGGACCAGTTTGGCTCCAGTCAGCCGAATGGCGCTGTCGAAAGCACTTCTGCCCCCCATCATGATCACTTCGTGCTTCAGTCCGGTTGTGTCGGGCAGTTGCCAAATGTATTTGTCGTTGTTACCAGCCATGCATCCGGCGGTCGCAGCAGCCATAGCACCGGCTGAGCCCGAGGTTACGATGCCAGACTCTGCACCCGTCAATTGCGCCAGTCGCCGGCCCACAGCCCGCTGCAATTCCAGCATATTGACGAAGTACTGCGATGCCTCGAGTTGGGCCTGGCGAACTTCGGGAAATTCCAAAGATCCACTTAGATAAGTCCATGTGCCCCGGCAGTTAATGACCGTCTTCACTCCGAGGCGTGTGTAAATATTTTGTCGAGGGTCTTTGCCCACCGCAGTGGCGGCTTGTGCATACAAATTTCGTGCGGCAATTTGGCTTAACAACGGAGCAGCAGCCATCAGTTTCACGAAGGAACGGCGGCTGGTATTGCGGATAGGCATCGGGACTCCCATTTTGCTGGATTGCGGGACGTTCAACGCGCCCGCGTTTAAAGTTCGATTTCCGTATAACACAGATTGTGCTTGACGAGAATCGAAATCTTACGTTTTATTGAGTTTCGTTTCGTTTTGTAAATTAAAGGTACATGATGAAATAGGAGATTTTCGAATGCTGTTAAGCTCGATGCCCGGTCATTTTCGGGAGGCGCACTCATGTTAGGGCGGTTTCAATTGGCGAATCTGATGCGAAGTCTTGCCCGGATTTTTATTCCTGGCATTCTGGGCGTGGCGCTTACCTTTGCACAAACCAAAGCCGCGGCAAACCCGCCTTCATCGAATTGCCACATTGAGGCCGTTGATTACAACGGCTGGCAAGCTCAACAGCTCTCTAATCGATGGCTGCAATTGGTCATCGTGCCGCAGAATGGCGGTCGATTGATGCAGGTGACTTTTGCCGGACACTCCTATTTTTTCGTCAATCCGAAATATCAAGGGCAATATTTGCCGCCAAGTCTCCACGAATGGTTCAACTATGGGGGTGACAAGCTCTGGCTTTTGCCGGAGGGGACTAATGACGAACAGCATTGGGTGGGAAACTCGGATATGCTTGATGACGGACCGTTCTCCTTTCGAAAACTTTCGGAAGGAGCAACCTGCGAGATCGAACTTACAAGCCCAGCCGATCCACAAACAGGTATTCAGTTTGTGCGTACCATTCGCATAGATTCTGATTCTCCACGGATTCGCTTTCACGCCATCATGAAGAACATAAGTGGACACGCCCTGGAATGGTCGATGCAGTCGGTGTCGCAATACAATACAGCCGACCCAAACTCATCTGGGGCATCGCGATTCAATCAGGATTTCCACACCTACGCTCCGGCAAATCCAGTGAGTAGTTATCTCAACCGCTATCATGTTCGCTTCGGCCCAGCGGAAAATCCAGCGGCTACGATAAGAGACGATGGCCTGTTTGCGTTGCATTATGTACATATGGCCGCGGAATTATGGTTGGATTCTACCGTGGGTTGGCTTGCGGTGGTCGACGGCAGTAGTCACTATGGCATGGTAGAGCGATTCGGGTTTGAAGAATCGAGGGCGTACCCGGGCAAAGCGTCCGTCATTTTTTGGACAAACGGTCCGGAAGTGAAGTTGAGCGCAGCGGGCGTTCCCTCGATGACCGCTGGTGATGATGCGTCTCCTTATTACTTGGAAGCGGAAATCAATTCTCCCTTATGCCGCCTGCGCCCGGGAGAAAGCTGCAACTTCGACACTGAATGGTTTCCTACAAGGGTCGGCAGCGAATTCCATGGTGTTACCGATGCGGGCATTGTGATCCACCCGCTCCAAGCTACTCGCTTGGAGAATGGCAAAATCAGGCTCTTAGGTTCTTTTGGCGTGCTCTTCGTTGGACGCTTGGTCGCGCGCCTCTACGACGAACACGGGGCAAACATCGGAACTGTGCCTGTAGTCAATGTCGATCCTACCGAAGCGGTCTCACTCGATACGGAAATCGCTCCGCTTGGAAAGCCCTCGCGCCTTTCGCTTCATCTGGAAGATCAGAATGGTCTGGATCGCGGTTCTCTTCAGGAGATTCCAGTGGTTACGGGGGGAAATGTTCCGGGAGAAAATCGCTAACTTGAAACTACGTAGTCAAGGGCTCACCCTGATCTTGTTCGCAGTCTGGACTCTGAGCGAATCGTCCAGTGCACAGCAGATTCAATCGACCACTGCCACTCCCACTCCCACTACCACTGTTAGTGCGGAAGATTTATTGGCGAATCCGCCCGGCGCCAATTGGACTTCCTACAATGGAGACTATTCCGGACGCCGCTACAGCAGCTTGAATGAAATCACTGCCGCAAACGTTGGTCAATTGCACGCAGCATGGGCTTTTCATCCCGGCAATTCCCAAAGGCTTGAAGTCACGCCTGTCGTCGTTCGCGGCATTATGTATGTCACCTCCGCCAATGACGTGTATGCTCTCGACGCGCGAAGTGGACGAATTGTGTGGCGACACCAGAGGGAAGTGGGCACGGGATTACTCGATGATGCTGCCAGTCACAAAAATCGCGGCGTAGCGGTCTGGCAGAATTTCGTCTACGCGGAAACGGATGATGCCCACCTGCTTTGCCTTGATGCCCGCTCTGGAAGTTTGGTGTGGGACATGATTTACGCCGATAAGGTTAAACACTACGGCGCAACCAGCGCTCCGCTCGTGGTGAAAGACACGGTAATAGTTGGAACCTCTGGGGGCGACTCCGGTGTGCGCGGCTTTCTCGAAGCGCATGATGCCGCGACTGGAAAACTGAAGTGGCATCTCTGGACCATCCCCGGCCCAGGAGAATTCGGATCGGCTAGTTGGCCCGGCGACTCCTACTTGCATGGAGGCGGCACTACCTGGATGCCCGGCACGTATGATCCGGAACTCGACACTTTGTATTGGACAACCAGCAATGCTGCTCCCGATTTTGACGGGGCGTCACGGCCCGGCGATGACCTGTATACATCCTGCGTGTTGGCCATCGACCCGAACACTGGAAAATTGAAGTGGTATTTCCAGTTCACCCCCCATGACATCTACGACTATGACGCCAATGAAACGCCCGTGCTGGTGAATGTCAAAGAGAATGGTGTACAGCGGCATCTTTTAGTGCAGGCCAACCGCAACGGCTTTCTTTATGTCCTCGACAGGAGGGACGGTATGTTCCTGAATGCGGCGCCCTTTGTGGACAAACTGAACTGGGCTACAGGTATCGATTCTTCGGGGCGCCCCAAATTGTCGGGGCGAATGCCGACATCGCAAGGCGAATACATCTGCCCCGGCATCAGTGGAGCCACCAATTGGTTCTCGCCTTCCTACAACCCCGAAACCAAACTCTTGTATGTCATGGCACTTGAGAATTGTGATCTGTTCTTTTCGAAACCACAGGCATTCGCTCGCGGCGAAACCTATTACGCGACCGGCACAAAAACTCCCCTTGGCAATAACGCGCAGAAAATCCTGCTAGCGCTCTCGCTGCCAGAGGGAAAGATTGTCTGGCGGTATCCACAGGCTGGCCATGGCGATTCCTGGGCAGGAACGCTAACCACTGCCGGCGGATTAGTGTTTTTTGGAGACGATGCCGGATCTTTCGAGGCGGTTGATGCAAGAAACGGTCGCGCTCTCTGGAACTTCAATACGGGCCAGACGATCTATGCTTCGCCGATGAGCTATGCCGTCGATGGAACCCAATATGTGACAATCGCGGCTGGAAGCGATATTTTTACTTTTTCCCTTTCACATTGAAGAATTGGAACGTATGCCCGTGTGATCCCGTCGTGCGCACAAAAAATGTTCCAATGAATTAGACAAGCGTAACTTCTATTCCAGATTTATTGAGTGCGCTCAGATCAGATTTAGAAATTCCACGATCGGTAATCACTGAATGCAATGCCGAAGTCGGAGCGATCAATGACAAACTCCGACGTCCAAATTTGCTCGAATCACACACCGCCACTCTTCTTTTGGCGACTTCAACCATAACTCGATTTACTTTGGACTCCAATAGGTTGGGCGTGCTCAGTCCATAATGGACGTCGAAACCATCGACACCTAGAAACAGTAAATCTGCATTCAGATGTCGTAACGTATCCTCGGCAATCGGACCAACTAGTGAGAACGAATTTTTGCGCAATGTGCCACCGGTCAGAATGACATCAAGGGTTGTGCCTGACAATTCCGCAGCGATATTGACTGCATTGGTGACGATGGTTAGGTTGTGAAAGCTGCGCAGCGCCCGTGCGATGGCGGTTGTGGTCGTTCCAGAATCCAGCACCACCACCTGGCCTTCCTTTACGGTTTGAGCTGCGGCTGCCGCTATGTGGAGTTTTTCCTTGCGATGGATCTGCTCCTTTTCGCGTAGCGTGGGATCCTCGAGTGCTCCCTCACGGGCGGGCAGCGCTCCACCATGGCTGCGATGCAGATGTCCTTGTTCGTGCAGTACTTCCAGGTCTTTGCGAATTGTGACCTGGGAGGTACGGAACTCCCTGGAGAGTTCCGTAACCAAAACCCGGCCCTCTCGATTCACGATTTCGATAATGGCGCGTCTACGTTCTTCGTTGAGCACGGTGATTCGCTTAACTCAAGTATTTAGGTTTTATAGCCCACTCTTACTTGCGTTTCTTTTTATAACGTTTTATTTCGGTTGTCCATGAAAAAAGAAACAGACAGTTGCCGCCTTGAATTGAGAAAAGGACTAATTTATTGGGCCATGGGTAACGAAGACTTCCCCGCGTCGCAGCAGACATCTTTTATCCCGCGCCGGTTGCAGATCATGCCGGTGAATCGTTTTTTCGGTTACAGGATCCGGCTTGTCCCATCTATTTCAAATATTCTGCTTGACTTCCGCGTCGGTTCGCAGCTAAAAGAATTGAATCGAAAGTATCCGAAATAAATTGTAAGGCCTGAGTGTTGGCAAACCACAGGGGGTCCAATGTCCACCGATTGCGCTCGCTTCCCGTTCCGTCGCGGTATAGGGTTTTTGTTCGCCATTACCCTGTTCATTCTAAATTCAGCGCTTTCCAAGCCGGCGTTTGGCCAAGCGAGCTATCGAGCGCAGGTCCGCGGTCTTGTTACTGACTCGACCGGAGCCTCTGTTCCGAACGCGACCGTGACCATTACCGACACCGGAACCAACATTGCTGCCACATCACACACGGACGAGAAGGGCCTTTATTTTTTCGGCGCGTTGCGCCCATCCAGTTACTCGGTCAAAGTCGAAGCCAACGGATTCCGCACCGCCGAAAAAACCAATGTCATCCTTGCTGTCGATCAGGAAGCCACTCTTAATTTCAGTCTCAACTTGCCAGGCGTGAATGTCGAAGTTCAAGTCAGTACTGCGGCTCCCATGCTGGATACCGAGAGTGCCACGCTTGGCACCGACGTCACCAATGATTACGTAAAGAATATTCCGCTTTACAACCGAAATTTTTTCGGACTTGCCTTCCTCTCGGGCGGTGTGACCGAGACCGCAGGCTCGGGAACATCCGATAATTATCCTTCCGGAACCAATTTCGTCTCCAACGGACAGCGCAATGCAACCGCCGAAGTCCGATTAGACGGTGCTCTGATCAGCGCCCCGGAACAAGGCGAGGGTGCCACCACCAACGTTTATTACGAGCCCTCAGTCGAAATCATTCAAGAATTTAAAGTTCAGAACAACAGCTTCTCCGCGGAGTTCGGCAACAACGGCGGCACTGTAGTGAACATGGTTTTAAAAAGTGGCACCAATAAATTCCATGGTAGTGGATGGTGGTTCGGGCAGCGCTCAGGCACCGACGCCCGCGACTTCTTCAATCCCGAGCCCAACCCGAAACCAGATCATGCTCGCGATCAATATGGATTTTCATTAGGAGGGCCGATCAGGAAGAATAAGACGTTCTTCTTCGTCGATTTCGAAAAAGTGCGTGAAGCCGACCCGATCAACATCGTAGCCAGTGTTCCGACGGCAGCCGAGCGCACCGGCGATTTTTCGCAAAGCATAAATCCGATCTATGATCCTTTGCATTGCTGTAACAGGCCGCAGGTGCAGAGCAACGGTGTCCTCAACGTGATTCCGACCAGCGAAATTGACCCGGTTGGGCAAAAGATCATCAATCTCTATCCGCTTCCCAACTTGCCTGGTGAATTCAATAACTATCGGGCGACCGCTTTATCGAGTTCCCCTCAATACCAGTACGATATAAAAGTAGATAATCAATTCAATGACAAACAGCGCTTAGGGGTGCGTTACAGTAGGCTCCATAACAACGATACGACGCCGACAATCTTCGGAGACGGAGAGTTCAACGACGGAATCGCTAATGCCCCGCTCACCTCACAGAACGCCTCGCTCGAATACAACTGGACTCTTACACCGACCATCCTCTGGACCAGCCGCTTCGGAATCGATCGTGCTAAAGAGGTTTCCTCAACAAAGTTCCCCAGCCTCACCAGCGTCGGCCTTCCATCGTACCTCGCCGCAAATGGAACCGATCGCATGCCCACCATTCAGATGTCGGGCGCCTCTTCCTGGACAAGCCTCTACGACCAGTGTTGCGTTGATACTAACTTCGCCCACTCCCTTTACAGCTACTCTTCGTCGTTCGACGTGGTGAAAGGCGCGCACGAATTCAAATTTGGCGGCGAACAAAGACTGTTCTACAACAATTTCAATCAGCCCCCGAACCCAACCGGACTGTTCAATTTCACGGACGATGTAACCTCACAAATTCCGAATAGCGGTGCTGCAAACGGCACTCAAGGCAATCCCTTCGCCAGTCTTCTCTTTGGATTCCCTGACAATAGCAGCGTCTTGAACATCTACCCATCGGTCGCAACCAAATCCAAGGAAACCGGATTCTACTTTCAAGACGATTGGAAAGTTACACCAAAGCTCACTCTGAATCTCGGACTTCGCTACGAATGGAGTACGCCCTACGACGAAAGGAAAAACCAGCTTCAGTTCAGCAATTTCTACGGAAACAGCGGGGTCACCGTTTCCGGACTTCCTCTCAATAATGGGCCTTTGTTAGGTACTACACTGTTTCCGACCAGCGGCAAGCGAACCGTCCCGGTCGACAGAAATAACTTTGGGCCCAGGCTCGGATTCGCCTACCAACTTGATCCCAACACCGTCATCCGCGGCGGCGCAGGCATTTACTACGGCCTGAGTGTTGCCACCAACTTCCAATACACCGGCACTGCGTTCCGCGAAAGCGCGACCATGTTTTTCACCAACGACAACTTCGTGACCCGCGATGCGACTCTCGCCAATCCCTTTCCAAATGGCCTAAGCGGCCCGCAGGGAACAAAATACGGCAAGCTAGCCGACTGGGGCTTCATTAACCAAAACGACTTGGGAACAACACCAGCGCAGAATGCCGATGTCTATCAATGGAACCTCGGTGTGCAGCGTCTCTTGCCCGGACAGCTTGTTATCGGCGTTGATTATTCGGCAAACCGCAGCACTCACCTGCCGTGGGGCGGGTACTCCAGCACTCGCAATCGCAACTTCATCTCCTCAGCGCTACTGGGACAAATCTCTGCCCAGCAACATGCCCAGGATCCTACTTGTGACGCCGATGGCTGCGTCAGTAATTACTTGGCAAATCCCGTGGCCAATCCTTTCTGCACGATTTTCAGTGGAACGAATTGCATGATCAATAACGGTCCCGCGATTTTCAACGAACCCGATTCCCGCTATAACCAACCCACGATTCCTCTTGTCAACTTATTGCGGCCCTATCCGCAGTTCGACGGCAACTTCGAAGGCCTGCCACTACTCGAAGCCGGTTCCTGGTACAACTCTTTGCAGGTACGTTTTCAAAAGCGTGCCTCCCACTACATCAGCTTCGAAGGCAACTATACCTTCTCTAAATCGACGGACGATTCCTCCATCGGAGCCAACGCTTTCGTCGGAACTTTGAATAACGGAAACCCGCAGCAATTAGACAATTTAAAAGCCGAGCACGGAATCAGCGCCAATGACGCTCCGCAGCGCATCGCAGGAGCAGTAATCGTCGATCTCCCGATCGGAAAGCAGCGCTGGATCGGCGGCGACATGAATCGTTTCTTCGACGCTCTCGTGGGCGGGTGGGCTGTCTCTACCCTCTTTACTGAACAGAGTGGCCAGCCACTTGCGATTTTCATGGCAAATCCCCGGCTCACCGATGGCAACCAGCGGCCCAATGTTCTTTGCTACGGCGGCACCGGCATCGGTTCGAATCGCGCTGCCGTCACACAGCAGTCGTTCCTGAATGGCAATTGCTACGCTGATCCCGGCGACCAGACTCCCGGCGATGCTCCCCGCTATTTCTCCAATCTTCGAACCGACGGCATTCACGATATTGACACCAGTCTCTACAAAGAGTTTCTCGTGAAGGAAAACAAGAAGATTCAGGTGCGGGCCGACTTCTTCAATTTCACCAACACTCCGCGCTTCGCGCCGCCTAACACCGCCTACGCTCAAGGGGACGCAACTTTTGGATTGATCACTTCCACCGCGGCTGGATCAAATCCGCGCCGCATGCAATTCGGAGCACGCTTCGAATTCTAGAAACCGCCAACAGAACCCGCCGTTGACAACGCTCAGGAGATCCATGAGAAGTTTAAATTTCGGCAGAAATTTGAAATTCGCGTTCGTACTGTTCGCGACGCTTGGGGCTCCGTTTTCTATTGCTTCCGAAAAGTCCGCGCAGCAAGCCGACTACCCTCCGGGCCAGAATTGGACCAATTATGTCCGCATCGGCGCCTATGGTCTGCAACCTGGCAACGCAGATAAAATCGTCGCCAATGCCGAACAAAGCAATGTCTTCGGAATCGAAGTCGACAACGACATACCTGGGCGCTATGAGAGCTACGTAAATCCCGAAGAGAAACTGGAAGCGATTCGTGCTGTGGCCAAAAAGGCGCACGCGGTCGGCAATTATGCCTACGTTTATATCGCCGGAACGGAATGTATTACCGCCAACGCAGACTCAACTCCACATACTCTCGCCAAAGAGCATCCCGATTGGTTGCAAAGAAAGATTACTGGAGAGCCAGCTGTTTTTGGTGGCGGCTCAGCGTTCTGGATAAAGAAGGGAGACGAGGATGTCTGGGTCAGCCCGTATGCGTCTGAGTGGCGCAAGATTTATATGCAGCGCGTCCGGCAAATCGCGGCAACCGGAATCGATGGCATTTATGTCGATATTCCTTATTGGATGACGCACTTCGATGGCTGGGAAGATACATGGGCCAGCTTTGACGATTACACAGTTGCTGCATTCAAGCAGCGCACAGGATTGGACGCCAAGAAAGATTTGAAGCTTGGAGATTTCTCCGATCCGAACTTTCGAAAATGGGTCAAGTTCAGGATTGAAACCATAACTGATTTCATGCATGAAATTGACGAGAACGCCAAGTTGGTTAACCCTAAGATAAAAACAATTCCTGAAATTTATCCCGGCATTGAGCAGGAAGCGGTTCGCGTTGGAGCGGATGTATACAGTCTGTATCCGGTAACGGACGCGATCGCTCATGAGTACGAATTCGGCAGCGGAGACCACATGGCTTCGTCCCGCACGCCGTTTAACTGGCTTGCTTATCAAGTGGGGATGCATTCATTCCGCGCTTTTGCCGAAGGGAAGGCGACGTGGATACTGAATTATTCGTGGGACGGCGATAAGAAGGTTGCACCTCAGGAACCCATGATGAATCTCGCCATGTCACAGATCATGACGGGAGCGAATTTCTGGGATGCTCCCGGTCATTCGATGGCTGGGTCCAATGACTTGCCGACGAGAAAAAAAATATTCTCCTGGATACAGGCTCATGAAAAAACTTTCTATTTGCCACGGAGCCCAATTCATCCGATTGGAGTCTATTTTTCTCCGGATACGCGGAATTTTTATGCCGACGATTTCATCCGCTCCTATCGAGGGATTCTGATTTTACTGATGCAGAAACATCTGGAGTTTCAAATTGTTACTCCACGAACCCTGAAAGACTTTCGCGGCGAAACGTTTGTTCTTCCTGATGTCCGGATTTTGAATGAGGACGAAAAGAGTTGGCTCAAAGGCTATGCCGAAAACCATACTCTAGTGGTGACGGGCGAGGATGCAACCGGGCTCGGTGAAAGCTCCCATGTTGTCAAGTTCCTGAGCTGTCCGGGAAAAGCCTACATGGGTGAATTAGAAAAAGATTTCGAGCATACTAACCCGGACTCGCAAGTAGCTTTTCTGAACAGCCTAAAGAATGAGCCTGCAATCAAGATTGAGGCATCTCCGCTCGTAGCAACCTCGGTTGCCCTGGTGAATGGATCGCCACACGTTTTCCTGGCAAACTTTGCAGGATTGCGCGGCGGAGTAAACCCTGTCCAGACTCCCCAAACAGGAGTACAGGTCACGATTTCGGCGGATTCTATGCCAAAAGCATTCTTTCTGCCTTTTCTAGGTGATGTACAGGAGTTGAAAGGTACGCAGAGTGGCCATCAAGTTTCTTATACATTGCCGGCATTTACTAAAGGTGCAGTGTTCTGGTACGAACCTCTGGATACCAATAAAAAAACCGAGTAGAAATCAGAAAATAATTACTTCTCTGTTCAGATCGCTTGGTCCAAGCTTTCTTCGTTAGTTGCACTTGCGTCTAGTTTCATCTGGTTCCTGCGAGCGCTAGTGATCGCGGTATTGCGCCTGAAATTCTTTTGAACGAGCAGCGTTTAGCTGTTTAAATCCGGTTCGGATCCTGCACTAAGACTTACATTCCTAAGTGTTTCCTGGCTTGGAAAGCAATATTAAAAGGCAGACTGACTTGTTATGTCAGTCTGCCTCTGTTTCATTCTTAGCGCCAGCTCTCTATGGATTGAGATCTGAAGCCAAGGCTTTAGTCAGGTCTCCATTCGGGTCGTCGTCCTTCAACGCCCAAACGTAGCCGCCGCCCAAACCATGTGCTTTGATGTAGTTCACTTTGCATTGCACCGACTGAGCATTGTCGTAGCTGTAAGCGGTGTTAGTGGTTACGTTGAACATACGGGCCGCGCAGCGAGTGGAGTCGTAGCTGGGGGTGAATCCGTTGTTCAGCAGGTTTACGATTGAGCGGTAGGTTGCCATGCCGGAGGTCAGGAGGAAGTCGCATCCCGCGGCTGGTCCTCCCTGGTTTTGACCGGTTGGGCAATTTCCCACGCCGTTAATGTTGGGAACGGGAGCGGTTCCATTTGGAGTTTGAGCTCCGCTGCCGTCCGTAGTTCCGGTTGCGTTCTGGTACATGCCGCTGTTGGCGGAGGTCAGGCCTCCCGACCAACCCACACCATAGAGCGGGAAGCCCATGGTGTATTTGGCCGGTGTTGCGCCGTGCGCCAGATAGTATTGTGCTGTCGCATCGATGGTGAGGCCCTTTCCGTTCTGCGGATTGGCGGCCTCGTCGAACAGCGGAGAAGCGTCATTGGTGGCATTCGACCAGTCTCCGGCGTAGTTATAGCCGTCGACATTCATGTAATCCAACACCGCATTCAGACCTGCGATGTCGATAGTGTCATAACCACCGTCGTTGCCCGAGTCCACGCCCGCGCCCGGGGTTGACGGACCGGCAGCCAAATCGGCCACCAATTGATACGTCTTGCCGGTGGTTCCCGACAACGTAGTCAGCTCGTTGCGGAACTCGGTCATGAGTGCGGTGAAGTTGGCCGTCTCGTTTGCGTTCGGGAACTCCCAGTCGAAATCGAAACCATCGAAGAGAGTGCCAGTGGAAACGCCCGAGGCGATATTGCCCTGGATGAACATGTTGATGCACGAACCGACAAACGCCTGGCGTTGAGCGGCTGTGCTGGATGCGGTATTGAAGAGTTGGTTGTAGGTTGGTGGATTCCATCCGCCGATCGAGATCAAGACCTTCAGGTTGGGATGGAGCTGTTTGAGTTGCACAAGTGCACCGAAGTTACCCTGTAGCGGGGCCACAGCCGGAGTCGCGCCAGGAACCTGCGGAACAACTTTCTGGTAATCGGCGTAGGCGTCGGAGATGGCGCAAGTTACGTTGCTGCCGTTTGCCGCCGGTTTGGCAAAGGCATAAACGAGGTGCGTGAGGACGCCGGCTACGCCATTATTCTGAAGGTCCGCAACCGCGGAGTTTGCGTAGTAAGTGCCCCACTCTTCATACCACCCGGCTACCATGAGTTTGCTGGGAGCGGTGGTTTTCACGGTAACCGTCGTTGCAGGCGAAGCGCCCGCGAAGTCGGTGGCCGTCAACGAGAAGGTGTAACTGGTCGAAGGCGTCAGTCCACCTTCGGTATCGGTTGTGCCATTGGTGGTTAGAGTCGAGGGCCCTCCCGTAATTGAATAACTGATACTGCATCCAGTCGGAGGAGTGACCGCATTCCAACTCAGGTTTGTGGTTGTATCGGTCGTGCCAGAAGCCGCCAATCCCGTTGGAGCACTGGGCTTGGTTGTGCATGAGCTAGCCGAAGTCGTCACATTTACCGTCGAACTCGCGGCTGATGTGCCGGCTGCGTCCGTCGCCTCTACTGAGAAGCCGTAGGTAGTCGACGGAGTGAGACCAGTTACGGAATCGGAGTTTGTGGGCACGGTTGCTATAGAGCTTCCACCTTGCAGTACCTTGTAGCTGACGCTGCATCCTGCGGGTGGAGTAACTGTATTCCAATTCAGGTTTGTGCTGGTACTGGTTGTGCCAGATGCTGCCAATCCAGTTGGAACAGCTGGTGCGCTTGAGCAACTCGAACAAGCACCAGTCGCAGTCCAAGGCTGGCCACTGCCAGCACCGCCGTTGTTGGTCGCCGGATTCTGGTTTTGCGTCCAGAAATTGGCGACATAGTTTTCTCCACCTACGCTCGCCGTCATGCCTTGAGTGTAGGCCGTAGTAGCATTCCATGCCGTGGCGCATGTGCCGCCGCCGCTTCCCGACGTTGTTACGCTGACCGCCGAACTTGCGGCTGATGTGCCTGCCGCGTCCGTCGCTTCAACCGTGAAGCTATAAGTTGTCGAAGCCGAGAGGCCGCTTACAGCGAACGATGTGCCGGTTGCAGTTCCAATCGAGGTCCCGTTCTGTAATACGGTGTAGCTGCTAATTGTGCAATTCGCGGGAGGAGTAACTGCTGTCCAACTCAGGCTCGTACCAGAGCTGGTTGTGCCAGATGCTGCCAGTCCAGTAGGAGCGCTTGGTTTGGTGGTGCATGAGTTCGCAAGCGTCGTCACGTTCACTGCTGAACTGGGACCTGATGTGCCGTTAGCATCCGTGGCTTCCACGGTGAAGCTGTAAGCAGTGGAAGCTGTCAGGCCGGTTACGGCAAACGTGGTGCCGGTCGCGGTTCCAATCGAAGTCCCGTTCTTCAATACTGTATAGCTGCTAATTGTGCAGTTCGTGGGAGGAGTAACTGCTGTCCAACTCAGGTTTGTCCCTGAGCTGGTTGTGCCAGATGCGGCAAGTCCAGTGGGAGCGCTGGGCGTGGTTGTACAACTGCCGCCGCTTCCGCCGGTTCCGCTGAGAGCAGCGGTTTGCGTCCCGCCACTGTCGGTCACCGTCAGCGTGCCGCTGGCCGCGCCTGATGCAGTTGGGGCGAAATATACGTAAATGGGGCACGAGGCATTGGCGCCAACCGAGGATCCGCAATTGCTGGATACAACGAATGGACCGCTGACGGCAACGCTGCTGATGCTCACGGCAGAGCTGCCGCTGTTGGAAAGTGTGAAGGTAAACCACGCGGTGCCAGTGCCAACCGCGGTGCTTCCAAAGTTATTACTCGATGGGCTTAGAGTGACGGACGCTTGCGCCAACAGCGAAACCGAGAGAAAGGCGCAGAGTAGGGAGGGCAAAAGTAACGCACGTTTCATTTCGAAACTCCTTCGCGAAACCAGGGGAGATTAGGAACGCGCGGAGTATAGAGCTATATAGCGTTTCGCGCAACTATATTTTTTAAACAGGGCAAGTACATGGAAACAAAGCTCGCTTTCCGGGGGCACTAACGATATTGCATGCGGCTTGGGCGGACAAACCAAAAAAAGCTGACGTGAAAATAAAACAGGCTGGTGTTTATCTCCACCCTGTCGCATATGTGCCTTCCAGGTTTCAGTCTCGATTTACTTAAGGCCGGCGATAATCGCTTTGGTCAGAGACGTATTAGCATCGTCGTCATTTAGTGCCCAAACGTAGGCACCGCCAAGCTTGTTTTTCTTTATGTAAGCCGTCTTCGCCGCTATTGACGCAGGATTGTCGTAAGTATAGAAAATCCCGTTTGAGGGATTGTAGAGCGTGGCGCCGATTCTCGTCGAATCGTACCAAGTAATGTATCCGTCTCTTTTCGCGAGGTTTTCAATCGTCAAATAGGTAGCGAATCCAGCGGTCAAAATGGTGTCACAACCCGGCGAAGCATTTGTTTTGTTCGGGTTCGGGCATGGGCCTGATCCGTCGGCCAAGAGAACTGGTGAAGGAGCGGTTGCATTTTGATACAAGCCGTGATTCATATTGGGGACACCTGTCCAGCCGACTGCGTACAACGGAAGACCTATAGTGTACTTGGCTGCGGGCACGCCAGCATGACGATAAGCTTTAACGGTTGCGTCAATATAACGAGCATCAGCATGCACGGGATCGGTAGCCGTGTCATACAGGGATGACGACTCATTGGTCTGCTTCTCATCAGATGCGGCATAGTCGTAACCGTCGATAGTGAGGAAATCCACTTGTGCGGCTGTGGCTTTAAGATCAATGTTGACGTATTTCTTCGGGTTCGCCGGAGAATCGAACGTCAAAACATATTTCTTGCCTGTAGTTTTGGACAAAACGTCGAGTTGCGTGCGGAATTCTTTCAGCAAGGCAGTGAAGTTTTGCTTGTCTGCCGGACCGGGAAACTCCCAATCAATATTGAAGCCATCGAACAAACCGGGAGCTGTAACTCCCGCTGCGATGTTGCCCTTAACAAACATGTTGATGCATGAAGAGGCAAGCGCAGTGCGGCCGGCCGGGCTGGCGGAAGCAGTCACAAAGCCCGCAACATTACCAGCCTGTCCCCCTAAAGAGATCAATACTTTCAAGTTGGGATGAAGTTCCTTAAGTTGTTGGATCGCACCGAAGTTTCCGTAAAGCGGTGCTGTGTAGGGTTTCCCGTTCACGCTTGGGAGGTTCGAATTCTGGTAAGCGGCTACCGGATCGGCAATGGCGCATGCTGGCGGCGAAGTCGGTGTCACGTTGCCGAAGGCGTAGATCAAATGTGTCAGTTCATTGGCCACCCCATTCTTTTCTAAATCGGCAATGTTGTAACCAGCGTAATTGATGCCCCACTCTTCGAAGTAACCCCCGAAAATTCTGCCATGGTAGGGAGCTTGCGCAGATGCTTGACCGCTACATATGACCAGAGCTAAAAAACTTGCCAAAACTAATCGGGATAAACGGGACGAAAAATGTTCTGACATAGGGAATGCTCCCAGGTTCGAAGAGTTATTAATTCGCGAAATATCGATATGTTTGGCCGGCATGTTTGGCCGGCCCACCACCCGCCTTACACACATATATTTTCGTGTCCGAAACCGACAACCCTCTATCGAAATCTTCGGATCAGGAGGTTATAGCGGTCCGATCTATACAAACCCAACACATAAATTAGCGCTTTGCCTTTGGTTGAATAGAGAAGTTGACGCATCCTTAAGAGCGGATGTCCACGGGGGACCTCTAGCAGGCGTGCTGTTTCAATATCGGCAGCAGTAGCGTCGATTTCTTCATCAGCATAAGCAAGCTGGATCCCATAATCATGTTCCAAAATAGAAAATAGTGATCCGCGCTTTAGCGAATTCCGGGTTAGATCGGGGAATTCCTTGGCTGAAAAGTAGCAGGTTTCCCAGGCGAATGGTTCGTCAGCTCCCAACCGAAGCCGTACAACTTCAACTATAGGAGCATCGTCCGGCACAGTGAGTCGGGCGGCTATTTCGCGTCCATTATCAACCATATTGAACGATAGAATTTTCGAACTTGGTGCGAGATTTCGGCCCGCCATCAATTCGTTGAAGCCCATTAGTTTGTTGAAATGTATCTTGGGCGGAGCAACAAAAGTTCCAGCGCCACGGCGGCGGTGCACTACTCCATCCTGTTCGAGAGCCGATAAAGCGTGACGGGCGGTCATGAGACTCACCGCGTGAATCTGCGCTAGTTCCCGTTCCGATTCGACCAGATCGCCCGGTTTTAAACGGCCGCTTTCTATGCGTTTCAAGATTGTGGCTTGAATCCTCTTATAAGCGGGCGTTCCATTCTGCCGGGTATTAAGCATGCATGTTCCTCGAGTCAGTCGTTTAAGCTATTAAAATATGTTTTTCGTACAAAAGGTGGCCGTGTGTTGCCTTTTCGTATGCCGCCAAGGAGTAAATTCCGCCAGCAATAATCCCGCATATTGAACGAAACAGTCTTCCCGCCTCAGCGTACAGGACGAAAGCTATAGAGCTTATAAGAACTTATAACTACTCACACGTTAACCTTCTTCCGCAAAGCTGTAAATAGAAATAGAATCTCAAAACCTTTTCAATAACATGCTATAGATTAATTATTAGAAGTAAGATTGAAGAAATTGCCCGGTTATTCCGTGTATTTAATTTCAAGATGCTGGAATGACCATTAGAGGAATCGAGAAAAATCCTGCGCGAATCACCATTCAGCGATAACATTTTCACCGGAATTCCCCAAATCCTACCGACTTCCGTAATAATGGCAATGGCTCACCGGGCGTTGGATCTCCACTGAAAAGACTATAGCGCATGGTGTATGGAGTCTTTCCGGTAAATTAGTAGATTGCTAAATCTGCTATATAGGTCTATACTTCCGCGCGTTCGTATTTCCAGCCGTGGGAGGCATCAGTGATCAAGACTTCTATGATTAAACAGTTTCGAGCTTTGTTTGTTATCGGTTTGGCACTTGTCATATGCGGTGTTCCATCACTCGTCCAGGCTCAGAATCAAGGGAAAATTCTGGGAGGGTATTTCGAAGAGTGGAGCATCTACTATGCGGGATACAATATAGCGAATTTGCAACAGAATGGAGTTGCTGACAAGCTAACGCATCTCATGTACGCATTCGCCAATGTGACAGCATCGGCGACAGCTCCCAACTCAGACGCATGCGCAATCGCAGATTCATGGGCCGATTATGCGAGTCCCTATCTTCCCAGCGTAAGCGGGGCACCTTATACAGGCCCGCTATACGGGAACTTTGCCGCTATTCAACAACTTAAGCAGCTACATCCAAATCTAAAAGTATTAATGTCTATCGGTGGCGCATCCGCCGCCAATACTGCGGCTTTCGTGACCGCAGCGAGTACGCCTAGAGGACGCAAAGCATTAGCCGCTTCTTGTATCGACATGTTCGTTAAAGGCAACATTGCTCCTGGTATTTCGGCCCCAGGATTATTCGATGGATTTAATATTGATTGGGAGTTTCCAACCGCAGCCGATAAGACGAACTTCACTCTTCTGCTAAGAGATTTCCGGCTTCAGTTAAATGCGCTATCGCAAACCACCGGCAAGCAATACGTGTTAAGTTTCGATGGCCCTGCGGGCGCGCAAAATTACACGAACATTCAACTCCGTGCAGCGGCCAAGCAAGTGGACTTCATCACTATTGATGGCTACAACTATGCTGGATCGTGGGACACGCAAACCAATCACGCTTCACCATTGTTTGACGATCCCCAGGATCCAAACTACGGCCAGGGTCTTGATATTGATTCCACTGTTAAGGCTTACTTGAAAGCAGGCGTTCCTCCCTCCAAGTACACTATGGGGCTTCCCCTTTACGGGGCAGGTTGGACCGGCGTTCCCAACGTGAATGGCGGCTTGTATCAAAACTCTACGGGTCCTTCGCCTGTTCTTTTGGCAAACGGAACCGGCCTGTGTCCGGATCTAAGTGGAAATACTGGAGGGTGCGATTTCTTGCTAACTCCGGGAATTGCGACCTACGCGACACTGTCGACTTTGACTGGGAATGGATACTCGCGCAGTTTTGATGCTCAAAGAGGCGCAGTCTCACTTTACAATCCCACAACCGAAACTTTTTACACCTACGATGATCCATTAACTGCGCTTCTGAAAATGGTATACATCAACAATCGCGTACCTGGCGGCCTCGGAGGAGCGTATGTTTGGGCGCTCAAAGACGATGACGCGAACGGAACGATGGTGAAAACAATGGCGGCAGGGTTAGGAAACTAGTCTCCATAGATCAAAGGGTTAGGAAACTAGTCTCCATAGATCAAATAGTCCTGCAAATAGATTTGCAACAGGCCGGTCAAAAGCTGGCCTGTTGTTTTTTGTGATGGAAATTCCCGAGATTGTTGAGCTATTTCCGGAAGTGCTATAGTGCATGTAGCATAACGTTTTTCTAAACCCAAAAAATCCATTTTGCCGCCTAATTCCGAGGTTTCCTCGCTTTGAAACACATTTCATTTCCCCTCTTAAAATCACATAACAACATTTTCTTAACGATTTTGCTTGACTGTGTTCATTCATGTCCTATATAGCATTACCTATCAATAAAGTAGTACGAAAGCACTACCCTGCTGTATTGCTTCAAATAAAGATTTCAATGACAGCTGGGGCCGCGTGCCCGCAATCATGGAGGCAGGAATGTTTCAGAAAATTTTTAGCTTTGGATTTTTAGCGCTCGTAATTTTGAGCTTGTCGCTGGCAGGCTTCGCACAAGAACTGGCGGCGACGCTGACGGGCACAGTGTCCGATCCAAGCGGGGCTGTTATAGCCGGCGCTACCATCGCGGTTCACAGTAATGACACAAATACTGATGTTCGGACTGTGACCACTAGCAGCAGTGGAAGTTTCAATATTACGAACATCCCTGCTGGCCGATATACGGTGACTGTCAAAAATACTGGCTTTCAATCCTACGTCGCGAAAGATGTGGTCCTTAACGTAGCTGAGAAGCACACGCTCGACGTGCAGCTCAAGGCTGGGCAAGTAACCGAAACTGTCGAAGTAGCGGCGGAGAACACACCTATCCAGACCACAACAGCTGAAGAATCGGGAACAGTTACCGGCGAGCAGGTCCGAGAGTTGGCATTGAATAATCGCAACTTCGAACAGCTCGTTTTGCTCCAGCCTGGTGTCTCAAATCAATTGGGAGATAAGGTCGGGTTTGGTCTGAGTAATAATACGTCGATTTCAATCAACGGGGCACGTACAGGTGCGAATAACTGGACCGTGGACGGCGCGGACATTAACGATAGCGGCTCTAATGGAACCTTATTAAATACTCCTGGCATCGACGCTATCCAGGAGTTCACTCTGGAGCGAAGCAACTACGATGCATCATTCGGGCGCAGCGGCGGCGGCCAAGTGCTAGTTGCGACCAAGTCGGGAACAAATCAATTTCATGGCAGCGCGTACGAGTTCAATCGCAATAATTTCTATAATGCGAACACATTCGGCGCCAGAGCTGCGATCGCTGCAGGATCGCCAGTGTCGGACAATATGACGCCAATCGAACGGTACAACGACTACGGATTTACCGTTGGTGGGCCGCTGTTTATTCCCAAGCTGTTTCATCCAGCGAGGAACAAGACATTTTTCTTCTGGTCAGAGGAGTGGCGTAAAGCAAGTACGCCCGGTACAAACACCCTTACCAACGTACCTACGGCTAGCGAGCTGGGCGGTGTATTTTCCTCGCCGGTTTTGGTTGCTCCCGCGGGCTGCGTCACTACGTCAAGTGGAACCTCAACAATTAACCCATCCTGCTACAGTCAGAATGCGAAGGCGTACCTCAGCGCCTTTATGGCCGCCAATCCCGCAAACTCCTCGGGACAGTTGATTACAAATTACAGCCAATTGAATAACTATCGCCAGGATCTTATCCGCTTGGATCAAAACATCGGGGACAAGGTCCGCGTATTCGCACGTTATATGCAGGACTCGGTACCGCAAAATTTTCCTTTCGGACTCTGGGGTGCAGCCAACTACCCTGGTGTGGAAACAACGTCACTTAATGCCCCTGGTCGCAATCTGGTCCTGAACGCGACTGCCACACTCTCGCCAAAGATCGTAAATGAAGTAGAGTTTGTTGATTCATACGGTGCTATTAATTCAACTTTAACCGGTGCAGTGGCGAATTCCCCATCCTTTACTGGTCAGCTTACGAACAACACTGCATATCCAGATCCTTACGGTCGCGCGCCTAATATCAGTTTTGGATCGGGCGCGGCTGGTCTAACCAACACAAACGCCCCCTACTTTGAGCGGAACAAGGACAAGAACATATTCGACAATCTTTCTATTCAACATGGTAATCACACCGTTCGTATGGGGTTCACAACGATGTGGATGACTAAGACCGAGAATGGCTCGGGTGGTGCAGCAACCTTCAATTTCTCACAAACAAACGGCAATCCTGAGTTCGCGAATTTCCTCCTTGGACAAGCTGACAGCTACACGCAGCAGAGCAAGGATACGACTCCATATCTTCACTATGTGAACTTTGAAACCTACATTCAGGATGACTGGAAACTGACGCCAAGATTAACTTTGAATCTTGGAGTTCGGTACAGCTACTTCCCGTCGCCTTCAGACAGTAACAATACGTTAGTAAACTTCGATCCAAGGTTGTTCAATCCAGCGAACGCTCCTGTTATTGATCCTGCCACCGGCAATATGGTGCCTGGTAACAACGCGGCAACATACGCAAATGGCCTGATCTTCCCAGCGGGTACCGCATGCAATGCGGCCAAAGCTATAGGGCCGCTAGTGAACTGTTCACCCTTCGGGAGTCGCGTCAATCCGAACTCCAACAGCAATTTCGGACCACGCTTTGGTTTAGCGTGGGATCCGTTAGGAGATGGTAAATGGGCTGTTCGTGCGGGTTATGGTCTTTTCTATGATCGTACCCTCAACGGCATCTGGGAGCAGAATGCGTTCAACGATCCGCCGCTGACTCAAACGACGGCAGTCAATAATAACGGAACCGCAAGCTTGGATTTGTTTGACCACCCGCTTGCGGGATCAGCGCAAGCCCCTCCGCTAGGCCCGAGTAACCTGACCATCACCGGAAGTCCAACATTTAAGGTTCCGAGCTATCAGGACTTCAACGTTTCAATTCAACATGAGCTCATGCGCAATACCGTGCTTGAAGTGGGCTATGTGGGCACCAAAGGCGTGCATCTGCTAGGAGACGTAAATATTAATCAACCTACCTTGGCTGCACGTTTGGCAAATCCCACTGCAGATGCGAACTCACTTGTGCCATACCTTGGGTATCAGACCATCAAATCTAGGGACCCCATTTTTGACAGCAACTATAACTCCCTGCAGGTGTCTCTAAATCGGCGCTTCACTCAGGGACTAACGCTCGGAGTGGCTTATACTTGGTCCAAGTTGCTGACAAATAACCCACAAGACCGGGACTTGGGTGCCTACGACGCTTACAACCTTGCTTCAAATTATGGACCGTCTACCTTGAACACGCCGCAGATCCTGGTCGTGAGCTATGTCTACGATCTTCCGTTCTATAAAGAACAGAAGGGCTTCTTAGGTCATGTACTGGGTGGTTGGGAGCTCTCCGGTATCACGAACTTTCAATCCGGCCAGTCAAATACTGTTGTTCAGACTGGAAACGATCCATTTGCTAATGCCGCAAATAACAATTCCGGCTTGAACTTAGCCGGAGGCCGTGGCAACAATGCTCAGCTTCGTACTGACCAAATCGGTGATCCTAGTGGCCCGAAAACTGCTAACGAATTCTTTAATACCGCAGCCTTCGTTCAGGCAGTCGGGCACTTTGGTAATGAACGTCCCGGGACAGTTTTAGGCCCAGGGTTCCAGCTATGGGATATGTCAGCGATAAAAAATATTCGGTTTGCGGAGCGCGTTGCTTTACAGCTTCGGCTCGAAACTTTCAATACGTTTAATCATGGCAGCCCAAACGGCATCGACACAAATATAACAAGCAGCACGTTCGGCCAGATCAATGGATGGCACGATCCCCGGACTCTGCAGCTCGGGGCAAAACTAAACTTCTAACTTCTTGGGTAGGGTGTGCGTAAATAGGCGCGCACCCTATTTTTATAAACCGTGTTCTCTTCCTCTTGCACGACACAATCTCATTAGAAATCTTGATAGAAGGTACTTGAGTTGAAGTCTCTCAGAGTAGGGTCGATCAAACTCGGCTACTTACCGAACCCCAACAAGACTAATCGGAATAGGATCACATTGCGGCCGGTTTTCAGTCGTTCTTGTGCTTTTCCATGTAATCCGTTCTGTGTTTCTCTTGAATATCAAGAGAAATTTTTTGTTCCTGGACAGCTTCCGCTGTGTGGCCTAATTTTCGCAGAGCAGTTCCTAGAACGTAGTGCGCCTGAGGCTCATTCGGATCAAGCTGAATTGCCTTGCGAAGAGGATCGACCGCGGCATTCGGATTGTCTGTTGCCAGCTCCGACTTGCCTAAACCTAGAAGTGCTGCAACATAACGTGGGTTGACCTTGAGCGCTGTTTGAAAATAGGGCTTCGCATCCGCAGCTTGGGATCGATTCAAAAGAATTTTCCCGAGAAGGCAATTCGAGATCGGATCAGTAGGGTAGCGGGAGAGTTCCGCGCGAAACTCTTTTTCCGCAAGGTCAGTCTGTCCCTGCTTCGAATACAAAAGTCCAAGGCCGGAATGCACGCCCACGAAATTTGGATCTGATTTTGCCGCCGATTCATACTCTCGAATCGCTTCAGGAATTTCGTCCTTCTGTTCGTAAGCCGTTGCCATCAACACATGCGCAGAGGCAGAATCTGGACTCACCTGCATGATTCGTGCGAAGACATCTGTAAGCGCCTTATAATTCTTTGCCCGCAGGTAGGCTTTGCCCAGCATGTCCAGAGTTTCAAGATCGGATGGTTGCAACTGGCTTGCACGTTCTAAATATCCGGCGGCTTCGGGATAACGATCCAGCGCAAACAGAGAGAGCCCGGATAGATCCAGAATTTGAAAATCCTTCGGATACTTCTGCACCATTGGCTGAAGAATGCTCCAGGCAGGCGTGTACTGCTGAGTTTTGAAATACGCAATTGCCAGATTCCGCTTAGTTGTGGGTTCGTTTGGACGAATTTTTAACGCATCCTTATACAGCGGGATTGCCTCAGTTGGCTTGCCCATATGGGAAAGCACAATTCCGAGATTGTTCAGGGCTGCTAAAGAATGAGGATCGATGGCCAATGCCTGGCGAAAAGCGTCAGCGGCTTTGGCATTGTCACCAGTTCGCATCGCTTCGCTGCCTGCATTGATGTGAGCACGTAGCTCCGATTCGGAGGTCAAATTCTCGACAGGGGCTTTTGTTTGCGGAAAGATACGAGGTGCACTTAGCAGCAACGCTATGAAGAATAAGATTGCCAGATGTATGCGGCGGTGCATATTATTCCGAAGCCTTTTGTGGGTAGACTACCTTTGCTACCACATTAGTTGAATCGATGCCGATTCACAACAAAGGCTCTGAAGTCGAAGATCCCGCGACCGACTCAGGCCAAAAGCTGACGATAATGCTGGTATCGAGAATAATGTAGCTAGAGCAAAGCCTGTCGCAGGTTACGGGAGCGCATCGATCCTATGATTCATGTGATCTCAGCTGTCACTTCAAAGATCATCCACCGGCTGGCGATACTAACGTCTACTCGCAGTGGCGCTAGCATGGGAATTAATGCGCTAACGATGCGGACCACCGGGTGAGTTTCGATGAGCTTTTGAGGAGTTTCGCTTTACTTTCCATGAGCTTTTCGTCTCGTTATTGATGAAAAATGTCATGGTTCGAGTTGTGTTCAAGGTGCGAGATCAATGCGTCGCCAGCAGTACTAGTATCGGTAAATCGCAGCTGCTCCGGTCCGTGAAGGCATCCGCTCTGCTGGCACCACTACGACTTGGCCACCCTTATTTAGGACCAACTCCGCCAAATCATCAAGCAAGTCATCGATTTGGGGATGGCTTATATCCCCGAACTCAAGATGGCCGGTCGACGAGTCGATAGAGCCAGGAATCTCCCGGTCGGCTTCAACCAACAATGTCATGACCCGGGCAGAAACAGCGGCAGAGGCGATCTGTGTCAAATCCTCCGCCACAAGTCCTCGGGGCTTTGCCTGCCCGAATTCTTCGAGCAGTTGAGTTAGGCGAGCCTGATAACGTGGCTCGACAATGCTCCAGGCAAGTTTCGAGAGTTCTTCAAGTGACACCGCATCGGGATGTATCTTCACGCCATCATCTAGCAGAAAAGGATTATGGCTAATTTTTCGGAATACACCATGATGTTCGGGCAACGCCGCCAACAAGAGCGGCAGGCCGGAGGGACGCGAGTGGTGCTCCAGAATAGAACGGTCAACGGCTCGAAAGAATCGGTCAACATCGACCGCGATCTCGTCGCTTTTTCCGCCATGGCCATGGCGCATTGGCACGCTTGATCCGCCCACGCCACCGTAAGAGGCGACGGTCTGATGTGGTTCGGTCAACTTCTTTCCCAGTGCGTCAGTAATTGTGCGTGGAACATCAGGGGCGAGATCAATTTCATCGAGGGTGTCGCGGTTACCCTCGAACAGTTTGATGGCTCCCCGGCTTAGTCCAAGGACTTGATAGCGGTCTGCCGACTGGAGTATGCGCAGCAGTGGCTTAGTGTGAAAACTATCAGCCACGATGGCTAGCTCAGCGACTGGTCTTTGCAGTCGGTAAATCCGAAGCAGCCCAGGAGCAGCCAGCACAGCGAGTCCATCTTGCGTATGGTTCCAGAATTCATCTTGGTGAGCCATATCGTTGAACGGTTCTAGAAGGGGCCGGACCTCTCGTGTCGGGTATTTTTGCTGAAGAGATTGCTCCAGCGTTTTAATTAAGTTGCGAAAACGAATGGGGTCTTGCTGGTTATCAGGATGGTGTCGATGGGTCGGCTGATACAGTGAAAGGCAGGGCCCCTCACGGGAAGTCGGAAGCTCAACGGGCAGTTCGTCCGTCAAAATAGTCATGTCGCACTCTCATTCGAGCAGAAAGATTCGCGCGCAGGTTTGTAGATCACCTGGTTAGCAAACAATTCGCACGTGTGCTTCTTCCGGGTCACGCAGAATATGTAGGTCGTTTTGTTCGTGTTTACGCTGCAAGATCAATTTCGTTTTTGAGTGCGTCAGTGTCAGCTTGCAATCTGGCCTTGGCCCGCTTTTTGGCGTGTGTGATGGCTGCATCTGCCCTCGTCTCCAGATCTGCCGCTGCCACCACTAGAAGACCACTGGTACCGTAATCGAGCAGCTCCCCCAAATCCTTTAAATCAGATCGCTTCATACCGCCGGCCACATGCCCGGCTAGGGCTCCCACTCCGGCTCCTAGTGCGCCTCCTCCGAGCATCGCGGTGCCCATACCTAAGGCGACCGCGGGAAACAGCGCGACTGCCGCTCCAATCGCCAGCCCCGTGATCAATCCCACTGCGCCAGCTTGACGGGCCGGTTCCTCCACGCGCTTCACGATGTGGACCTTGCCATCGGGTGTGCGGGTAAGCACCGCCGCATCATAAGTGTCGACAATATTGAGGTCGGTATAAAGTTTGCGGACGGCCTCAAAGTCCGCAACGGCATCTGCTTCGGTGTTGTACTGGTTAGCGAGTAAAACGTATGTGTCAAGGGCCATGGCTATTCTCCTTTTGGATTGCGGTTACGTAGATAAATCAACGTTCTTTAAAAGAAACTAGCGGAACACTCTTGTTTTTGAATAGTCGGAGTTTTTCGGGATTTTACGATTTGAGTGATTAATATAAACGTGTCCAGGGAACGTGCCCCTGCCCGCCAAAAGCTGCTCGGAGGAGAGCGGAGACGGCTCTCAAGGCCATTAAAATACTTTCCCTACTTCGAAGAAGACTTTGTGATGGCCGGTCGTGCCGTAACTTCCGCCAATGACAATGGGTCCGAATACGGTATCCATGATTAAACCCACCACGGCATCAGCAGGCACACCTGATTCTTTGTTCACACCATATACGCGAGCGATTTCACCTTCGCCGAGTACGTATAACCCCTTACCAAGATATGGAGAGAGCTTCAGCAGTTGGTACATGTAACCTGGTTGGATGAGAACATATTGATTGGTAAGCAGTTCGTTCTGGCCAAAAGCCGCAAGCCTCATTGGGCTCCCGAGAGTAAAGGAGGGAAGGCCGGCGCGTGGAAAACCGAAATCGGTACCACCAGAGCCACGGAGAAATGCCGTTCCCCGATCCCTCATGGGACGATGAATCATTCCATTGAACTCAGTGGAGGGAAAGGCATTCAGGGAACCGAGGTATGAGTCAAACCAACTGAAGTGCCAGTCCAGGTACTCGCCATGGCGCGGAACGACTGGATCGTCGAGCAGGTTGAGCTTGTAAGAAATAGTGGTGTCGCCAAGACGATCACCGGGGTTTGAAAAAACAGGATTTCCAACCTGGCGTCGTAGCTGAAGAAAACCCGTTTCATATCCAAAGCGGATCTCGCTGTTGCGATTGAATTGATAGCCGAGATCGAAAGCACTGGAGACACGGTCCAAACGATACGAGGCAATCTGATTGTTGTAAGAATAGATGTCAAAGGGAGAAGTGTTAGCAATGGCACTCGGCGCCATGAACCACCCATGAGTTTCCCGAAAGGGAAGGAAATATTCCGTAGAGACGCCATACGCCGATCCGAAGATGACGTCGGTTCGCCACTCGCTATTACTTGCGCCGGTCCCAAACTTGGTGACGCGCGCGCCTAATCCGAAATGCACGTTCTGTAACTCCGATCCGTCGATGAATACAAAGGGATTTACCAGAAAACGTGCGAAGTCGTGCTGAGTGGCTGTGATGAGGAGCCCAGGTTGGTTGTCATGACTAACAAGGCCATAACTGAGCTTGGCAAAACGTCCCGTGCCAACAATCTCAGAAAGATCTTGTTCGAGCTTCTTGCTGTTTATGGGTTTGCCGGAGATTCCGGCAAGATTTTGCTGTACTCGCTGCGCCAAGATTGGGTCTACCCCTTTAACTTCGATGAATTGCGGTGTTGGCACGCTTCGAATATGTTTTAAGTTGCGCTCCGCGAGATAGCGCTGCCACGTTGCGTCATCGACACGGAACGGGCTCAGCAATTTGGCATTCTGCTCAGCGGCTTCGTATCCTTTCATGATTAGCTTGTCGTATTCGGTGTAGTCGGTCGACCTGAATTTGCTGACATCCACGCTTATGAGCAGATCCGCCCGCTGCATGCTCTGAATTTCATTAGCGGCAATCACGACGCTAATGGCATTCGTAAGGACGCTGAATGAATTAAGGCTGTCATTCGGCGAGACGACCTTCTTTTGCAGGTGGACAGCAATCACGAGGTCGGCACCCATCTGACGACCTACGTCCACCGGCAGATTATCGAGCAGGCCGCCATCAACATACATGTGGTTTCCGTCAATAACGGGCGTGAAAAATCCGGGTATCGACATGGAAGCCCGCATTGCCTGTGCTAGCGATCCGCTGTCAAAGACGTGCTTTTCCCGCGAGACCATATCGACGGCAACGCAGCGAAAGGGAATTGGCAACTGGTCGAAAGTCTTAATATCGGAGTAGGGCAGGAGATTGCGATCCAGCAGGAGCGCTAACTGGTGTCCGGAATTGAATCCAGAGGGAAGATTGAGACCATAGCGAACGCCCAATGTCAGTGAGTTTGGGATTTGGAAGGCATCCTCAGAGCGGCGGAAGGAGAGATCTTCATAGGGCAGCCGATCACTGAGGATCTGTTGCCAATTGACATTATTTACGATCTGATTCAGTTCAGCGGGGTCGTTTCCCGCAGCATAGAGTCCCCCTACGAGGGCTCCCATGCTAGTGCCAGCAACGTAGCGAACTGGAATGTGGTGTTCTTCGAGCCAGCGGATCACGCCAATGTGAGCGAGTCCGAGAGCCCCGCCGCCCTCGAGTACGAGAGCAATGCGCGGAGCCGTCTTCTCGGGGAGCGTCGCTTGAGAGAAGGACATGAGAGGCGGAAGAATGCAAAAGGCCGCGTTTAACCAGCGGATTTTCATGCGTACCTCGCAGGTGCTACGACTACCACACATCTTGCGCGCTATAACAGTGGTAGTTTTACGAGCGTGATGCTCTTATCGGGCCATACGTTGAGAAATGCGAACAGGATTGCAGTTTCGCGGCAGCGCCGCAATTCAACACTAGGCGGGTGGAAGACAGCATCCGCAAAAAATGCGGAAGGTCGCCGCGATTGTAATATCCACTTAGTTAGGTTGCACAGTAGGGGACAGCTTTTTTGAAACAAATCAGCCACTAACTTGAGCGTGCAAAGCCCTTTTGAGAAAGCTGCCCTGTCCGGCGCGTCCCAGGAACTTGTCTCCGTCTATAACTACTCGTCCGCGAGACAGCACCACTTCCGGCATTCCCGTGACTTCGATTCCTTCGAACATTGAATAGTCCACACGCATGTGGTGCGTTTTGGCGCTGATTGTGTGTTTTTTCGTGGGGTTGAAGATCACCAAGTCCGCATCGCTTCCAACCGCGATCGTTCCTTTACGTGGGTACAATCCGAAGAGCTTGGCGGGAGTGGTAGAAACCAGTTCCACGAAACGATTCGCGCTGAACCGGCCTGCGGCAACTCCGCCGGAATAAATCAGGCTCATGCGATGTTCAACGCCTGGGCCTCCGTTGGGGATTTTCGTAAAGTCATCTCGTCCCAGTTCTTTCTGCTCCTTGAAGCAGAATGGACAATGGTCGGTAGAGACAACCTGAAGATGGTCGCGCTGAAGGCCATTCCACAATTTCTCCTGATGCCATTTCTCGCGCAGAGGCGGGGTAAACACATACTTCGCGCCTTCGAAATCGGGAGTATCCATGTTCTCGATGGAAAGATACAAATATTGTGGACAGGTTTCGGCATAGACCGGGAGTCCTCGGTCACGCGCCTCGCGAACTTTTTCGAGAGCATCGTTGCAGCTCAGGTGCACGATGTAGATAGGCGCGCCTGCCATCTCCGCCAGCGCAATCGCACGCGACGTGGCTTCGGCTTCGGCTGTCGTAGGGCGAGTTAACGCATGATATTTTGGCGCTCGTTTCCCCTCGGCTAAAGCCTGTTGCACAATGACGTCGATGGCGCTTCCATTCTCGGCGTGCATACAGATCAACGCGCCGTTTTTCGCGGTTGTCTGTAGTGCTCTAAAGATGCTCGCGTCGTCGAGCATGAACACACCGGGGTAGGCCATGAAGAGCTTGAAACTGGTTACACCTTCTCCGACGAGAGCGTTCATTTCGTGCAGTTGTCCGTCGGACACGTCGGTCACGATGCAGTGAAAGGCGTAATCGCAGACGGCCTTGCTGGATGCCTTTGCCATCCAGGTATCAAAAGCTTGTTGCAAGCGCTGGCCTTTATATTGAATGGCAAAATCAATAAGTGTCGTGGTGCCGCCGAATGCTGCGGCGCGCGTGCCGGTTTCAAAGTCGTCGGCGCTGGTCGTGCCTCCGAAGGGCATATCGAGATGAGTATGGACATCGATTCCGCCGGGAAAAACCATTTTGCCGGAAGCATTAAGTACACTTCCAACATTTTGCTGCGGAAGCTCTTTGCCAATGGCAACAATCTTGCCGCCTTCAATCGCGATATCAGCCATGTAGGTATCGGTTGCGGTCACCACACTTCCATTTGCGATGATCGTGTCAAAGTCCATCGAATGCCTCCGCTTCTCCTCGGGAGAAAAATGGATTCTATGCTAACAACCGCGCCTCAAGTCTATAATTCGCTGACCATTTCATTTTAGATAGTCTTACTTTAGTAGTCTTACAAAGATGAGGGACCTATGCAGTTTGGCTTCACGATCAAACCGGACATTTCCATCGACCGCACCGTCAGCCTAACGCGACATGCGGAGGCGGCAGGATTCACTTACGGCTGGCTTTTCGATTCCCACGTTTTGTGGAAAGAGCCGTATCCACTGCTGACTTTAATGGCCGCGAACACTCAGAAAATGAAGCTCGGGACATGCGTGACCAATCCTGCTGTGCGCGATTTGACCGTCACCGCAAGTCTGTTTGCCACGCTGAATCTAATTTCAAACGGACGCATGCAGCTCGGCATCGGCCGCGGTGACAGTTCACGGCGTGTCCTGGGCAAGAAACCGGTGAGCTGGGCGCAACTTGAAGAAGCGGTAAAAGTCTTTCGCGATCTCACTGATGGCCGCGAGATTCCATACGATGGGCAGCCGACGCGCCTCACTTGGGCGGAAGTATCGCCTCCGGTATGGATCGCCGGTTATGGACCGAAAGTATTGCACATGGCGGGACGCGTGGCCGACGGGATTATTCTTCAGTTCGCCGATCCGGATCTGATTGCCTGGTGCCTGGACTTTGTGAAAGAAGGCGCTCGTGCCGCAGGTCGAGACCCAAGCACAATCGAGGTAATGGCCGCAGCGCCGGTCTGGGTTTCAGATGATTTAAACATCGCGCGTGAGCGCGTGCGCTGGTTCCCGGCTTTGGTTTCCAATCACGTCATGGATCTCATCCGGCAGTACAAGCCCGAAGACTTGCCGCCCGCGCTTACTTCTTTCGTCCGTGATCGGGGTGGTTATGATTACCTGCACCACTGCGAAGTGGACAGCGATAATGCGAACTTCGTGTCAGATGAAGTCATCGATCGTTTTTGTTTGGTCGGGTCGATTAAGGCACATCGTGACAAGCTGAATGCGTTGGCGAAAGCCGGAGTGACGCAGTTCAACATCTACCTGATGTGCGGAGATGAAGAGGAGACTTTGGAAATTTACGAAAAGGAAGTCCTGCCAGAGTTCGGGGCATCGACTATGAAGATTTCAGGCTCATGATCGCTCTTTTTTAGCTTCTGCTTTTCTGCGACTTAATGCGCATAGCATCAGGACATCTAGAGCACGCTCATATTCAAAGATATGCCGAAAGTTTTCTGGGCCGCCAACCTGAAACTCGGCGTCACCATCTCGGTCTGACCGAGAATTTATACGAACGCCCATGGAGTACGAATCGAAGTCTTGGAAGTAGAACTGATTTTCGTCTCCATCAGTAAGATCCTTTCCTAGGAAAATAAATGGTCGCAGTGTCGGGACATGCAATTCCCTTTCAGCAAACTGGACGGAGAAATAAATCCTCCCTTCATGAAGGTTCTCTACAGATATCGGCTCTGCATATGGCTGAGTTCAGCCTCGAATCGTTCTGTCTTATCTAGATATGACAAAAAACACTGCCCTCCTTTCTGTTGAAACAGCTAGGACGCGTCAGCTGGAAGCAGATCAACCTGACGCAGCGACTTCATCAGCACATAATAAGCGATGAAAGAAACGACGAATCCTACGAACCAAGAGTAATCGTAAAGAGCGCGCAATGGCGGACTTACTAGTCCAACTAAGGCCGTACCCGCTCCCAACATAAGCGCAAAAATGGCTCGCCAGTTAAAGCCTCTGGAATACTCGTAGATTCCGCCACGCAGATATAAATCCTCAACTTGCAATGTGCGCTTGCGCACGACAAAGTAATCGCAAATCATAATCCCGGCAACGGGACCGAGAAATGCGGCGTAGCCGCCGAGCCATCCCAGAATAAAAGTGTTGTAGTCGGCGAGGAGTTTCCATGGCATCAAGACAATGCCCATGAAACAAGTGATGACGCCTCCAGTGCGAAAGCTGATTTTTCGCGGCCAAAGATTGGAAAAGTCATTAGCCGGGGAAACAACATTTGCGCCAATGTTGACGTTCAAAGTAGCCAACAGAATTGCGACCAATGAAATGACCACAGCTACGGGAGAATGAAATCGGCTGAGCAACTGCACCGGATCCCAAATCGCAGTTCCGTAGATCACCACCGTTGCCGAAGTAACTGCGATTCCGATAAAAGCGTAGAGCGTCATTGTGGTCGGCAAGGCCAATGCTTGTCCAATGGCCTGTTCGCGCTGATTGCGCGCGAATCGCGAGAAGTCAGGAATGTTCAACGAAACAGTCGCCCAAAATCCGACCGTGCCATTCAGAGCGGGAATCAGGAACTTTAAGAAATCAGGGAAGCTGGTGAATCGCGATGGCACCGAAAGCATGGGACCGAAGCCACCGGCAGTACGATAAGCCCATCCCAAAAGCAGTAGACCGACCGCGAGCAGAACCGGGGCGCTGATCCCTTGCAGAACGCGAATGTATTCAATTCCCTTGAGAATGACCGCGAGGTTGATGAGCCAGAACAATAGAAAGCAAATCGCCGTGCCATGAGGAACATTTTTCCAGCCGGGCGCAAGCGTAGCGAGTAAGGTGCTAACTGCTTCGCCGCCGATCCATGTCTGAATACCGAACCATCCGCATGCCACCAATGCGCGTAACACGGCTGCGACATTGGCTCCCAAAACTCCGAATGATGCACGAGCCAAAACTGGAAACGGAATACCATACTTCGCGCCGGGATGCGAATTCAGCAGCATCGGGCCGAGGACAATCAAATTGCCAACGAAGATAGTCAGCACTGCCTGTTTCCAATTCATTCCGCCCTGAATGAGGCTGGCAGCAAGCATATAAGTGAGAATGTTGACGGACATGGAAATCCACAACGCTGCGAAGTTGTAGGTTCCCCAATGGCGCCGTTCGGCTGAAGCAGGCGCGAGGTCAGCGTTATATAGAGGACTGGATTCGATTCGGGATGTTACTTGCTCGATGCTTTGCATCATCTATTCCGAGTTTGTCTTTGGGGTCACCATACAGCTTGAAGAAATTGATTGTTGGTCTGCGCAGCATTCAATCGGCGGCTTTGGCCATACCTGTGTGCGCGGTGAGCGGTCCGTAACTCTCTGGACGCCGGTCACGAAAGAACTGCCATATTCTGCGGACCTCCGTGATCATCTCAAGATCAAGATCCGCTACCAACAATTCGTCTTTGTCGCGGCTCGCCTGAGCCACAATTTTGCCACGTGGATTGCAGAAGTAGCTCTTGCCGTAAAACTCGCCGATGCTCCACGGTTTTTCGGTGCCCACGCGGTTGATCGCGCCCACGAAGTAACCGTTAGCCACGGCGTGCGCAGGTTGTTCCAGTTCCCAGAGATATTCGGACAATCCGGCCACAGTCGCAGACGGATTGAAAACGATCTCTGCTCCATTCAAACCCAGTATCCGCGCGCCCTCGGGAAAGTGGCGATCGTAACAGATGTAAACACCCACGCGAGCGTATTTGGTCTCGAAAACTGGATAGCCAAGATCGCCTGGAGTGAAATAAAACTTTTCCCAGAATCCGGGATGGCAGTGCGGGATGTGATGCTTGCGATACTTGCCCAGATACCGGCCATCGGCGTCGATCACCGCTGCGGTGTTGAAATAAACTCCGGGCATCTGCTCTTCGTAAACCGGAACCACGATGACCATGCGATGTTTGGCGGCAATCTTCTGCATCAGCCGCGTAGTCGGGCCATCGGGAACGCGCTCTGTTAGTTCATACCAGCGGGCGTTTTGTTCGGCACAGAAATATGGACCGTAAAAAAGTTCCTGCAAGCAGAGGATCTGAGTTTTTTTCTTGGCGGCTTGCTCAATAAATTTCAAATGCTTGTCGATCATCGCCTTCTTGATCTGCTCAAGCGGGCGGTCTGGGCTAAGCGCATTGCTGGTTTGAATCAGGGCGGAACGCACAATCCGGGCCATATCTTCTCCAAGGAAGGCAACTATAGCAGAAAGGTTTTACATTTAGCGGAGGGAAAGACCGAATCATTTATCATGCTCTTAGGCTAATCAAGATCTTTTAAACGAGGCTCGCATGACCACTACTCCGACTGCTCCTGCTGAGAAGACGCGCCTTACTCGCGAAGAAATCAACCGCAAGCAGAAGGAATACATCTTCCCATCCGTTACGAACTACTTTGCCGATCCGGTCCCGATGGATTACGGCTTGATGCAGCACGTCTGGGATGTGGACGGTAATAAGTATCTGGATTTCTTTGGTGGCATAGTTACCGTCAGCGTAGGGCACTGCAACCCGCGCGTGACTTCGCGCACCAAGGCGCAGATCGACCGCTTACAGCATGTCTCGACTTGCTTCCCTACTGAGCCGATGGTTAGCCTCGCCGAAAAACTGGCGCAGATCACCCCTGGCACGCTAAAAAAATCTTTTTTCACAAACAGCGGCACGGAAGCGAATGAGACGGCGATTCAGACGGCTAGGATGCACACGGGAAATTTCGAGGTAGTTGCCCTACGCCACGGATACCATGGGCGTTCATCACTCACGCGTGGACTGACGGGTATGAACGCGTGGCGGAAGGCGACTATAGAAGTCGGCATTGTTCACGCGATGAATCCTTATTGCTATCGATGTCCGTTCGGGTTGAAATATCCCGATTGTGGAGTCGCTTGCGCCAAGGACATCGAGAACGTGATTCAGTTCTCAACCTCAGGACGCATCGCCGCGTTCCTGGCGGAACCCATACAAGGAGTTGGGGGTTTTATTACTCCTCCGAAAGAATATTTCAAGATCGCCTTCAACATCGTGAAGCAATATGGCGGCGATTTTATTTCCGACGAAGTTCAGACGGCCTGGGGACGTACTGGCCGCAAGTGGTTTGGCATCGAGCATTGGGAAGTTGAACCCGACATGATCACGGCGGCAAAGGGCTTGGGAAACGGCGTTCCCATCGGGCTCACAATTGCCAAACCTGAAATTGCGGATTCGTTCCAAGGATTGACGATCTCGACATTTGGAGGGAATCCAGTCACCAGTGTCACGGCAAAAGCTGTCATCGATGTAATTGAAGAAGATGACTTACGAACAAATGCGGCTGTGGTCGGAGAGTATTTCAGGCACAAGCTAGAGGAGTTACAAGAGAAATATCCTTTGATTGGCGACGTGCGAGGCATGGGTCTGATGCAAGCGCTGGAATTAGTAGAAGATCGTACATCCAAGGAGCCAGCCGCCGCAGTCATGAATGCGATGATGGAAGAAACAAGAAAACGCGGATTGTTAATCGGCAAAGGCGGATTTTATGGAAACGTGATCCGGATGTCTCCGCCATTGAATATTTCCGAAACCGATGTAGACGAGGCGATCAGAATATTAGATGAAAGTTTCGCGGCCCTTGCCGAAAGAAAGTAATTTCGCTCATGCCACAGAGTAATTTTCGTGAAAACTGATTTGCAGATTCGGCTTACATATCCTATCGAGCAGCCATCGAGCGCGGAGAATCTCTCCGAATCAGTTCGGTAGGGATCACGGCTTGTTCGGCGAATCCCGATTGCTCATGGGAATGGAAAAGCCACCGTTTGGCGCGACAGGTAGGAATCGCCGCAAAATCGCTCGTATAAAAATCGGCTTTGTACTACAGCCCTCGCAAATTTAAATGGAGAGGCTCCCGCGGACGAGCACGAGCTAGTGAAAGGGATCCGGCACAGGGGAGGTTCATTCGGCGTAATCAGTTCCGCAACTGATCCGCGAATTGGCCAATTAACTCTGAAATTTACTTTCTAACATTTAATATGGAGAGCGGCCAATGGGTAACCCGTGGCCGCAGCTCTACAAAATATTTTTGCTCTCAGGGGATACTAATGCAGTTGTGCCTTTCTCACTACAAGGGAATTCATCGGACGCGGTCGGCAGTCGTGATCGTGATGCTGGCAATCTGCGCGCATGCGCAAACAGTAAAGGTCGATGCAACTCCCAGCCATGTGGCCAACACATTCAGCCCGCTTAAAGCGCTGGGCACAACACTCGATCGCATCCCCAGCAATACGACTGACATCTTTTTTCGGCCTGACCAAATAAAACAGATTCTCGAAGCCGGCTGGGGGCCGGTTACTTATCGCCAGAATACCGAACTATTTGTTCAGGCCTGGCATTGGAACCCTAAAGGGAAATGGAGCGATCCGTCCGACAAGGGTTATTTCGTCGGTAATGCGACACCAACCAAAGAAATGATTCGCCACTCCTACGGCTACTCCTTGCCGCATCGCGGTGTTACGCGCAACAGCGGAGCGGAGTTTGATGGGTACTCGCGACTCGATGATGGAGACCTCAACACCTATTGGAAAAGCAATCCTTATCTCACCAAATCGTTTACTGGCGAGGAAGATAGCGCTCACCCACAGTGGATCGCAATCAAGTTGCCAGAAAGGCAGATCGTCACTGCCATTCGCATCGCCTGGGCGGACCCATATGCACGAAACTACAAAGTGCAGTACTGGTTAGGTAGTGGTGATGCTATTGATGATCCAGAGAATGGCGAGTGGAAGGATTTTCCCGCAGGAAGCATTTCGGACGGAAAGGGTGGAACAGTAACACTCCAACTTTCTTCCGCGCCCGTCGCTGCAAAATTCGTGCGCGTGCTGATGACCGAATCTTCCAATACCTGTGACACTCATGGCAAAAGCGACCGCCGGAATTGCGTCGGATACGCAATCAAAGAAGTTTATTTGGGAACAATGCAGAACGGATCATTCCATGACATGCTCTATCACGCGCCGGGTCAGGAACAGACCTTCACTTACAGCTCATCTATTGACCCGTGGCATCAACCATCTGATCTTTACGTGATCCCTGATCGCATGGAGTCCGGAGATCAGGTCGGTTTCGATCTCTTCTATACTAGCGGACTCACGCGCGGACTGCCCGCTATGATTCCGGTTTCACTGCTCTATGGAACGCCAGAGGATGCAGCCGCGCAGATCGCATATCTGGAGAAGCGAGGGTATCCGATCTCATATGTCGAAATGGGAGAGGAACCGGATGGCCAATACTTCGCGCCGGAAGACTATGCCACCTTGTATCTGCAATGGGCGACGGCATTGCACAAAGTCGACCCGAATCTCAAACTGGGTGGACCCGTATTCGAAGGCGTGAGTGAAGATATTAAATTCTGGCCGGATGCAGAAGGTCAGACTTCGTGGTTCAAACGCTTTCTCGCTTATCTCAAATCACGTGATCGACTTTCGGATCTGTCATTCATGTCTTACGAGCACTATCCTTATTACGATGGCACCTGTCAGGGCCCATGGAGCAATCTCTTCAAGGAACCCGAAATCCTCACGCACATCGTGCAGGTCTGGCGCGATGACGGATTACCGGATGGCGTTCCGATGTTCAACACTGAAACAAACGCCCCTGGTGGAGATGCCGCCGTCGATGTGTTCGGGGCATTGTGGCTGGGAGAAACTTTCCCCGCATTCCTGACGGCTGGAGGCAAGGCAGCCTATTATCATCACTCCGTGCCGTACTCTACGCCGCATCCCGCTTGTTCGAATAGCTGGGGAACTTATCACATGTTCACGACTGACCATAACTGGCTCATCAAACAGCGCACTTCGCAGTTTTTTGCTGCGCAGATGCTGACGCAGGAATGGGCAGAACCAAAGGATGCGGAACATCGTCTCTTTCACGCGGCCAGCGATATTAAAGACAACGACGGCCACGTTCTTGTAACTGCCTACGCCGTGCTGCGGCCCGATGGGCAGTGGTCGCTGATGTTGATCAATAAGGATTATGACAACCCCCACACGGTAAGCATTCAGTTCCACGATGATGATGCCAAAAAAGACCGTTCCTTTGTCGGTCCGGTTGCACGGATTACATTTGGAAAAGAGCAGTACACATGGCATCCGGCTCTTCGAGATGGTTATGCCGATCCGGACGGCCCAGCAGCACGATCGACTCTTCCTGCGGGTACAGATCACTTCACGCTCCCGGCAGCGTCTATGACGGTGCTCCGTGGGCGAGTAGATTAGGCAACTGCAAATTTGAGTGTTTCAAAACCCGCACGTAACACAATAGCTATCCAATCCTCCATTTAATGCATACAAGATTGCAAATCCGACTGTTCTCGCACGCATCCCTCATGAAGAATTAGAGGCTCTGCTGACCGGCTATGGCTACGAACCTTATTTTTGTGGAAGGCAATGATCCGTTTACGATGCATCAAAAATGGCTTCCACTCTGGAGCAATGTGTTCTTGAGATTCGGTCAATCCAGCGACACGCTCGCTCAACCCGCGACAGCATGCGTCCTCGTTGGTCGATGACGCAACATTAGTAGCGAACGACTTTCGGTGAGCTGGAGTCACGAAAACTTTTCCAATGCATCGGTTGTCTCTTTAGAAGCCACCAGTGACCTACTTCTGTGCTGGTGTTCCTGCTTCCTTTTGGTATGAAGCGCTGAGCGTGCCCTTGCTCTTTGCGATAGGTAACAGGGTTGGATAGAACTGAACAAATGTGGTGTCTACAGCAGCATGGGCGGCATGGCATGAATAGCAGGCCGCAGATACCGGAACCATCTTGGCGGTCTTGTTTCCATCAAAACCGAAGAAAGCCCATTTCCCGGGGAAACGCGCTTCGTCCTTCACGTGAACCTCTATCCCCATTGTCTCGGTGCTCTGATAATTGCCTTTCTGATTAATCGATCCCTTGCCTTCGGCACTCCGAGTTTCGAGCACGAGGGTTGTTTTATCAGGCCAGGTGCCCGTCTCCACGAATACTTTGTAAGCCTCCGGATTAACAAACACATTGTCGAACATGTGGTGGCCCATTTGCATTGCAGGGTTATAACTCATATCAAACCCGGAGGTTAGGTACACCCACTCGCGATAGGGCTCGGGGAATTTAAGCTGATCGTCACTGGTATATTGCGGGCCCAGACTCGGCGGGGTTGCGTTTTGGCAAAAGGCGAATAAAGAAAATACAACCATTACGCTGAGCAGAACGGTACTCATCTTGATGTGCATACGTTGGAGTATGACTCCGAGATCTTCTGATAACCAGACCGCCTACTGCATAACTCGGGTGTTTCGCTGCATTTTCCGCTCCCATGGGAGAGTCGTAGAATACGATTCTCAATATGAACGTAAGCCGCATACGCTTCGAGCCGCAACAATGGTTTTGGGTGGCGTTGATCTGGTCCACTATTGGGCTGTTCGATGCGACTCAAACCGTTTTCGGGATGCGTGCTGAAGGCATGCACCACGCCTGGGTTCGACTGTTTATAACACTGCTGCTTTCCTGGTTGCCGTGGGCATTGGCGACGCCACTTGTGTTGCGCCTTGGCCGCCGAAGTTCTCTGGGCCAACTGAAGCCTGTCTCTAATTGGCTTACCCACGCCGCTGCCTTGATCATAGTTGCTGTAGTCACTGCTGCCTGGACGGCGTGGCTGGAAAAGCTCCTAAATCCGTGGGCAAAGTCCCCGGCTCCAGGCCCGTTCATGCCTCTTTGGTTCGGCAAAATTTATAACGGATTGCTAGCATCGCTAATCCTGTACATCTCAATTCTTGCAATCGGCTATGTGCTCGATTCCAGAGCGCGATTGGCTTTTCAACGAACTGAGACCGCGCGCCTGAACGAACAACTCTCCAAGGCACAACTCAATGCCTTACGCCGTCAAATTGAACCGCACTTTCTATTCAATACATTGAACGCTGTTGCGGCACTAATACGCGAGCAGCGAAATGACGCTGCGGTGACCATGATTGCCGGTCTGAGCGATTTTTTCCGCAGGACTCTGGAAGGCTCCGATGCGCAACAGGTACCGCTTGGAGAGGAAATGGAGTTTCTTCAAAAATACCTGGACATCCAGAAAGTGCGATTTGCCGAGCGCCTTCAGGTAACGGTGGATGTTCCGCCGGAACTTTTGCTCGCGCAGGTTCCCAGCCTGATTATGCAGCCCATCGTCGAAAATGCGGTAAAACATGGCATTGCTAAACGTGCGCAAGGAGGCGTAATCAGAATTTCTGTACTGCGCTCGAACGGCATGCTCAAGCTCAAAGTCTATAACGGTGGCCCTGCTCTGCCTGCCAATTTGGAGGAGATCAACACTGGGATAGGTATCTCGAATATCCGAACCCGCCTTCAAGGACTTTATGGCAATGTGTTTGAATTAAGTATGCGAAATCAAGATCCTGGCGGTGTAGAGATGTCAGTCTCAGTGCCTTTCAGAGAGGGATAATCTGTGTGCCCCGAAAAACACACTGCAAAGATCCGTGCTCTGCTTGTAGATGACGAACCCCTCGCTCGCAGCAATCTTGCAGTTCTTTTACGGCTAGATCCGGATGTTGAAATTATCTGTGAATGCGGATCGGGCATGCAGGCATTGGCGGAGATCCGCAACACCAAACCCGACCTGGTTTTCCTCGACGTTCAGATGCCGGAATGCGACGGATTTGATGTTCTCGAACTGCTGGGGGGAGATGTGCCTCCCGTAGTCGTCTTTGTGACAGCATACGATCAATATGCCCTACGTGCTTTCGAGGCGGGAGCGCTCGATTATATTTTGAAGCCGTTCGACAATGCTCGCTTTGATCGAGCGCTGGCGCGGGCCAAGGAGAGAATCTCGCAAAGCGGCAATGTGCCGCGAAATGTGGAGCATTTAGTTGTCAAGAACGCGGGGCAAATCTCGTTTTTAAAAATCTCGGAGATTGATTGGATCGAAGCTGCGGACTACTACTCGTGCCTGCATGTCGGAACGAAAACGCACCTACTGCGGCGCAGTATGTCGGAGCTGGAGCAAGAGTTGGATCAAGATATCTTTTGCCGTATTCACCGTTCGACGATTGTCAAGCTTGATCGCGTCCGAGGCCTGAAGCTGAACGAGAGTGGGGAATACGAAGTACTGCTCGACGATGGTACTAGATTGCGATTGAGTCGGGGCTACCGTAAACAATTGCAATCTCGCCTGGGCATTCGCGGTTGAGTGTCCCTAGGGTCTTTATTATCTGTTGATTGTGGTCTTCAATATTGTCTTTACTAATGCTTCCTGCTTTTCTAAGTATTTTTGCGATTCTCTAAAATATTCGGACTTCTCATTCGTCTTACTAAGCAGATGAAGCAGGTTGCAGCCATTGACTGGATGACGGTCGAACAGGACAAGCGCATTGCCGATACGGTAGAACGCGAGCGGGTGCGGCTGCGTAACTTCATCCGGCGACGAGTGTCCGACCCAGGGGACGCGGACGACATCCTGCAAGATGTTTTCTATGAACTAGTAGAAGCATATCGCTTGATGAAGCCGATAGAGCAGGCGGGCGCGTGGATGTTCCGGGTAGCGCGAAACCGGATTATTGATCTATTCCGCAAGAGAAAGCCGGAAGCGCTACAAGCGGGATATATAGCTTCGGAAGATGGGGAATTGCAAATGCTGGACGAACTGCTTCCCTCATTGGAGGTTGGCCCGGAAGAAGCCTACGCTCGGACTGTCTTGTTGGAAGAACTGGAGGATGCTTTGGACGAGCTTCCGGCAGACCAGCGTGAAGTATTCATCGCCCATGAAATTGAAGGACGCAGCTTCAAAGAACTAGCTGACGAGAAGAATCTGAATGTGAACACTTTACTTTCACGTAAGCGTTATGCAGTGATGCATCTCCGCGAGAGGTTGCAGGCAATTTATGACGAATTTCTGGAAGGATAAAGATTGTAAAGATGATGAGGAGAAGAGATATGAAGCGACACTGGCCCCTGATTATGCTTAAGATTGCGTTGTTTGTGACCGTTGCAATCGCCGGATTTGGCCAGGCTATTTTGCATCTGTGGAACTGGCTCATGCCAAATCTTTTCCGGCTGCCCGCGATAACTTTTTGGCAAGCCGTTGGTCTAATGGCACTAAGTTGGATTCTGTTTGGCGGATGGCGAGGATTTCGCGGTCCTGGGCAAGGCTATCGCAGACATTGGAAGTGGCGCATGATGGAGCGCTGGGAACAGATGACGCCAGAAGAGCGCGATAAGTTTCGTGAAGGCATGCGAAGCCGCTGCGGTCACTTTCCGCGTGCGGTTGCCGAGCCCAAGGCCTGATTTGAAGAATGCAAAAGTGGTCCATACAGACAAAGAATGGTTAAGGAGGAGTAATGCTGAATTTCGCAATCGATAACTTTGGCGATATGAGAGTTTTGCGATGTGCGGGCCGAATCACAATCGAAGCTGTCGATACGTTGCTAGATGCTGCAATCATTCGCCCCCTTGTTCAAATGACTGTACTTGATTTAAAAGAGGTTAGTGCGCTGGATGCCGCTGGTTTAGGGATGCTTCTATCCATTAGAATGTGGGCAAAAGCCACTCATACGAAACTCAAATTAATGAATTTGGTGCCGGAAGTGGAGAAGCTGCTTGAACTCACCAATTTGAGATCTGCATTTGAGATCTGCTCGGTTCGAGACATGCTTGAATTAATGTGCCGCGCTGCCCAGCAGTCTGCACGTACGGCAGCCGTTTTAGAGCAGCAACTCCCGGCACATACTCAAATGGTGCCTAACCAAGTGGCTGTGTAGTCGCCTCGCAAATTGTGTATTTACAGATATGCCAATGCTTTCGCAGGCTGGGGACAATTAAAGATTGTCTCCAGCAAATTTTTTGGTAATTATGCTTGATTAACAGCAACTAGTTTCTGCCATCCCGCTTTGCTCATTTTCAGCCGCAGGTCGCTCTTGAGGATCACCCAACCTTCGGTGCGGCCCTCGCGGTGAATTTCACGTATTTGATCGATATTTACGATTGCCGATCTGTGGACGCGCACAAACTTCGCGGTATCCAGTTTCTGCTCGAGCTGTTTGATGCTTTCGCGGATCATGTGAGTTTTATTTCCAACGTGAAGGCAGCAGTAGTAGTCCGCGGCTTCGATCCATTCAATGTCATTGACGTCGATAAACGATTCCTTTGTTCCATTGCGCACTAAAATTCGTTTCCGATGTAGATCGCTATTCTGCGCTTTTTGGAAGCTCGACAGGATAGCCGCAAACTGGTCTTTAGTCATTAAGGCTTGTTTCTGCGCGAAATATTCTTTGATTCTAGAGAGTGCAGTTTCCAGGCGTTTCGGCTCGATGGGTTTCGTCAGATAATCGAGCGCGTGGACTTCGAATGCCTTCACAGCGTATTCGTTGTAAGCAGTGACGAAAACCGTCATCGGCATGTTTGGCAGGCCCATGTCCTCGATCACCTCGAAGCCATTTGTGCCAGGCATTTGAATATCGAGAAATAGAAGGTCAATTGGAGCAGATTTCAAACTTTCCAGAACTTCTCTTCCGTTCCGGCACTCGCCAATGATTTCCACTTCCTTATCGGCTGCGAGCAGAAGCTTGAGCCGCTCTCTTGCCAGCGGCTCGTCATCTGCGATGAGTGTTCTTAACTTCATTAGGTTTGGCGTTCGTACGGTATCGTGATCGCAACTTCAAAGCCGCCTGACTCAGGCTGGCGGATATCAAAAGCATAGTCATCTTGATAAAAATGAGCGAGTCTTTCTCTCGTATTGGTGAGGCCTATTCCGAAGCCAGAATGAGACGTTCCGTTCCCATTTGACTTTGATCCATTCAACCCGGACTTATTTAGCGCAGAAGCCTTTAACCCCGGCCCGTTGTCGCGCACCTCTAATCGCAAGTGATTTCCTTCACGCCTGGCTGAGGTCTCGATATATCCCTGGTCTTCGCATTGCGCGATCCCGTGGCGAATTGCATTTTCTATAATAGGTTGAAGCAAAAAACAAGGGACCATTCCGTCCAGGGTGTGCGGATCGATATTTATATTGACGTGAAGCCGGTCCGCGAAGCGCACCCGCTCAATTGAAAGATAGCTTTCAACAATTTCGAGTTCTTGCGCCAAAGAAATTTTGCTCGGCGTATTTCTCTTGAGACCTGTTTTGAGGATGGTATTCAGGTGAGCTAGAGTTTCGACGGCTTCCTTAGTGCGATCCAATTCAACCAGTGTGGTCACGGCATTGAGGGTATTAAAGAGAAAATGCGGTTCAAGCTGCATCTGCAATGCTCGCAAATGCGCGATAGAAAGCTGGCGTTCGAGCTCGATAGATTTCATTGCATCGCGCTGCGATTTGAATTGAGTATTAAGCGCTGTGCAAGCTGACCAGATGAGCCCGTATAGAAGGAATTCCACGCCAAAGCGTCCGACATTAAAGAAATCCAGCCCTATGTATGCCGACTTCTCGTTCACCCATAGCCGGGTAATCAGATGAACGGTGTTATGGAGCACGCTGAGATGAAGCAACGCGACTGCAACCGTGATAAATAGTTGGATCCCTGCATTCTTGAGAGATACGCTCAAAACGAATGGCGAGTATTTGCCAGCTCGCCACAAGAGATCAATCACAACCGCCCACCATAACCAGAGGACCGCTCCATACAACAGCAATGGGATCCAAGGCTCCGCGTTCACTGCCACGGAATGACACTCGATAGCAGTAGTTAAGGCCAGAATGCTGGCCACGGACAGTACGATCATCCTCGCCTGGAATGACCTGGTCTTGGTGCTTTGAGAGGCAGGGATGGAAGTATTACTTGCTAGCCAAGCTTCGGGGTTGCTCATCTTATTGATGTCCTATCGAAAGGCCGCTACGCTGATGGTACAACCAATGCACTGCCTGCGATAGAAATCCTTTATCGCTTGATCTGCGGCTGTTTTTATCTGCTTTGCTTCCAAATGTGAACCTGCTTTATTAAGGGCACGCGAATAGGCGACTTCCGCTACCAGATATTTGAGATTTTGGCGGCCCAGCGTGTAATCGAGAATAGTAAGCCCCGCACGCATGTTTTCAAGCGCTGCGTTTACTTTGCCAGCTTCGGCATATGCCTTGCCAACGAGCATGTATCCCCAGCCGGTGAGCGGATGCTCCTCACCATGCTGTTGCTTACAAAGTTCCAATGCATGTTGGTATCCGGCTGCAGCTGCTACAACATCATGCTGCAAGAGTGCCAGCCAGGCTTGATTTAGGAAGATAGCTATCGTATCGTCATTATCCAATTCTTGGGTCAACTTCGTTTCGGCGGCTGTTCTCTTCAGATATTTGCCCGCTTCATGGAGCTTGTTTTGTTGAAGCGCCAGTCCGGCCAAATTGCTGGATGCGCGAGCAATACCGGCATGGTCATTTTGTTGTTCGAATAGATGGAGTGCCTTCGACCAGCTCTGTGAGGCAGCGCGTACTTCTTCCATATCGTTATACAGCCCTCCAATGTAGTCCAAGGCTGAAGCATAGTCGCTAACGTACTCCGGTTTCCCCTCAAAGATATGGATGGATCGTTCAAAGGTGCTTTGGGCTTCCGTAAATTTCCCCACTTCTCTATACGCGAAACCCAATAACGTGCAAGCTCTTCCGAGCTGAACTTCGGTCAGTGTTCCAGAATCCACCAGGGGCTGACCTATGGCAATGGCATCGGCGAACCGGCCCTGCTGTTCGAGGGCAAAGACCTGATTTAGCGATGGACGAGGATTGGATTCGGCCAACAGAGGCAAAATCAAAGTTAATGCGAGCAGAATTAATATGAAGTGTTTCATACGCGCAGAATGAGCGCGCGGGTGAGTTCAATCCAGATCGATTCCGTGAGCGTTGCAATTCCTGCAGGGAAAGTTCGATTTGGTGCAGGGAGTTTCGCGTATTTCGGCCAGAGTTTGTCTCACGTGGATAAGGGCGACAGAGGCCGAAGTACGAAGTGGGAGGAACGGATGAGTCTATCGCGGTTGAGGCGCTTCTTCGCCGACAACGATTTTCGTGTCGGTATGAAATTTTTTATAGTTGCTGTAACTCAGGTCAGATTCGATGTTGTATTCCTTCAGTAAAGCTACCCTTGCGTCCAACTTTAGTGCCACATGCTGCGGGAGCCAGACTTCATCATTGACACGAGTTTGTTCGAGAATAATGCGCGAACCTTTGTGGATGCGGGCTAGAACCCATCCGAACGAGACGGTATCAAGGCATTGGACGTCGAGCTTCTTCCACTGAGATTCGTCTTTGTCGATCCATGCGCGGAAGCGGAATTTGGGTAAGAACTTTGCGTCTTTGAGATGGGGCACGTAGCCGGGACGCGGTTCTGCATCGATAACATAAGTAGGGCGACCATCCAAGGATTCGATCCCTACTACATGAAAGTTGTAGGCATCGGCCACTTCACGCACAAATAAGCGGCCTTGTTCCCGTTCTTTTTCCTCCTTGTTTTCACGCTTTTTGCGATCTTCGGGCGATTCATTTTTGCGCTCGTTTATGAGCTTCTGAATCTTCTTCTCTTCCTTGTCGGCGTCCTTTGGAGAGAGGGGCTTGTCGTCTTTCGAGACCAAACGTTCCACGGGTTCGCCATAAAGCTCCATGATCTCTGAAGTTTTTATTTCAATGGATTTCACTGCTCCATGTCCATCGAGCTTGCGCTTTTCTTGACGCTGAGTGTAGGTGTAGTCGCGTTGTTTCTTGTCATTCTGAAGATCGTTATCGGCGGTCTTGCGGATAAGCTCCTGAATATGCTGTCGGGAAAATGAAGGCACCTCTTGAGAAGCCGTGCGGGATCCTGGCAAACTTTGACCGAGACCGCAAATCGACAGAAAAAGAGCGAAAGTGATCGCTTTGCGAAGCATGTTGTGATGATTAGAACACGGCCGATTGAAAGGAGTTCTTCGAGATTTTAGGTAGAAGTTCGCGATGAGTTTTGAACTTCCTTATTTTGCTGCTCTACCCAGACAGCCAGCTTTAAAGGAACGGTCATCCAGCCGATGCAGGCTTTTTTCCATGGCGGGAGTAAGCAGGCGATAGTGCCGGACTTCAAACAGGTAAAGTGCAATGAACCAGAGCGGCTTGTCGGTGGTCATCCAATTTTGCTTGTCGAAGCGCGCGAGATTTACGGGCCGTGAAAAGGTCCTGAGGGATCGCTCACGACGGAGATTGAAATAGACATCGAAGTAACTGAGAGCCAGTTCGCGCAGAGTGCGATAGACGGGTTCGCGATAGCGGCAGCCGGTGTAATTGGATTTTGCGAGCGCTCCCCAGTGGTTGTGAATTCGATAGACGGCGATTACATGGTCAGTATCTTTTTCGGCTTCAAGGTCAATGATGAGGGCAGGGAATCCATTAGCGCGCAGGGCGGCTGCGGCAAAAAGCGCTCCTTCGAAACAATGCGAGGTGTTCTCATGCAATACGCGACGAGGTGACCATGCGGTATCCGCCAAGTGATAGGGCATGTCGTCGAGTAGCCGCTGGATTTCATGCGGAGTTTTGAGGCTGCGGAGTTTACGTAATTCGATGGGAGTGAAGCCGTTCCCTGAGTTGGAGGTTTTGGACTGGATCATTCCTGCTAAAAGTTTACTGGAAGGCGAGTAGGAGAACGTTAATCACGGAGAGTCGGTGTAAGTTCATTGACGATATTATCCCGTAGGGTATGGTCCTTCAGCAAATTCTTCGGCGTGGTAACCCTTTGATCCCACTGCGCGAGCGAGTGGACTGCGCGTATCACAGCCAGCTTTTAGATTGTCGAGAACATATCTGAAGTCGTATCGGGGCTGCCAACCGAGGTCATTTCTGGCTCGTTCGTTCACATATACTCTGTCGATGCTGGGAAACATCTTCCAGCCGCGACGTTCGTACTCGGCTTTATATTCCGGGAACTTTTTCGTCAGCACTGCGGGAGCGTTAATGCGCAACTCGGAGAGATCTTCAGGTGTGAACGGCGTGGTCGCGCTAATAATGTAACGTCCGAAACCGATTAATGGAGCTTTCTCCCTGGCGAGAAGATGGGCGCTTACCACATCCTCGATGTCTACGCGCCGATAGAGAAACTCATTCACTTTGATATTGCCATCGTCATATGCTTGACGGGTATTTTTATGGTCGTCCTCTTCGGGGAAAAAGCGCGATGTCCTCAGAATGATGCACGCCAATCCAAGCTTTCGATGAAACAGTTCGCAAAGGTCTTCGGCGGCAACCTTCGTTACTCCGTATATATTTCGAGGAACGGGTTTAACATCCTCTGTGATCCAAGCCGCGGGGCTTCCAAGTGGTGGTGTGAGCGCACTGCCAAAGGCACTTGTCGTACTCGTAAAGATAAATGAGCGTACTCTGGCAATCGCCGCCTCTTCGAGAAGATTTAACGTGCCCGTAATGTTGGTATCAACAAAGTTTTGCCGGCTATGCGTAATGACATGAGGTTTGTGTAGAGTCGCTGTATGAATCACAGTGTCCACATCATTCATGCAACGCTTAACAAAATTCCGGTCAACGATTGATCCAACTTCGTTCGTGAATTCTGATTGAACAATATCAATACCGATGACTTCATGATTCCCTCTTCTCAACGTACGGACCAGGGCTTCGCCTAAATGTCCACTGCTACCTGTGACCAGAATCTTCATACTCTCCTTACTAATTTATGATTGCAGTTTCCTTAAACGAACAATTCGGCGAGCTCTGTCGGATTATCTATGGTTACATCGGGCGTCACCTCGACCAGAGTATGAGGAGCGAATCCATAGGTCACACCACAAGTCCATAGGCCTGCGTTTCTTCCCGTCAACATGTCTATAGAAGAATCGCCGATCATCATTGTTTCTTGGGGAAGAACATTCGTTTCCCTTAGCAATTGGACGGCTCCGAATGGATCAGGTTTTTTGGTCTCGAAACTATTTCCACCATAGACGTTCACGAAAAACTCTCCCAGCCCGAGCGCATCGACGATAGCTCGCGAAGGGTTTACTGGTTTATTGGACAGCACAGCCATTTGTAGGTTCTTATTAGCTGCGCGAATTGCCGCCAGCGACTCTTTGATTCCGGTATAGACATGGGTGTAATCGAGTTTATGGGCTCGGTAATAGTCGAGAAAATATTGTAGAGCCTGATTGAAGAATTTTTCGTCAGACGGATCTCCAAGAGCACGGCGCACTAGCATGGGGGCACCATCGCCTACATATGAGGCGATGGCTTCGCCCGGGAGTTCTGGCCTTTGCAGATGCTTCAACATGGCATTTATGGAATGGATCAGGTCCAGGCGCGAGTCGATCAGGGTTCCATCCAGGTCGAAGATTAAAAGACGCAGCTGATGCGTGGAGAATTGCCGGTTGAATCTAATCATAATAAGGACGATGACGCCAAAGTTTGAGAAGGAAATTTAAGGGAGTATGGAGCCGGCATGGTTTAGATTTGAGTCACTAATTGTCGATTTTTTTCGTGGCGTTTTAGTTCTTAGTTTTGGGTGGTGAGGCTACCCCGAATCCAGTATATTCGGAAGTCGCGACAGGATTTACAATGCATTAGGATTGGATTCTATTAATGGCGACGACTAAAGCGAACCCTCGACCTGCCGCTGTTGCAGAGCGTGCGCAAAAGTCTAACAAGACGTATGAAGGTTTGACCCGGCAACAGCTTATTGAAGCTTACCGGATCATGTATATGTCGCGCCGGGTTGATGATCGCGAGATCCTGCTCAAGCGGCAGCAGAAAATCTTTTTTCAAATTTCGGGTGCAGGGCATGAAGCGGTGGGAGTAGCAGCGGCTCTGGCTTTGAAGTCCGGGTACGATTGGTTTTTTCCGTATTATCGCGACCGGGCGTTGTGTCTCGGGTTAGGCGCTACTCCGTATGAGATGTTGCTGCAAGCTGTCGGCGCGGCCGAAGATCCCAGCTCTGGCGGGCGTCAGATGCCTTCGCATTGGGGGTATAAGAATTTAAACGTCGTTACCGGATCATCTCCTACCGGGACGCAAATTCTTCATGCTGTTGGGTGCGCCGAGGTAGGGCGCTATTTGGCAGCTCATCCCAACGCAGCCAATAAAGTTGAAGGAGATTACCGGCAATTTAAAGATGTGCAGTTCCATGGAGACGAGGTTACCTATGCATCCCTTGGTGACGGAACTACCAGCGAAGGCGAATTCTGGGAAGCACTGAATAGTTCATCGAACAATCGTCTGCCAATAATATTCCTGGTCGAGGACAACGGATACGCGATTTCGGTCCCGGTCGAGGTTCAGACCGCGGGCGGCAATATTTCACGGCTGGTTGCCGGATTTCCCAATTTCCATTTCGAAGAAATTGATGGAACCGACCCGGTAGCTAGCTATGCGGCGTTTGTGCGGGCGGCTGCGCATTGCCGATCAGGGAATGGTCCGGGCTTTATTCATGCGCATGTAATACGCCCTTATTCGCATTCGCTTTCCGACGATGAACGTTTGTATCGTCCGGACGCGGAACGGCAGCGGGATGCAGCGCGCGATCCGATTTCACGGATGCAAATGTTCCTGATTCGTGAAGGCATTCTCGACGAAAAGGGAATTACCAGCCTTGAAAAGCAAGTTGATGACGATCTGCAAATTGCAGTAGACCGTGCTTTGCAAGCGGCTTTTCCGACTCCGGATACAGTTGAACAATTTTTGTATTCTCCAGATCTCGATCCAACCTCTTCAGCTTTCGATACTCAAGTTGCGGTTGCCAAACAAGAAGCTTCGGCAGGCGATGGGAAAAAGAATGCGCCTAAGACAATGGCAGATTTGATCAACTCAACATTAAGAGATGAGATGAAGCGTGACGAACGCATTGTCATGTTCGGAGAAGATGTGGCGGATTGCAGCCGCGAACAATATCTGGCGCAGAAGATGGTGAAGGGAAAAGGCGGCGTCTTCAAGCTGACTTCTGGCCTGCAATGCGAGTTTGGATCGGACCGGGTGTTTAATTCTCCGCTGGCGGAAGCAAGTATTATCGGACGTGCCACGGGAATAGCAGTACGCGGATTAAAGCCGGTTGTGGAGATTCAGTTCTTCGATTACATCTGGCCGGCGATGATGCAGTTAAGGGACGAACTGCCTACAATTCGATGGCGGTCCAATAACGCATTCTCTGCTCCGTGTGTGATTCGCGTGGCAATTGGCGGATATCTTACGGGCGGTGCGATTTATCATTCGCAATGCGGCGAGAGCACGTTTACGCATATTCCGGGATTACGGGTGGTTTTTCCGTCGAATGCGCTTGATGCAGCGGGCTTGCTGCGAACTGCGATTCGTTGTGATGATCCAGTTCTGTTTCTTGAGCACAAACGGCTGTATCGCGAGACTTATGGCAGAGCGGCGGATCCGGGGCCGGATTACATGATTCCATTCGGTAAAGCAAAAGTTGTGATGCCGGGAACGGATCTCACTGTGATCACCTATGGGGCTGTGGTTCCTCGCGCATTACAAGCCGCGCAGAAACTGGAGCGCGAAGACGGGGTCAAAGTAGAGTTGATCGATCTGCGAACGTTGAATCCGTTCGACTGGGAGACGATTTCTGCTTCGGTGAAAAAAACGAACCGGGTAATTGTGGCACATGAAGACACCCTGAGCTGGGGATACGGATCTGAAATTGCCGCAAGGATCGCCGATCGGCTATTCGAGCACTTGGATGCGCCAGTGCGACGGGTGGCAGCGAAAGATACGTGGATCGCATACCAGCCCATCTTGGAAGATGCGATTCTGCCGCAATCAGCCGATCTTTTCAGAGCAATGAAAGAATTAGCTGAATACTGAAATCCTTATTAGGTTCTCAAATCGAAATCGCCTCAATCTAATTATTACCGGATGGACGGCTCTGTGGTGCTAGTCCACTATCCAATACCGGTACATCCTTCGTAACTCCTTATTTTTTAGGCCAATCTTCCGCTCAGGTTTTAGACTCTTAAGCGGCTTGTCGCTCACAACTTTCACACACGGGATTATCGGAGGGTTCATGAAGAAACTTTTCGGGATTACATTTTTGCTCTTGGTATTCGTTGCGCCGGTACTTGCTCAAGAGCACCGTCTTTCTCCGGAAGATCAGGGGAGATTCGACAGCTATTACTCGCGCTGGCAACAGTACAGGCAAACAAATGATCGCGGTCAGATAGCCAGCATGGAAGTCCGCATGTTCGATATTTATGCTCGTTATGGCATCCCTCGGGAAGTCCCATACGAGCGAGTTGCGTCAAATGGCGGAGAATTTCACGATGATCATGATCGGGATCATGACAGGTACAGAGATCATGATCAGGACAGAGACTATGATCGGGACAGAGATCATGACCGGGATCATGACGCCGGCCGAGGCTATGACCGTTGGCGCAGAACGCTTCCCGGCGACGACCAGCGCAGATTTGACAGTTATTTCTCGCGCTGGCAGCAATATCGGCAGAATCATGACCGCGATCAGATTGATAGCATGGAACGACGCATGAATGATCTGATGGCCCGCGACGGAATTCCGGCCGGTACCCCTTATTGGCGTGTAGCTTCAAACGTGGATTGGCATGGTTGGGTACGCTGGAGCCGGCAATTGTCGCCCGAGGATCAAGGCCGTTTCGACAGCTATTATTCTCGATGGCTTGATTATCGACAACGACGCGATTGGGATCAAGTTCGAAGTATGGAAGGCCGTATGGAGGATGTAATGGCGCACTACAATATTCCTCGTGACGTGCCGTACGATGTAATCGCGTCACAAAGATAAGAAATAAAAATTGACACTGAACGTGACAGGGGCCGCATTGCGGCCTCTGTTTTTATCTGAGGAATTAACTACGGGATTTTTTTTGTAACTCTCAGGCCAACCCTCATTTCCAGTTCAGAGTCAGAGTCATAGTCTTGCCACGAAGCAGTTTTTTCGAGCATAGCTGCCTCGTTACTTTGAAATGGAGGAGGATTATGAAAAAGTTTCTTGGAGTAGCAGCTCTGCTGCTGGCATTCGCATTACCAGGATTTGCTCAGGGGCACCGGTTGTCCCCCGAGGATCAAAGTAAATTCGACAGCTACTATTCACGCTGGATCGAGTATAGACAGACAAACAATCGTGATCAGGAACGCAGCATGGAAGAGCGCATGCGCGAAGTGATGTCACGAAATGGTATTCCTGGAGATGTTCCATTCGAACGCGTTGCGTCCAATGGTGGCTATGGTGACAGGGATAGAGATCGAGATCATGACCGAGATGGTGACCATGATCGGGATGGTGATCGCTGGCGTGGCCGTTTGTCAGCCGACGCGCAACGGGATTTTGATAGTTATTACTCCCGATGGCAGGAGTATCGTCAAACGAACAACCGCGATCAAATGCGCAGCATGGAAGAACGTATGCAGGATCTAAAGGCGCGAAATAACATTCCTCAGGATGTACCCAACGATGTTATTGCTTCGGGAGGACGCCGTTACTAATATCTAACTGCAACGTAAGAGATTGTGGCCCGGCGAGTCTCCGGGCCCTTTTTATTTGCGAGAGCGTCCGCTTCCTACGCCGCCGCGCAGAGCTTCCAGTGCTATTGGTCCTGCGCCGAAAAAGATTAAGGCGAATGCTATTGCCACGAGCGCAAGAGGGAACTGATAACCCCCATTACCAAGCAGCCCGTTGTGCCAATGCACTTTCACGATCGCAACAGACAGGTTAATAGCGATTGCCAGTGCGGCAAAGCGTGTAAGCAATCCCACAATCACCAGAATGCCGCCAAAAAATTCCGCAGCGGCAGATAGATAAGCGAGCCACCCCGGCAGTCCAAGGCTGCTGACAAACTGAACGTGGTGATGGAGGCCTCCAAAAACTTTGGAGTAACCGTGGCCGATCATAATAACTCCGAGCACCAAACGTAAAACAAAAAGCGCAAGGGGTTGGAGACTATCTAAGTAGCGCAATGCTTCCTCCCAATTAAAAGAGAAACAAGATTATCGCATCGAAAGTGGAATTTATAGATTATGGAAAAGAGAGGAACGAGAAAAAGATCACAGAGAAAAGCAGGTCCTTCGACTTGTGCTCGCCGCTAGAGCAGCCCGCGCGGTGCTCAGGATGACAATACTGTGAGAAAAATTTATTCGTACCGCAATGCTTCAATGGGATCGAGGCGAGAGGCGCGGATAGCAGGCACCATCCCACTAATCAGTCCTACTGCTCCAAGAATCAGCGTAGCAACAATCAGCGTGCCCGGTGCAATGATCAAGCGTATGTCACCCGCCGCCGCATTTTTGGCGAATGCACTATAGAGTGTGAGCCTTCCTACAGAAAGCGCGACAGCGTAAGCCAGAACTATCCCCAACACGCCACCAATAAAGGTAATGGTGAGAGCTTCGGCTAAAAATTGAACGAGAATATGCCGCTTGCGCGCTCCCAATGCCTTCTCTACCCCAATTTCGCGCGTACGCTGTGTTACAGACACAAGCATAATGTTCATCAGACCGACCCCGCCAATGCCAAGGGTCAAAGTTCCGATAAATCCCAGCAAAATTTTAAGCCCGAGTGTGATGATCTCGAACTGATGGACTTGGGTCATAAGATTGAACACTCTCATGGCACGGCGGTCGGTCTGGCTGAACTTGTGCTGTGCTGCCATTACTTCTCGAGCCGCCTGTTCAAGCCTTTCGTATTCAGGTGTTTCATAGTTGAACCAAATCGAGTCGAGATAGTGAGTATCCTTAAGATCACTCATGGTTGTAAAAGGTATATAGATAACACGATTTATATCGTCGTCTCCCTCCTGCATTTTGGCTTTCAATATGCCAATGACTTCGAAGCTCAACCCATCAAGGCGAATGTATTCGCCCAGAGCGTTACGTCCCGAGAACAGCTTGTCTTTTGCTTCAGAGCCGATGACCGCGACCCGGGCATGTTGTATCTCATCTTCGGCATTGTAAAAGCGGCCAATGCCGAGTTTGAGGGCTCGGACCGAGAGGACGTTGGGATAGTTGCCGGTTATGGTCCAGTTGAAGCTGCGTGTTTCATACTGAATATTGGCCTGTTTGGAAACCTCGGGCGTGATGTGCGTGATTTGAGGAAGATTTGTGGTAAGCATATCCACGTCATCCATCGTGAAGCGCACAGGCGCTCCAGCCTTTTGACCACCAGCCTGCATCGAGGTGCGCCCTGGAACTAAAATCATGAGCTTGGTGCCGAAATTGGCAAAGATGTTGGCGCAAGCCTGCCCGAAACCATCGCCATAAGCCAGTAGCATGACGACAGTAGCTATGCCCCAAGCCATGCCGAGCATGGTGAGCGCGGTGCGGCGGCGGTTATACCGCATGGCGCCATAGGCTTCATGAAACAAATCGCGAAACATCTTACTCCTGAGATTTTCTAAAAGTTTACTCTTGTCGTAGGGCTTCAACGGGCGGAAGCATAGCCGCTTTGCGCGCGGGATAAATTCCGGCGATCACTCCCGCGATGGTTAGACTTACGATTGCGAGAGCCGCCGTCATAGGAACCAGCTTAGGGGGATCAAATCCGCCCGGGCCCTGTACAGTGCCCATGAGCATCATTAGAAAGCTGGCACCGCCGATGCCGATCAGACCACTGAATAGCGTGAGAATGATTCCTTCCAGAAAAAATTGAAATAGAATACTGCGATTAGTCGCGCCCAGTGCTTTACGAAGTCCAATTTCGCGGGTGCGTTCGCTGACTGCCACCAACATAATATTGATAACGCCGATTGCGCCCAGCGCAAGAGTTACCAACCCGACCGCTCCCAAAAATGAGTTCATCGCATCGAAGATGGTTCCTACCATTTTCGATTGTTGAATCGTGTCCCAACCTTCGAATGCATTGACATCGTGAAAATCAAAGCCATGATTCCGCGCAATGATTCTGCGAACTTCATCCTGTGCAATCAAATGCTCATCAGTCACTCGCGGCTGGTAGTTGATAAAGGAGATCGAGTTCTGATGATTCTCGCCCTTGAGCGGGAAGTCGGTTGCCATGACTTGGTAAGGAATGTATCCCCGCATATTTGTGGAATTGTCGTCTCCGCGACCCACCCTTCGCACTGTTCCAATTACTTCAAAGCTGATTCCGTTCAACAAGATACTCGATCCGACGGCGGGATTTCCGAGGAATAAATTCTTGGTTAATTCATCACCCAGCACGATGACATTGCGCTTTTGCGTTTCGTCGAGCCCATTTAACCAGCGCCCCTGGGTGAGCGGAAGAAAGCGTATCTCGCTGAATTGAGGTTCGACCCCTATGATCTCGCCGTTAGCATTGGCAAAGTCGCTTACCGCGTGCACGTCATTGCGAGAAAGAACGGGAGTTGCATTACGCACGTGTGCTGCTTCTCTGCGAATGTCAAGAAAGTCTTGGTAAGTGAGTAGATAATTCCGGGCCGAATTCATCCTTCCTTCCACGACTGGAGCGCGGCCCGGAAATATGAACATGATGTCCTTTCCGTACTCCGCCATTTCACGCTTGTTACCTGAGCGGAATCCTTCGCCTAGTCCCACAAGCAATAATAAAGATCCGACACCCCATGCAATGCCGAACATGGTGAGGAAGGAACGTAATTTATGTCCCCACAAATTGCGGAAGATCTGCGCAAAAAGGTCCAGAGTGGTGCGCATAATGAAAAATGTACCTCTATTAAGTTAATAAATTGGCGACAAAAACAATTCGTAATTAGGCGGAAACCGGGCGCTCGTTATTTTAGACGGAAGTTTGGCCCTGGAGATAGCGCGAGAGCTGTAAAACGCTGAAATCAATCCACTATCCCCGCGCGTACAACAACTTTGGTACTGCCATTAGTACTTTAGTTACGGTTCTCAGGTGACGTGATAAGACCTCTTGGCGTAACTACTATTAGTAGATATGAAGTCGTCTGCACCTACAATGTGTAGCTAAGACATGTAATTGCTCCCGCATTGGTTTCCAGAGAAACCGGCAAAAACCCAATAAAACGCGGATATTTGCTTTGACCGCCCGTCATTCGTGGCTGATATATGCTCAGCACACCTAAATCACTCGAACAATCATTTCGGAGTGGTTTGACACTAGTTTCGATTGTGATGGAAACCGCTCATGGATTTTGAACAGCGGTTTTTGATGGGATTTGGCAGAACCGAAAAGGATTGAATGATGGCCGACTCGCGAGAAGTCATGAACATTCGACAGGCTTCGCAGTATCTGGGGGTGAGTCCGGACACGCTTTACAAGTACGTGGGCGAACAAAAGATTCCGGCTTTTAAGCTGGGCAATCGTTGGCGCTTCAAAAAATCGAAGCTGGACGAATGGATGGAAGAGAAGTCGAGCGAAGTTGAAGTGAAAGGCAATAAACCGAAGGCAGCCACCAAAGCTGCCGGGCAACTGTAAAGGCGGACACATGTTTGGATTGGGATCGAAATCGATTGTTGGTCTGGATGTGGGATCGTCGAGCATCAAGGCGGTTGAACTGAAGAAGGGCCGCAACGGAATTGAAGTGACACATCTCGGGCTTGAACCGCTGGCTCCAGATATCGTCGTTGATTCCATGATCGTGGACTCTGGAACAGTTTCTAGCGCCATCTCGAAACTATTTGCCGAGACTCAGATCAAGACCAGAAGCGTAGCCACCGCAGTTAGCGGGCACTCGGTCATCGTCAAAAAGATCTCACTGCCTTCCATGAGCGATCAAGAATTGGCAGAGACCATTCAGAAAGAAGCCGCGCAGCACATTCCTTTTGATCTCGCAGACGTGAATCTCGATTACCAGATCCTTTCGGAAGACGCTGGCAATCCACAGATGGACGTTTTGCTGGTTGCCGTCAAGAAGGACAAGATCCTGAATTACACCAACGTACTCTCGATGTCCGGCAAAGCTCCGGCTATTGTGGACATCGATGCCCTCGCGCTGCAGAACTGTTACGAGTACAACTACGAGCCCGCGCCGGGGCAGGTGGTGGCGCTCTTGAACCTGGGCGCCAGCGTAATGAATATCAATATCGTGAAAGGGACAACGCCCTTGTTCCCGCGCGACGTCAGCGTGGGCGGGCATCAGTATACGGATTCTCTCCAGAAAGAATTGGATTTGAGCTTTGACGATGCAGAGTCGCTGAAGCTTGGAAATAAAGTAGGTACGGTCAGCGAAGACGCCAAAACGCCAATTCTGCAGCAAGTGACGGAGATCATCGTACTTGAGATTCAAAAGACGTTCGACTTTTTCCGTGCCAGTGCGGCGGGAGAGCATATCGAGAAAATTTATTTAGCGGGTGGGTCTTCAAAAGTTCCAGGGCTGGTTGAAGCGCTGCGGCAAGAATTTTCCTTGCCAGTGGAGATATTCAATCCATTCCAGAAGATTGCGCCACCAGCGGACGGCCCGGGAGCGGAGTTGATCGAGAAGAACGCAGGCCAATTAGCAGTTGCGGTGGGTTTGGCCCTAAGGAGTTTTGAAAGCTTATGATCCGAATCAACTTACTCGGAACACCAAAGGCAAAAGGGAAGCGGTCAAGCGTAGCCGCTCCAGCGATGATGGAAATAGGTGATCCTATTTCTCCCATGCTGAAGCTGGTCATCGTACTGGCTCTGGTTGGAGCTGGTAACTACTACTACTGGCATCAACTTGATAGCCAAAGCAAAAGTATCGCGCTTCAAATTCAGCGTGCGGAACTTAAAAACCGAGAGCTGGCCGACGTAAAGGCGCATTACATGGAGCGGCAACGTCAAGCCGATAACTATAAGCGGCGAGTTGACGTAATTGACCAACTTCGTGCCGGTCAAGCCGGTCCTGTTAATTTACTGAACACCATCGGTGACACCATAAATACGACTGAAGCGGTTTGGCTTAGCACGATGAAAGATCAAGGCCAGAGCATTGATATTGAAGGGACGGCTCTGAGTGCGAATGCAGTCGCGAATTTAATTCAGAATCTGCAGAAGACAGGATATTTCAAGAACATTGAAATCAAAGAGACTTTCCAGGACGAACAGGTAAAAGATCTGCAGGCATTCCAGTTCACATTGACCTGCGAGAAGGCGACATCCTAAGGCGGGGAACATATGGGAAATCTAAGCGAAATATCGGGTCTCAAGCAATGGGGTGCTCTGCTGCTGGCCGGCATTCTGGTTAGCACCGGTTTGTTCTTTACAGTTTTTAAAAGTCAACGCGCGGCGAATGATAGCGCGCAGACGAATTTACAGGCGAAGCTGAGAGAGAATGCCGAACTCGAAGCATACCGCCCAAAACTGGCGGAAATTGAGCGTCAAGTTGCCAGCTTAAAACAGCAGTTGGAGATTGAACGAAAGATTGTTCCTGACGAGAAGGAAGTGGACGGTTTCATCACCATGATGGATGGCGAGGCGGCCAAAGCAGGTATTGAGATACGACGGTACACCGCCAAGCCGGTCGCTTCAAAAGAATTTTATTCGGAAGTTCCTTTTGAAATGGAGTTGGACGGTCCCTATTACGGCGTACTAGATTTCTTCGACCACGTGAGCAAGCTGGAACGAATCGTGAATGTTTCAAATTTGCTGGTAGCAAATACGAAACGGGGTTCCGATGCCAAGACTAAGCACACTTACCAGTACGCACCAAATGAGAGCATCGTAGCCACATGTATGGCAACGACATTTTTCAGCCACGATGTAGCTCCGGCCACAGTGGCCGTTAAAGGTAGGGTCCAATGAAGCTGACGATTGGTATTGTGTTTTTGGGAATTGCGTGTTCTGCCTTTGGACAGACGGCGAACATTATCGAGAGCACGCGGACTAAGTTAAACACCGTGGAGCAGCAAAAAAGCGCCGACCTGAATGCTGTTTTGCCCGGGGTTCAACGATCATCTGCCAAGCCGAGCGCGGTCAAGATGGGTAATCCGGTACATAACGCGGTACCCGCAACCAGCAAACCAGTAGTGGCAAACGATCCGCAAAAGCCAAAAACGGGCACAAGCACGCCAACGGTTGCGAAATCAGCCACGACTCCGGTTAAGTCGGCACCTAAAAGTACTTTGGCTAAAGCCGTTGAAGCTAAAACTTCCAAAGCGAAGCCGCCCCAGGCGGTCGCGGGGAATACCAAGCTTGCGACTCCACAACCAGCGGTTGCCGTCGAAGATACAAAGAATCCTCTCGACGCAAAGAAGGAAGCTCCGAAAAAACAAATCAACCTGACTGGCCGCCGTGATCCTTTCTTGAGTCCGGTAGTAAGCCGGGCTGCTGGTGGTTCCGGCTGTAGCACAGGAAAGCGCTGTTTAGCTATCGATCAGATCGCGCTTAAGGGAGTGGTGAGATCGGATACCGGGATGATCGCGGTCGTGACGAATGCTTTGGAAAAAGCATATTTCTTGCATGAAAATGATCCCGTTTTCAATGGTTACGTAGTCAAAATCACCGGAGATTCAATCGTGTTCAAAGAGACGATCCAGGACAAACTTGGAAAATCTCTGACAAGAGAAGTGACAAAGAAGATTACAACGCCCGTAGCGTAGAGGCGGGTAATAAGTTTTGATTTCAGGAACATTGAGTAGAAATCATCTTAAAGAAGAGTCATGGGGCGCTTAAAGCGCACACCGGGGAGAAGTGAAATGCGAAAGCAATTGCTGGGAAGTTTACCGCTGCTTTTATTAGTGCTAATAGCGGCAGCCGAGACGCAGACCTCAAACACGGGGCTGATTAAGTATGCCGCGCTGCAGAAGGTGAACGTACTGCGTGGTGACGATGGAATAACTGTCGAAATCACAGCTCACGGTGCAGTGACTCCTCAGGTTAGTACGCTTGACTCGCCTGCACGCCTGGTAGTTGATCTGCCCAACACCGCGATGGCGACTTCGCTGAGCCATATCGAAGTGAGTAGCGATGTAGTCAAGGATCTTCGAATTGGAAGCGACGGGAAGGCTACTCCGACAAGTCGCGTTGTTATCGATCTAGTACATGCATGTAAGTATGAGCTGCTACCTGGCACAGACAATAAAGTGTTAATAAAGGTATACGAAAGCCCAACTTCGGTGAAAACGGCGCAATCGCCGGCTACCGTAAAGGCTGAAGCGTCCACTACGTCGATCAGTGTAGCGGGAAAAGTTGTAGGTGACAGTAACGCTGCAATTGAAGCGGCCGTCATCAAGGCTTCACATATCAAGCCCACTCTACCTGCAACCAACGCAACGCAAAATGTTTCCGGCAAGAACACTGCAACAGCCCCTGCCAGCAACCTGATTTTCGTTGAACCCTCTTTTGCGCCAAAGGCTGCCACGGAAGTAAGCAGTCAGCCGGCGAGAGCTATCAATGCAGCCTCGAAATTTGTCGAAAAGCCGGATGGCAATTTGTTGCCCCCGCCTAGCGCCGCCATGCAGCCACAGGCTGCGCAAGCTGGTGCCGCACCCGCATACCAACCTGCTGTGAATATGGCTGCCGAACAGAAGGCGCAATCGGCGCAACAACCGGCAACGATGGGTCCCAAGTATACGGGTGAGCCGATTTCGGTGAACCTGAAAGATGTGGACCTAAAAGATTTCTTCCGCCTGATTCATGAAATTAGTGGGTTGAACGTAGTGCTTGATCCGAATGTTAAAGGGACTTTAACGATTGTGCTCGACGATGTGCCATGGGATCAGGCCCTTGACATCGTTTTAAAGAACAACGATCTTGACCGCCAGCTCGATGGCAATGTGCTACGTATTGCGACGCTGGAAACCTTAAAGGCAGAAGCCGATGACCGTCGCAAAGCGCGAGAAGCGGAAGCTCTTGCTGTAGACAAAGTTACGATTACGCGTTTCCTGGGTTACGCACACTCGAAAGACGTCGTGCCTACCGTTAAAAAATTCCTAAGCCAACGTGGCGATGTGATCTCCGACGATCGCACAAATGCACTGATCATCTCCGATATCCCCGCGGTTATGCCGGGGCTTGATCGCTTACTTACGCAGCTTGACCGCAAGACACAAGAAGTGGAAATCGAGGCGCGTGTGGTGGCGGCAACTCGCAGTTTCGCTCGTGACATCGGTACCCAGCTCGGCTTTGGTTGGGGTAATGGCCACACAGCTCTTGGCGGCGCCAGCTCAGTGGGTACTTCTCCGATTACAGTTGGTGGCATTAAGCCAGGGTACATTACCGTAGCCAACGGAAGTGGAGGAGGTACAAGCGGCACACAAATCCCATTGTTTTCAAATCTCGGAGTAACGAGTCCGACGAGTGGTCTTAGCTTCGTAAACGCCAGCAACAATGTACAAGTGGACGCGATATTAACTGCGGCGGAGTCCCGCGGTTTGGTAAAGATTCTGTCCCGTCCGCGAGTTGTCACACAAAACAATATTCAGGCAGTCGTAAAACAGGGCACGAGAGTTCCGATCACGACGCAGTCGCAGTTGGGTGGACCTCCGACCGTGACTTATATCGATGCCTTTCTGCGATTGACTGTTATTCCGCAGATCACTTCGGAAAAAACCATCTTCTTGAATGTAGACGTCGAGAATACCACCCCTGACTACAGTCATGAAGTACTGAATAACCCAAGTCTTATCACCCAACAGGCCACCACGCAGGTGTTGGTGACCGACGGTGGCACTGTTGTGATTGGCGGCGTTATTCAGACCAACAACTCAATCGCAATTTCACAAGTCCCGCTCTTGGGAAATATTCCATGGCTCGGCAACTTGTTCAAGCACACCACCGTGAGTACCTCCAGCGAAGAGTTGATCTTCTTTATTACACCGCGCATTATCGAAACATAGAAACGGCACGCAAAGAATCATTCATCGAGGTAGAAGTAAAACGGACGCCGGAATCTGACAATCTTGTCAGACCGGCGGTTCTGTTTTTTTGAAAGCAAGACGTTAGATATGTGCTTTATCCAGAATTGTTAGACTGTTTAATGATGGATTACAAAGCGCGACAGAAGAAGTTGTTGGTCTCATTGGGTACACATTCCCTTGATGCATTTCTGATCACCCATCTTCCCAATATCCGGTACTTATGCGGATTCACCGGCAGTGCGGGAACGCTTCTTCTTACAGGGCACAGTAGTATTTTTTTCACCGATGGGCGGTACACGTCACAAGCTGCCGAGGAAGTAGCAGACGCGAAAGTCGTAATTAGCCACACTCAGACACTTCAGTGTGCAGCTGAATGGATTGCACGGAACCATAAGAAGCCGGGCTTGAATTCCAAGAAGGCATTCAAATTGGGATTCGAGGCGGAGCACTTGAGTTCCGCTTCCACGCAACGGCTCCGACGGATGCTTCCCACCGGCTGTCGATTGCAACAGACATCCATGCTTGTCGAACGAATCCGCATGGTGAAAGACGTAGAGGAGCTGAAGCAGCTGCGTTCCGCAGTCTTGGTCGGCTCTAGCTTGTTTGATATCACGGTGAACAGGATACGAGCTGGTATTAAAGAAACAGAAGTAGCGGCTGAACTCGAATATGACGCTCGCAACGCCGGAGCGGAAGGCATGTCGTTTTCCACTATTGTGGCATCGGGCAAACGATCAGCGTTGCCTCATGGGGTGGCTTCGACAGCTCAGATACCCTCTCGGGGGTTCGTAGTCTGCGACTTCGGTGTTATACTCACGGGCTACTGTTCTGATATGACCCGCACGGTTCATGTGGGACGTCCGACTAAGGAAGCGCGCCATGTTTATGAAGCTGTGCTTGAGGCGCAAATGGCGGCAATTGCGGCCGTAAGATCGGGTGTCAGCGGTTCCGATGTTGACCGCGCAGCTCGTAACGTATTGAAAAAACGTGGATTAGCTGCTTATTTTACGCATTCAACCGGGCATGGCGTAGGATTAGAAATCCACGAATTGCCTCGAATAGCCGCCAAACAGGCGGAAACTCTTCGAGCTGGTATGGTAATAACAATTGAGCCGGGAGTATATATTCCAGGTAAATTTGGAGTGCGGATCGAAGACATGGTTGTGGTCACGGAAGGTGGGTGCGAGGTGCTAACGCCGACTTCCAAGGAGTTGATGATCCTGTAGTGCTGTGAAGCTGGGATTCGGAGACAAGTCCTGGCGATCTCATGCGGCCTCTCTTTTTTTTCTCGAGAGATCCATGAGAAAGTATGAAGTCCCACCTTAAACATGAATCAAAAAGAATTAAAAGAACTTATAGAGTTCTTAATCGAAAAGGACATCGCCGAGTTTGAGTTGGAACGCGGGGACGTTAAGGTACGAATCAAACGGGGCGCAGAAACTGCGTCACCCAGCGTTTCCGACGCACGATATTTCGCAGTGCATTCTGCTCCTCCCGCTGCTCCAGAGTTTGCTTCTTCACCAGGTGTTTCGTCCCCAACTGCACCAGTTGACAAGGAGCCAATAGTCAAACCAGAAGAAGCGTTGCACATGGTGCATTCTCCTATTGTTGGCACGTATTATGAGTCGCCTTCACCAGGGTCACCGCCATTTGTTAAGCCAGGAGATATAGTTGAGCTGGGCCAGGTTTTGTGTATTGTCGAAGCCATGAAGTTGATGAACGAGATCGAGTCTGATGTGGCAGGGGAAGTTGTGAAAAAGCTCATTACCAACGGCCAGCCGATCGAGTACGGCCAGGATTTATTCGCAATCCGGCCACGGAAGTAATAGCTTGGAATCGCAGGGCGCGCCGGATTTCGTGGCGCACACTTTTTTTGTTCTGAATCATGTGCTCCGCGCAAATGCCCGGATAATGTTAGTCAATAAATGTTCAAGAAAATATTAATCGCGAATCGTGGAGAAATTGCTCTCCGGATCATTTGCGCGTGCAAAGAGCTGGGTATTCGCACGGTCGCAATCTACAGCGAAGCCGACCGGAATGCTTTGCACGTCAAATTTGCCGATGAGGCGATTTGCATTGGACCTCCTCAACTTGCGCAGAGCTATCTGAATATTCCAGCGGTCATAAGCGCCGCCGAAATTGCAAACGTAGACGCCATTCATCCCGGTTATGGGCTGCTAGCTGAGAACGCCAACTTTGCCGAAGTGACCGAAACCTGCAATATCAAATTCATTGGCCCTCCTCCGGAAGTTACCCGTCTAATGGGAGAAAAAGAAAAAGCGCGTGCCGCAATGAAGAAGGCGGGCGTGCCCATTCTTCCGGGGTCGGAAGGGATTCTCGCCAGCGATGGCGAAGCCTTGGAATGGGCGAAGCAGGTCGGCTTCCCGGTCATTATTAAAGCGTCGGCGGGCGGTGGGGGACGCGGGATGCGCATCGTCCGGAGTGAAACCGAACTTCCTGCGCTATTTAAAGCCGCGCAATCAGAAGCCGCCTCAGCTTTCGGTAATGGCGATCTCTACATGGAGAAGTTCATCGAGCGGCCTCGGCATATCGAGTTCCAGATTCTTGCCGATGAATATGGCAATGTCGTGAGCCTCGGGGAGCGCGAGTGCAGCATTCAGCGCCGTCATCAAAAGTTACTGGAAGAATCGCCGTCGTTGCAGGTGACGCCGGAGTTGCGTCAGGAAATCGGGCAAATTCTTTCGAAAACTCTTTCCAGCATTGGGTACCAGAACGCCGGCACAATCGAATTTCTAATGGATGAAGACCGCAAGCTGTACTTCATCGAGATGAATACGCGTATTCAAGTCGAGCATCCGGTGACGGAGATGGTCACCGACGTTGATTTGGTGAAAAGCCAGATATTACTGGCTGCCGGGGAGCGGCTGGAGAATGTGTTGCAGGGGCCAATCGTGCATCGCGGCCACGCTATCGAATGCCGCATCAATGCCGAGCATCCGGAAAAGTTCACCCCTTCGGCGGGAAAGATTACTGCGTTTCATCCGCCTGGAGGAACAGGAGTGCGAGTCGATACCGCCGCCTATGCAGAGGGAACCATTCCCCCTTATTATGATTCTCTGATCGCGAAGTTGATTGTGCGGGGGAAAGACCGGCCAGAAGCGATTTCGCGCATGTCCAGGGCGCTTGAGATGTTCATAGTGGAAGGGATCTATACGACGATCCCGTTACAGCGCAGAATTTTGGCCGATCCCGATTTCCGGGCCGGGAATTTCAATACGACATTTATTGAGCACTTTCTGGCGAAGAATAAGAAAACAGCATAGGTCATAAAAGCCGATCTGTTCTCTGAATCAATTACCCATGATCCATCTTCCCCGCCTTTATGCCATTCTGGACGCCTCCGCTTTTCCGAATATTGACGCCTTGTGCTTGAACGCGCAAGAACTTGTTTTAGCTGGCGTTACTCTCATCCAATATCGTAATAAGAATGGTAATACCCGCGAGATGCTTGAGAATGCCCGCGAATTGAAACGCTGTATCGGCGACTCGGCGAAATTGATTCTGAACGATCGTGCTGATCTTTGTATCGCGGCGGGCTTCGACGGTGTTCATGTAGGGCAGGACGACCTTTCACCTTCAGGGGCTCGCAAAGTTATTGGGAATGATATTTGGTTGGGAGTTTCCACGCACAACCCTGACCAGGTAGTGGAAGCTAATAAAACCTCGGCCGACTACATTGCAATTGGGCCGGTGTTTGGGACATCGAGTAAAGAGAAGCCTGACCCGGTGGTTGGGTTAGACGGAGTGCGTCAGGCGCGAGCGCTTACTCACAAACCACTGGTTGCGATTGGTGGGATTACGCGGGCAACTTGCCTTTCCGTGATCGAGGCGGGAGCCGATTCCATTGCAGTGATTTCCGATCTTGTTAAAGATAGTCGAAAATCAGCAGAGGAATTTTTTCGAATATTAAGGTAGAGTCGATGCGGTACATGGCGCTGCCGTTTGCAAGAGAGTGCCGCGCATGACCATTCCAGGAGCCTCGTGAGTACCGAAACCAAGGATTCCGTTACCGCTGTTGCCAGCGATTGGGACCGCAGCACCCATCAAGACAAAGAGCTCGTCAAGGGTCTTGGCTTAACTAGCGCCACCATGCTGGTGATGGGATCCATGATTGGATCCGGCATCTTTATTGTATCGGCCGAAATCTCCCGCGAAGTCGATTCCCCTGCACTTCTACTGGGAGCATGGCTGGTGGCCGGTTTTATGACCATTGTTTGCGCGCTCAGCTATGGCGAACTCGCGGCCATGATGCCGCGGGCGGGTGGCCAATATGTCTATCTGCGGGAATCACTCGGTCCGTTGTGGGGATTTCTCTACGGCTGGACTCTATTTCTCGTAATCCAAACTGGCACAATCGCCGCAGTCGCCGTAGCCTTCGGCAAATTTCTTGGTGTGTTCTTTCCATCAATCTCTTCTTCTAATTGGATTCTCCACTTCTGGAAAGTTCCTGCTATTCACCTTGGCCCCATGGTTCTTGGCAACATGGACGTGGGCCTAAGCACACAGAATCTAGTTGCCGTCTTAATGGTGATAGCCCTTTCGATCATTAACATTTTTGGCGTAAAGACGGGTGCGCTAATTCAGAATGTTTTCACGACTGCCAAGGTCTCTGCGCTCCTTGGATTAGTTCTGCTGGGTCTTTTCATTGGTCGAAACGCGCAAGCGCTCGCGGCCAACTTCAGCGGAAATTTTTGGCATAATGCGGGGCTCGGGGCTCAGCACGCGGTGCAAGTCGGCGTTGGCGGTCCCATTGTGATGGTTGGGACTTTGACCATACTGGCCGTGGCTCAAGTGGGATCGCTGTTTTCAGCCGACGCTTGGAACAACGTGACATTTACCGCCGGCGAAGTCAGGAACCCAAATCGCAATCTCCCACTTTCCCTCGCTTTAGGGACAGGCGTAGTGATTGCACTTTATATCGGCTGCAACATTATTTATCTGAATGTTTTACCTCTCGACGGAGTGCGTAATGGCGCAACAATCCTCGAACGCGGGATTAAATACGCGACCGAAGACCGAGTCGCGACGGCTGTCCTATCACAGATGTTTGGCAGCCTAGGTGGCGTGCTCATGGCCATTGCCATCATGCTTTCCAGTTTCGGTTGCAATAATGGCCTGATTCTGGCGGGTGCCCGCGTGTACTATGCTATGGCCAAGGATGGATTATTTTTCAAGAAAGTCGCCAAATTGCATCCTACTTATAAGACGCCTGCCGTCTCACTCATGGTGCAGATGGTCTGGACTTGCATTCTTTGTGTTTCCGGCAGTTATGGTCAACTACTCGATTACATCGTGTTTGCGATCCTGGTGTTCTACATACTGACTATTATTGGTTTGTTCGTGCTGAGGCGGACGCGCCCTAATGCAGAAAGACCTTACCGGGCGTTCGGATATCCTGTGCTGCCGGCCATTTATATTGCAATGGCATTGTTCATTGATATTGTGCTATTACGCTACAAGCCACAATTTACCTGGCCGGGATTAATCATTGTTCTACTAGGGATTCCAGTGTATTTTGCCTGGTCTAAACAAGCGCGAGCAGAAAGCACAAGTACGCTTTAAGGTCTGAGAGATTTAAGGAGAAACTAACGCATGGCAAATTTATTCGCTATCAAACCGCTGAACATGCTTTTAGCGGAGGCGGAAGAATCTGGCGAACATAGCCTGAAGCGCACGCTGGGAGCTTTTCAATTGACGGCGCTGGGCGTAGGCGCGGTGATTGGCGCGGGAATCTTTGTATTTTCCGGTCTCGGAGCCCACTATGCCGGCCCCGGTTTGATGCTTTCATTTGTGCTTTCCGGCATGGGTTGCGCGTTTGCGGGGTTGTGCTATGCGGAATTCGCCGCCATGATTCCTCTGGCGGGCAGCGCTTATACATATGCGTATGCTACTCTTGGCGAAATCTTCGCCTGGATCATTGGCTGGGATCTTACGCTGGAATACGCGATGGGCGCGAGCAGCGTCTCTTCGGGCTGGTCGAATCACTTTATTGAGCTGCTGAATATTTTCCATTTAAGAATGCCGCTATGGCTGGCTTACGATCACTGGACAGGACTGCGTGCTGCGGAAAATATGGTGGCGCGCCAGATGGTGCTGACTTCCGATCCCTCGATGGTTCCGGGCACGCAGGCTTTCTTGAACAAAGTGACTGCTGTAATCGCGCTACAATCTCCGCAATTGCTGCAACGCGCACACGAGCTGCTGAATGCCCCGAGAATTTTTGGCGTGGAACTTGGCTGGAATATGCCGGCCTTTCTTATCGCATTGATCATCACCGCGGTTCTGGCGATCGGGATTAAAGAGAGTGCCGGATTCAACACGACAATCGTAGTGATCAAGGTTTCAGTTGTATTGTTCGTAATTGGACTTGGTTTCCACTATGTCAACGCCAGCAACTGGGGCAGCGATTGGTCGACCTTCGCGCCATTTGGATGGTCGGGAATTGGGGCAGGGGCTGCTTATATTTTCTTCGCTTATATCGGATTTGATGCAGTTTCAACTACCGCGCAAGAGGCGAAGAATCCGCAGCGGGATTTGCCCATTGGAATTATCGCTTCGTTAATAGCTTGTACGATTTTGTACATATTAGTCGCGGCGGTGCTGACTGGGATGGTTCCCTGGCGCGAGGTCAATATTGAAGCCCCGATTGCCCGCGCTTTTCTGGATCGTGGCCTGCTGGGTGCCTCGCACATAATTACGCTCGGGGCTTTGGCGGGACTCACCAGCGTGATGCTGGTTATGTTACTGGGGCAAACCCGCGTGCTCTATTCCATGGCGAATGATGGTTTGCTTCCGAAAAAATTCTTTGCCGACATTCACCCCAAATGGCGAACTCCCTGGAAGAATACGATTCTCGTAGGCGTTTTGGCCGCAGTGGTGGGAAGCGTGACTCCGATCGATGATATCGGAAAGATGGTCAACATCGGCACGCTGTTGGCTTTCGTGATTGTCTGCATAGCAGTCGTGATTTTGCGGCGTACTAATCCTAGTCAGCCGCGTCCGTTCCGCACGCCCTGGGTACCGGTAATTCCGGTGCTGGGTGTTCTGTTCAACGGGTTCATGATGTACAAGCTCGGCTGGGTGAACTGGGCACGGCTGATCATTTGGCTTGCGATTGGACTTGTCGTGTATTTCACCTACGGCCGGCACCACAGTAAGGTGCAGGCTTTACAAAGGAATCCAGAGCGGGCGCCGACTATGGCAGACTGACATAGCCAGGAACATTGCTTTGAAGGCCTTCCGCAAATGCGCGGAGGGCCTTTTTGTTTTAAAGTTAGTCATTGACTGGAGGCTGTTGACTGTTGGCCAAATCATCTCTCGGCATAGCAGCAATCGTCCGAAGTTTGATTGCAACCCAACGACGAGAGACCAACGACGAACGACCGATATGAAGATTGTGACTGCTGCCGAGATGCGGGAGATTGATCGCGTAACCAGTGAACGATTCGGTGTGCCTTCGCTCGCGCTAATGGAAAATGCCGGCAGCGCTGTCGCTGAATTTGTGCTCTCGCAATATCCGTTCGCCAAGTTAATAGGAGTAATTTGCGGCAAAGGCAACAATGGCGGCGACGGATTTGTCGCAGCCCGCAAGCTGAATGACGTTGGAAGGAAAGTGCGGCTGCTACTTCTTGCCGATCCTTCCGAGCTTCGCGGCGATGCGGCAGAGATGTTCAAGCGGTTATCGCTGAAAGTGGTTACAGCACTCTCGGCAGAAGAGCTAAAAGGTGAAGCAGCACAGAGAATTTTTAACGCCGATGTGTTGATCGATGCGATTCTCGGGACAGGTTTTCATCCTCCAGTGAAGGGGCTTTATGCTGATGCGATTGCCGAACTGAATTCGATTGCGAAGCCCATTGTTGCAGTGGATATTCCATCTGGGGCGGATGCAGATGCGATGACTGATCCGGCTGAGCCGGTGGTTCACGCCGACGCTGTTGTAACCTTCACTGCGCCACGTCCGGCACATGTATTCGGGAGATTGTCGCATCCCACCCTTGCAAAGAACGCAAGGACGGGGCACCCACTGCATGTATTTGGAAATAGTTCGCCCCCGCTGTCGCACCGACATTCAAGCATTATCGTGGCTCGCATTGGTTCTCCTCCGGAAGCAATTGTTTCTTCTTTGAATTTGAATGTGATCACTGCGCAGGACATCGCACAACTTTTTGCACCACGTCCACCGGACTCGAATAAAGGCAACTTCGGGCATGTACTCGTTATAGGCGGCTCGCTAGGGAAAGCGGGAGCCGCAGCGATGGCTGGTATTGCGGCGCTTCGGGCCGGGGCAGGCTTGTCCACTGTAGCGACGGCGAAATCAGTTCTTGCTACGGTAGCCGGATTCCATCCCGAGCTCATGACTGAGCCGCTCGCGGAAACTGAAGTCGGCAGCATTTCAATGCGGGCTTACGAACAGGTCAAGAAATTGACAAAAAACATGACCGTGCTGGCAATTGGGCCAGGTATTTCTCGACATCCCGAGACTTCGGAGTCAGTTCGAATGCTGGTAGACCAATCCGATAAGCCTATCGTTCTTGATGCCGATGGATTGAACGCTTTTGAAGAGCACGCCACTGAGTTAAATGGCAAGGGAAAGTCGCTGGTGATTACGCCCCATCCGGGCGAGATGGCACGGCTGGTTGGATGTTCCATCGCTGAAGTGCAGCGTGACCGGGTAAAGACTGCCCGGGACTTTGCGCGTGGGCATAATTTGCTTGTGGTGCTAAAAGGCCATCGCACCTTGATTGCGAAGCCAGATGGCGAAGCCTGGGTGGATACAACGGGAAATCCGGGGATGGCTACCGGCGGTACTGGCGATGTTCTGACTGGGATCACGGCGGGATTGATAGCACAGAATCCTAAGAATATCTTTCAAGCTGTCGTTGCGGCAGCGCATCTTCACGGACTCGCTGGAGATGTAGTGTGCGAGAAGATCGGCGAACAGCCGCTTATCGCAACCGATCTGATCGAGGCATTGCCTGAGGCGATTCGGCGAATCCGTCGATCATCATTGGAAGAACTGGTGAAAATTGCTGGCTAAAAAATAATATCAATGTAGCGACGGGCGTCCTCGCCCGTCCCGCCATGCTATGGTCCTTCGCGATCCGAATACAAAAATTGACATGCAAGCCTGCCACACTGGTTCGTTCTTAGCTTTGAATGCAGGATTTTTGGATCTTTTGGGCTAATCCGAAGGTACATGTACGTGCTTAAGAGAGCGGGTTCTCTGCTACAATTCTTGTGCGCCGATTATGAATTTACGCCCCGCGAGGGCGATGTTGCCAAGGGGCTTTTCTACTATGCCGAGTAAGCGCAAACTCCAGATTTTCGCGATCGCGACCACTTTGTTGCTGCTAGCTGCCGGAGTGGGATGCACCGGTTTTTTCGTTAATCCTACATTGACCGGCATCACGGTTGGACCGACAGCAACCATACAACAGAGCAAGACCGTACAAATGACTGCGACGGGAACTTATAACGATGGGTCGACCAAGACTTTGACCAAGGATATCTTCTGGAACAGCGATACTCAATCCGTTGCCACCGTGAACAGCTCGACTGGATTGGTAACAGGAGTTTCGCCGGGAACCTCGACTATTACCGGTGCTTCGGGTTCAGTGAGTGGGACTGCTACGATTACGGTGACTATCGCGAATCTCACCGCGATCAAAGTCACTCCCACGAACCCGCTCATCAAGGATGGAAATTCGCAAGCTTTTATTGCAACAGGTACGGCGAACGGACAACCAGTACCTATCACGGATTCTGTAACTTGGTCTTTTAGTCCATCAAATACGCCGGGAGTTAGCATAGATACATCTGGAAACCTGACTACCGATAGCAGTACTACTCCTACCGGCACCATTACGGTAACAGCGACCGATCCGACAACGGGTATTTCGGGCAGCACGAACGCAACAATTGATTAGTTTTCGCTCTAGGGAGTCGCGACTACGCTTCTCCCTCGTGCGATCCACTGTACCCATTAGTAATCTGCCATTCCTCTAGGGCACCCCAGTATTATCAAGTGGCACTCTGAATTCTTAACACACAAATCTAATTCACTATGTCTGACATACGATGCATTGGCATCTGTACCGGTGGCGGTGATGCGCCCGGCCTCAACGCGGTTATTCGCGCCGCGGTCAAAGCTGCTGTCCTAAAATATAACTGGAAGGTCATTGGCATTCCCGATGGCTTTGATGGCCTGATTTGGCCAGAGAAGTCGCGCGAACTTACCATCAGAGAAGTCAGCGGTATTTTGCCGCGTGGTGGAACGATTCTTGGCACCACCAATCGCGGCAATCCATTTCACTACAAAACAATCGAGAATGGGGTAGAAGTTACTCGCGATATTTCCGGTGAAGTGATTGCCAATTCACGCAAGCTTGGCATTGATGCAGTCATTACCATTGGCGGTGATGGCTCACAAAAAATTGCGCTTGACCTGGCAGCCAAGGGTATGAACTTGGTTGGTGTGCCTAAGACCATCGACAACGATCTTTCCGCCACCGAGGTAACTTTCGGCTTCGATACCGCTCTGCAAACCGCGACGGATGCAATTGACAAGATTCATACCACGGCAGAGTCGCACCATCGCGTGATGATCGTTGAAGTCATGGGGCGCGATGCAGGATGGATAGCGATTGGGGCTGGTATCGCAGGTGGTGCACATGTGATCCTCATTCCGGAGATTCCGTTTACCATCCAGAAGATTTGCGAACATGTGGCTCAGCGGGAGAGTTTTGGCAAACGGTTCACGGTAATAGTGATAGCAGAAGGCGCGCAGCTGCCACCGGAACTGAAAGAAAATCGGCGAAATAGCGCAATCAGTAACCTGATTGGAAATGCTATTGCTACTGGAGCGAATAAAGAAGTACGTATCAGCGTGCTGGGACATATCCAGCGCGGCGGCTCGCCGACTCCGTTCGATCGCATTCTGGCGACACGCTTCGGCGTGGCGGCGGTGGAGTTAATAGCTAAGAGAGATTTTGGAAAAATGGTATGCCTACGGAGCGAACGCATCCAGGCGGTTCCAATTGCTGATGCGATCGGCATGATGAAGGCAGTCGATCCAAATGGAGAGTTGGCGCGAACGGCGAGAGCCATTGGTATTTGTTTCGGAGACTGAGAAGAGCGGGCTTTAGCTTTGGGCTCGAGGCTTTGGGATTCAGGCTCCAGGCCTAGCAAAAACATTTTGCCCCCTGGATTAAAGTTGCAGTCATAATCTAGAGCCTGATTCCTAAACCTAATTCCTGAACCCTGACGCCTAAAGCCTTGCGCCTAAAGCCTGATGCCCCGTTCTCAACGCTGATATCCACCATTCATCCATTGCAGAAACAAATTCACTTGTTCGTCGCTCCAATAAGGTCCTCCTAACGGCATTCTCGGAGTTCGCTGTCCGCTAAGGTAGGCATAGACAATCCGAGCGTTAGACGGCTTTGAGAGCCATTCGTATTTATTTAGAAGCACTCCATAGACATTCATTTGTTCAATGTCGGTCGGTCGGAATAATGGCAAGACATCTTTCGAAAAAGATACAACGCTGACAACATTACCCATCAAACCCGTCCTCCTGGCGAACCTCTGCTCCGCTGACACCCACAGGCACTGAAATGCCTTAGGAAGCAAGCGGCTTAGATAAATCTGGTGCGTGGCCCGGATACTTAGCCCGAAAATAGCGCAGGGAAGCAGCGAGTAGAGGACCCCCGTCAGATGGGAAGCAATCTCCCACTCTGACTCGCTGAAAGGCGAACTTATTTTGTTCAGTCGAGGTTGTCAAGGTGAATGTCAAAGTGATGTTGATACTGCGTAGACCAAAGTAATTTCTTTGATTGAAATTCTCTTCTGCTGCGAATGTTTGCCGAAATGCCGTCATTTTAGACGGAAACGATTTAAGAGCTAATCGTGTGTGCGCATGTTAATAAGAGGTATCCCAATCAAGACTAAGCAAGCTCTACTGCCATAGCTGCGCTATATTGTTAATGACCCTGTGCGACACGCCTTCCTACGTTTTTTTTCTTTATTACTCATTGTGCTGTTATGCACTTTGCTGCTGTCCTCTATTGGCTGTAGTAAGGGACGCGGCCGGGCGCAAGAGATCGCCTATGTTTCTGCGCCGCAGGCAATTTTGCGGGACCATGTCGCTGCCGTTTATCAAAAGACTGGAGTAGTAAAGAACGGTGAACGCCTGGAAGTCTTAGAGCGAGAGAAACGCTTTGTAAGGGTTCGCACCGCAGGCGGAACCGAAGGCTGGATTGAGCAGCGTTATCTGGTGAGCCAGTCAGTTTACGATGGTTTTCAGGCACTCCTTAAACAAGTACAAAATGATCCAGTGCAGGCGACTGGTTCGACGCGTAACGATACCAATCTTCACCTTGAACCTGGACGCGAAACCGAACATCTTTTTCAGCTGAATTCCGGGTCGAAAGTCTCCGTGTTGAAACGCGCCACCGCTGAGAAGAATCCCTCGGCTACGCCGGTAAAGGCGGTTGTCACTAAAGGCGAGTTGGGGAAAACTCCTACTCCAATTTTGGAAGACTGGTGGCTCATTCGCGATCCCACTGGAAACGTTGGTTGGGTTCTGGCGCGCATGATTGATCTCGATGTTCCGCTTGAAATTGCGCAATATGCCGAAGGACAACGGCTGGTAGCATTTTTTGTGCTCAATCAAGTAACAGACGGGGACAAGAAAGTCCCGCAATATCTGGTATTAATGACGGAACCCAAGGATGGAATGCCATTCGACTACAACCAAGTGCGCGTCTTTACCTGGAACGTGCGGAAACATCGTTATGAAACTGCGTATCGCGAACATGGACTCAACGGCATTTTGCCAGTGACAGTGTCGCAGGAAAACTTCGATAAAGAAGGGAATTTGCCGGTCTTCGTGCTACGTGTAAATGACGAGAACGGAAATATTACTGAGCGGAAATATAAAATGAATACGCCGATTGTAAAAAGAGTATTGGCGCCGGGGGAACAAAAGGAAGCGCCAGCAGTGCGAAGGAGAAGGGGCTTGCGTTAGGTGTTCCAAGCTTGTTGATCAGTAGAGAAGGTCGAGGTTCCCAACGACCAATGACGCGCGACCAACGACCAATCTAAGAATAAAATTCCGCGATACTCTGGACCACCCACTTCTGTTCGTCGTCTCTTAATTCGGGAAACATTGGCAATGCCAGCACTTCTCGTGCGGCTTGTTCGGATTCGGGGAGATCTCCTTCCAGATATCCCAAGTAAGTAAAGCAGGGTTGGAGATGAAGTGGAATCGGATAATAAATTTCGGTTCCAATTTTTCGTTCGGTTAGGAACTTTCGCAAATCATCGCGCCGCTTGGCACGGATCACATATTGATGAAATACATGTTCCGCATGGGGAGAAGTCTCAAGCAGCCTGATCGGTGAGTTGTCTTTCGATACGAGCCCCGCATTCGCCAAAAGCCGATCATAGTTTGCTGCCCGCTGGCGTCGCAATCCGTTCCACTGCTTAATATGTGGAAGCTTCACCCGTAGAATGGCCGCTTGGATCGCATCCAGGCGGGAGTTCCACCCCATTTCTTCATGCAGATAGCGTCGCGGGCTTCCGTGATTACGCAAGCGCCGCATATGCTCTGCCATCGCTGGATCAAGCGTGGTAACCAAGCCCGCGTCTCCGTATGCGCTTAAATTCTTCGTTGGGTAAAAACTGAAAGCAGCTGCCGTGCCTAGCGATCCTGCCTGACGATTTCGCCAAGATGCACCGATGGCTTGCGCAGCATCCTCGATAATGGGAGTTTTGAATTGATTAGCGATTCGCCAAAGTGAATCCATATCGGCGCATTGTCCGAATAAATGGACGGGCAAGATCGCACGGATTTTATAATCACGCTTCTGCTTGAAAATAGCCTCGACCTTGCCCACATCGATATTCAATGTGTGGGGATTGACATCGACTAGAATTGGCCGGGCACCTGCACGCACGATGGCGCTGGCAGAAGCGAAGAAACTGAACGTACTAGTAATGACAGCATCGCCGGGCTGTACGCCAGCCGCGACCAGCGCCAGCCAGAGCGCGTCGGTTCCTGACGCACATCCCACGGCGGCAGTCGCTCCGGTGAAAGCTGCGATCTCGTTTTCCAGAGATTCAACTTCTTTGCCTAAAACAAAATGCTGCGAGGCGCACACCCGTTCTACCGCCGCTAAGACCTCCTCGCGAATGGTTTCGTATTGGCGATGAAGATCGAGCAAAGGCACGGCGTCGAGCTTGTGTGTGGGCGGGCCGGCTTTCACGATGGAAGGTCTGTTCATTTGATAGAAGCTGGAAACAACAATTCTAACAGGGGCGTTTGAATGTTAATCGGGCGTTTCCGAGGGCGGTTGGAGCTTCGGAAATGCAGGTGGCATCAGGTTCTCAGCCAAGGCTCGCTGCCACTCGGCGATGGACTGACGCAAAGCCAGAACGTCAATTCCGCCAAATATATCCGGATAATCTGTCAGGGTTTGTGCCGATTTTCCGAGCAGAGAGCGTGTGCCGACTGCATTTCCCTGAGTGAAGTGATGAAAGGCGACGGAGGCCTGTATTAAAGCTTGTAGAAATGGCTTTTGGCAGCCAACGGCTTCTCGCCAAACGTCTTCGAGGGTTTCGTGGGCTTCAAAAAACGCCTCTTGATTGAATTCTTGAAGGCCTCGAAAAAAAGTATTGCGATCATGTATAAGTTTATGCCGAACTGCCAGTGATTTAATACAGTAATTCATAGATGTCGCTTGTGCTAACCTTTGCATTTTCATACAAAAGTTCTAAAAGTCTTGACAATTGGTTCTAAGTAGCAGATAAATATGCGCGAATAGTCTTACGTTACTTTGGAATGCAAGTTGCACAAGTATAGATAGTCTCATTGCGGCCTGCTTACGCCGCTAAAGTTTTTCACCCAGGTCTCAAAATTTAAGTTAAACCGCTTCGTTTCGGAGGAAGTATGAATTTGCGTCGTTTTGGATGGCTTCTGGCCACATTGGTATTGACTGCGTGCCTCATTGGCATTGCTTTTGCTCAGTCCACAGTCACTGGTGATTTGACAGGGGTTGTGACAGATTCGTCGGGTGCCGTTGTGCCCCAAGCCTCAGTCACATTGACAAGCGACGCCAATGGCGGTACCCAAGTCAGCCAGACTAACGGGCAGGGTCAGTATCGGTTCACTCTACTTAAACCTGGTTCCTATACGGTTAGAATCAAGGCTTCCGGGTTGGCGAACGCCGAAGTTCGCGTAAACGTTGAACTTGGTCAGGTGACGAATGTACCTGTGAAAATTGGAGTTGCAGGTACAACGACAACACTCGAAGTTACCGCAGAGAGCCCACTTATTGAAACGCAAAATGCGAACTTGGCAACAACGTATGACAGCGCCCTACTTGCTGAGCTTCCGACCCCTGGAGGTGACGTTACTTCATTCGCGTATTCTTCCCCAGGTGTGACTCTCAACAGTGCTGCCGGTTACGGCAATTTTTCCGCTTACGGGTTGCCTAGCACAGCGAACTTATTTATTACCAATGGCAATGACAATATGGATCCTTACTTAAACCTGAACAACTCGGGCGCGAGTAACTTGTCGATGGGTGCAAATGAATTGCAGGAAGAGGCCGTAGTTAGCAATGGCTATACAGCGCAATATGGACGACAAGCTGGCGCCACGGTGAGTGCAACAACGAAGTCCGGGTCAAATCAATTTCATGGGAACGCTTTGTATTGGTACAACGGAACCAATCTGAACGCTAATGATTGGTTTGGAAATAATACGAACACTCCTAGGCCACACGCCGTCAACAATGAGTGGGCGGGCTCCATAGGCGGACCAATCATTAAGAACAAGTTGTTCTTCTTTGCCGACTATGAAGGATTGCGCTTCGTTCTACCCGGTGTGACGGGATTGAATTACCTTCCCAGTCAGCAGTTTTCACAATATGTATTGGCCAACGTAAACACTACAACCCCTGGTTCGCTGCCTTATTACCAGAATATTTTCAATCTCTATGCTGCGGCCCCTGGCGCGAGTCGGGCAGTTCCTGTAACCAGTGCTGACGATCCAAACTTGGGTTGTGGGGATTTTGCGGGAACGGCAGGATTTGGAACGACTATCCCTTGCTCAACGAAATTCGTCAGCAATCAGAACAATTTAAATACGGAATGGCTCTTCACGACGCGCATCGATTACAACATTAGCAACAGTGATCGTCTGTTCGGGCGTTACAAACACGACTATGGCGTCCAGTCAACAGGCACCGATCCGATCAGTTCTGTCTTTAATGCGAACAGTATTCAGCCTGAATATGAAGGACAATTAAACGAAACCCATATTTTCAATGGCACAACAGTAAACCAATTGATTGTCTCCGGCTCATGGTACTCGGCGTTATTTAGTGCCAATAATTTGCCTGCGGCGTTGAAGGCGTTTCCGACCACAATGTTCGTCAACGATGGGTTGCTTACGACCCTTGGTGGTGGCGATAACGCCTACCCTCAAGGACGTATAGTTACTCAGTACCAGATCACTGACGATTTCTCAAAGACCAAAGGCAGTCATGAACTCAAGTTTGGAGTCAATTATCGTCGAAATTTGGTGAGCGATTACACAACCGGAGTGAACACAAGTGGTGCGCTTAGCATCAACTCCATGACTGAGTTTGTACAAGGTACCGGTGCAGTGAATGGGGCTTCGGATTTCAGCCAGGAGTTCACGAATGTCGGCGCGGCTCGGATTAAGCTTTATAGTCTAGGTTTGTATGCACAAGATCAATGGAAAGCAACCAGTAAGCTAAATGTGACTGCGGCAATTCGCGTTGATCGGAATGCGAATCCTTCTTGTGCTACCAACTGCTTTACTCGGCTCACTACCCCATTTCAGAATCTTACGCATGACCCAAATGTTCCTTACAACCAGATCATCAAAACCGGGCAAAGTAATGCATTCTCGAATATCGAAACCGCGGTTTTCTCGCCACGGATCGGTTTAGCGTATAGCCTTACTCCAAATACTGTTATTCGTGGGGGTTTTGGATTATTTACCGATTTGTTCCCTGCGCTAATTATTGACCGCTTCATTACAAATGCGCCGAATGTTGCGACTTTCGATAGTACTGGCGGACCTATTGCTCCAAACGTGCCCGGCAGTCTTGCTCAACAGGATGCTCAATCCAACGCGGCTTTCCAGGCTGGTTTTGCGAACGGCGCAACTTTAGCTGATTTGCAGGCCAGTGTGCCCGGGGGATTCTCGCCTCCGACTTACAATTCGATGGGAAACAAATTGCTGAACCCAAAATTCCTCGAATACAACTTTGAAGTTCAGCAACAGCTGGGGACAAATTACAGCCTGTCTTTGGATTATGTGGGCAATCATGGGATGGATATTATGACGGTCAATCCGTTCCAAAATGCTCTCTGCAACAACAATTGCCCCTTCGGTGGCACCATTACCGCCAATCCACCGGATGCTCGCTTCGCACAGATAGTGGGATTAACAAACTCAGGCTGGTCGAACTATAATGGCTTGACTGGAAGCTTCCGGTTTCGGGCATCTAAATCTTTCCAAGGTCAGTTTAATTACACTTGGAGCCACGATCTTGATACCTGTTCAAACAACTGCCTAGAACCTTTCAGCGCTAATACAGTCGTGAGTCTTCGTTATCAGGTTTCCCCTAATTTACCGGGTACATCGTACGGATCTTCCGACTACGATGTACGCCATCTCTTTAACGCAAACTATGTGTACACTTCCAAAAGCGATTGGTCGAATCGAGGTCTAAACCATGTGCTTGGTGGTTGGACTGTTGCTGGTACCATCTTCTTCCATACAGGATATGGTTGGTCTCCTGTCAGTACCGCTGTTCGCGCAAATTTAGGCCAAGTCACTGGTGTCCGTAATGGAACGCCTTTGGCAGAATTCGTGGGTACTCCTGTCCTGAGTTGCTATACCCCGAATAAACCCTGTGCGACTGCAAGCGAGTTTGTGGACGGTGCCTCTCAAACTGGATTTGGCAATTATCCGCGTAATACCCTTCGCGGACCTAACTTCTTCGATACTGACCTGAATATCACGAAGAACTTCAAGGTTGGAGAGCGCTTAGGATTGGCAATAGGCGCGAATTTCTTCAATATCCTCAATCATCCGAACTTCGATCTTCCGAACAATAACGTTCCTTCAGGTAATTTCGGTCAAATAACCAGCACGGTTTCGCCCGCGACCTCACCTTACGGGGCGTTTCTAAGCGTGCCGTTGACCGGTCGTATCGTTCAGCTAAATGCTCGAGTAACCTTCTAACTGCTCTTTAACTTGGTGATGGTCCCGGTTTCCCGGGACCATTTTTTTGCAGTAGATTTCGTCTACCTCCCGAACATGGGGTAGTGGCTTGCCGCTCCCATAAAAAACAACAATGGGATCGACAAATAAGCATTCATCCTTGACGACAAAAATGCCATTCTCGCCATACTCTTTGCCTTCTCTGGCATTGGATTTCCGCTCTCAGCGCTCTCTTTTGTCCACTGGATCATTCGCTTCTGGATTCTCCAGATCACTCCCCAGACGTTGAGCATCATCACCCATCCCAAACCGCCGCCTATGCCTATCGCTAGCATGCGGTTGCTCTCCCATCCGTGAGCGTTCAGATCGAGGAATAACCATGCGGCGGCGATCACAACAATAGCAACAAGAACTGCGAGTACCGGGCCTTTATCGAGAATGCCTTTGCCCGGAAGCAATAGCGCGTAAAGAATTCCCCAGACCGCTGTCCAAATTAAAAAGAAGCTTGCCATTGCTGTTCCGGAAGTTGCCCCAGCGTTGTGGGCATCCGAGCTGACAATTGACCCCCAATAAGCCAGCCCAGCCAACACGGTGACGACAGCGGTTACCCGGAACCACCACAGCGCCCGTGACATCAGCGCAGGGAAGACTGTACCCTTGGTTGGCGCGTCCAGCTCTTTCATCAAAAGGCACATTCACGAGATTGAAGAAATACAACAATCCAATCCAGGTGATGCCCGCAAGGAAGTGGATCCAGCGAAGCAGCATCAGGAAGTTTGTCTGGGCATCATTCGGAAAATTGACATTGGGAGAAAGCAAAACCGCGGAGAGTAAAGTGTGAACCATGAATCCTCACCTTTCTTCTTGGCATTTTCCTTATTTGGAACACGCCTTTGGAACATGCGATTCTACTACTGGCTGACAAAGACGCATAAGGCAGGCGCAAGGGGATCCCGATTCTGGAGAATGCGGGTAACCTGTCATTTGTCATAGTGTTCGGAATGTGTTCGGAATTCACCAATTCGCGCATCAAAAGTTGAAAAACAGTAGGTTAGGCCGTATCGTACGAATATTGCCTGATGCGTGCATAGGAGATATGTTCTCACTCAGGATTCCCCCTGTTTTCTGTGACCGCTAATTGCGACACGGATGACTGATGATGATGCAGTACAGCAGGCTTTCGAACGCGGAGAGCTCAGGAGATCGGCTATGGATAATAAGCCGGCCCAAAATATTCAGGATTCATTCCTGAATACGGCCCGAAAAGAACGAACCAGTATCACGATTTACCTTTTAAGCGGTGTCAAACTGACGGGACGAATCAGGTCTTTTGATAAGTATTCCGTCGTGCTCGAAACCAATAATCAGGAACAGCTGATTTTTAAACATGCCATTTCTACCGTGGCGATGGGGAGAACTGTGCATGGACATGGGGAAAAAATGGCTTCTGCCATGGCGTCCGCCGGGAATGCTGAAGCCGCCTCGGCTACAACGCATTTAGCGAACGAGACGGAACAACGATGAGGCACTGCTGATTGCACGGTTCAGGGTCCCCAGTATCCGGTCAAATCGCAGCCTCACGAAGGAAGAAGACAAATCAAGTCGGCACGCGAAAAGAGCGTGCATTCCTTGTGGGACTCGACTATCGCAAGCGTTCGAGGAGCGCTGGTGGCAAGGGGAAGAGTGTTTTGACCAGTGGCGCGCAGGCGGCACGGGATAATGCGGCAAGTCCCAGTGCGACCGGTTCGACATCAAAGGCGCCGAGCATTCCAGAGTTCAGCGCAGAGGAATCGCTCGACGAGCTTCGGTCTTTGGCCACCAGTGCTGGTGCGGAGATTACGGGAGAATTTTTACAGCACCGCGACCGCCTTGACCCAGCCACTCTGGTGGGCAGCGGCAAATTGGAAGAAATTGCGGGTGCCGCCGCTTCGGCTTCTGCCGATCTTCTCCTCTTTGACCACGATCTTACCGCTTCCCAACAACGCAACATCGAAAAAATTGTTCACACGCGGGTAATCGACCGAACTCAGCTCATCCTTGATATTTTTGCAAAGCACGCTCGAACTCGCGAGGGCCAGTTGCAGGTGGAGCTTGCGCAGTTGGACTACATGTTGCCAAGACTTGGTGGCCGCGGTATTGAGATGTCGCAGCTCGGCGGTGGAATTGGGACAAGAGGACCTGGTGAAACCCAACTCGAGACTGATCGAAGGAAGATTTATCGACGCATCCGGCATGTGAAGGAACAGATCGAAAATGTGCGACGGGTGCGGACTCAGCAGCGGCAGCGGCGTGAAGCGGTTCCGGTCGCAACCGTGGCGCTTGTGGGATATACCAATGCCGGCAAGTCCACACTGTTTAATGTGCTAACACGATCCGCTGTACTCGAATCGCCGCGAATGTTTGCCACCCTTGATCCCACGATTCGCTCGGTTATGCTGCCTTCAAAGCGAAAAGTTCTGCTGTCTGACACCGTGGGATTTATTCGCAACCTTCCTCATACTTTAGTGTCCGCATTTCGCGCTACTTTGGAAGAAGTGCAGCGGGCCGCTTTGGTGATTCATGTTTCCGACGCGAGCAGTCCCTTATCGGTCGAGCAAGATGCGCAAGTGGACCGGGTGCTGAAGGAGCTTGAAGTAGGAGACAAGCCCCGTTTGTTGGTGATGAATAAGATCGATCTGCTCTCACCGACGCAGCGGGAGAGCTTGCGTGACGATGATTTAAGTGTGCACATCTCGGCCGCCAAAGATATAGGTATTAGTACGTTGCTGGAGCGGATTGACGAAATGCTCTCAGAAGATGCTGTCAGCCGCGTGGTATTGCGTATACCACAACAAGAAGGTAAATTGCTCGCGTTGCTTGAAGCGAGGTCACGAATTTATACGCGAAACTACGAAGATGGCTTGGTGGAACTGGAAGTGGAAGCTCCGGAACCGGTGTTGAGAAGAGTGGAAGAATGGATAGTCGAGAATTTCGATCCCGGCGAAAATACGCTTGTTAAAAATCTAAACGAATAAACACGATTCACTGAGACTCGTCTCCAGCTAAATAATTATTAAATTTAAATGGGCCGAAAACCAAGAAGCGGTGACTCTTCCTTGGCTCGCAGCCCATTCGATCCGGATTGGATCGGAGGTGATACTTATATGCTAGACCCCTCGAAATGGAAGTCAAGACATGTTTTCATGTTTTTTGGGCAGTATCTAATATGAGAAAGTACACTGTACCTGCCCTGTCAATTTGACGAATTCGGGAGAGAGTTGAAGGATTGGGATGGCATTGTCCATGTTCTCCAATTCGCGACATTCAATCCTACGGTAGCCATCCAGAGGCTACTCAGGGCTTCGCCGGGCAGGCAGGCAAAGGAAAGGTAGGAATACAATCGGGCGTCCAGCGAAGGCGCGAGGAAGCTCAGAAAGCCGTTAGTTAAGTAACAGAGCCCAGAGATTCCTAACAGGACTCCCAGGACACGGGGCAGGAAGCCCGAACGGAAAATCAGAAATCCGCCCGCAAGTTCATCGAATCCATAAAATACCCAGGAAAGAAGGAGGCCTGCCTGCTGCAACTGCGTTGAGAAGTAAGCGAAGGCGTGCAGTTGTTCGGGCCTGAATGCACCCAGAGCGTCGCCCGCGATCGCGAGCTTTAACGGCACGTATCCAATAAGCAAGATACCGGCTTCCACGGCTGTTCCCACCATCCCAGCGCACAGCGAGAGGGTCGCGACAATGATATTCACTCGCCTGAACAAGTAAAAGGCGGTTATCTCTCCGATGATGTTGAGCAATAGCTCGAAGAGATGGGCTGAGAAACCCAGTCGAAAAAGTGTCTCGTGCGCCAGGATATTGTGGAGTGTCGCCGAAGGATTGCTGGCCACGATCAAAGTGCTCTGGACGTAGCCGATATCAAACGCACCGGTCATGATTCCGAGCAGGCCTGCAATACCAACAATCCTCGCCCAAAAAAGAGGGGAGAACCGTTCCAAATCGAAATCGGAGTTTGACATCGTAAAATCCGTTGCTTTCGCGTGAGTTGTTGACACGCCACTCCCTCCGAATATTGCGATTACCGCGATTCCAAGCCTGAACGTTACTATATAGATTGAGAGCACAACCTGCGACAAGAACTTGAAACATGCCCAGACGATTCGTTGTCGGAGGTGCTTTTGCCACCAAAAAGTGCGCCAGCATGCGGTCAGACCTGCAATTTACGTGTCTTTGCGTTGACACTAACCGTCTTGAATTGCTAGACTTAATGGTTTTGTAAGCCACTGTTTCGTTCGAACTGACCACCGCACAAACTAATGGATGAGACGTTAAGACAACTAGGCGGATTACTGCTCGGATCGATTCCGACGATTGTCTTTTTTGTTTTGCTTTATCTCATTTACACGATTCTCGTTCATAAACCACTGCTGAGAATCTTAGCGGAACGGCGTAGCAAGACAGAAGGTGCCATCGAACAGGCGCGTAAAGCGATCGCGCTCGCGGAATCCCGCACGGAAGAATACGAGCGCCGTCTGCGAGAGGCGCGGGTCGCAGTTTTCAAGATTCATGAAGCGCGGCGACATGAAGCATCACAATTACGTTCTGCAGCTGTCTCCGCAGCGCGAGCCAAAGCGCAGGCCCAAGTCGAAGAGGCGCGTGCGGCTATCCAAAAAGATAAGGTTGCCGCTCAGGATAATTTGAAGGAAGAAAGCGCACGCCTGGCACAAGAGATCATCCGCGTAGTCTTACGGCCTGCCACGGAGCAGGCTCCGGCAGGTCGCCAATGACAAGAGTTGCTCATTGCTGGTCGATGCGTCTGCTGCTGTGCGGATTTATCGCGGCTTTTTGTATGGTTCCTTTATCCGCGCACGGCTCCAGTGGAAGGTTATCTGCTTCAACATCATTCGCCAGCTACCACCAGACTGCATCGCAACCTGCTCAAGATTCACGTGAGGCCGCTGGTGAGGATGATCAGGCACAGTTCAAGCATTCGGCATCGGTCCAGATACTCGCAAAACTGACGGGCATGAGCCTGGAACATGCCTATTGGTTGGGTGTTTCACTGAATTTCGCGATTGTCGCGGGTATTTTGATTTGGGCTGCCAGAAAATATTTACCAGACGCATTCCGCAACCGTACTGCTTCCATCCAAAAAGCAATCGAGGAGGCGCGCAAAACCAGCGAAGAAGCAAATCGGCGATTGACGGAGATTGAATCCCGGCTTTCTAAGTTGGATACAGAAATAGCTGGAATGCGTGCTCGAGCCGAAAAAGAGGCCGTCTTGGAGGAAGCAAAGATCAAGGCTGCCGCTGAAGAAGAAGCGCGGCGAATCGTAGAATCGGCGGAGCAGGAAATTTCAGCAGCCGCAAAGATGGCACGTCGCGAGTTGAAAGTGTTCGCAGCCGACTTGGCAGTGTCGCTCGCCACCAACAACATTCGCATTGATCAACCAACAGACCAGGCTTTGGTGAGAGGCTTCGCTCAACAGCTTCCGGGAAATGATGGAAGAAAGGATCGGCAATAGCCTATGGCAACCATCACAAATACATACGCCCGCGCCTTTGCCGATGTAATTTTTGATAGCCGCTTAGATCCTGCCAAGACATTGGAGGAGTCCCAATCGATTGCGGGGTTAGTGGCGCAAAATAAAGAACTCAGGGAAGTTTGGGAATCACCTGCGATTTCTCCTATCCAAAAAAGGCGTGTGCTTGATGCAATTGTCAGTCGCGAAACCATTTCGCGGCCAGTGCGCAACTTCATTGCGGTTTTGATCGATCATGGCCGAATGCATTTTTTATCGGCAATTGTGAACGAACTTGAATTGGAACTGGATCGACGTTTAGGTTTTACCGAAGCCGAGATTACAAGCGCGAGGGAATTAAACGACGGTGAGCGTCGTACACTTGAGGGACAGGTCGAAAGTCTCACCGGGAAAAAGGTGCGTGCCCGATACTCGCGTGATGGATCACTTCTCGGGGGCGCGGTGGTTAAGTTGGGTAGCACTATTTACGACGGATCAGTCAAAGGGCAGCTTGAGAGAATCCGGGAGCAGTTGACGAATAATTAGATAGCGGAGCTGGCAGCTAAGAGCTGATTTATGGCACAAATCAAAGCAGACGAGATTACACAACTCATCCGGCAGCAAATTGAGAATTACGAGACAAAAATTGCAGTCGATGAAGTAGGCACCATCGTGAGCCTGGGTGATGGAATCGCACGTGTCCACGGCCTCGATAAAGTTATGGCGGGCGAACTGCTCTCGTTCCCTCACGGTGTAGCCGGTATCGCCATGAACCTCGAAGAGGCTCAGGTGGGAGTCGTGATTCTCGGAGACTACACCGAGATCAAAGAGGGCGACGAAGTAAAACGGACGGGCCGCATCATGAGCGTGCCCGTTGGGGATGCTCTGGTGGGGCGGGTTGTCGATGCGCTCGGACGTCCAATTGACGACAAGGGACCGATCTCGACGGATCAGTTCATTCCCATTGAGCGAATTGCACCGGGTGTCATTGATCGGCAGCCTGTGCGCGAACCGATGGCGACGGGATTAAAGGCCATCGACAGCATGATTCCAATCGGTCGAGGACAGCGTGAGCTGATCATTGGCGACCGGCAAACCGGAAAGACTGCGGTTGCTCTCGATACCATCATCAACAACAAGGGCAACGATCTAATTTGTATCTATAACGCGATCGGCCAGAAGCGGTCTTCAATTGCGCAAGTCGTAAAGATCCTCACCGACTACGGTGCCATGGACTACACCATTGTTGTAGCCGCCTCTGCATCAGAGCCAGCACCTATGCAGTACATCGCTCCTTACGCCGCTTGTGCCATGGGTGAATACTTTCGCGATACTAAACGCCATGCATTGGTTATTTACGACGATCTCTCGAAGCATGCGGCTTCTTATCGCGAAATCTCGTTGTTGCTGCGCCGTCCTCCGGGACGCGAGGCTTATCCCGGTGACGTTTTCTATCTTCATTCGCGGCTTCTGGAACGTGCAGCTAAAGTTAGCGATAAATTAGGCGCGGGTTCACTCACAGCACTTCCGATCATTGAAACGCAAGCGGGTGACGTTTCGGCTTACATCCCAACCAACGTTATTTCAATTACTGACGGCCAAATTTTTCTTGAAACCGATTTATTCAACAGCGGTGTTCGTCCTGCTGTCAACGTTGGTATTTCGGTAAGCCGCGTTGGTGGCAGCGCGCAAATCAAGGCCATGCGTCAGGTCGCGGGTACCCTGAAACTGGAACTGGCGCAGTATCGCGAACTTGCAGCTTTCTCCCAGTTTGGCAGCGATCTGGACAAAGCCACACAAGCTCAGTTGAATCGTGGCCAACGGCTGGTGGAAATTCTTAAACAAAAGCAATTTTCGCCGCTTCCTTTTTCGAAGCAGATTTTGATCATCTTTGCTGGAACAAACAAATTACTCGATGATCTTCCGGGCGAGCAGGTGCGTGAATTCGAAGCGGCATTGTACGAGTATGTGGACTCGAATAACCCAGGGCTGCTCCAGACAATTATGGAGAAGAAGACTCTCGATGACGCTCTCAAATCTCAGATGACCAAAATTATCCAAGAAGCCAAAGAGATATTCGTTGCTCAGCGGAAGGCGGTCGAGGCTGATAAAGGAAAGAAGCAGGAAAGCAAGCCTACAGCCGGGAACACCCAAAAAGAGCAGAAGAAAGCTGAACCGGAGCCGGTTGGAGTCAAGTAACGAATTTTAAAGCTAACAGCTAATAGCAACAGCTTTTATGGCAAACATTCTCGACATTCGGCGGCGGATTCGCAGCGTCACCAATACGCGGCAGATCACTAAGGCCATGAAGATGGTCTCAGCGGCAAAATTGCGCCGTGCGCAGGATCGCGCTCTCGCGGCGCGTCCGTACGCTCAGATGTTGGCCAATGTTTTGAAGTCCCTGGTGTCACGGACGGAAGTCTATGATCCGGAGACAGGCGAGCCCAAACATCCGTTGCTGGTCGCCCGCCCGGAGAAGAATGTTCTCCTGATTGTAGTGACTGGAGACAAGGGGCTCGCAGGTGCGTTCAATAGCAACATCCTGAAAGCTGCTTCGCGGTTTCTCGAATCCAAGCGCGGCAAGAATATTGAGATTGAAGCGATTGGCCGGAAAGGGCGTGACTTCTTCCGGCGGCGCTTTGCGGCAGCCGATCCCCGAAAACGGGAGTCGCAAGAGGTTCGAACAACGGTTATTGGCGAACACATCGGCGTACTGAATAAAGTTGAATATGGAACAGCGTCGGAAATTGCAGAGCGCGCGATCGAGCGCTATGCCAATGAGGAAATCGACTCGGTATATCTCGTCTACAACGAATTCAAGTCGGTGATTTCGCAGAAGCTGATTGTGGAACAAGTTTTACCCATCGAGCATATTGGTGAACCAGATGTACGCCAGGCCGAGGGCATGACTCAAAAAGAAAAAGAAGAGGCAGCTAAGGCAGCGCTGACTGGCGGCGTCGGTCTGCGTCCGCCGGATACCCACGACATCGATGAGCAAGCTGCGAAGTTTGGTACAGCTCAAGTGGATTACATTTACGAACAATCGCCTGAAGAATTGTTTCGATCGCTGTTGCCCAAATATGTAGCGATACAGATTTTTCATGGCTTGCTGGAATCAGTTGCCGCTGAACATGCTGCCCGTATGACAGCGATGGAATCAGCCTCGAAGAACGCCAACAAAATGATTAGTTCTCTAACGTTGGCGATGAACAGAGCACGCCAGGCAAAAATTACTAAAGAAATTATAGAAATTGTAAGTGGAGCAGCAGCGGCGCAGTAAGAAGCGCTCAGCAAGTTAGCATTTAGCCAAATCGAGTAACTGTTCGGGACTGAGTGCTAAACGCAGAATGCCAAGTACTAAGCACCGAAAGCAGATCTAAAACATATGTCAGAAAATATTGGACACGTAGTTCAGATTTCCGGTCCCGTAGTGGACGTGCAATTCGCTGAAGCCACGATGCCGCCTATATACCAGGCGCTCAGGGTTGTCAGCGAGGGATTCAATGTGCCATCGCCCATCAACGTGATACTCGAGGTAGAGCAGCACCTCGGCGAAGGCCGAGTGCGTGCTGTGGCAATGGAAGCTACTGAAGGCATGGTTCGCGGCATGAAAGTGATCGATCAGGGAGGCCAAATTTCGGTTCCTGTGGGACACGGCACGCTCGGGCGCGTAATGAATGTTATCGGCGATCCTGTGGATCAGTTGGGGCCGGTTCAGTTTACGGAGAGGATGCCTATTCATCGTCAGGCGCCCGCGTTCGATGAACAAGCTACCAGCTCCGAAATGTTCGAAACAGGGGTCAAGGTTGTCGATCTGATTCAGCCGTTTTTGAAGGGCGGAAAAATTGGACTATTCGGCGGCGCAGGCGTCGGCAAAACCGTCTTCATTCAAGAATTAATTAACAATGTCGCCAAGCAGCATGGTGGATTCTCAGTATTCGCCGGAGTCGGTGAACGAACGCGCGAAGGAAACGATCTCTGGCTGGAAATGTCGGAGTCGGGTGTGATCACGCCGGGTAATCCAGAAAAATCCAAAGCAGCGTTGATCTATGGGCAGATGACGGAACCTCCAGGCGCGCGCCTCCGTGTGGCTCTGACTGGGCTTACAGTCGCCGAATACTTCCGCGACAGGGAAGGTGCCGACACGCTGCTGTTTATCGACAACATTTTCCGCTTTACACAAGCGGGAGCTGAAGTTTCGGCTTTGCTCGGCCGTATGCCTAGCGCTGTGGGTTATCAGCCGAACCTTGCCACCGAAATGGGTGAGTTGCAGGAGCGGATTACTTCCACGAAGAAGGGCTCCGTGACTTCTGTGCAGGCGATTTACGTGCCGGCCGACGACTTAACTGATCCAGCTCCGGCAACAACATTTGCTCACCTTGATGCGACAACGGTGTTGTCGCGCGCTTTGACAGAGATCGGTATTTATCCAGCGGTCGACCCTTTGGCTTCAACGTCGCGTATTCTTGATCCGCGCATTGTTGGACAGGAGCATTATGACGTAGCGCAGTCTGTGAAGAGGACATTACAAAGCTATAAGGACTTGCAGGACATCATCGCGATTCTCGGAATCGACGAATTGAGCGAAGATCAAAAAGTTACCGTGGCCCGTGCGCGGAAAATCCAACGCTTCCTCTCGCAGCCGTTCTTCGTAGCCGAGCAGTTCACGGGCGCTCCTGGCCGTTATGTGAAAATCGCTGACACCGTGAAGGGCTTCAAGGATATTAATGAAGGCAAGTACGACGACATCCCTGAGCAGGCGTTCTACATGAAGGGCACAATTGAGGAAGTGCTCGAAGCAGCAGAGAAGTTGAAGACAGCAGCATAAAGGCAGGCAGTAGGTTACAGGCTTTAGGGATCAGATTCAGGAAATTCAGCTGAAAGCTAAGCGCAGAGCCCAAAAGCCTAACGCCTGACACGGAAGCCCTATTTTATAAATGGCAGATATTTTCCAACTCGAGATTGTGACTCCGGAGAAGATGGTGGTGAAAGACTCCGCCGAGGAGTTGCAGATACCTGGCAAGAACGGGTATCTAGGAATTCTTCCCGGACACGCTCCGCTCATCACGGAACTCTCAGCTGGAGAACTCAGCTATCGCAATGGCGGTCAGATTCATCGCTTCGCAGTGGCATGGGGATTCGCTGAGGTATTGCCGGACAAGGTAACAGTGCTGGCGGAAACCGCCGAGCGTGCCGACGAAATTAATGTCAATCGTGCGCAGTCGGATAAAAAGCAAGCCGAGGAACATTTGGCGAACGGCAAGACTGAAGACGATTTCACCAAAGCCGAAGGCGAATTGAAGCGAGCGGAAACCCGCCTGGAAGTCGCTCAAAACAAGCACTAGAAATAAGCAGAAGATCGTTCCCAATCTCATTGCAGCATATTAGGGAAGATGCATGTTCATCTTCCCGTTGCTTGTAACTGTCTGATAACCAACGCTCTCTCGTCCAAATAACAAACTCTAATCGACAACATAAATAGTTTCGATTTCCGTGTGTCCATTATGGGCGGTACAGTTGCTTGGACACGCGACACGGAATCCCCTTTCCGCATATGCCGAGTCCGAGAGTGACTGAATTACTGGGCTGAGTCTATGACCACGGCATCCGTTGTAAGCGCCGAGTTACGCGACCTTTACCTCGAAGGGTCTTCCCGCATCCAGCAAGAATTTTCCCAGACCGGGGATGGTTTAAAAGCTGTCGCCAGCCGGACCGCTTTAGTGGAAGAAGTAGTTCGGGCACTCTGGAAAGACATCATCGGTGCAGACGAGAATGGACCACAGAACTTCGCTTTGGTAGCCACCGGAGGTTTTGGCCGTAGTGCGCTTTTCCCCCACTCCGACATAGACGTTCTGTTTCTTTTCGCGGATCGTTCGACGGAAGATGCTTACAAAGACAGAATTCGCCGCTTCTCACAGGAAATATGGGATCTGCGCATGAAGTTGAGTCCGGCAAACCGGACTCTGGCCGAGTGCGATCGTTTCGATGTTAACAATGTGGAGTTCACAATTGCTCTGCTGGATTGCCGCTACCTGGCTGGCGACCAGGAGCTGTTCACGCGCTTGCATGACAAGCTGATTCCGAAGCTGATTATGCGAGAGGGACAGGCTATCGTGCAGCGTCTAGCCGAAGTCACCCGTTCTCGCCATGCGAAATATGGGAACACAGTTTTTCATCTTGAGCCAAACATAAAAGAAATTCCCGGAGGCTTGCGCGACTACAACGTCGCTGGTTGGCTTGCGCTTATCTCCTCCATGGACAAACTGCGCGATTGGCCCGATCCGAAGTCGCTTCTCTCGGCCTCGTTACGCAAGCAGTTTGAGCCTGCGCTTGAGTTCCTGACTTCGGTTCGTTGCTTTCTGCATTTCCGGCAAGGCCGCGACGACAACATGTTGCTGTGGGAGGCGCAGGACGAGGCCGCGGTCAGAAACATCGGCGTACCCGAAGCGGATCGCTTAAGTGCTGCTGATTGGATGCGAATTTATTTTGGGCACGCGCGTCCGGTGCATCGTGCATCCTTGCAATTGCTGGAAGAAATCCCGGCCGCTCGTTCTTCTTTGTATAAGCAATTTCAGAACTGGCGTTCGCGGATTTCAAATTCCGATTTTTCCGTGGTCGATGGATTGATTTATTTGCAGCAACCTTCTGCGGTGCAGGATCCTGAGCTGCTCTTACAGTTGTTTGACTTCATGGCGCATCACGACTTGCGCTTGAGCACCACGACGGAATACCGCATCGAGCAAGCTCTGCCAGTACTTGCCTGTACACCGCCTCAGGGCGCAGAGTTGTGGCGATATTTGCAGGTCATTCTCATCGAGCCTTATGCCGCAGATGCTCTGCGGGCCATGCACTCTCTGCGTTTGCTCGGTCTTTTGCTGCCGGAGCTAAAGCTCATCGATTCGCTGGTGGTCCGGGATTTTTATCATCGCTTTACGGTAGACGAACATTCTTTCTTAGCCATCGAGAGCTTGCATCGGGCGCATGATTCACAATCGGAGTGGGATCAGCGCTACGGCAACATTCTGAATGAATTGGAGCAGCCAGAACTGCTTTATTTGGCTTTGCTTTTGCACGATGTTGGCAAGGGAATTCCTGGCGAAAATCACGTCATTGGTAGTCTCGATTTGGCCAGGCAGTGTATGGAGCGGCTGGATCTGGAGCCACAGGATCGCGAGACTGTGCTGTTTCTGATTGGCAGCCATCTCGATATGTCTGCCACATTACGACGCGACATTTTCGATCCGGAGACAATAAAGGCATTTGCTGAAAAGATGGGCACACCAGAGCGCCTGAAAATGCTCTGTCTTCTAACCTACGCAGACATTAAGGCTGTTAACCCGGAGGCGCTAACTCCGTGGAAAGCAGAAAATGTTTGGCAACTCTACATTGCCACCGCGAACTATTTGAACCGCCATGTCGATCAGCGCCTGCATGCAGATGCTGATGACGAAAACATGGCACGGTTGCAAAAGCTGGCGCCGGTTGCGGGCAAGAAGATCAAAGGTTTCCTGGAAGGATTTCCGAAGCGCTATCTGCGAACATACCCAGCTGAAGAAGTGTTGCATCACTTCGAAATGGCAGGGCAGCTGCTCTCCGATCCCGTGAAACTGGATTTAAAACGCGGACGCAACTGGTTTGAATTGACCCTGGTCACAAAAGATCGTCCGTTTCTTTTCGCAACCGTCGCTGGAGTTCTAGCGGCGTGGGGAATGAATATTGTGAAAGCCGACGCCTTCTCGAACGAAGCGGGAATTGTAGTCGACACGTTCTATTTCACGGACCGTTTTCGTACCCTGGAATTGAACCTTCCCGAGTGGGACCGCTTCCAGCGCAGCATCGCTGACGTACTTACGGGAGAAGCCGATCTCGATCGCATGTTGCGCGACCGATTGCGATCAGAAAAGAATTCCGCGGCAAAGGTGAAAGTTAAGACAGAAGTCGAGTTCGACGATGAATGTTCCTCGAACAGCACGCTGGTCCAAGTGCTTGCACAGGATCGATTGGGATTATTGCACAGCATCAGCTCACGTTTTTCCCATCACAAATGCAACATTGAGATTGCTCTAATCGATACCGAGGGCCAGATGGCCATAGACGTGTTTTATCTGACTTCAGCTGGGGAAAAACTAAGTCGCGAGCAACAAACAGTCTTGAAGAGTGATCTGCTGGAAGAGCTGAATCCCGCTGCGTAAAGAATTTTCTGACACCCTCAACTGCCCATCTGCTGCTGATATCCTTTAAAGCATATCACCTTAAGGGAGTACATCCAGCTATTGCCGCCAATTCTCAATGCACAGGGACTGTCGAAGACATTCGGCATTAACCCACTTTTTCAAAACATTTCATTTACGGTTTCCGAAAGCGACCGAATCGGACTTGTCGGACCCAATGGTGCCGGCAAATCGACACTTCTACAGATTCTCGCAGGGCAAGTGGATCCTGATACAGGAGATGTCGCAGTGCGTAAGCGTGCCCGTCTCAGCTATGTCTTGCAGGATTCACAATTTGCTTCAGGCGCAACTGTCCGTTCTGTCGTTAATACTGCGCTCGAACAGAGTGCCGTAATTGAATCCGAACGCGGCACTCGGATTGCCGAAACGCTGGGGCGAGCCGGATTCGAGAACCTCGATGTCGAAGCGAATTCGTTATCCGGAGGCTGGCGCAAAAGACTCGCTATTGTCGAGGCTCTGGTCCAAGGGCCTGATGTTCTGCTACTCGACGAGCCGACGAACCACCTTGATCTCGGAGGGATTCAGTGGCTCGAAGATGTTCTCCAGGGTGCTTCTTTCGCTTGTGTGGTAGTGAGCCACGATCGTTACTTCCTGGAAAACATCGCGACGGATATGGCAGAACTCAGTCGCGCTTACCCCGATGGTATGTTGCGAGTGAAGGGAAACTACAGCAAGTTTCTGGAAAAGAAGGACGAATTCCTGGCGGCGCAAGCGAAGCATCAAGATGCACTTGCGAACCGCGTTCGGACCGAAATCGAATGGCTACGACGCGGTCCCAAGGCGCGGGCAACCAAGGCCAAAGCCCGAATCAACAAAGCTAACGAATTGATTGGCGAACTGGCGGATTTAAATTCGAGAACTCGAACCGCAACTGCAAATATCGACTTCTCTGCAACGGAACGCCAGACCAAACGACTCATCGAAATGGATAACGTGAGCTACGAGACCGGCGGCCGCACACTTTTCTCGAATCTAAATTTTGCAGTCACCGCCGGGATGCGAGTCGGGCTTGTCGGTCCGAACGGCAGCGGCAAGACGACATTGCTGCGATTATTGCGAGGCGAGTATTCTCCTGACACCGGCAAAATAAATTGTGCGCCAACTTTGCGAATTGTCTATTTTGACCAGAATCGCAAGCTCGATGAGAACGCGACGCTGCGGCGCGCCTTGGCTCCGGACAGCGACTCTGTGGTTTATCAGGACCGCGTCGTCCATGTGGCCTCATGGGCTGCGAGATTTCTATTCACTGGCGAGCAGCTCAATCAGCCGGTGAGCCGTTTATCTGGAGGAGAGCGGGCGCGCGTCTTGATTGCGCAGCTTATGCTACAACCTGCGGATGTTTTACTACTGGACGAACCCACGAACGATCTCGATATTCCGACACTAGAAATCCTCGAAGAAAGCTTGCTCGAATATTCCGGTGCGTTGGTGTTAGTAACGCATGACCGTTATCTTCTAGATCGAGTATCGACTATCGTATTAGGTCTCGATGGAAGCGGCGGTATAGATAGTTTCGCCGACTATTCGCAATGGGAAGCTTGGCAGCGGGAATCGAAGCAGCCCGCCAAAGCTACATTGCGTGGAGTCGATAGCCCTAAAATCCAGACTCCCGCCGTCACCAGCAAGAAGAAGCTGTCGTATCTCGAAGCCCGAGAAGCTGCGACTATCGAAGAACGCATTGCAGAAGCTGAAAGGCTGTTGGAGACTAAACGGTCCGTACTGGAAGATCCATCGATTGTGAGCGATGCGGAGCGTTTGCTAAGTGCGCATGCTGAGACAGAAGCTGCAGAAAAGGTGGTGGATCAGCTCTATATGCGATGGACCGAACTAGAAGAGAAGCAGCGCTGACGTTATCAGTCGCTGCATAACGCCGCTCCACCTACAATACCCGCGTCCGCTCCATAACGCGCTTTAACCAGCGGGATTTCCTGACAGCGAGAGTTAACACAATATCCAGGAAGGCGATCGCGGATCTCGTCGAATAGCGGGACCAGCATCGTGGAAGCACCGCCACCGATTACAATCACGTCGGGTTCGAGCAAATCAATGGTGTTGCCGATCCACACTGATAGTAAATCGATGGTCTCAAGTAAAACTTCCCGAGCTACTGCGTCTTCAGCGAGGTAGGCTTTGCCTACCATTTCGCTCGTTACCGCATCAACATTTCCGGATGCCAAATCAAGAATTGTCGAATTTTTTCCCACTGCCAACTTGGCGCGTGCGCGTTTAGCAATTGCGGGGCCAGCTGCGAAAACTTCAATGCATCCGGTTTTGCCGCACCCACAACGCGGACCGCGGTAGTCAATGCTAATGTGTCCACCTTCGGCTGCTGCTCCGGTTCTGCCGTGATAAATCTTGCCGTCGAAAATGATACCTGTGCCGATTCCAGTTCCTATCGTGGCATAGAAAACATTGCCATAACCCCGGCCAGCGCCCCAGCGAGCTTCCGCCAAGGCGGCCGCGTTTCCGTCGTTGTCGAGTGTGACAGGCACGTTGTATTTCTTCGCGACTTCAGCGTTCAGAGGAAAATTCCGCCAGCAAGGCAGATTGGGAGGGTTAATGACAATGCCTGCTTTTGGATCGAGTGGGCCCGGCGCACACAGTCCTATTCCTTTAATTGAACTTGAATCGGTTACTTCGGAACACAAAGAATCTATCGCGGAGATCACGGCGGCGAGCGCAGGCGAAGGTCCCGTATGAGCTATCATGGGCATTCGAATCTGACTTGTAATCTCTCCGTCACGGGTAACTATGCCAGCCGCTATCTTTGTCCCACCGATATCCACACCAATCAGAAGGCCATCTCGCATGCGTTTACTGTCCCTGCTGTAAATAATGTTTTTCGGGCAGATTACGCAATCTTTCTGCGGCAGTCTCGGGTGTTATGTCACGTTGAGGAGAGGCAAGCAACTCGTAACCTACCATAAATTTTTTTACTGTCGCCGAGCGCAGCAAAGGCGGAAAGAAGTGCGCGTGAAAATGCCATTCCGGATGTGCGCTATCAGTCGGTCGCTGATGAAATCCCATGGAATAAGGAAAAGAAATTTGGAACAGGTTATCGTAGCGAGTGGTCAGCCGTTTCAGCATGTCTGCCAATCCGTCACGTTCGTTAATATTTAACGCCGCGATATCAGCAACGTGCCCCTTGCTTATCAATAGCGCTTCGAAAGGCCATATTGCCCAGAAGGGCACTACGACAAAAAAATGGTCATTTTCGCAAACCAAACGGCTCCCGGTTGATTGTTCCAACCGAATATAGTCACACAGCAGGCAGCTGCCGTGTTTTTGTTGATAATCCTCGAACGAGGTCTGTTCAGTGAGGGGAATATTCGGAATGCTTGCACTCGCCCATATTTGGCAATGAGGATGAGGGTTGCTGCATCCCATCATCTCGCCGCGATTTTCGAAGATCTGTACATAATTCACGCCAGGCAAAGCGCCTAATTTGGCATATTCGTCGGACCAGCCATCGACTAGCTGACGAATGTCGCACCGATCCATTTGCGGAATCGTGAGATCGTGGCGTGGCGAAAAACACATTACTCGGCAGACCCCGGTTTCGCTTTCCGCTCGCAGCAATCCTTTTTCATCATACCCGCGCGATGAGGTATTCGACAGCAAAGACGGATAATCATTATCGAAAGCGAAAATTCCGTCGTACGACGGATTGCGATTACCCGAAGCCCTCAAATTTCCGGGGCACATATAGCAATTTGGATCGTAAGCGGCGCGTGCTTCCACCGCAAGCTTCTCGGTTTGTCCTTGCCATGGGCGTTGCGTTCTATGCGGCGAGACCAGAACCCACTCACGCGTCAGTGGATTAAAACGGCGATGCGGATTCTGCTGCAAATCAAAGTTGGTCATGAATCTTGAGGATCGAGCACTCTTCAGTTCCCGAAGTTATTGAACTTCCTGCGCTCCAGCCGCCGCGCGAGATACGTAAATTTCGGGGGTTTGGCCCGTCTTATCGCGATAACCTTCGCTTACGTTGTTACAGAACTGCTCCACCTTATCTGAGTGTACGAGATTCACGGTGCAGCCACCGAAGCCGCCGCCCGTCATACGCGATCCAATCACTCCATCCTCTTGGTTCGCGAGTTCGACCATCCAATCAAGCTCCTGGCAACTAACTTCAAAATCATCTCGCAGGCTGCGATGAGATTCAGCCATGAGCTGCCCGAATTTCGAGAAGTTCTCCGTCTTCAAACTGCTCGCGGCCTGCGTCACACGGTCATTTTCCGTGACAATATGACGACACCGCCGATAGATAAGATCAGGAAATTCATGGGCATGATGCTGGAGTTGCTCGGGGCACACATCACGCAGAGCAGTTATTCCCGGCAAAGTTCTGGAAAGCAAGTGAACGCCTTCTTCACACTCAGCTCGGCGCTTGTTGTACTCGCCACCCGCAACCTGGTGCCGAACCATGGTGTTACACGCTACCAAACTGACGTCCTGTGGGAGCGGCAGAACTGCGTACTCCAGCGATCTGCAATCCAGCATCAGCGCGTGATCTGCTTTGCCATGGCACGAAATGAACTGATCCATAATGCCGCAACGGGCGCCGACAAATTCGTTTTCTGCTCTTTGACAGACACGGGCGAGATCGGCCCGGTCAATGGAGAGGTTGGAAGCCGACAATAGGGCGGTCCCCACTGCTACTTCGAGAGAGGCTGAAGAACTCAGCCCCGATCCAACAGGCACATTGCCTCTAATTAAAAGGTTCGCGCCAGTTAGCCGATGTCCCGCCTCTTCCAGCTTTAGAGCAACTCCGCGCACATAATCACTCCAGTGCTGCTTAGCGGTGGTGTGATCGTCCAGGGATGTCTCGACTGCCTCTTCAAAATTTTCAGAGTAGAGCACCAGTTTGCGATCGTTACGCGGTGCAATTGCAACCCAAGTATGGAAATCAATGGCAGCCGGAAGCACAAAACCCTCATTGTAATCTGTGTGTTCGCCAATGAGGTTAATCCTGCCCGGAGCACGAAAAGTTCGCGCGTCAGACCCATAGCGGTTGCGAAACTTCTGTGAGATTGTGCGCTGTTCGCCCATTAACTTTCTTGAATTGTCGTACTTAAGTTTTACCAGAAGACGAACTTGAATGTGCAAATGGCGAGGAATACGCCAAGCGGAAGAAATGAAGCCTAGTAACGCAAAACAATGCTACAGAGAAAAGCGGCGGTTTAATCTCTCAGCGGAACCATAGTCTGATCGTTTTGGCAGAAGGTTGCGACTTTTTGCAATCCTCCTTGCGGTTGCGGGACGACCATAACCGGGCCATAGCAAAAAACTGCATGCCCGGACTGAGCGAAGTACCACGTTCCACCCTTGCGAGCGACATGGGAGACCCTGGCTTCAACGAGCGAGCGCGGCGAAGTGGGCGCTAGTCGAGCACCAGGGAGGGACAACAAAAGCAGTATGCTCACCAAACCATTCATAGCCACCTACCTACTTATCAATGTTCATGAGCCCGAGTCATGATTCTGCGTTCCTATTGGAACGCTTAAATGTGAACGACATTCCTTCGCGAGTCGGGTGCATCGGAAGCCATCGCTGGAGGCTTCTGTGGGGCCTCTTTGCGAAGTCTGCTGGCATTGCGATTCTTTGCAGTGCCTTGCTGTATCACCTGGGAAGACGGAGTCTGAGCTGATTCAGCTCGGTTTGATAAAGCCTGATTTGATGGAACCTGAGAAGACGGAGCCTGTGCCTGGGAAGACGGGGCTTGTCCATGGGCTTGCGCACGGGCGCGAGCCTCATTTTGTTTCAGTATTAGGGTCTTTTTCAGTGCGCTCAACTGCGCGCTGTCGCTAAACATGTTATGAATCAAATCACGTTGCGAATCAATTGTCCGTCCCTGTTCTACGACTAGCAGCGTTAGCAGGGCGTAGGAGATCAGGAAAAGTACGACCAGGAGAGGCAGCATAACTCGTTTAGGCTGCGGTGTTGCGATTGGGCCGTCCATCATCACCACTTCTAGCAAAGTGCACCTCGTTCTGCCACGAGCGGCAGGCACGCTGACAAATGCAGGTTGGACGCCAGCAGAAATGGTAATGGTAAATTGCTGAAATGAAGACAGTTAGTGTTAATTTTGGCGTGACTTGGAAAAGGGAAAAATGGCAACTCGCTGCACACTATGGGTAATCAGGATGTGTTACGACGGTGACTTGCGTCCGGTTTTGGACTTCAATGTAGAGACGGGCGTCCCGCCCGTCCACGATAATCTCCAGCTAGTCGCCAAATTCGGTCAGAGTCTTCAGATCTAATGCGAGTCGTGTTTCCTGTGAATGCGTTCTACCTCAACGCATCGCGGACGCGCTCGTAGGGACGGTTCCCATGGTCGTAGCTGCGAATCTCACGTCCTGTACTCATCGTTCCGTGCAGCGCGACGGGAAGCCTTCAAACTGGCGGTCACGAAAACTGTATATGGCGCGCTCGGACCGGAGGTTGATTGCGTGTGGTGTCTGTGCTCTTGGTTCGTTGGTGTGCCACGGTTATTTGAGGCATGTTTCGAAACATGACAACGAATTTCGCTGTATTATGGCTACCGTCCGTTTTCAATCGCAATCAGGGCTGATAGGGGATGATTCATAGCGGATGTGAGATCAGCGAACACGTGAGGAGGTTTGATGTCTCAGATTGATGTCCCATTGTCGCGCGCGGGTTTCGGACAGACGCAGCGAGCCGACAATTGGTGGGTGCAGCCGCTGGTTGTGTTTCTTGGGTTATCGGCATTCATCGTTTACTCCACTTGGGCTGCTCTGCAAGGACAGCATTTCCGGTTCGGGCCATATCTCTCACCGTTCTATTCGCCCGAATTGTTTGGCGCTGAGAGCTGGTTTGGCGCGAACCCAACATGGATGCCTGCTTGGGTCACAGGAGCAATGATCATTCTGTGGGCGCCGGGCGGATTTCGAGTGACGTGCTACTACTATCGCGGCGCGTATTACAAGGCGTTTTGGGCGGACCCGCCTTCCTGCACCGTGGGTGAGCCGCGGAAGACATATCTCGGCGAACGATCGTTTCCTCTGATCCTGCAAAACGTCCACCGGTATTTTCTTTATCTTGCGTTGGTGTTTCTCGTCATCCTCGGGCGGGACGTGTGGGATGCTTTCTGGTTCGACGGCCGGTTTGGAATCGGCGTCGGCACTCTCATCTTATTGACGAACCTCGTGCTGCTGAGTTCCTACACCTTTGGATGCCACTCCTTTCGTCATCTGGTTGGCGGTGTTCGCGATCGATTGGCGGGGGCGCCGTCCCGCAAGCGAGTTTACGATTGCGTGAGTTGCCTGAATCGGCGCCACATGCTGTTTGCCTGGTGCAGCCTCTTCTCGGTGGCATTTTCCGATTTGTATGTGCGGATGTGCTCGATGGGTATCTGGACGGATTGGAGGATCGTCTAGTGGGCGAGTACATCACGCATGAGCATGACGTTCTGATCATTGGAGCCGGGGGCGCGGGTCTGCGGGCTGCTATTGAGGCCTCGGCCGCCGGTGTAAAAGTCGCGGTCATTTCGAAATCTCTTCTCGGCAAAGCACATACCGTTATGGCTGAGGGTGGGGTAGCGGCGGCGATGGGAAATGTGGACGACCGGGACAGCTGGCGCGTTCACTTTGCCGACACCATGCGCGGCGGTCAATACCTGAATGATTGGCGAATGGCGGAGCTGCATGCCAAGGAAGCTCCGGCGCGCGTGCGTGAACTGGAGGCATGGGGCGCGCTTTTTGATCGCACCAGCGACGGCCGAATTCTGCAACGAAATTTCGGCGGCCATCGGTATCCTCGGCTCGCGCATGTCGGCGATCGCACCGGACTGGAGATGATACGGACTCTTCAAGACCACGGAATCCATCTGGGTCTCGACGTTTTCATGGAACATACGGTCGTCACGCTGCTGAAAGACGGCGGTCGCATTGCAGGCGCGTTTGGATACGATCGTGAGCGCGGCCGATTTCACTTGTTCCGCGCCAAAGCGGTGGTGCTGGCGACGGGAGGAATTGGAAGGGCTTACAAAATCACCAGCAACAGTTGGGAATATACGGGCGATGGGCATTCGCTCGCCTACCATGCCGGTGCGGCGCTGATGGACATGGAATTTGTGCAGTTCCATCCTACGGGAATGATTTGGCCACCAAGCGTGCGCGGCATTCTTGTCACGGAAGGAGTGCGCGGCGAAGGAGGAGTGCTGCGCAATCGGAATGGCGAGCGATTCATGTTCAAAGATATTCCGCCGCTCTACGTCAACCAGACCGCCGACACGGAAGAAGAAGGCTGGCGCTACACGCAGGGAGATAAGAACGCGAGACGCCCGCCCGAGTTGCTGACCCGCGACCACGTGGCCCGCTGCATCCGGCGGGAGGTAAGAGAAGGGCGAGGCAGTCCTCACGGCGGTGTGTTCCTGGACATTGCATGGATCAAGGAGAGAATTCCGAACGCAGCGGAGCATATAAAGAAGAAGCTGCCCAGCATGTATCACCAGTTCAAGCAACTTGCCGACATCGACATTACCCAGGAGCCGATGGAAGTGGGGCCTACGACTCACTACATGATGGGAGGCGTCAAGGTGGATGCTGATTCTCAAATGTCGAACGTGGCTGGCCTGTTTGCAGCGGGAGAGTGTGCTGCAGGTCTGCATGGCGCCAACCGGCTGGGCGGGAATTCACTTTCCGATTTATTAGTGTTCGGCAAGCGAGCTGGTGAGTACGCAGCAGTCTATGCGAAAGAAACCTCGCTGGGCGCGGTGAATACCGATGAACTCGGATCAGCAGAAAAATGGGCGCTGCAGCCTTTCGAGCGCCGGGGCTCCGACAATCCATATTTCGTTCAACACACGTTGCAGGACGTGATGCAGGAACTGGTGGGGATCGTGCGTCAGGAACAGGAGATGCTGCAAGCGCTCGATCGCATTCGAGAGTTGGAGGCTATGAGTCAGCGAGTCGGCGTGGAGGGAAATCGGGAATACAATGCGGGCTGGCACACGGCACTTGACCTGCACTGTCTGCTGACCGTATCGGAAATTGTTGCCCGGACGGCACTGGCGCGCAAAGAGAGCCGGGGCGCGCATTTCCGCGATGATTTTCCCGCCAAGGTCGAGCAGTACGGCGGCTTCAACATCGTGGTCCGAAAAAGCGCGGGTGGAGAAATGCAGCTCATACGCGAGCCCATCCCCCCGATGCGAGAGGATCTGCAGCAAATCATCCAGGAGATGAAGTAATGGAGATGAAGTAATGGCGACAGCCACGTTTCGGATCTGGCGGGGTGAAAAAGGCCAGGGGAAGTTCCAGGACCACACCACAGAAGTCTCAGAGGGCATGGTGGTCCTCGATGCCGTGCATCAAATACAGGCGGAACAAGCCGGCGATCTTGCGGTTCGCTGGAACTGCAAGGCGGGGAAATGCGGCTCGTGCTCGGCCGAAATCAATGGCATGCCGAAACTAATGTGCATGACGCGGCTGAACACGCTCCCGCTGGACAGGCCTGTAACCGTCGAACCCATGAAGGCATTTCCGCACATGAAGGACCTGGTTACGGACGTGTCGTGGAATTACGAGGTAAAGAAGCGCATTCCGAAGTTCCA
>DASRFC010000049.1:0-7707 GCA_035651835.1 Terriglobales bacterium
TACCCAGCGTGTAATGGGCTTCGGCATAGTCAGGCTTTGCGCGAATGGCTCCCTGCAACTGCGTAGCTGAATTGGGAAAATCTCCCTGCTGCCATAGCGTCACCCCCAGAGTGTAATAGGCGTCGGCCAAAGTGGGGTCGAGCTCTATCGCCTGCTTAAATTCAGCAATCGCATCGGCCAAACGGTCTTTGAGTTTGAGCGCCACGCCCAAGTCATAATGAAACTCAGCTTTCTTGGGAGACATTTTCAAAGCTGCCTGCAATTCTCGAATAGCACCATCAAAATCTGATTTTTGCAGATAAGCTAAACCGAGATTTCCTCGAATATCTGCGTCGCCAGGGCTAAGTTTGAGCGCGGTCTCGAATTCTTTTATAGAAGGATCACCTTCACCGCGTTGCATAAGGACAAGCCCAAGATCGTTATGCGCTTCAGGATCGCCAGGCGCAAGCGATACAACCTGGGAAAATGCGTTAGCCGCACCTTCGAGATCGCCTGATTTTTGTAGCAGCAATCCAAGGTGTATCTGCGCCGGAATAAATTTAGGTTGCATTCGAACAGCCTGCTGGTAAGCAACAGCCGCTTTTTCGGTTTTTCCCTCGCTCTCAAGTACAGTCGCCAAATAATATTGTGCCGCTGCATCTGCGGGATTGAGTTTTACCGCCTGTTCAAGCGTGTTTTGCGCGTCTTCGCTTTGTCCCGTGCTCTGAAGCGCCACTCCGAGATGAAATTTCGCTGGTTCATATTGAGGATTTAGAACGAGAGCTTCGCGGAATTCTTTCTCTGCTTGTTCGTACTGTTGTTTCTGAGCTAATAGCGATCCGTACTCGTCATGCAGCTCTGGACGCTTTGGTCCCAGCAGCACGGCTTGTTTCATCTCTGCAAGAGCTTCGTCAGTTTTCTGTTGGCTGCTCAGAGCCTTTGCCAGAGCACTATGGGCGTCCGCTTGTTTCGGAGCAAGCTTAACTGCGATTCGCAACTGTGCGACGGCCTCATCCACTTCGCCTTTGGCAGTGAGTGCTTGAGCTAAATAAGCATGTCCAATGGCCAGGTTGGGTTTAATTTTTATGACAGCACGGAGATGCGTGATCGCACCTTCTGGATCACCTTTTTGAAGCAGCAATTGTCCTAACGCATTTTGGGCATCTGCGCTATTTGGGTTCAGCTCGACGGCCTTTTCGAAATCACCTCGCGCGGTTTCTGTATTCCCCGCCTGCATTGCGGTAAGCCCCGCCTGATACCTGGCGGAAGCTTCATTTGCCAATAGCTGTGTTTGTGTTGCCGCAGCTTGTGAGAACAAAATCAATCCCAGACACAACGCTGAGAATGACACTATTCTGCTGCAATTCTCGCCGTTTGACGGAAACATCACCATCAAGTTTAGACTACGTGGGAAGGCTGCTCTTCTCAACATCATGATAAAACCGTTTTCCATGCCATATGTGAAGCGCACCGCGCTAATGATTATGATTGCTGCTTGTTTGACCTCTATTTTCACCTCCGGACAAGCAACACCATCGAGCCCATCGGCTGAGGCTACAGCAGCGACATCTTCAAATCCCCGGTCTTCCATATTTGCGGATGCTCATCGTCTTATGCAGCAGGGCAAGTACGACGATGCCATAGAACGACTGCAATCGTTGGCCACCCAGAATCCAAAAACCGAAGGGCTGCACCATGAGCTTGGAGCGGCTTACTACAAAAAAGGAAATTATCCGAAAGCGGCTGAAGAATTCAAACAAGCCATTGAAGCGAAACCAGACGACCGAGAGGCTGTCCAACTTCTCGGCCTTTCTAATTATTTATCCGGACGTCCTGCCGAAGCTATTCCGTATCTTGAAAAAGTGCAGACATGGTATTCATTTGCTAACGTGGATGCCTCCTATATTCTCGGCACTTGCTACATTCAAACCAAAGACTATCCGCATGCACGTATCGCTTTTGCTCGAATGTTTAATGTGCCGGCAGATTCAGCTGCCAGTTATTTATTCACGGCTCGCATGTTGTTGAGACAAGAGTTTGATCCCATTGCTGAGGAATACGCGCAAAAAGCAGCGACACTCGATCCAAAACTTCCGCTAGCGCATTTTATGCTTGGCGAACTCTATCTTTATAAGTCACGCATTCCAGAGGCAATTGCGGAATTACAGAAAGAACTCGCCATTAATCCAGCCTATGCTCCGGCTTACTACAAATTGGCGGATGCATATTCCCGTACCCAAAACTTTGATGACGCAGAACGATTGCTGCAACGCTCAATTTGGCTCGATGCAACATCCACCGGTCCATATATTCTTATGGGAAAGGTACTTGAGAAAAAAGGGGAATTTGATCTCGCAGTTCGCGCATTACAACGCGCGGAGGCGATGGATCCAAATAATTCAATTACTCATCATTTACTAGGGCAGACTTATCGGGACTTGGGCCGTCCAGATGATGCAGAGCGGGAACTGAAATTTGCAGAGCAATTACAGGAAAATGAAAACAAAAAACCCTAAGGCTAAACTCTAACGGTTGTTTTCAGGGTTTTTGCGCAGACACGCCAGACGATCGTATATCCTCTTCTGCGGCCAACCGCTCGACCATTGGCTGAGGGATCTCGCTTAAGAATTGCAGAAATACAGCGTTAGTCCAACCGAAACCCACTACATTCATTTTGTATCCTGCTGTCACATGCGCTTCTGAAGATTGCGTGACCACATCGTATTTTTCTCGAATAGTTCCTTCACGCTGGAAGTTCTCCGCAACCGTGGCAAGGAATTTATAGGACACTCGATCTGCGTCAGCGTTGAAACCATATTTCCGAAGGCCTTCAACTCCAAGTAATTCTAAAGGCGCCCAGCCGTAGGGAGAATCCCATTGTCCCCCGGTTTCTACGGTGCTCGTCACCAAACCACCTGGACGCTCAAAGATTTTCAGGTTCTGGTGCACGGCCTTCGCCTGCTCCGGTGTGGCGAGCCCGGCCCATAGAGGATAAAACGTAGTCACATATTCATATGTAGATCTGGTTCCGCTCACGAAGTTGTAATCAAAGAACAAACCTCGTTGGGAATCCCAGAGATAGCGATTGATTAAAATTTTGCGTTGTTCTGCCCGGAGTTTCCATTTGCCGGTATCGGCGGGTTTGCCCAACTCCCGGCTGATTTCCTCCAAATCTTTTTCCGTTTTATAAAGAAGACTGTTTAAGCAAACCGGAGCATAGTGGTGGGTGGCAGCTCCGTATGGACCAAAGCGGAAAGATATATCGAACCCTGATTCGCGCATACTACGATCGCCTGTGTAATAGTCATCGGATAATCTAACCACGCCGCCTGTATCGCAACCCGGATGTTCAATGGTGGTTGCGGCATCGCAGGCTTGAATGGTGTAGGGCGCTCCAGCGCCTCCGGTTGACGCTTGGGTCGAAGTATTTTGCTCTACCAGGTAACGCTGCCCTAAGCTTGGATGGCTTGCGAAATACGCCGCAACTTTGCGATGAACCCCGGTTTCGTCCTGGACGCTTTCCGGTGCTGGGCCGCGCCCAAAATCGTAATATCGCGACAGTCCCGTAGTTCCAGCCAAGTGAGGTTCGTGTATCCAATTCTGATAATCATGCGCGGCAACTTCATAGGCGTGGGCGAGCCATTCTTTATCATCGTGCCCGGATTTCTCTTCCACCGCTCGCAAGGCAACAATCATCGAAGTCAAAAATGGCGGCTGCGAGCGCGTGAGATAGTAGGTCCGATTCGCATTCAGCACCGTTCCGTAATGCTCGATTTCAAAGAGAAAATTGTCTATCATTCCTCGCGCGAGATCAATGCGATTATCCTTAAGCAAACCTAGAACAATAAAATAACTGTCCCAGCCATACATTTCATTGAATCTGCCTCCGGGCACGACGTAACTGTTTGGCAAGAACAGCAGCCCATGGGGATGGATTTTACTCACATCGATTTCGCCAGGGCGGTGGATTACTGCAGGCAGCCGTTCCACATGCACTTTACATTCAGTTTCCAGTTTTTTAACAGAATCTGGTTCAGAAAAATCTTGCGGCAAATACAGAACTGCATCCTCAGGCAGCTTGGGATCCACTATGCTATCGCATCGCGTCATGGAACGTGTCAGAACATCCCAATCAGAATGGATATATTGCAAAACAGGCTCCAAGCCTTTTCCAGCTTGCGAGTTGACGGCTACCGTTTCGGAGAAAGTTGAGCTTACAGTAAATGGAAAAAGTAGAAGAACCCAGAAAGCAGTTACAAGGAATAACTTTCGCATAGCAGGGATCCTATTGAACCAATGTACACGGAGCAGTCGTGAATGGCTACAACGGATCTGATTCGCGAAAGCGTAATCCTGACAGAGAATGTTTCTCACCTAAAGAATCAGATCGCTAGAATTTAGTGAGGCAATTCGGCATTGGACATTTTTAATCGATAGAGAATTTCTCCCGCGTGGGGAATGAGCTTCACCCCTTCCTTTTCGCGGCCTTTCCAATCTTCCAGCTTGATTGTTTTTGGATCCATATAACCAAGATTCAACCGCCGGCATCGTTCTTCCGGAATGCTCGTGGCGAGCGTGACCTTAATCCGCAGAGTTTCAATGTTCGTCGTTGCGTCATACGTGCCTTGTCCCCGCAAATGCGTGGAATGAGCAATCACGCCCCGGGGAATATCCGCGAAACGGTTCCACTGTTTAAGGAAATAATCCCGGCAATGATAGCCAATTTTGTCGATGAAAGTTCCGTGCGTATAGCTCACTTCTGTGATGTGGGGAGCATAGATAATGACCTCTCCTCCGTCGGTGATAGCGGGTTCGGACTTATACATCCCCTTAGCTCCCGTCCAGATATCGTCGTACATCTCAGGAAGGACGGAGAGTACACGGTGATATGGGCGTTCCACCCACTCAATATGTGTTTGCGCAGAAAGTTCAGCCGCAGCTTTCCATGCATCGCGCGCAGAGCCGAAATACAAACCACCGATACTCTGTCCTTTCACGACCAGAGCAAAACAGGCGGTGGGTACTTTTACCTTTTCCGCGGCTCGATCAATCAATTCGCGAACCGGGGTACAACCTGTGCCGATAATGCTATAGCTTCCGAGTAACGCTCCCAGCCAGTGAGTGTGGTTAATCATCTGACCAGTACTGATACCGGGAAATAAATACTTATTCCCGCCTGAAAACCCGACAACTTCATGCGGAAAGACCGGTCCACAAATCAGAACCTGGTCATAATCGAAAATTAGACGATTAATTTTGATCTCGATAGGTTCAGACAAAAGTCCATTAGAAACTTTCGCAACTTCTTCGGCAGGTATTATGCCGATTTCTGTAAATGTCTCCGGAAGATCCCAGCGGTGATTGAAAACTCTAGCGCTGCCGCAAACACCGGCGACGACGGGGCACCCGAACAAGCGAGTGAGCTGCGCATCGCTCATAAGCGGATGCGTGCCGAGAGCAACCAGGTAATCGCAAGCGGCAGCTTGCGCGCCAATCTCTTCTTGTAAAAGCTGGAACATCAGCGGCATTGGCATCGTGCGTGTTCCGTCGGGGATAATGACGATCACGCGCTTGCCTACCAAATTGAGTTCATCGCGTGCTTGGGTAATAATTTGGCGGACCACGTCGTTAGGCAATCCGCTGTCAATAGTAGTCTTACCAGAAATCATCTATTACCCACACCCGGTCCTTTGCAACGTGCTCACGCATTATAAATTGTGAATGTCTCCCCTTTTCATGTTTCAATATCGTTCACGCCGAAAACACGTACTCATAGGAGAGCCGCTTTCATGAAACAGCTGCAACAAATTCTCATTATTGTTTGTGCCTTGTGCGTTTTCGCCAGCCCTGTTCAATCGGCAGCGCAACAACCCGAGCGCCAGGTCGCAATTACGATTGATGACTTGCCAGCCGGTTCAGCAAATTCCATGTCCGCCGCCACCATTACGGAAATGACAACAAAATTGCTGACTACGCTACGTGACCAGAAGGTGCCTGTAGTCGGGTTCGTGAACGAAAAAAAACTTTATAAGGCGGGCGAAGTAGATGAACGAATCAAGGCTCTGCGCATGTGGCTTGATTATGGTTTTGAACTCGGAAATCATACCTTCACTCACCTCTCGCTCAATCAGGCTGGATTGAAGGCATGGGAAGATGATGTGATTCAGGGCGAGAGCGTAACCCGAATGTTACTTGCCGAACACAAAATGACGCTCCGCTACTTCCGGCATCCTTTTCTCGACACCGGTCGCGACCTGCAAACCCGGCGCGAAGCCGAAGCGTTCCTTGTTGGCCGAGGTTACCGCATCGCTCCCGTAACACTCGATGCCTGGGATTGGATGTACGCTGGAGTCTACGAAGACGCTAAAACTCGCGGCGACACCGCACTACAGCAGCAACTCGCAAGCAGCTATCTTTCTTATAGCGATGCAGTGTTTGCGTATACCGAGCAGCTTGCTAAGAAGACGATTGGTTACGAGCCAAAACAGATTTTATTGCTGCATGGCAATCAATTGGAAGCCGACCACATCGGCGAATTGATTGAGCTCATGCGCAAGCGCGGCTATCACTACATCACACTCGCAGATGCTCTCAGTGATTCGGCTTATAGCCTGCCTGACACATTCGTAGGAGAAGAAGGTACCGGATGGATCGACCACTGGGCGATCACGCAGGGTCATCCGCCGCAGGGCGCTCCTGTATTTCCGCAATGGGTGATTGATCGTTCGAAAGCGCTGCGATTACCCGGACCATAAAGCTGATTCTTCAGCAGATGTTGAATCAACACTACGGCCACAAATGGCAGGTTTTGCATTCGGTTTTTGCCTGATTCTTCTGATGGCAACTCAGGCAACTGAACATTGTGGTTGTGCTGGTTAGCTCAGCCATTTGATCCATCTGCGCTACTTCGCCGTGGCATGCTGCGCATTTCTTACCAGCTTCCAGATGCTTGCGATGATTCCAGTTCAGACCTGGCGTTAATACGTAAACGCGCACCCATGGGATTGGCTGTTTGGAATGCGCAAACTCAGCAAGTTTTCTAATCGCGGGCTTGTCTTTGGCAATAACACGATGACACCCCATGCAAGTACTTGTGGGAGGGGATGTCATTGAGATGCCCGGTGTGGGATTGGTGTGGCAATACTCGCAAGTGACTCCCTGATCAAAATGTACTTTGTGGCTGAATGGGATTGGCTGTGTTGGGGCCATTGTTAAAGATGGATTATTGGGAACTTCTTGTTGAACAAGCTTTGAGGAGACTGCATCTTCAGCCTGAAGATGCACCAAAGTAAAAAACAGCACTGCTGCGACTACGAAAAGGCTTCTTTCTCTTCGCAGCAAAAACGCACCCATGTTGCCGTTTTTCCTGCTCACGCTTCCCTTCAACTTTTCTTCCCCACAACCTGATCAATACTGGTTCCAAAGTCCTTGAGCATTACCGTCGCTGCGTTTCGTCCTGGTGCTCCAGTAACAGATCCGCCCGGGAAAGTTGTGGCTCCGGTCTGATACAGACCCGGTATCGGCATACGATGTTGTGCCCATCCAGGCACGGGACGCATATTGCCGGATTGCGATGGCCCCCAGGCACCGGCGTGGCAGCTTCCGTGCCAATTATGAGGATTCATGCGCTCGAGATCGAGCGGGCTATCGACTACGCGCGCCAATATTTTGTCAGTTGTTAAATTCGGAGAGAAACGCTGCAGGTATCGTAGACTGGCATCCGCAACT
>DASRFC010000050.1:0-65671 GCA_035651835.1 Terriglobales bacterium
CGACAATACCTTCGTGATCGCCGCCGTCAACGTGGTCTTGCCATGATCGATGTGACCAATCGTCCCTACGTTCACGTGCGGCTTATTACGATCAAATTTCTCTTTCGCCATTTTGCTTTCTTCTCCTCAGCCCTCGGCCGAAACCAGGTCGTCTCCGTCACTACCTTCGTCCAAGTAGTACTCACCGACGAGTTGCTGTTTTTCTATTAAACCTTCCGCCACAATCAGGCGGTTGAACTTTTCGCATTCCACTACAAATTGCTCTCGGAAAACTTCAAAGTTCACATGGGACTTCCAAAAATCCCGAACTCTGTATTGCCCTTCCGGCGACTCGCGCTCAATCCCGGTCCCGAGATACCCGTGCGCTAGACTCAGAAGCTCTTTCCATATCCCGCCTGGCCCGAAAACGACTTCGAAATCCGCTTGCCGCCCGCTGCCAACCCAGAATCTTCGATCAACCACGAACCGCGGACTACGTAGTCACTTCGCAGTGCCCTGCACCCGCGCGATGATTTCCTCCGAAACCGATCTCGGAGCCTCCTCGTAACGCGCAAAATGCATCGAGTATTCCGCGCGGCCTTGCGTGCTGGACCGCATGTGGGTGGCGTATCCAAACATCTCCGCCAGAGGCACGATCGCCTTGATCACCTGCGAACCAGCGCGATGCTCCATGCCTTCAATGCGTCCACGACGCGAACTCAAATCGCCCATAATCGTTCCCGCGTAGTCTTCCGGCGTGACAACTTCGACTGCCATCACCGGCTCGAGCAACACTGGAGACGCCTTGCGGGCGGCTTCCTTGAACGCCATCGATCCAGCGATTTTGAACGCCATTTCGTTCGAATCGACGTCGTGATAGCTGCCGTCGTACAGAATCGCCTTGACATCGACCATTTCATAGCCAGCCAGAATGCCGCCTTCCATGGCTTCCTGAATGCCCTGATCGATGGGCTTAATGTATTCCTTGGGCACGGATCCGCCGACAACATCGTTGACGAACTCGTAACCTTTGCCCGGCTCTTGCGGCTCGAGACGAATCTTGGCGTGACCGTACTGTCCGCGGCCACCCGTCTGGCGAATGTATTTGCCTTCCGCTTCCGACTTCTTGCGAATGGTCTCGCGATAAGCCACCTGCGGCTTACCTACATTCGCTTCGACTTTGTACTCGCGCATCATGCGGTCGACGATGATTTCGAGGTGCAACTCGCCCATACCGCTGATGATGGTCTGTCCGCTATCGGGATCGGTGTGAACTTTGAAGGTGGGATCTTCCTGAGCCAGACGCGCCAGCGCCATGCCCATCTTTTCCTGATCGGCTTTGGTTTTTGGCTCAACTGCTACCGAAATCACTGGAACGGCGAACTCAATCGATTCGAGTGCAACCGGATGCCGCTCGTCGCAAATCGTGTCGCCCGTCGAGACGTTCTTCAGCCCCACCGCCGCGCAAATATCGCCCGCCAGAATTTCTTGGATGTCTTCGCGCTTGTTGGCGTGCATCTTGAGCAGACGCCCAATGCGCTCGTTTTTTCCGGTGCGTGGATTCAGAACCGAATCACCAGACTTCAGCTGGCCTGAGTAAATGCGAATAAATGTCAGCTGACCGACGAACGGATCAGCCATGATCTTGAACGCCAGAGCCGAAAACGGATCGCTATCGGAAGGATGACGCACAACTTCTTTCGCGTCGTCGGGATTCGTTCCCGTTACTTCACCGGCATCAATCGGCGATGGCAAGTAATCAACAATCGCATCCAGCAACGGTTGAACACCCTTGTTCTTGAACGATGTTCCGACAACTACTGGGAATAACTTCAGCTCAATCGTCGATTTACGTAGCGATGCGCGCAATTCATCAGCCGAGATCGCTTCGCCTTCAAGAAACTTATGCAGAATTTCGTCGTCGTTCTCGGCTACGGTTTCGACCAGCTGAGTATGGAATGCTTCAGCTTTCTTCTGCAGCTCGGCGGGGATTTCGCCTGTGATGTATTCCGCACCAATCGTCTCGTCTTTCCAGGTAATCGCCTTCATGTTGACGAGATCAACTACGCCTTTGAACTTGTCTTCTTGTCCGATGGGAATCTGAATCGCGATGGGCTTGGCATTCAAACGTTTGCGGAGAGTATCGACTGCATGCTCAAAATCCGCGCCTGCCTTGTCGATTTTATTGATAAAACAAATTCTTGGAACACCGTACTTATCGGCTTGCCGCCAGACTTTTTCAGATTGCGGCTGTACACCATGAACTGCGTCAAACACAGCCACAGCGCCATCGAGCACACGCAAGGATCGCTCGACCTCGGCGGTGAAATCCACGTGGCCAGGTGTATCGATAATATTGATGCGGATGTCGCGCCAGGTGCATGTGGTAGCAGCGGACGTAATAGTGATTCCGCGCTCCTGCTCCTGTTCCATCCAATCCATCGTCGCAGTGCCTTCATGGACCTCTCCGATGCGGTGCGTACGTCCGGTATAGAACAGGATGCGCTCCGTCGTAGTGGTCTTGCCGGCATCGATGTGGGCCATAATGCCGATATTCCTGCAACGCTCTAATGGTACTTGTCTCGCCACGGCTCTCTTATTTCCTTCTGGGGCTCTTAAAATCAGCTTCTAGCTCTTAGCTAACAGCCAGGAGCCAATAGCTTCTTCGCTTCTTCGCTTCTTCTACCACCGATAATGCGCGAATGCCTTATTGGCTTCCGCCATACGGTGAACATCTTCCTTCTTCTTGATCGCGGCGCCTTTACCGTTAGCCGCATCCAGTAATTCGTTCGTCAATTTCTCGACCATGCCCTTCTCGCCACGTCCGCGAGAATAGGTAATAAGCCAGCGGATTGCGAGCGAAGTACGCCGATCAGCATTCACTTCCACCGGAACCTGGTAGTTCGCGCCACCAACGCGGCGGCTCTTGACTTCGAGCAGCGGCTTCGCGTTTTCGACTGCCTTGGTGAAAAGCTTCAAGGCTTCATCGCCACCTTTGGATTCAAGTTTGGTCAGGGCTTCATAAAAGATGCCCTCAGCAGTGCTCTTCTTGCCTTGCCACATCATGGAGTTGACGAACTTCGTCACCAGATTCGATCCGTACACCGGATCGGCTTCCACGCTTCGCTTCGCGATATAACCTTTTCTTGGCATCGTCTAACTTCTCCTACTAAATCAGCTCCTACTAGGCTTTCGGGCGCTTGGCGCCATACTTCGAACGGCTCTGCTTGCGATTCGCCACACCGACAGAATCCAGCGTGCCACGCACTACGTGATACCGGACACCCGGCAGATCCTTCACACGGCCGCCACGAATAAGCACAATCGAGTGCTCCTGCAAGTTATGGCCAACGCCAGGAATATAGGTCGTAACCTCAATGCCGTTGGTCAGGCGCACACGAGCCACCTTGCGCAACGCCGAATTCGGCTTCTTGGGCGTTTGGGTATACACACGGGTACACACACCGCGTTTTTGCGGACATCCCTGCAATGCAGGACTCGCTGTCTTGTACCGTGGACGCTTGCGTCCGGCCTTCACTAATTGATTGAAAGTAGGCACTCTTTGCTACTCCTTCAGCCGCAACTTCTCAGCCGCAACTTCTCAGCCGCATTCCCACCCGCGCACATTTACGCGCACAGGCAAAATTATTTGCTGCTTGCTTTTCCCTGATACAGGGACTGGATGGCGACTGCCAACCATGATCTCGCCCGCTATCGCACGGCAAGAAATTTATCGGTTTCCCGTTTGACTGAACCAACGACGGTGCCGCCAAGCCCGTAACTTCTTTAAATCCGGAGGCGATCCGTTTCGTCAGTGGCGTCCCGCATAATCTTTCAAAAGGCGAAAGGTGCGCGCAGGACGTTTCAGCGAGGATATCTACAGATTTGATGCACTCTGAAGATGTATGACTCTAAAGCTTAACTGTGATTTCGGCGTGTTTCCAACGCTTACGACGTGACAGGAACGTCCCACCACGTACAGACAAGCCAAACTTAACTCGCGGAACCTTACAAATATAACAACCTGCAAGACACATCGTCAACAGAACTTTGCTGCATATTAAGAAAACTGGGATTCCTGTGCGTTTTGGACCAACTTTCCTATCTACGAACTCGCGTCGCCAAACACTTCCGCCGTGAACGCTTCAATGTTCGCCCCATTCTTCCACGCATCTTCTGGCAATCCTGCCTTCCGGCAGGTCTGTTCAAGAAAGGTGACTCTATCCCATCCGCACTCGACCGCCACTTGCGGCAGGAGCAACCCCCGGCGGCCATGCTGAGCAATCAATAACCCGTGTAATCCTATTTCAATTTTATCTGGAGTAATGGGTTGCAACCGGGACAATATGCTTAAAGAAATTTCCAGCTGAGAAGCTTCGTCCCTGGTGACCGGTGCAAACCGGATGTCTTCAAACGCACAAGCGCGCGCAGTATAGATAACTGTTTCATAGAGGGGCTTGTCAGCAAACACGTAACCTACACATCCCCGCAAAGCACCGTTTAAATAAATCGTGGTGAACACACCTCGCGGCTCCTCAAAATGCGGGGAGTGTGGAATATCTACCAGTTCATGCTCTTCGACTGTTACCAAAATTGCCCGGTGAGCCAAGTTTAGAAGCAAGTGACGTTCAGATGGGGAGAACTCGGGCAACTCGCTCTTATCGGGATGGAACTTGTGGGGAGACAGAGACGTCATGTTTTTTCCGCCGGCTAAGGACGAAGGCTCGGCGACGGCGCTTTACATGTTGCCGATCGATTTTTGACCAGAAGGCGGCAAAGTAATCCGCCGCCGATATTAAAGATAAAGCCACCATGAACCAGATCGAAGTCACGGCGATAGCGTGTACCGGGAAAAAATACTGGCCATACACTGGCCATTCCTTCCAGCGGTGATCCAGAATAGCTGCCACCACCGAAACGATCTGCACCAGCATTTTAAATTTACCCAGCTCGCTGGCCTCAATGGTGAAACCCTCCGAGGCCGCGATCGAACGTAAGCCACTCACCAGGAACTCCCGCCCAATGATGATGACCGCGATCCATGCCGGTACCAGGCTGGGATTGAACTGCACCAGTGTAATGAAAGCGGCGGCAATAAAAAGTTTATCCGCCAATGGATCGAGCAGAATTCCCATAGTGGTGATCTGTCCACGTTTGCGGGCCAGATAACCGTCGATACCATCCGTAATGGATGCCAGAATAAACAGAGCCGAAGCCAGCAACTCTTTCTCTCCATGTATGCTGCTGAAATGTGAACTCGATAGAATCCACATCAGCAAAGGAATGCTGCTGATGCGTGTAAGCGTTATGGAGTTGGGAAGATTCACCGGAAGCAAAACCGCGCGCCGCGATGCCGCATGTACCGCTTTGAATTATCCTCCACCAGCAACTGGGAAAGCAATGGAACTGGCTAAGTAAAGTTGATCGCGCATTGGGCTGACTTGACTCCTTCTACCCTCAGTAGGTAGCTTGCCTATTCGGCTTAGAGAGCGCATCTACGTTCGATGGGAGCTGCCCATGCAATGGAATCTATCCACGCTATTTTTAATCGTTACTTCCCTGACCGCACACCTCTTTTGCCAGACCACTGCCAATGTAGCTCCCGAGTTCGACGTTAAGGAGCATTACACAAAATACGAATACCGCATTCCCATGCGGGACGGCGTGCGTCTTTTCACGGCTGTTTATGTTCCCAAAGATGCTTCCCAGCCCTATCCCTTCCTGCTCAATCGCACCCCCTACAGCGTAGGGCCATACGGCGTTGATAATTATCGCAAGAGTTTAGGGCCATCGCGCGATTTCGACAAATCGGGATATATTTTCGTCCTTCAAGACGTGCGCGGACGCTGGATGTCCGAAGGCACATTCGTGGAGTCGCGTCCTCATATAGATAACAAGAAAACGAATAAAGATGTTGATGACGCCAGCGACACCTATGACACCATCGAATGGCTGCTCAAGAACATTCCCAATAACAATGGCAACGCAGGAATTTGGGGCATTTCCTATCCTGGTTTTTACACCTCCGCCGGAATCATCGACTCGCATCCTGCGCTGAAAGCGGCTTCTCCGCAGGCTCCAATGACCAATTTATTTATGGGGGACGACGCCTACCACGGCGGCGCGTTCATGCTGGCCGCCAATTTCGATTTCTACACTTTCTTTTATCCACAGGATCATCCCCAAACTCCGCCAAAAAATGAGGCTCCATTCGATTATGGGACACAAGACGGTTATCAGTTTTATTTGAATGCCGGCCCAATCGGAAATCTCAGCCGGTACATTCAAGGCAAAAGCCTGCTTTGGGATGATCAAGTGCACCACGACACTTACGACGATTACTGGAAGGCCCGGGACCTTGCGCCGCACATGAAAAACATTCATTGTGCCGTGCTCACGGTTGGCGGATGGTTTGATGCGGAAGATCTCGCCGGTCCATTTCTTACCTACAATGCCATCGAGAAGAACAATCCGGGAATCTTTAATGCGCTGGTTGTGGGACCGTGGGTCCACGGTGGCTGGGCGCGCCATGAAGGCAATTCTTTGGGGCGCGTGAATTTCGCCGCCAAAACTTCCGAATATTACGACAAGAACATATTGTTTCCCTTCTTTGAACAATATTTAAAAGGTGGGACAGATGCAAAACTTCCCGAGGCTTACGTATTTGAAACTGGGACTAACGTATGGCGGCAATATTCGGCATGGCCTCCGAAGAACGTTCAAAGCAAAATGCTCTACTTCCATGGCAATGGCGAGCTTTCGTTTGAGCCACCCAAAGAAGCATCCGGAGCTTTTGATGAATACGTGAGCGATCCCGCTAGACCTGTGCCCTTTGTGGCTTACACTGCCATCGATGTGCCGCAGGAATACATGCTTTCCGATCAGCGTTTCGCCACCACGAGAACCGATGTCCTCACTTATCAAACGCGGGTGCTGGATGAAGATGTCACCATCGCAGGCCCGCTTTCGCCGAAACTCTTCGTTTCGACCAGCGGCACGGATTCCGACTTCGACATAAAGCTGATTGACGTCTATCCTCAGGACTATCCCCAAAATAAGTTGGACGAAGAAAAAGCCGAAGACAATAAATCCAAAGGCGATGTGCTTCCACCAGCTTTCGTCATGGGCGGATATCAGCAGCTCGTGCGCGGAGAGCCCTTCCGGGGAAAGTTCCGCCACAGCTTCGAAAAGCCGGAACCATTCACTCCGGGAAAAGTGGAAGAGATCGATTTCAATATGCAGGATGTAAATCACACCTTCCGCTGCGGACACAGGATCATGGTGCAGGTGCAGAGCTCATGGTTCCCATTGACAGACAGGAATCCGCAGACGTTCGTGAACATCCCAGATGCAAAGCCGTCAGATTTCGTGAAGGCAACCGAGCGGGTATATCACGCAAATAGCGAGGCGTCGGGGGTGGGAGTAAAAGTGATTCCGAACCCGGCTGCACAGAGTGTGAAGTAGCAGTGCCGAGCGCAACCGCTTCTGTAGGATTCTTCGTGAAGGTTTTTAATCTGCTGCTTGCGGGCTCGAATCAGAAGAATCCCAGAAACTACCCTCTTGGATTAATCTTTCCAGTTCCGCACGGGCTTTTGCTGTAAGTTGAGCTGCGTAGCTCTTTGCAGAGCTTTGATGTTCAGGGCCTAGCTGGGCCACGCGAAGCGCCAGGAGCGGTGCATCATCCTCCAACATGCGAACCAGCCGTTGCGCACGGTCAATTTTGTCGTGAATCGATAACATACGTTTGCACCTCGTAAGTTGTCAGGGTGCCGGGACTTTCATGGCGGCGCAAGTCTTAAGCGAGGTACTCGGGGATGGTTTAATTCCGCGCCGGAGTTGAACTCTATAAACTGAACTGTGAACCACGTGTCAAATATTGCTTACCTTTCGCTCGGATCCAATGTCGGAGATAGCGCCACAAATTTGAACATCGCTATTGATCGGCTCAGCGGCGTGGGCGATGTGCTTGCAGTTTCTTCGTTTTACGAGACAGAACCAGTCGAATTCACAGCGCAAGCCTGGTTCCTGAACTGTGCGGTAAAACTCAGAACGAACAAATCGCCTCAAGGGCTTTTGATCAGCCTTCTCACTATCGAGCATGCAATGGGACGACAGCGCCAGCAGGATAAAGGCCCGCGTCTCATTGACATAGACATCATATTGTTTGGGGATTGTATTGTTGATACAGCGGATTTGACGATCCCGCACCCCGCCATGCACGAGCGCAGGTTTGTGCTGGAACCGCTGGCAGAAATCGCACCAGAGATATGCCACCCAATACTAAAGCGAACTATCCAGCAATTATTGAACGAACTGCCTGATACGCATGCAGTTCGCAAACAAAATTGAGTTTTATTCGATGTGTACCAGATCGCTTGCTGGCGTAACTGCTGGAGGCGCGGGATGTTGCGGCGCTCGCCACGAATCCACAACTGATACTTGATGCACGCACGATACGGTGCAATTCGGAGCGCAGCCTTTTTCCGTCAGGTATTCGCGGCGTATGTCATTGACTGTGTAATCCTTTAACGGAATTCCAGGATATCCGCGCTGCTGCGAACAATAATGCACTAATCCATTTTCGCAAATATACAAATAGCGCGCCCCGGCGCGGCAACGCCAATCATTCGGAAGTCCTTCAGCAATATTGTTTTGGAAGCCATTGATCCGCGTGAAGCTGCGCTTCGACATCGATTGCATCTCGTGATACACGCGCTTTTCTTCTTCGTTGAGCGGTTGAAGCTGCCCGCTGCCGTCGTGAATGATGCCGATAGTCGAGGTAAACCCAAGGGCGACAGCACGTTTGCCGATAGTCAGCGCATCTTGCGGATTGCGTACTCCACCGCCAACTACCGAATTTATATTCACATGAAAATCGGCGTGCTCGGCAAGCAGTTGTAGTTTCTTATCAAGCACTTTCAGGCTTTTTTTGGAAACATCATCGGGCGTAACGTTATCGATCGAAATCTGTAACCATTCGAGACCTGCGCGATTTAAACGCTGAATGCGCTCCGCGACCAGCAAATATCCATTGGTGATCATGCCCGCAATCATTCCATTTTTGCGGATGCGCCCAATGATTTCATCGAGTTCGGGATGCAACAGGGGTTCGCCACCGCTGATAGTGACAACGGATGTTCCGAGCGCGCCGAGTTTGTCGATGCGTTCGAACATGATTTCAAGTGGAACTGGTTTTGAAAAATCGTCATACTCATTGCAATATTCGCAAGCAAGATTGCAGCGGCGCATGGGAATGATGTGCGCGAGCAGCGGATGATCGGTTGAAATCAGCGCTTTAGCGAGCTTTTGCGCGCCGCGAAGATCGCGCTGGAAACCATTTAACCGGCGGCGCAAGGATGTAGAAGAGGCAGACATGAATCGCAGTTTGTATTACAGCACAGAAGGAGGGTAAGTGCATCATTCTGAACAGTATTCGGGATGATTCGTAGGGTAAATGGTTGCGAAGTCTTATTGAATCATTGATCTTTGAATCATTGATCTCCGCATACAGTATGGCAACCGCCGTTTGTGCGGAACGCAAGGATGGGAACACCCGGCTGCCGAGGGCGGCTGTCCCTACGTAATCGTTTTGCAGGTCACTTTATTTTGTACTGTCCAGCAATTTATCTAAATCTTCTCGCGAGTAGTACTTTCCCTCAAATAAAACTGCCGCAATCTTTTTGGTATTGCTTATGTTTTCCAGCGGATTCGCATCCAGCAGCACCAGATCTGCCACATGTCCTTTCTCAACTACTCCGTATTTGTCGAGCTGCACGGAAAAGATTGCGGGATCGATGGTCGCTGCCTGCAACGCCTGCGCCGGAGTGAACCCGCTTTTGACTAGCCATTGAAGTTCCTGATGAAGACTGAATCCAGGAATTACATACGCAGCGGGCGAGTCCGTTCCGGCCATAAACTGCACGCCTGCGTTACGCATCGCGCCCACGAGTTGAATATCACGGGCCGCTATTTCTTTCGCTTCTTGTAAGTCGCCTGGCGAACTACCGCGCAAATTTTCTGCCTCCCAACTCTGGCGAATTGCGGTTGACACGTACTGCAATGCTGGATCGTCTTTTAATTGGGGACTGCCTAAGTTTGAACTGTTCTGGGACCAGACCAACGCAGGGACCATCCGAATGCCTCGATTGGCAAAATCGACAAACAAATTCCATGCTTTATCCGGATCATAGGTCGCGCGAGTTTCTGCTGCCAGAGCTGCATAGGCTGCTCCATCATGATTTGCCCATGCGCGCAGACCTCGCTGACGAAGTTCGACCTCACGCGAAGAACACGCTAGCATAACTGCACTTAATTGTTCGATGCTTTTTGTTTCACCAAAGGAGCCGTCGCGCGCGGCTGGAACGCTGACTGCCAACATCTTCGAATCGCTTTTATTCTCGCCGAGAAAAGATTTGGCCAAAATTCTATGTGGTCCGATTAATTCCTGATCAGCCGAAGTCTCTTCTTTTCCGGGCAAACCGGGCTCGGACAAACTACGCTCTTCTGTTATTTCGCGGATGCCGGTCACTCCGTTAGCGATGTAAAGTGAATCCAAAGTACGCTTATCCCAAGCCGCGGCGGCATTGCCGCTGGTGTGCACGTGCATGTCCCACAATCCCGGGATCAGGTACTTGCCACTTCCATTAATCACTCGCGTTTTAGGCGAACTGGCGACTATCCCAAATTTCGCGACTGCTTGAATCTGGCCATGTTTGATGACAACCGTCATTCGTGGTGCGATTGATCCATCGCGAGTATTAATAACACTGACGTTGGTGATGACCAGAGTTTCGGTGACGGGATTGGAATGGGAACGGGCACAGAGAATTGTGCTCAAGAATAAGCAGGCCAGGGCAGAGACTTTCATTTCGAACACCTCGAAATAAGTTCTGCAAACGAGCATCGCAGGCTGGTTCCGCGGGCATTTTCGCGAACCAAGCAGGAAGAAAATTCAGAGAAGCTTAAGCCCGGAGGGCAACGGCGTCAAGAAGATTCAGAAAGCACTATCTGGAAGGCATGTACTCTCGCTGCGGGGACAACAAAAACCGTAAGCATATCGGACGACGACTTACGGATTGGCAGCTGGCATATGCTGATCGAACCAGCCAATCATCCGATTCATGATGTCGCGCCGGTGGTCGGGCTGTTGAATCGCATGCCCTTCACCGGGATAGATTACAAGTTGAGTCTCCACTCCCAATGTCTTCAATGCATGCCAGAATTCGCGCGACTGCGGCGCAGGGCATTCACCATCCCGTTCGCCCACTAAGACCAATGTCGGCGTTTTGGCGTTTTTTATGAATGTCGACGGCCCACTTTTGGCATAGACTGCGGGGTCGTCATAGACCGAAGACCCGAAGAAGGGGATCATCCACTCGTCTATATCGTTTTCACCATAATAACTTTGCCAGTTATACAGTCCCGCTCCGGAGACTGCGGCGCGAAAACGATTCGTCTGCGTGACAGCCCACATGGTCATGTAGCCGCCGTAGCTCCAGCCAGTGATCCCGACGCGATTGTTGTCTACTGGGAGAGTTTTTACGACCTCATCGACTCCGGCCAGAATGTCGCGAAAATCTCCATAGCCAAAATCTTTGACGTTTGCTTGAGTGAATTTCTCACCCTGACCAAAACTACCGCGCGGATTGGGATAAAGTACGAAGTATCCGTGAGTGGACAGCTCGTCTGTATTGAGAAAAGGACCGGGCCATTCTGGTTGCACAGCCGCGCCCGGGCCACCGTGCACGACGACAACTAAGGGGTAATGTTTGCCCGGATCATAATCCCTGGGATACAGAAGCCAGCCTTGAACCCGCATGTTATCGCTTGTCCAATGCAGGCTCTTCATTTCGCCCCATTCCGGTTTCGCGGCTTCGTTGGCATGTGTGATTTGCTTCCAATTGCCAATCGGTCCAGCCCAAATTTCTGGGGCACGAGCTGACGATTCGCGAATCACCGCCGAAGTCAGATGATCGTTTGCCAACGAAATTTGCGTTCCATCCTCGTCTCCGGTGGTGATCAATTCCGGCCCGGCCCAGAGTTGCACAATTTTCCCCGCTACATCCACCTTGGCAATTCCAGATTGACCATCAACCGTTTCAGTAAAAAAAATTTTGTCTGGTGATTCCCAATGCAGAGCTACCGGAGAAGCAGCCATTCCCGGCGTGATGTTCCGCGCGTTCCCTCCAGCCGCTGACATAAGAAAAATATCGCCGCCAATGCTCCCTTCATCGCTCATTAAACCTTCGATGAAGGCGATCCGCTTGCCATCAGGCGACCAACGCGGCACAGCGATCTGCAATGTTGGCTTGTAAATTGATTTCCAGTTTTCACCCGCAAGGCTCAAGGTATAAATTTGCGCAACATACCAATTCGCGTCGCCGGAGCCGCGAGCTGCGATGGCGGCGAAGCTCTTGCTGTCAGGCGACCAATCGTATTCATAAACATACATTTCTGGCGGCGAGAGCTGGCGCACTTTGCCGGTTGCTGTGTCCACTACTGTCAAACGCTGTTCATATGTCTTGTCCGCAATGACTCCGGTTTCGGGCGTCATTGCCATGAGCGGTCCGCCAACCCGCGGCGCATTTTCGGTGAAGAGAAATGCAAGAGCGCTGCCATCGGGTGACCAATGAGCTTCAGTTAAAAACCCGGTCAGGCTGGTCAATTTGTGAGCCGCACCGCCGGTTATGTCCGTGGAGTACAACTGCAACTGACCAGAGCTTTCGGCATCGGAGAAAAACGCGATGTGCTTGCTATCCGGCGACCATGCGATGCCAGATTCATCGCAATTGCCAGCGCATTTGGCGGAGATGTGGTCCGGCTGAGCATTGGCAGATTTCAAATCTTGAACATAAATCGCCGAACCACCCGCAGGTTGGCTCTCAGCATCAAGCGCAGTCTCCACCCATGCCACGCGGCTGCCATCAGGCGAAATGGCGACTTCCTTAAAACTCTTGGTTGTACTTTGAGCGGAGGCAGAAATACCGGCGGTGAAAAGTCCAACTGTGAGGAAAATCACATTCACTAAATTCGCAAACCGCTTATCAATTTTCATGGATATCCGCTTTCAATTTATTCATGCTATCTGCCCGCCGCTAAGCGGGTCGCCAAACGTTGTGGGAGATTGGCCGCCAGAATGCGCTCTTGCGCTGCTTTTAAGTTATAGGGTGTACGGCAGTATGTAAGGACTCGAGTTTCCGTATCGAGCAATGCAAATGCCGCGCGCCAGTCGCCATCACGCGGCTGCCCGATGGAACCAGGATTTACGAGGTAGCGGACACCTGGTTCCAACGGAAATTCCAGAGTTTCACTTCGTCCAACCGTTTTATACATGGGGCGCATCGTGTCGCCCTTGGTTCCATCCATAGAAAACGCTCCCTGCAAATGAGTGTGTCCGAACAGAGTCAAATGCACAGAGGAGAGGAGCAGGGGGTCGACTGCATCCTGAAGAGTGACCACGTACTCATCTTCATCGAGGGGAGAGCCATGCACCAGCTGCGCATCAGAGAGCGCGGCGATTTGTATTGGGCCATGCGGCAAGGAACGCAACCATTCCATATTCTGATTGGTTAATTGTTCGCGTGTCCACAAGGCCGCGATACCTGCGATGGGATTGAAATCTCCAAGATCCGTCAAGCCTGCGACAGCTTTGTCGTGGTTTCCGCGCACAAAAATCTCTCCCAACTCGCGCGACCGCTTAATGACTTCGTTGGGACTGGCGCCGTAACCGACAACGTCGCCTAAATTGAAAACCATGTCATAGGCGGGAGCGGCGTCGAGGCAAGCCTCAAGCGCTTCAAGATTCGCGTGAATATCGCTTAATAAAAGAATGCGCACACTTCACCGGACAAACTGCCGATTATAGACCTGTTCAGGTGCTTCGTCGGAGAAAGCCTCTGCAAAGTTCGCATTATGGTGGGAATAGTTCAGAGTGAATGACCGTTTATCACCGGACATCTTGCCCAGTGTTCTGGAGCAATCGCGACAAGTGGGGGCAGACTCTGTCCGCACTCAGGGATACGAGATTCGCAACGCGGCTCAAACGGGCAACCTCCTGGCAAAACATGGGCTGCCGGAACAGTACCTTCGATAGTCTTTAGCGGACGAGTTCGATCCGTGGCCAGCGTAGGCACGGAATTCAAAAGCCCACGCGTGTAAGGGTGAGCGGGAGCATGAAATATATCTTTCTTCCTCCCGAGCTCTACCAGGCTACCGGCATACATGACCGCAACCCGGTCTGCCACCTGGGACACCACGGCGAGATCATGCGAGATGAACAGCATGGTCAATCCAAACTTAACCCGCAAATCCGCCAGCAATTCGAGTATTTGTGCCTGAATAGTGACGTCGAGCGCGGTGGTTGGCTCGTCCGCGATGAGGAGTTGCGGGCGATTCACGATGGCCATGGCGATCATGACGCGCTGCCGCATCCCTCCGGAAAGCTGGTGGGGGTAGTCGCGAGCGCGGCGCTCAGCATCGGTAATAGCCACATCATTCATTGCAGCAACAGCTCGTTCCCACGCTTCTTTTTTTGTGACTTGTCCGTGGGCAGTAACGGCTTCGGCAATCTGATCTCCAACCCGCATGACAGGATTTAGCGCGGTCATCGGCTCCTGGAAGATCATGCCGATTTTGGAACCGCGTAGCTGACGGATTTGTTCGGCGGACAGCTGGAGCAAGTTTTGCGTTGATCCATTATTGGCGAAATGTATTTCGCCCTGAAGCTTTGCCTGTGGCGGGAGCAGTCTCATCAAGGCGAGGGATGTAACCGATTTGCCTGAGCCAGATTCGCCGACCAACCCCAAAACTTCACCCGAGGTAATGATAAAACTGAGATCGCGTACTGCCGCAGACGACGATCCCGTGCCGTTTGCGCGGCTTTGGGCAGGAAAATGAACAGTCAAATTCCGGACATCGAGTAGCGGAGGCAAGAGCTTATCGTAACAGGCGGACATCTTCACTTGTCGAGAGCGGACGGGCGAGAGTCTGTCCTGAGCGAAGCCGAAGGAACGCCCGTCACTCCATCGAAAAAATTCGCCGGCATAGACCGGAACTTTGCTTTTTAATACTTGTTTCGCAAAATCTTAAATTCTGTTATCCCCGTCATTCAATATTTGCGGCCAATTTTCCACACAGAATCGCGGGCTGCTTCGATGGCGATTGAAAACGAATTTCCCCAAAAAAGCGGCTTATATTACGCTTCGCGCAAACTCTCTGATTGTGCTCTGCACAAAATCCGGTCAGCCGGTTGTGAACTTGCTGCACATCGCTGTAATCAAAGCAGATGCAAGCGGTTCATTTTTGTTGACTCTAAAAATTGGAGGAGTTAAAACACAATCGTTCTTTGACGCGTTCTAAAGTTTATCTGATTGGCGCGGCGGTTGAGTCTCAAGCAAGATCACTCTGCGGCATCGCAAGATGAAATGTGGAGCAGGTCGGCAGAGTCTGCATCAAGGCGCTGGATGAGGTAGGCCGGAACTCAGTCAAAGGAAACAGTCCCGAAGCGTTGAACAGGTTATCGCGGTTGGCAGTTAGCCCGGAGCCCAAGTGAAGATTTCGCAACAACCCGCAAGGGAAATGTAACGAGGTCCACAAGGGTTTAAGCAAGCTAGTCGCCGAGACAATGAGTTCAACATCACTTCGGGACTCTTAAATTTATCTGAACATTTCATTGTAATTCTGGTTCTGCATTTTGGTTCGATGTCTCCCCGATCCGACCAATGCCAGCGCTTTCTCCCATCAACGGGACAAGCCGTGATCTTTCAGCGAAAGATCATTCCAGCACGGATCGGTCGCGGAACCAGCCATGCCTCTTGGCGAATAGTGAAACAGCCCTCTCCCCCATTCCTACATCGTCAAGAGGCTTGATGCTGGACTTCGCAGATAGCCCGAATGCGTACCGGGCAATTAAGAAGAACGGACGGAAGCCTCAGCAATCAAAGCAAGCGCGCAGATTAGATTTTTCGCCGAAGCTGGTGTTGGGGGTAAATGTAGAAAGAATAAAGGTCGACTGAATATCTCAAGCGGTAACCTGCACGAGTTGCAACATTCAAATCTGGCACCACTCATCACAGTGGCATATTCCCATGCTTCTTGGGTGGATTCTTATCTCTCTTCGTAGCCAGCATTTCTAGTGCCTGGATCAACTTCTTTCTCGTCTCTCTTGGCTGAATTACTGCGTCCACGAATCCTCTTTCCGCCGCCACATACGGATTCGCGAATTTTTCCCGGAACTCTTCGATCTTTTTCTGGCGAACTGCGCCGCGATTCTCTGCCCCATCCAAGTCGCGTTTGTAGACGATGTCCACGGCGCCCTCCGGCCCCATCACGGCAATTTCTGCTGTTGGCCATGCGTAATTCACGTCGGTACGAATATGTTTCGAAGCCATTACGCAATACGCTCCGCCGTAAGCTTTGCGCGTGATCACGGTTACCTTGGGAACGGTTGCCTCCGCGTACGCAAACAGGAGCTTGGCACCGTGCTTGATAATTCCGCCGTACTCCTGGTTCGTTCCCGGCAGAAATCCCGGAACATCTTCGAACGTTACGAGGGGAATATTGAAGCAATCGCAGAAGCGCACGAAACGCGCCCCTTTCAGCGAGGCGTTGATATCAAGCGTGCCTGCAAGAAATGCAGGCTGATTGGCCACGATGCCGACGGAGCGTCCATTCAGCCGGGCGAATCCTACTACGATGTTCTTCGCGAAGTGTTCGTGCACCTCGAAGAAATAACCATCGTCAACTATCGCGTGAATTACATCCTTGATGTCGTACGGCTGATTTGATTGATCGGGAACGATGGTGTCTAAAGCGGCGTCAGCACGATCCATGGGATCGGTGCAAGCTTTACGTGGAGGATCGTCCACATTGTTGGAAGGAAGAAAACTCAGCAACTCGCGCACCATCGAGAGGCATTCGGCATCGTCATGCGCTACGAAGTGCGCCACACCGGATGTCTCGTTGTGAGTCATCGCGCCGCCAAGTTCGTTTTTTGTGACCTCTTGGTGGGTCACCGTCTTGATCACATCCGGGCCGGTGATGAACATGTACGAGGTCTTGTCGACCATCAAAATGAAATCCGTAATTGCAGGCGAATAAACGGCGCCACCGGCACACGGTCCCATGATGGCCGAAATTTGCGGAACCACGCCACTGTACAGCGTATTTCGAAGAAAGATATCGGCGTATCCCGCCAGCGATACAACGCCTTCCTGAATGCGAGCCCCGCCGGAGTCGTTGAGTCCGATCACAGGCGCACCCATCTTGGCCGCAAGATCCATAATCTTGACGATTTTGGCTGCATTGGTTTCCGAGAGCGATCCACCAAAAACAGTGAAGTCCTGTGCGAAGACGAAAACCAAGCGGCCCTCGATTCGTCCGTAACCAGTAATGAAACCGTCGCCGTAGTATTTCTGCTCGGCCATTCCGAAATCGTTAGCGCGATGAGTGACCAGCTTGTCTGTCTCTTCGAAGGTGCCCTCGTCCAGCAGGAAGTCGATGCGTTCACGCGCCGACAATTTGCCTTCTTTGTGCAGGCGTTCGCGGCGATGCGCTCCGCCGCCATCCTCGGCAAGCTGATTTCGCTTTTTGAGTTCAGCTAATTTTTGCTCAAGACTCATGGGAGGGAATTATAGGCGAGAGAAGGAGGTTGAAGGCGAACTGCGAAAAGCAGGTAGTGGCTCAATTTGAAATTGACGGTATATTTTCTATATTTTCCCGAAGAATACTCCTTATTTACTAAAGACCCGCCTAGCCCCTTTGCGTTCTTTGCGGCTTTTCTTTTGTGTTCTTGGCGGTTACAGTTCTTAAAACCTTTAACCGCAAAGTTCCCTAAGAAATTTCGCAAAGTACGCGAAGGCGCAACTCACTCGTTATCCATTGCTGACGTTGTAATTGAGCCACTACCGAAAAGCAGATTCCTCGCGTTGTCCTCGTTGCGCAAAAAGCGCAACTCTGACTTAGTTCGGAATGACAAAAAATGAAGCTGCATGCCTGAAGCCTAATGCCTGTAGCCTGCTCTACTCCATGCTGGCGCCGAGCGGCACGTAGCGGTATTTCTTGCCGTCCCAGAATAGAGCGGATGTCATCTGGTCGGCTCCTGTTTCTTCGACATAGATCGCCATCACTGTCTTCTTTTTCTTGAACTTCATCTTCTTCAGACTGTACTGCTTAAACGGCAAATCGATAATAACGAACTTACTTTTCGGAGTCGCAGAATGCCAGGCATCGTCTCCCGAACCGTGAATAATCAGCAGTGAAATGCCGCGGCGCTCGGGGACATCCGTGGAAAATTGGGTGGCGATCTTAGGATTACCGTATCCGAAGAAACTGGCAAATGGATCTTCTACTTTGAAATTATTTTCCGCTTCATCTAGCAGGGGATTCTTGCATCGGGCGGCTATGACAATATCCTCGATGCCATCCCCGTCCAAGTCGGCCTTGAGAGGAGGGCTATCCAAAAGCGTGCAGGTTGAGCCGAACTGCTTCTGAATAAAGTCGTTGTCAATAACCGGTGCTGGTGCCGGGGGGTTCTGTAAAGCGCAAGTGAAAGATGCCAACACGATTACGACAACCGCAAAGCGCGCGAATCGAGGGAGAGACATGCACTTAATCTAGCTTGTTAGGGATGTAATCCCCAGAGAAAGTGACCATTGGGCTGCACCAAAGTCACATGGGTCGTGGCCGAGATTCTGGCGGACGGGCGAGACGCCCGTCTCTACATCAGCAGGTCATTTGAAGTGCTCCCAGCCGCGTGCATTTAGCGGCTCTTGTTTACCATCCGGCTTTCGCAAGAAAATTCTTTTTCTCTTAATAATTTGCCCGATCTGAGTTATCGGCACTCCATTGATTATTGCTGGAATGCGTTTGGCTGGATGGCTGGTGAAGAGCAATTCATAATCATCCCCGCCGTGCAGTGCGTACCGTAGGTCCACTTTTTGAGATGGTTTTCCGATGTTCCCATAAGGAATAGCTGCTGCTTCAATTTCCGCTCCAACTCCGCTCTCTTCACAAATATGTGTGAGATCAGTAGACAATCCATCGCTAATGTCGATCATGGCAGAAGCGAGCGATCTCTCTCGCAGAACACGTCCAACCTCAATTCGTGGAGTCGGAAAGAAGTGAGCCGGAAAGTCGCCCGGACGAAGTTTTTTTCTCTTTCCCGAAAGCAGCAGATTCAGTGCGGCAGCCGACCCGCCCAGCGACCCGGTTACGAAGATTCGATCACCCGGTCGGGCTCCCGATCGCAAGACCGCTTTCCCTCTCGGCACCGATCCAAGCACAACAATGTCTGCCATCACACCATTGGAAGATTCGGCAGTATCGCCACCTGCGAGCGTCACTGAAAACGTTTTCGCCAGATTGAGCAGACCTTCATAGAACCCGTCTACCCAGGATTGTAGTAACTCTGGAGGAAGAGCTATTGATACAAAGGCGGCCACAGGCGCTCCTCCCATGGCAGCAATGTCGCTTAATCCACGAGTCAGACAGCGATGCCCTACGACGTCAGGAGAATGCCATTCTCTTCGAAAATGAACCCCTTCGAGACTGAAGTCAGTTGTGACCAAGACTTCGTGTCCGGCAGGGACTCGAAGGACTGCGCTATCGTCGCCAATTCCGGCGACTACACCGGCTCTGGCCAAGGCTTTGCGGCGAATTCGATCCAACAGCACTTTTTCGGGCAATGGCAAAGTGGAATCATGATAACTCCAACTTTGACTATCTAACTCTGCGCCCAAGCCACGGATGATCGACCTGTCGCGATATAAATCTGCCCCAAAAAGGGCAACCGCTCTGAGAGACATTCCATCTATTCTTCGCCTCGACAAGGGGTGGAGGACGGTGATTACGAACTATTGAAAGGGCGGTCTCGAATTGGGACGGGAGTTGGACGTGCACCAAATCGGCATAAGGTCAAGCCCTGCTACCTGTCCTTGGTAATGGGTTTTTGAAGCAGCGGCCGTTGACAGGAGGAACCTACTTTGTTACCGTTGCGGGAGTTTCCAAACACTTTGGCCGAGCTAAGTGCTGCATCTCGTTTGAATTGCAGTCAGAGGTAGTTTCGAGCCTTACCTGGTTCTGAGGTTAAGTCGAGCACACAAGCCTGACGCCAACTGCGGCAAGGTGCTCTGGAATCAGGGTCAAATGAAGGGCCTTCGTAACCGCGAATTGCCCTCTAGTAATCTGAAACTTGGTTACTTGCAGCGAAAGGGAAAATTATTGCATAAGCGTTTTTATATTCTTTTTGTTGCACGGGGAGAAGACGGCCAGCTCCGCAAGATCCCAATTCCCCTCCACTACTTATATGTTCTGGTGGCTGGGACGGCAATTGGGTTCCTAAGTTTGACCGGAATTGCGAGCTCGTATGTACGGATGTTGCTGAAGGTCTCGCGTTACAACGAACTCCGCACACAAAAAGAAGAATTAACCAACCGCTATTCAAAGTTGGAAGAAATTGCCAAGGAACGAGATGCTCAAGTCGCATCCCTTGGATCCCTTGCCAGCGAAGTGTCATCACTTTACGGTTTGAAAGCAAGTCCCATGCTGGTGGCGGCTTCTTCTTCGGAAGACGTGCAAAATGCCCAGGTTGGTTTATCGCTTGACCGGTTGTACACGCTGAAAAGCACTGCGCTAAGTGGCGCGACTACGACGGGTATTTCCCTGGGAATGACTCGTGACGCGACCCCCGCGGACTGGATGCGGGCGAATTCAGCTCCCAATCTTTGGCCAGTCGAAGGCCCGGTGACGGGATCGTTTGGCGAACGTATCGACCCTTTTAATGGTGAAGGCGCCTTTCACTCTGGTATCGATATTTCTGCTTCTTATGGGCAGGCCGTAATCGCCCCAGCGGATGGTACAGTCGAGTTCGCCGATTCTATGGGCGGCTACGGGCGTGCCGTCATTCTCGATCACGGGCACGGCATCACGACGCGCTATGGACATCTGTCAAATTTCGCTGTAGCCGCAGGACAGCATATTCATCGCGGCGATACGATTGGATACGTGGGCTTAAGCGGCCGCAGCACAGGTCCACATTTGCACTATGAAGTCCGCATCAATGACACTCCGGTCAATCCTCACAAGTATCTTCGTTTGACTATGGCAAGTACCGGCGGCTTTGCGGCTGGAAGTTAGGAAGCAGTTGTTGGTCGATCGTCGTTGGCCTATCGCCTCTGAAATAGAAATTCTAGCGTTGCCGATTGCTTTCTGTGAATAAGGCCGACGACCAACGGCTGCCTTATTGCCTCAGTCCCATCCACTTTTCCGACACTACCATGGAATTTCCCGGATTATGCGGATCGTAGCGCACTGAGGTAGGCACTCCCAATCGGCAGGAATGAAGATTGATCTTCTGTCGCAGGTACGTTACGTCCTGCGACGCTTCATAAGAGACTCCGGCCACGTCGTAATGAAAAATCAGCATGGTCGCCAATTTTGTTTCTTCGGGGCGAATCTCTTGAACATCGATCACAGTTCCATCCGTGATGCGTCCGACTCTATCGAGCCAGGTTCGCCGCTCCCGTTCCAGCTCATCGGAAGTTTTGGGCTTACGGCGGAACATCCAATAGGCTGCCAGCAATGTGCCGGAGCCTCCCACAACCAGGGTATACAGACGAAAAGGATTCATAACGAAGCGGGAGAAAACGGCGAACCTGAGATCTTCAAAAAAAGATCTTCACAAAAACGCACGTTTGCAAAAACAGCATAAGGCCTAACCGGCAATCAGGGAAGAGGCATGAATGGTTACGGAAGGGGGATACGCCCTAGTCCTCCTGTAAGAGAGCAAAGCTTAATGAACTTCGACTGAAACCTTTCGACATTACTTGATTGTGGATGTCGGGCACGTCAAGAAAAGAAACCGTCGTAACTTTTCGTGACCAAGTGGTCGAAATATACTTTTCAACGAAACGAAAGCAGTCGCATTAATCATTCGTGCCTGGGCCCTGCAAGAGCGCTGAAAGCAGTCTAAAAGGAGTTCTGTTTGTCCTTCTCGCGAATTTCTGGTATTTCCGTTTTCATCGTGAGTACCGTGCTGGCATCGACACTAGTTTGGGCTGCTCCGCAAAACCAGAAGCAAGATTCTGCGGGTTCGAACAGCGCGGAATCTCAACCAAAGTCTATCGCTGAGATGGCAAAAGAGGCGAAGAAAACATCAACCGCGCATTCGAAGAAACTCATTACTAACGAGGATATTGAGGAGCAAGGCAGTTTCCCAGCATTGAATCTGGATGGTGACGACAACACCGATGAGATCGTGCAAGCCATTGGTGACTATAAAGCCAGGCACAGCAAGGACGAAACAGAAGAAGCCGTCCACGATTGGTTCAATCGCTACGATTCGATGCTTTCCAGCTCCGCCCGGCAAAATGCACAGACGCAAAAACAGCGCTCGTCGACCGACTATCACGATTATTGGAATTGCCAGGATTTCCCAAGTTACGAGAATTGCATATTACGGCGCCGGCAGGACATGCTCGACCAGCATGATGCTCAGCAAAGAATAGGCGCGAACTTTGCTGCCATCGGACGCATTCAGCAGGGGTTCATGAAAGTGCGGAGCGGCATTTTCCGCTATAACCTGCAATACAGCTGGTTCAAGATCCGCAATGCGAATGGGGTTGGAAGCTACTGAACCAGCACCCCTTCGGCTTGCGGCGGTGCGACAATCTTCTTAAACTGTATCTGTGCACGTCCATGCCAGCCCTACGAACGAGAGAACCTCGCGTATTCTCCGCGTCTCGTTAGTTGTCACTCTGGCTTATATTCTGCTTTTGGTGGTGGCGGGAATTCGTGCCCATTCGCTGGCGCTACTCTCCGAAGCTGGACATAACCTCTCTGACTTCATCGCCCTGCTGCTCTCTCTGGTCGCCGTTTACCTGCAAGCACGTCCTCCTAGCTCGACCAAGACCTATGGATATCATCGCGCCGGAGTTTTGGCTGCCCTGGTCAATGCGGCTTCGCTGGTTGTTGTGTCGTTCTTTATTTTTTACGAGGCCTTCCGCCGTCTGCAGCATCCCGAGCACGTGCAAGCGGGCGTCATGATGGTTGTGGCTGCGGGCGGCGTCGCCATGAACGGAGCGATCACCCTGCTGCTTTACCGTGCCGGACGCGACGTGAACATCCGCAGCGCCCTGATCCACGAAATTGGCGACACGCTATCCACCGCTGCCGTGATCGTGGGTGGCTGGGCGATTCTGGCAACAGGACAATACTGGATCGATTCCGCACTTTCGTTCGGCATCGGCGCTCTGATTTTATGGTCAAGCTTCGGGATCGTCCGCGAAACCATGAACATTCTGCTGGAAGGTACGCCTCGTGGTTTGCGGCTGGAGGTAGTTGAGGCAGCGATGCGGGAAATCGAAGGCGTGAACGACGTCCACGATCTGCATGTCTGGAGCATTGGCTCGGAATCGCGGGCGTTGTCCTGCCATATCTCAATCGAGGACATTCCACCGTCAGTCAGTGAGCGAATCCTGCGCGATGTGAAAGAACGTCTGCATCACGACTTCAAAATCAATCACACGACGATCCAATTCGAGCACGTGGTGTGCGAAGTGGCCCACGGATGCGTGATCCCGGTAGGAGAGGGAGAGCACCACCACAGCCACTGAAAAGTGGCGCGTACTACTGCACCCATAAATAATTAAGAATTGTCATCCTGAGCGCCCCTGTTTCTCCGCAAGCGGAGGAACAGTCAGTCGAAGGATCTCTTTTGTGCCATGTCAGATGATTGACCGAGTACTAACTTCTAGTCCAGGAACTCTAAGCAATGAAGATGGAGAAATCACGCGAGATGTACGGCATCAACGCTGGGATCTTGGCGCAGCTTGGACAATAGGCTTGGAGATTTGCATGCTTCCCTGCAAGTAACTGATACTCTTGCTCAACTCGGTTATTTGTTGAGATAGTTCCTTTAATTCCATCCGTTGCTCTTCGCGAGCGCGCACATTGTCGTCAAGCCGGGCATCAATCTCTCCTTTCCAGGCTCCGGCTGCGAAAACACCGCCAAGAACCGTCAGAAGAGTGATGCCTTGCAACAACGGGCTAAGCCAGTCTGGAATACCCTTATTCCCTGAGCTCGTGATTATGGGATTAGCGGCGGAAGGCGGGGAAGCAGCCGACACGGAGACTGGAGGGGTAACTTGTCCTGCCATGTGAGTGCCTCCTAAGTAATTTTACACCTTACCTGCAACCCCTCGTGTTACACCTCGGTAACAGAAGGCTAGACAGCATTTCAACAACAAATCAAGCTCTCAATTCCCACTTGATCCCCTCCGCGATTCGCGGCATGTCTTTTACCAGCGCTACCTCAATCCCACTTTCTTCCAGCATTCCGAGCGCGAATCCGACCTCATCTCGGTTGCGGTCCGCATCATCCTCAACCACTGCTGTCAACCAGGTTTTAACGCCCTTTTCATTCGCGAAGTCACTTGCGATCTTCGGATACCGCGCCGCCAGCGTGACTGCCGCATCCAGGCGCGAGTGCATGGAAACAGCTTGCAGCAACTTCAAATCCGATCCGATTGAATATCCAAAATCAAATTTCAAACGATCTCCTGCCCTCTGCCGCACGGGAGCAATGTCAGTCAGCATAAGCGGTAGAATTCCCTGCTGCGCAAAGGCGCTGTGCATCTGGCTTCGGATGTATCCGACCCCGTTTCCCGCTGGAAGCCTCGACTCATGTTCATACTGAATCGGCTTCAGGTAATCCCGTTCAAGATCGTTGAGGGTTTGGACTGGATCTTGCGATATACAAACTTTTCGTTCCGACAGTTGAATTGTGTTCGAGAAGCTATCTTCCCAAAGCCGAATCAGCGATTGCCGCCCATCGATGGATGGCCACTGACTGCGGATCTCTCTTTCCAGCGCTTGCAGTACCTCCGTATCTGCCTGAGGATCTATGTCTTGCGCCGCCTTCCATTTTTCTAAGAAGCGCACTCCCGCAAATTTGTCGGCCTTGTCTTCGCACTCGTGTAGGCAAACCGCGATCTCGATGCCGCGTTTTCGCAGCACATTGGGCACATATCCCAGGAGCAAGTATTCCAGCTTAAATTCAGCCATTTGCTAAAACCGAGTGGTGGGACCATTCAGAAAAGCATGACATCATAATCCGAACGCGAAGAAACCGGATGTGACGGCTAAACATTGTCATCCTGTGCGATTCTTCCCTGCCTCTGATATATCTCTTCGGCCCTTTGGAGCGTATCGGCTTCTTCTTGCGGTTTATCCGGCCTCAGCCTCACTATCCTTGGGAATCTCAGTGCCAATCCACTGTTGTGCCGATCGGACTTCATCATGTTGTTAAATGCCACTTCGATCACGATCTTCGGCTCGACGATCAGCCGGAATCCCTGATCTTCAATCGTGTGCTCCAGAAACCACTTCGTCATCTCGGCAATCTCGACATCAGTGAGTCCCGAGTAGGCTTTGCCAATGTTCACCAACCGTTCGCCATCGCGCACTGCGAAAGTGTAGTCACTCAGAACGCCGATGCGTTTGCCGTGTCCATATTCGACCGCTGTTACGACTACATCCAGAGTCGCCAATTCGCGTTTGAGCTTCAGCCACGACTTCCCGCGCCGTCCGGGAGTGTAGACCGACTCGGGATCCTTGATCATCAGGCCTTCATTGCCGCGGGCCTGAGCAGCGTCGAATAGCTGATCGAGTTCTTCCGGCAATGAAGCCTGAAATACCGGCGCGCGAGTGACCTGGGCTTTAATTTCTCTATCGGCTACGTCCTCCTTTCCGAATTCCAATTGTCCTTGCATTCCAGCAGAATAATTTCTGTTTTTTCTCAGTGTCTCAGTGTCTCCGTGGTGAGTGGTTTGTCTTGATGTCGCCAGCAATTCATCCAAAATCTTTCCCCGCTCCCGCAACGTTCGATCAATCAGCAACTCTCCTCCCGCATAGAGCACATCGAATGCGAGATAAGCTACCGGGACCTCTCGCATCATCACTTGGCTCACCTTCTTTCGTCCCAGCCTCTTCTGCAAAGCGCTGAATGGAAGCGCTCGCCCGGGTTCGTTTGGTTCGCCGACCAGATAGCTCCACGCCACGATCTCTCCATCCAGAATCACGTCTTGCGGAAATCCTTCCAGCGCATCTGCGAGTTCTGGGAAAGATTCGGTGATGTCATCGCGCGTGCGGGAGAAGATTTGAACATGGTCTCCCGAACAATGCGCCTGGGCGCGGATACCGTCATACTTATCTTCCACGAATGCGTTTTCAAAATAACTTAAGGCTTCCTCTGCGGAAGCCGCTGGACTTGCCAGCATGAATCCCAGCGGGTGAAACAGCCGCATAGTTGCTTCTGAGAGCTTATTTTCCGCAGCCAAGCGTAGCGTCTCGCCAATGTCTCCAAGCAGCATGTTGGCGCGCTGGACTTCCTTGGTCTGAACTCCAAAAGCTTTGGCGATCGCTTCTTCTACCAGACTTTCTTTCAAGCCAATCCGCAGATCGCCAGTCATGACCTTCACGACGTACTTAGCTTCAAGCGGAGTCGCTTGCGAAAACAGTTCGCGAACGAGGGCTGTCTTCGCGGCGGGTCCGTGTGCAGCGGCAATCTGCCTGAACCTGTTTTGCACTTCGAGAATGCTCAGATCTTTCCCCGGAACACGTTCGGGCAAAACCGCTGCCGCAACCGAGCCGAGGTCCCCAAACTTGCGATAAGCCTCGGTTAGGTCCTGACCGCGTTTACCCGAGAGCTCTTCGACCACTCGCCAGAGCAGCGACCCTCCAACTTGCAGCGTCGTCTCCTCCCGCATGGGAAAGGGGCGTCCAGACAAAAACACCGCCGAGGCCGGACCCTCTCCTCGCGAGCAAGACTTCAAATATTCGGCAACGATGGCGATCTTTTCGAGTTTTTTGGTCGTATCTGCAATACGTTCGCAGGTCTCAGCAAGTTTTCGCATAGAGTGGCGAGTGGCGACGCTCGCGTAGGGACAGCCGCCCTCGGCTGTCCGCCTTTGAATGTCACTTATCCGACGCCTTAAACCTCACATAAACAACTACTTACAGTTCCGAACCAGCTCTTCAACTGTGATATTCTCACAGAACGCGACTTTGCTCAGAGAGAGTACATCTAACTAACATGCGTTTTTTGCGAACATGGTGGAGTTTCCTCGTAGCTGTTCAGCTTTTGCCTGCTCTTGAGGGCGGCGAGGAAACCCTGGTCGGCGGCCAAGCCGTGCTCGAGGGCGTTATGATGCGCTCTCCGCATGCCTGGGCCATTGCCTGCCGCAAACCTTCCGGTGAAGTGTCCACGCATAGTGAACCGCTGGAACGCCTTTCGGAAAAGCATAAATGGATGGGATGGCCGGTGCTTCGCGGTGTGATGACGCTCGGCCACGCGATGACGCTGGGATTTCGAGCCTTGAAATTCTCAGCCAATGTTGCGCTGGAAGAGTTGCAGCTTGAAGGCGCATCGGCTGAACAAAGTTCCGCTGGCGAGGCTCCGAAGAAAGACGACAAGAAAAAGCTCGAAGTCACCGGTTGGATGGCTACAGTAAACATCATCATCTCGGTCGGCTTTTTCATTTTCATGTATAAGTTTTTGCCGCTGGTTGCTGCTACCGGATTGAAACGGGTGAATCCGTTCTTCGGCGGACAGATCATGTTCAACCTGATCGACGGTATCGTCCGGCTGGCTCTGTTTCTGCTATTCATCTGGGGAGTATCGTTGTTGAAGGACATTCGCCGCGTATATGAGTACCACGGCGCCGAGCACAAAACGGTTTTCGCGTTCGAAAATGGCGACTCGCTCGAAACTGGATCGGTGCAGAAGTATTCGACCTTCCATCCCCGCTGCGGCACCAGCTTCCTAATGACGGTGATGATTATTTCGATCCTTGTCTACACCTTGATTCCGGTGCATACGTTCTGGGCGCGCTTTGGAATCCGCATCGCATTATTGCCAGTAATTACGGGTCTGTCATACGAGATCATTCGCTTCGCCGCTAAACATCGCGGATCGCTGTTCGCCCTGATGACGGCGCCGGGACTCTGGCTGCAACGCATCACGACACAGCCTCCGTCGAACGAACAAGCCGAATGCGCCATTGTCGCGCTGGATCATGCCATGTCACTCGAAAAACAGCGCGGCGGCGAATTAGTGATTGCCTAGGGAAGAACCCCGTCATTGGTTGTTCGTCTTTAGTCGTGCGCATTCTCAACGCCGGTTACTTATCACATACAAGCTGACCAGACGAAACGATAAGAGTGCAAGAGGAGGCAATTGCATGTCATCATCGTTCCGGGATTTGCGAGTGTGGCAGGAAGCTATGAAATTGACGGCTGAAATCTATCGGGAAACAGCTCAGTTTCCCAAGCATGAACTTTATGGATTGAGTCAGCAGATGCGTAGAGCGGCTGTTTCAATCCCGAGTAATATTGCAGAAGGCAAGGGATATAGATCAGATAAAGAGTTCACGCACTTTCTCTTTCATGCGCGAGGATCGCTTCTTGAACTCCAGACGCAAATATTGATAGCAGAGGAATTACAATACTTATCGAAGGAACACGGTCAGGACTTACTATTAATGGCCGAAAATGTAGGGCGCGCCTTGAGTGGATTAATTAACTCGTTGCACGAGAAAGCCGCCTAATTCAGGCCAAAGACCAACGACTGATTTTATGTTTGAACGACTTGAACAAATGGAAGCACGCTACGAAGAGCTGACACAGGCGCTCTCCTCGCCCGACATAATGAACGACACGGCGAAGTTTCAGAAAACCGCCAAGGCTCACAGCGACATGGTTCCCATCATCGAGAAGTATCGCGAGTACAAAGACTTAAAGCGCGGTATCGAGGACAGCCGCGCCATGCTCGCCGATGAGACCGACGCAGAAATGCGCGCCTACGCGCAAGATGAGCTGACAAAATTAGAATCTCGTATCGGCGGCGTGGAAGAAGACTTAAAAGTTCTCCTGCTGCCCAAAGATCCCAATGACGAGAAGAACATCATCCTCGAAATCCGCGCCGGCACGGGCGGCGATGAAGCCACGCTTTTCGTTGCGGAACTTTTCCGGATGTACACGCGCTATGCTGAAACCCAGCACTGGAAAGTAGAAGTCCTTTCGACTTCGGAGTCTTCGGTTGGCGGGATGAAGGAAGTCATCGCGATCATTGAAGGCAAAAGGGTCTATTCGCAGTTGAAGTATGAAAGCGGAGTGCATCGAGTGCAGCGAGTTCCGGCGACCGAGCAGCAGGGACGCGTGCATACGTCAGCTGTGACTGTAGCCGTGTTGCCCGAAGCTGAAGATGTTGATGTGAAGATTGAAGCCAAAGATCTTCGCATTGATACATTTTGCTCTTCCGGTCCCGGCGGACAATCGGTGAACACGACTTATTCGGCCGTACGCATCACGCATATTCCCACAAACACGGTCGTGAGTTGCCAGGACGAGAAGTCACAGATTAAGAATCGCGAGAAGGGCATGCGCGTTTTGCGCGCCCGCTTGTATGAAGTCGAGATGCAGAAGCAGCAAGATGCGTTAGCGAAAGAACGGAAGGCGATGGTTGGATCAGGAGATCGCAGCGAAAAGATCCGCACTTATAACTTTCCCCAGAATCGTGTCACCGATCACCGCATCGGCCTGACCCTGCATCAATTGCAGGAAACCATGGACGGCAAACTCCAGCCGCTCTTCGAAGCTTTGATGACGCACTTCCAGGCGGAAAAGTTGAAGCAGGAAACTACCAGCGTCGTTTAGCCACCGCATTCCGATCTATCTTTCGGCGTGTGCTTCGAGCTTGCCGTAGGGTTCAATGTTTGCCCTCCTTTGCGTTCAATCGCTTATCTCTAAGTTATTGAAAAATGGATACGAGGTTAGTCTGCTGAGACGGTAGTGGTGGTTTGGGTGTCTTTCCGGAATGCCCATGGAATGGGCCTAGGTGCGTTCTGGCGAGCGACAATGCCTTCGGCATGATATCAGGGGTTCACCAATAAGTTTTGGATCGCTTAAATCGAAGCTGTTCGAAAAGTTATCTTTTAGCTAATAAATTTCTCATTGCTGTGCACCAGTTCGCGGGAAACTTGCTTTTGATAGTTGAGAACAGCTTCTCATCGCAGCTTCTCAGTTTTGCCACGAAAATTGCCCATGCTTACGTAGGGACAGCCGCCTCGGCTGTCCGGGTTGAGCAAACCTCATAAAGGCGATAATTCGCGCCGTTAGCCGTCGAGCTCTGCTCGACTGGACAGCCGAGGGCGGCTGTCCCTACGTGAGTTTTGCGCGATTTGAGGTTTGAGGTTAATGTTTAATTTCGTTTTTGTTATGGTGATCTTGGTGTTTTTCCTCCGGCCCTCTGTGCCTCCGTGGTGAAATAGAAGCGATGCTCCTGCGCGATTCTCTTCGCTTGGCGATCAACCGCCTCACGGCAGCCAATGTTCCCTCGCCTCGCATGAACGCTGAGTTGCTTCTCATGTTCACACTCGGGTGCGACCGCGCATTTCTGTTCGCGCATCCTGAGCGCGAAATCACAGCTGAAGAATCAGAGCGATACGACAAAGCTCTTGCCCAGCGAGCAAGCGGGATTCCGGCGCAGTACATCACAGGACATCAGGAATTTTGGGGAATGGACTTCATCGTAACTCCGGCGGTTCTGATCCCACGGCCAGAGACTGAGCACTTGATTGAGGTTGTGTTACCGCTTGCACGAGCAATGAATATTGAGAGCTCAGCCCCAACTGGACAGCCGAGGGCGGCTGTTCCTACGCGTTTAAAGATTGTGGATGTTGGGACGGGATCGGGTTGTATCGCGATTACTCTCGCCAAAGAGCTGCCGCAAGCCGAAATTTACGCCACTGATATTTCCCCGGAAGCTCTTGAAATCTCGTGCGCCAATGCTGCGCGTCATCAATTGCAGGAGCGAATCCAATTTCACGAAGGCGATCTTCTTTCGCATTTTTTAGACTCGAAACTCGCAACTCGCAACTTTGACTTTGTGGTCTCCAATCCTCCATATGTTGGTGAATCCGAAGAGGATCAGGTTCAACTCGAAGTTCGCAAGTTCGAACCGCGCAATGCGGTCTTCGCAGGATCGACGGGTTTGGAAATTATCGAGCGACTCATTCCGCAAGCACAACAAGTCCTGAAGCCGGAAGGCTGGCTGGTCATGGAAGTCAGCGGAACAATAGTCGAAGGCGTAAAAAAACTTTTGGCGAGCTGGGGTAACTTGCAGATCACTAATGATTTACAGGGAATTCCGCGCATTGCAGCAGCGCGAAAGCCCTTCATTTAGCTCCGCCAGGACGCCCACCCGCGTTTTTTGCAGGTCGCAACATGTAAAATAACCATATAGATGGCCAGCACTGCGGAACTCATACAGATCGATGTTGGCCCTCCGGTACGGCAGCCTAAACCGGAGTGGCTCAGGGCAAAAGCGCCTGTAGGCGAGAATTTTCATAATCTGAAGAAACTCGCTCGCGGCCTCGGTTTACACACTGTCTGCGAATCAGCGCAGTGTCCTAACATTGGCGAGTGCTGGAATCATAAGACTGCGACGTTCATGTTGTTGGGAAACATTTGTACGCGGCGTTGCGGATTTTGCGCCGTACCGAAAGGTCGCCCTGAGGCAATCGATTGGGACGAACCCCGCCGGGTTGCCGATGCAGTTGCAACGCTTGGCCTGAAACATGCGGTCGTAACCAGCGTTAATCGCGACGACGACAATCTGGGCGGCGCCAGAATCTTCGCTGAAACTATTCGCTTAATTCGCGAACTTACTCCAGATTGTCATGTCGAAGTCCTCATTCCTGATTTTCAAGGTATGGACGAGGCGTTACGAATCGTCCTCGATGCGCAGCCCAATGTGCTGAACCACAACACGGAATCTGTTCCACGCCTTTATCGAGCGGTTCGTTCAGGCGCAAGATACGAGCGCACGCTACAGCTACTTGAGAATGCCAAGAAGATTTGGCCAGATGTAGTTACAAAATCCGGAGTGATGGTAGGTTTGGGAGAAGATTCCGAAGAGCTGATCGAAGTTTTTCGCGATCTCGGATCGCGAAGCGTGGACATCCTGACGATCGGACAATACCTTCGTCCTTCACGCGATCACCTTCCTATCGCGCGCTTCTACGCTCCCGAAGAATTTGTTTATCTGAAAGAACAGGCCTTACGGTTTGGGTTCCGTCATGTGGAGTCGGGCCCGATGGTGCGCTCCAGTTACCACGCTCACGAGCAAGCAGCGGCAACTTCGAAGCCACGGGCGACAGCACAATAGCGTCGCGATTCGCAAAGCGGCTCATGTAGGCAGCCGCCACCGGCTGTCCAGTCGAGCAACGCTCGATTTCTTAAACCAGCTTATATAGCCTCGCGAAGGCACCATTGTGGGGTACTTGTTGAGCTTCGCTCAACCGGACAGCCGAGGGCGGCTGTCCCTACGTGACCCGGAACAACTGCCTCTCTGCACGCATCGGCGATGGATTTGCCTGAATCTACTCGCGCCGTAATATCTCTAACCGCAAAGGGCGCCAAGCAATTCGCAGAGGACAGCGGATTGGACTCATGGTCAAAAAATTTTCAAATGAATAGTCAAATATTTCTTTGGATTGGCGCGGACTGCCTTGATTAAGTCCTGAGTTTCGACGAGCAATTGATTTGAATTATTGTAGAGACTCGGATCTTTAATAAACTTACCCGCTGTGCCTTCGCCTGCATTCAACTGGTCTGTAATAGCGGACAATTTGCTGATAGTGTTTTGTAGCTTCTCTGCGAACTCCTGGTCGCGGGCAAGTTTTCCCAGCGTTCCCTTGCCGGCGTTTATGTCATCCGTTAACAGTCTGACATTGTTGACGGACTTGTTCGCCGCATCGTAAAGAGCGGGATCCTTCAGAAGCTTGCCAGCTGTACCCTTGCCTGCATTAAGATCTGCGATGATCAGGTTGAGCTGATCCACGGTGGTATTCGCTTTACGATAGAGTTCATCGTCTGTGAACAATTTTCCCAGCGTTCCATTTCCCGCTGCGACTTCATTTACGAGTCCTTGGAACTGAGCAACAGTTGAATTCAAGCGATTGTAGAGGCCAGGATCATAAATGACTTTCCCGATGGATCCCTGTCCACTTTCCACGAAAGCTACGATGCGATCCAGGCGTTTCAACAACGCATCCATATTTTGCAATGTTCCCTGGCTTGATCGCACAACGTCATTCAAATCCGGTGTATCGCGCGTGGCCAGCACTTCTCCGTCTGCCAGTTCCGGACCGCGCGCGGTCGCACTGTTGATGTCGATGTAAGTTTCGCCCAATACACCCGCAGTGGAAAGCGAGGTGACGGAATCCTTTCGCAAAACTTCATGATAATTTGTGCTGACCTTCATCGTGACTTCAACAGGCGTCAACTGATGTTCTTTATCGGCGACGATGCGTATTGCGGATACATTGCCAATATCCACGCCTTGTAAGCGAACCGGGGCTCCTACACGCAGGCCACCGGCATTATCAAAATATGATTTAAGAATGATCTTCCTGGTTAAAAGCCCGCCTGTGCCGCTCATGAGGAAAATCAAAACGCCCAGAGTTATGCTGGCAACCAGTACTACAATGCCGACTTTAAGCTGGGACCATTTCAACTGCTTCTGGCTAGGCACCGATTCCCCCAGGCAAAATCATCAAACCTCCACGCCAACCGTGACCTAATATTTTTCTGATCATACCAGACGATCAGTAGACGACCGCTTAAGCATCGATCTGACTGACATTCGCCTTCAGAGTTCCAGCTAACAAAAGAGCCAGAAGGTAAGCCCCAGACCCACATGCCAGGGTGGCGTTCAGCCCGAATTGAATGGCGATCACCATAGCCAAAACTGAACCAAGAACACTGGATCCAGCATTCATGGCCCAGGCCCATTCCACTGCGGTGTCTTTGTATTGAAAATCTTTGTATTGAGAATCTGCTTTTGCCAATAGAGAATTCTCTGAAGCTGGGACACTTGCTAACGCACGTAAGCCGGTGGGAAAGGGCATGCCCATGGCAAATCCTAATGGCACCAGTAACACTCCACTGATAAACAGCTTAGCAACGAAAGGCAGTCCTACAAAGGCATTCAGCACGCCAGGCAAGATAAAGACGTAAAGCAGAACTGTGGCCACAATGAACGCAAGAGGAAACCAAATACGTTTCGTTTGAATGAGCCATTGGCGGGAGGCAAGACTCCCAAGCCCACTCGAAAGAAGCAGCAAAAAAACGACCACAGTCAATGCATACGTGGGATGTCCGAGAAATAAAACAAACCGTTGTATGAATGCGATCTCCACCAAGATATATCCAATGCCCACGGCTATGAAATACAGCAGCTTGGTCGGGTGATTCTTTTGACCTGGGATACTAACCAATGGAACGATCAGGAATGCGATTACGGCCAGCACGGAGATCACTAGCACCATTCCCAACACGGCTACTCCCAGGTTCACTTTCCAGTCGATACCCTCCCGCAAGGATTGCTCGGGCAGCATTTGCTTAAGCTTTAATGTGAAAAAGAAGAACGGCTTATTATCATTGACCGGCGATACGTTATAGAGGTATTGATCGGCAAATGCCCGAGGATCATTGCTAGCGATCAGAGCCGAAAAAGGATTTTCGCCGGGCTGCGAGGGAAGATAAAGGACGTTGAGATCTGGATTATCGATCAAATGCGCCTTGACCGCCTCTTCTTCCGCCGCAGTGAACGCGGCCTTCTTCGCCAGCACTACGACAGGAACCCCGTCCTGATCAAGTTTGCCTTCGCTAACCACGATGAAGTTTTTTGAAGGCGCCGCCGAGCCTAGTTGATGAAGGGCCTCCATCGCAACTGAAACTACTCGCAACGCTTCTCGTGGTTGCCTAAATTCCCACCGCGTAACAGCGATCATCCCATCGGGTTTGAGATGTTCAAAATATTCGCGAAATGCATCGACTGTATAGAGACTGTTCTCACTTAGCGCGAAGGCCCCGGCTGCGGTGGAGGCCCAAGTGTCGACCAGAGTCATTTGCACAACATCGTAATTTTGCTTGGCATTTCGAACGAATGAACGCCCGTCGGTGACTTGGATGTGCACTTCGGGACGCTGATAAAGATGGTAGGAATAGTCGGCATAATTGTCCCGCATCACCGTGTTCGCAATGATTGGATTGATTTCAATCCCAGTCACGCTGGGGCTGCCATTGGCTACCGCCCTTAGGACATCTACCCCGCCGCCCGGCCCGATGATGGCGTATTCGCCATGAGGCCGCAGAACATTAGCCAATGCGGGAGGCGCAGCCATCAAATTTTTCTGCCAAACTGAACCCTGCCATTTGTTGAGGTCGGCGTTCATGATGTAAGTAGAGGCATCGGCATCGATCACCACCGCTTTCGCGCCTCTCTGCCGATCCACTTCCACCCGCGAAATGGCATTCCAACGGGAGAATTCGACCCACGATTTATCGCGGAAAACGCCCTTCGCATAGACAATATCAATCAGGCGTCCGGAGTAATTTGCGGCAATGAGAATGATCAGCGCGGCTGCAACCGCAGTAGTCAATTTGCGTAAATTATCACTTACGGTCCAAACGCATGCGGCAACCGCGGTCATCAGAGCGGCAAAAAGGACGGTATTCGGGCCTCCGAGCCAGTTCAGCAACGGCACAATCGCCAAACACGCCAGTGCTCCGCCGAGAAGATCTGCGCCATATAGACGGGGTATATGGGCTGATTCGCGCGCGAAGAGGATCGAGAACTCGAGTCCAGTTAGAAAAAACGGAACCGCTGAGCAGATGTACACGATGCTAAGCCGGACAAAATTGGCTCCGGTAAGTTGCAATGAAACTGGGAGATGTAAAACAATCTCAAGCACCACAGGAACAATAGCGGCATTCAATATGGACAAACCCGCTAATACAGAACGCGTATGAAAACGCATCAGCCAGTTTTTTGCCAGGAAAGCGAAGACCCCGCCTGCACCAAGGCCGAGTAATGCAATCGAGATTGCCAGAAACGCGAAATGATAAAAAAGTACGACAGAGAAGAGTCGCGTTAGTCCCAGTTCAAGAAGCAATGCTGCAAAGCTGCTAAGCGCAACTCCTGCCAGCAAAGAAACGTTATGAGAGTGTTCGGATGTTGGATTGTATTTAAAAAGTGTGTTTTCAATAATCGCTGACATTTGGGAAGGCGTCAGTTTAACAGAGGAACGGGCTCCAAGGTCACCTCGAACTCTTGAATTGAAGGTTAGGCAGCTTGGAGAAGGCTTATCAATATGAGCGCAGAATCCAAGAACTTTAAGTGGACTGTTCCGCTGAAGCCAACGTATCGAAGAATGTAAAGAATTGCTCTACCCGGGTTACTTTCAAGGCATTCAGAACTCTCTCATTAATACCAACAAGTAACAGACGGCTACCTTCCTTTTGATGCGTAACGTAGGCGCCTACGAGAGCGCCGATTCCAGCCGAATCAATGTATGGGACTTTTGTGAGATCGAGAATCAGAGTAGCGGATCGGTCTGCCCTCACTTTGGACTGAAGCTCGTAAAGATTGCCAATGGTGACAGGTCCATAAAGGCTAAGAATGCGATGCTCATTACTGGAACCGGAAATATCTTCTATGGTAAGAGGCTCTTGAGGCATGCAAAATACTAGCGTCCTGAGCATTCAGAAATTGTTAAAGCACTGTGAATTTTGGATTTGATCAACTCCGTTCACGCAGTGCGAGGCTTATTTGCATCCTTGCGAATCGATTTCGCAATCACGGTCAATATAACCAGCAACGTCATCAATGAGATGATGCCGAGGGAAGCTACACAGTAGATACACCATACGCCCAAAACATGCGCTTCTATGTGAGCCAGAAAGAGCGAGAACCCCAAGCCCATCAGAGCCGCGACTAAAAGCACTCGATATGCGCGTCTGAATGCTAATGCTGCCATGAGCAGGTATCCGGCGATTCCTATATCGGCTACGGGTATACCTAAAAAAATAGCGTAAGGACTATGGTTCACGATTCCGCAGTCCCATTTGTCATTAATGCTGCATGGCGAATCTCCGTACTCGCGGTAATGCTCGCGAAGCGCGAGGCTGGAAGCAACAATGCCCAGAACGGCCAATATGATTAAAACGTAGCGCATGAAAATGTTCCTCGTTATTTTGCCAATAGATTGCTGATTATGCGTTAACTTGCGACATGCAGCGCATCAGCCGCATCTTTCACCAACTCGGATGAAGTCCAGTCATTGCCGTGATACCACTTAAAGATTCTTCCGTCAGGGCCAATCACCGCTGTGCTGAGCGAATGCGTGATAGCACCATTTTCCTCTGTACACGTTAGAGCGAAATAATTGGCGACTTTGGACAATTCTTTTTCCGGTGTTACGGCGAATTCCCAGTAATTGAAGATTTGCGATGACTCGCCCTTGGTGTAAGTCGCCGCATAATTGCGCAGGGCTCTTGGGCTGTCGTTTTTAGGATCGAAGCTGATGCTCAGCAGATGAGTCTTACTCTTAAGAGCTGCGTCGGCTTGTAGATCACGATTTATTTCGGCGAATTGGTGGGTTACACGCGGACAAAAATCGGGAAACGGGCAGCGCGTATAAAAGAAAGTCAGGATCAGGGTCTTGCCGCGATATTGATTGAGCGAAATACGTTTGCCGTTCTGATTTACCAGCTCGAAGTCAGGCACTTGCTCGCCGCTCTCCGGGATGTGCAGACTGGCCGAAGGCTTGGCTGGCGGAGTAGTGGGGTGTTTGGTGACCTGGATATTCTCCAGCCAATAATCGTTGTCTTGCCCGACAATTTCAGCCGCAATTGAATCGCCCGTCGCAACTTTATCCAGATCGCTGGAATTCTTCACTTGGTAGGGCATCGTCATAGCAGACATGAAGCCGGGAATGTCATCACCGTCCACAATGATCGACTTGTTCTGCTTATCGATAGAAACCACGCGCCCCGTAAATTTATATCTTTTTGCATTCTTCGCTTGCTTAGACGGCCCGCATGCGATGAGGAAAGCAGCGCATAGAAGAACAAAGACTATCCCCAGCAAAACTGTTTTTTTTCGAAGCAAGAAACTCACAATTGTTCTCCTAAATTTCGCGTGATATGAAATCAGAATACCCGAGAGGACTCGGGAATTCGCGCGGAATTTGCTCTCTCTAACGATCCGGATCGAGTTTGCATACTCCCGATACGCAATAACGATTTCTCGCGAACCATCTGTAACCTATTTTAATGAGACTGTTAAAGCCCGGCAGGCTGAATACTGCATAGAAAAGCCATGCCCACCATATTCGCCGTGCAGCTTGCAAATAAACATTAGCGCCGGAAATCAACTCGCCGGTGGGAGTAAGTAAGCGGATGTCGGACAAGAGATCCTCTACCGGAAGTTGCAAGCGTTCTGAAACCCAAGATTCTTGCAAGGCAGCGACTGCGAAACCTGCTCGATTTAATGTCGGTGTCCAAAGCTTCGCCCAGCGTGTGCAGAAGCCGCACTGGCCGTCATACAGTATCCAGCCCTTCTCTGCAATCTTTGAATGAACGGCGGGAGGCACTTATAACCTCCGTCCACGGGAGACGGTTACATAAGATCCATCTGCAAGAAAAGCCGATGCAGGAGGGTTTTTTAGAGCGGCAGAAAGGCCTGCTCCGTAAAGCTGCGACGGGTCGCCTTCTACAAAAGCGCTTCCGTTGCCCCATACCTTCCATGCGGGGTGTTCAACACGGTATTCAACACAACTACCGTTCTTCTGCGCTGCATATCCCCAGTAATGCTCGGTAATGAACTGCTCTTCCGATCCGAGTGTTGGCAGGACCGAACTTCCCGGCGCCATTAATCCTATTCTGTTCCAATAACTATTAAACTTCCACGCATACTCCACCGTCGTGACCCCATCGCTCTTCGATTGAATTTTGTGAGACATGGGCATAGCTGCGTAATTTTCATTATAGAAAGTGCGAGCCACAGTTGCGATTGCCCAGCGGGGAACGATTTCGCGGATAAATACCACGCCCCGTCGCACTTCACCTTCAACCCGCCGTCGCACATAGAATCGGAGATTCACCTCTTCAAAGTTGCAATGGAATGGAAAGGGGAACCCGAATACTTTCGTATTCAGAAACCTAAATCCTACGAGACTGATGAAGAGCTTTCCATTCCAGTAGTCCAACTCTGTCCCCCTGGGCACAAACTTCGTAAGAATGCTGGCATCCACTTCGTAGTTCAGCATGACAAGGTTCCGCCACTCTGCCCTGAGGAAGACGTCTTTCGGCGAAATGGGAGCACGTGGATTCATATCGCTTTTCATTCCTACACACTTCGGCTAGCGATCACCTTAAACCATCCAGAGTTGAGCCTATCCCCCCGGCGGTGGTAGCATCCTAAGTTTTGGCGGCTTGTTCTGTTCCTGGACGCCCCGTCTTCGGAGAGGTTCATCGGATGCGATTAGGACAGTCGAAAAGCTTACGACATTTTAAGGAGGCTGCGAAGGCTCTTATGATTCGAGTCTGCTGACCTCGTAGGTACAAAGCTAGAACCAATCCGACGAATGCCAGCCTGAGCAGGCTTGGCCTGCTTCACACTCGATTCACTCCTTCCAGTTCCGTATTAATATTTCGGCCTATTTAAGGAGCGATTCGTGAAAGCTTACGAAGGATCGAATATCCGCAACATTGCTGTTGTAGGACACGGGCATGCGGGGAAAACCTCGCTAGTCTCGGCCATGCTTTACACCTCCGGCGCAAGCCCGCGCTTTGGACGAGTGGATGATGGTTCTGCAATCACCGATTACGACGATGAGGAAATTGCACGAAAGATGTCGATTGGTGCGAGCCTTGCCTATGTCGAATGGGATAAGACGAAAATCAACATCGTGGATACTCCTGGGTTCAATATGTTCGTTCACGAAGCCAAGATGGTTCTGCCGGTCGTGGACGCTGCCGTTGTTGTCGTCGATGGCGTGGCCGGGGTGGAAGTCGTAACCCAGCGCGTGTGGAATTATTGCGAGGAATTTCAGACTCCGCGGTTGATTGTGGCCAGCCGCATGGACCGCGAGCGCGCCGACGCGGACCGGGTTCTCGAATCCCTGACAACCGCCTTTGGACGGTCCGTGATTCCGCTGGAATTACCGATAGGTAGCGAAAAGAACTTTAGAGGCGTAGTCGATCTAGTCCGCATGAAGGCTTACACCTACGAGCTTGGCGGGAATGGCAAAGGTAAAGAAACCGAAATTCCGGCCGATATAAAAAAGCGCGTCCAAGAAGCGCATGAAAAGCTGGTTGAGTTTGTAGCCGAGGGTAACGATGCACTCATGGAAGAGTTCTTTGAAAAGGGAACTATCCCGGAAGAAGATTTAATTCCAGCGTTGCACAATGCCATTCGTGAAGACAAAATTTTCCCAGTAATCTTTGGCTCCGGTTTAGGCAATATCGGTGCCGACCGGGTGATGGACTTCATCGTCGATTACACACCTGCACCTTCCGAGCATGAGTGGGTGCAAGGGGAAACTTCGTCGTCCGCGAACGGGCAGCCGCCACGCCGCCATGAAACAGACGCGGAACCGACTTCCCTTTATGTGTTTAAGACAGTTTCGGATCCATTTGCAGGGCGCATTTCTTACTTCAAAGTCTTTTCCGGGGTAGTGAAAAACGACACTAGCATGCAGAACTTCTCGCGTAGCGTAGTCGAGAAGCTGGCGCATATTTCCATTATGCAGGGAAAAGTTTCGGTTCCTGTAACCGAGTTACATGCGGGTGACATTGGCGCGGTCGCAAAATTGAAGGACACGCTCACTGGCGACACGCTGGGAGATAAATCAGCTCCTATTCAATATCCGCGAGTGAAGCTGCCGGAACCTGCGATTACATTCGCGATCGAGCCCAAGAGCCGTGCTGACGAAGACAAGCTCGGTCCGGGTATCCACAAGCTGATGGAAGAAGATGCCATGCTGCGTTTCTTCCGCGATTCGCAGACCAAAGAATTTCTCATTGCCGGTACCGGGCAGCAACATATTGAAGTGGTAGTTTCCAAGTTAAAGAAGCGCTACCACACTGAAGTCAATTTAAAGGCTCCGAAAGTTCCCTATCGCGAGACTATTCGCGGCAAAGCCGACGTACAGGGCAAACACAAAAAGCAGACCGGTGGCCACGGTCAGTATGGTGATTGCAAGATCAAGATGGAACCGCTGCCCCGCGGCGGCGACTTTGAATTTGTGAATGACATCTTCGGAGGATCAATTCCGAAGAACTACATCGCTCCAGTAGAAAAAGGAATTCGGGATGCCGCTGCCCGAGGGCATCTGGCCGGATTCCCCATGGTCGATTTTAGAGTCATTCTTTACGACGGTTCTTACCACGATGTGGATTCGAACGACATGTCGTTTCAGATGGCAGGACGTATCGCCTTCCGCAAAGCCATGGAACAGGCGAAGCCCACGCTGCTGGAACCCATCATGTCCGTCGAGATTACGATACCCGATGAATTCGCCGGCGCGGTAATGGGCGATTTGAACAGCCGGCGAGGAAGAATTCAGGGCATGGACAACAAAGGCGGAAACACGGTAGTGAAAGCTGAAGCGCCCATGGCCGAAATGCTGACCTACGGCGTAGATTTGACAGCGATGACCCAAGGCCGAGGCAGCTTCAGCATGGAAATGAGCCACTACGACGTAGTGCCAGCCATGTTGCAGGACAAAATAGTGGAGAAAGCAAGAGCAGCGCGGGGAGACGTGAAGGAAGAGGAAGAATAGTTATGGCAGGAGACATATCCTTTTAGAGCGATATCACGATACGAAGATCCTGATGCAGGCCGTTGTGGCTCTACCAGATCACGTGCACAGGATTTTTGCTCAGCTGGCGAGCGAAACGGAGAATTTATTCATTGGCTGAAATCATAGGAGCCATCGAAGCAGCGTCAGCCCGCAAAATCAATCAATTGCTTCGGTGCACTGAGAAAGTGTGGTGGGCCCGAAGCGTTCGATCGTCTCCTATGTTCTTCGGAGAGCCTAGACTAGAAGACCGCTTACACCTTGGACAATCCGGTTCGCCGTAGTCTGGCTTCCGTGCCCACAGACCCTTGGCTATGGCAACGGCATGACGCGAAGGCTATGCTTACGTAGGGACAGCCGCCCCCGGCTGTCCGGTCAAGCAACGCTCGACTTGCTCTCGCACCTATGCTTCCTTATCTGGGACGCTTTACTTCACAGAATATTGTGGTAAGGAGCTCATCGATCCTCGTTACGCCTACAATTGCTACTGAGCTTCGCTCAACTGGACAGCCGAGGGCGGCTGTCCCTACGTGAGTCTCGCGTGAATACCCAAGCCTTTCTATTGCCGCAAACTGCATCAGATAGTCTCAGTCCATCGTCTTGAGTCCCGCGACTTTCGCTAACTTGCCCTGCTTTTCATCAAATGTCCAAAATTGTTCCGCCTTCAATTTCAACGCCGACGCCACGTGCAAGCTGTCCAGAGCGCGTACACCCAGACGAGGACCATGGCGGCGCGCCAACTCCGCACAGAGATCGAAAACACCTTCTGGCAACGCAACTTCAGCCCACGAGTTGGCTGCCCGATCCGCTTCCAGATGTCGATAGATAAGTTGCACTGCGCTAGCAGATATTTTCTTGTGAAAGACTTGTTGCGCCACAGCGTGCGTCCACTCTGCATAGTGGAGAGGGGTAAACCAAATGTGTGAGCGGCTGCCGATCATCCGTTCAGCAGCAACAGAGTGGGCATCTTCTACATAGAGCGAGACGAAGAAACTGGTGTCGGCGTACACCAATCAATAGCGTCCGCGATCTTTGACTAGGTCGTCAACGATCGACAAAACACGGTCACCAAATATTTTCTTTCGCCGCGCTGCGAAGTCGGGATACTTGACCGGCCGCTCCTCCTGCTTCTCGGGGACAATACGCGCGATCACGCGATTTCGCTCTTTAAGTTCTACCGTATTTCCAGCGCGCAACAAGCTCTTCAGCCGACGAGTGTCGCGGAGTTCGCGCATGTTAACGGATGGCATAGATTAAATGTGACACATAATGTGTCACATGTAAACGACTAATAGTTCGATAGACAGCCCTAGCCGCAAAGTCTGCTGCTATAGATGCCGTCGTCGTCAAAGGTATGGCGTCGTCAGCCTGGTGCTCGTGGTAATATCCCGCTAAATGGCTTCGGTCCGTAATACCCCCGATTTGCAAGATAAACGTGAGCGCCTGGTCTCGGCGGCTCCGGTTGAAGACGACTCTTCTTTTGAGCTGAAGCTGCGTCCGCAACGGCTAACGGAATTCATTGGTCAGGCCAAGATTAAAGAAAACCTTGCCATTGCGATTCAGGCGGCCAAAAATCGTGGCGAGGCTCTCGATCACGTTCTGCTCTACGGACCTCCTGGACTTGGGAAAACGACTTTAGCGACCATCATTGCCAATGAACTTGGCGTGGATTTCCAGCAGACCTCCGGCCCCACGCTGCAAATCAAGGGAGACCTGACTGCAATCCTGACCAATCTTCGCGAGAAACAGGTGCTCTTCATCGATGAAGTCCATCGCTTACAGCCCGCTCTCGAAGAGATCCTGTATTCGGCCCTGGAAGACTACAAGCTGGACATCATCATTGGGCAAGGACCGGCGGCGCGAACCCATACCATGGACGTGAAGCCTTTCACCTTCATCGGCGCCACCACACGCGCAGGGTTGCTTTCGGCTCCCTTACGCTCACGATTCGGCATCGTGTTACGGCTGGAGTTTTATGGACACGAAGACTTGCGCGTGATCTTGGAGCGGTCCTCAGAAATTCTTGGAGTTGAGATCGATCATGCCGGTGCGCTTGAAATCGCCAGCCGCTCGCGCGGAACTCCGAGAATTGCAAACCGGCTGCTCCGCCGGGTGAGGGATTACGCGCAAGTGCGCGGAGCGGGCAAGATCGATTTGGCGACTGCGCAAGCCGCCCTGCAAATGCTGGAAGTGGACCGTCATGGCTTCGACGAAGTTGATCGCAAGCTGCTCTTGACCATTATCGAGAAGTATCAGGGAGGGCCAGTCGGCGTGAGCACATTGGCAGCGGCACTGGCGGAAGAAGCGGACGCGATTGAAGAAATTTATGAGCCATTTCTGATCCAGATTGGTTTTCTGAACCGAACTCCGCGAGGGCGTGTGGCGACGCAGCTAGCCTACGATCATTTTGGAATCACGCCTACCCGCAAGCAGAGCTCGCTTTTCTAGCGGCGAAAATGTGTGTAGGGCGGACACTCTTTCCCGCTGCATCGAAAGTACTCCGCTCACGCCTATAGTAGAGAATCCAAGCCCAATCAAAGCAATGCAAAGACAGCGGACAAGAGTGTCCGCTCTACACAGTTTTTCGCTTAGCCGTTTGCTCGGCTACAATGATTTTTCTCTCTCGCGAGGAATTCTATGCTTCAGAGTCGCTTGATTCTCTTCGCTCTGTTTTCCGTCCAGATCACGCTATCTTCCCTGCACGCACAACAGCCGGCCAAACTGGATCCGTTGGTGCAAAAGTACGTGCGCGTGAATGCTCACAAAGTTGTTCTTGAGCACGTCCGCGTAATCGACGGAACAGGACGAGCTCCGGCAGAAGATCAGAATGTCGTGATTGAGGACGGGAAGATCACTGCTGTGCAGGCTGGCTCAACCGTTCTTTCGTCCGATGGGACAGAAGTTATTGATCTTCATGGATACACGGTCATGCCTGGAATCGTGGGCATGCATAACCATCTCTATTACATTGCGAAACCCAATTTGAAAGCCGATTGGAGCTGGGAGCCTCCGATTCTGATCCCGCAAATGAGTTTTTCCGCCCCGCGTCTTTATCTGGCAGGCGGCGTTACTACGATGCGCACCACAGGAAGCGTCGAGACTTATGCTGACCTGAATCTTAGACGCGATATCGATGCAGGCAAGCTGCCTGGTCCGCATATCGATGTGACCGGCCCCTATCTCGAAGGAGCGGGTAGTTTTGCAGTTCAACTACATCAGCTTACTGGTGTGGAAGACACACGGCGAATGGTGAACTATTGGGCGGATCAGGGGGTAACGTCCTTCAAAGCCTATATGAACATTACGCGAGCTGAATTAAAGGCTGCGATTGAAGAAGCCCACAAACGTGGCATCAAGGTGACTGGACATTTGTGTTCGGTGACCTATAAAGAAGCCATTGACCTTGGCATCGACAACCTCGAACACGGTTTTTTTGTGAACACGCAGCTTGATCCGGACAAGAAACCGGATGCGTGTAGCGAAAGCCAAGGAGCTTACACGCTGGAACATATGCCAGCGAATAGTCAGGAGGCGAAAGATCTGATCGACACGCTGGTGAAGCATCATGTAGCGATCACCTCAACGCTGCCGGTCTTTGAGAGCGGGAGTTTCCCGAGACTCGCTCCGTTGCGACAGCAGATGCTCGACGTACTGACTCCCGAAGCGCGCGAGGCTTATTTGTATAGGCGCGAGCGGCCTGCAACTGCCAAGCCAATGAAAACCGATTGGGCGGCATTGTTGAAGCGCGACATGGAACTGGAACACGCCTTCGTGGCAGCGGGAGGATTGCTGCTGGCTGGACCCGACCCAACAGGCGATGGCGGCGTAGTTCCAGGATTTGGCGACCAACGCGAAATTGAACTATTGGTCGAGGCAGGGTTTTCTCCAGTCGAAGCTATCAGGATAGCGACGTTGAATGGCGCAACCTACATGGGGAAACAGGACCAGATCGGATCAATAGCTGTGGGCAAGAATGCAGATTTGGTAGTGATAAAAGGCGATCCGGCGACGCACATTACAGATGTCGAAAATGTGGAGATCGTCTTTAAAGATGGGGTTGGCTATGATTCGCAAAAGCTAATCGATTCAGTCAAAGGGCGCTATGGAGAATACTAAAGCACTCCTTATAAGATTCTTTCGAAATTAAGAGCGGCGGACAGAGCTTGCCCTGAGCAACGTCGAAGGGAATGTCCGCCCCTACACGAATGCAGAGCGGCTACAATATCCCCAGCATGATCGCTCATCTACGCGGAAAGCTCCTCTCCAAACAACCGAACCAGGCTATTGTTGAAGCCGCTGGCGTTGGATACGACGTGACTATCACCGTGCCTACCTACTCCGATCTTCCGAGTGTCGGTACTGAAGTGGCCCTCAATATTCATACTCACGTAAGGGAAGATCAAATTGCGCTCTACGGTTTTCTACAGCCGTCCGAAAAAAAGCTGTTTGAAAAGTTAATCAGCGTCAACGGTATCGGCCCCAAGCTCGCGATCACGATTCTGAGTGGCATGGCGGCTGAGTCAATGATCGGTGCGATTCGTGGTAATGACATCGCACGATTAACAAAAATTCCTGGGATCGGCAAAAAGACCGCCGAGCGAATGGTCTTAGAGCTGCGAGACAAGCTCCCTACGCAGGACTCATTAACGATTAGCGCGATTCCTTCCCTCAGCGCAGTAGAAGAGGACGTACTCTCTGCCTTGATAAATCTTGGATATCAGCGAGCTGCTGCCGAAAGGTCATTGTTGATTATCAATAAAAGCCAGCCCTTCGACGCGATGTTCCGGGAAGCGCTGGGCGTACTGTCTAAATAAGGCTCACCACCACTAGGCTCCGCAACGTCGGATCCAAAAGCTGGATGGCCAAACTCTTTCATGATCAATGCTGGGGATGAAGCGCCGTTTGGAATGAGGCATCGACCGATAGCTGTGCTTCCAGCGCGGGAAATAACGTTCCAGGAAATTTGCGTGGAAAAACTGCATTGCACTTGAGGCCCATAGCACTTGAAAGCTGGAATTGAAACTGAGAAAAGCTTGCAGCAAATATTGTTCGGACCAAAAGCACAAGTTATGCAGCACGGCCCTTCTTGGATAGTCAGAAGGCAAAAATATGTCATGAATATGAATGACCACACCTGGATGAAGCGCAGGAAGAATTTCCAGGTATTCGCGAACTACGTCACTGCCGACGCCTACTACATGGCTTGAGTCGATGAAAAGCACGTCCCCACTTCTTAAACTTCTGAATACATCCAGATCTACATCTTGTACACGCTGTTGAAGACACGTTACAAACTTTTCCATGCCAGCAAGGGGCAGACGTTCTGGATGAGGATCGATGGTGAGCAACTCGCCTTCCACGCCGTCGAATTCACGATTTATCTGCATTGCTCTCGCGAGTACACGGGTGCTGTATCCCGAGCCAATTTCAATGACGCGAGCAGGCTTGTAGTGTCGCAACATGCTGTGTGCGACTTCAGCGTCTATGGTTTCAAAAAAACCATTATTGAAATGATAATCACTATTGGACCCTGGTTCCTCGCCAAAATCACATTCGCCTACATACTCGCTCACGACGTGTTGAATGAACCCTAATTGTTTATCTAATCTGAGATCGCATCCCGGCCCAAGGTAAATAGGCCATTCCCTTCCTTCAAGTTCATTCAAATCCGGGATGGGCCAGTAGAAGTGATTGGGACTTACGTTTAGGCCCACCCTTTGTAGTACACGAAACGTGCACACAAACAGACGGAATAGTGTCTCGTTTTCCTTAATCCGTTGTGCAATCTGCAAAAACCATCTTTTACCGAGAGGATCCTTTGCTGGCGTAGCGAGTTTGTACTTGTCGATAGAGGGTAGATTCAGTTGCGTGCTCCGCTCTGGGAAGGAAACTCCGTTTCGAACAACTGAACTCATCATCATCTCCAGAAATGATCATAAAAAGTCCGGAATCAATGAATGATTTGATGCTCGCCAAAACGTATGGGCAGCTTTAGAAATAGCCCTAGCTGCGCTACAGGAATTGCCGCAATGTCAGCTATCGTGACGAACTCGGCGCGCATTTTTAATGCGCTATTAACAATCTACTTCCCGATACAAAAGGTGCTAAAGATGAGATTCAGAATATCGTCGTTAGTAGTTGCGCCCGTGATCTCGTCTAATGCACGCAAGGCGGAGTAGAGATCCAGCAGAATCATCTCGTGCGGAATTTTATTCTTCACCGCGAGTTGAGCAGCCCGCAATGCAGTGATCGATTCGCGGACCCGCGATTGATGGCGGACATTAGTGAGGAAGCCGCTCTCGGCTTGTATTCCTGATTCCGCACCCGCGCAACGTAAAATTTCATCGCGCAATTCCGGGATGCCCTCGCCTGTGGTGGCAGAGGTTCGCACGCTAGCTCCTGCTGGATTTCCTCTGCCAGCTGGCTCTTCTTTGCTCCGGAGTGCAGATTGCGAGTTTGTCGTTGCGAGATCACACTTGTTCTTCACTAGAATCGATGGGCGTCCTGCAACCTGCCTGAACAACTCGCGATCTTCCGCAGCGATCTCCCGCGAAGCATCAATCACAATCAAAACAAGATCGGCATCGGCCAGCGCTTCCATCGATTTCTGGATGCCGATACTTTCCGCTTCATCGATTGCGCGGCGGATTCCGGCAGTGTCGACCAATTTGACTGGAATCCCGCCGATTGCGACGGTTTCGGTCACCAAGTCGCGAGTAGTTCCGGGAGTGGCAGTAACAATGGCGCGCTCGCGTTCGACGAGACGATTGAAGAGGCTGGATTTGCCAACATTGGGACGGCCGACAATTGCCAATGTCAGACCTTCATGAACGAGTTTCCCATAAACAAACGTTTCTGCAAGCCCTTCAAGAGGCGTTTGTATTTCGGAAATTCGGTTCAGAATCTCGCTGGCTGCAAGGACCGAAATATCGTCCTCAGCAAAATCTATTCCAGCTTCAAGCGTTGCGATCAGTCCCACCAGCTCTTGTTTGGTCGGTTGCAGGCGGCGCGAGAGCGCGCCTTCGAGCTGCTGGGCTGCAATTTTGGCTTGATACAAGGTCTGTGAATCGATCAGATCGCGGACAGCTTCTGCTTGGGTCAGGTCGATGCGTCCGTTGAGAAAAGCCCTCATGGTGAATTCGCCCGGTTCAGCCAAACGTGCTCCACGAGCGAGCGTTAGCTCAACAATATGCCTAAGGACTACTGGAGATCCGTGAGCCGAGATTTCGATGATGTCGTCTGTGGTGTAGGAGTGGGGTTTGACAAAGTAGGTGACCACGACTTCATCGATGCGAGAGAGTGATTCAGATGGACGGCCAAGGGCGGCTATCTCATGATTTGTTTCTGAAGAAATTTCCGGTTCGACCAATTCCCCGAATACGGCTCTTCCCGGTTCAAGTTCGTGTTTCAACCGGAGCATGGGCTCTGCAATTGCACGTGCTTCCCGCCCAGCCAGGCGAACTACGCCGATTCCCCCTCGGCCCACGGGAGTAGCGATCGCGACAATAGTGTCGTCCAGGTCCACTTGGAGATTGTAGCGAAACAGTTTGCAAGAATTCCCGCAGAGAGAAAGCGCAAATGAACAAATTTATTCGGCTAATTACCTACGCGGCACTGGCCTGCTTGCAGATTTGTAATTCTTGGGATAAACCACCAGACAACGGCGGCCACCCTCGCCCTGGCTCTCCGTGTGGAGATCTTCGAAATCGCGAAGCGCAAGATGAACGATTCTTCGCTCGCGGGAGGACATAGGCGCAAATTCGTAGGGCGTCCCGCTCTTTCTCACCTTCTCGGCAGCGACGTTCGCCGACAAGCGCAACTCTTCCAAGCGCATAGCCCGGCTGTTCATGCAGTCGAAGCGAACCTTCTCATGCTCATTTCCGGGCAGGCGAAGCATCTCAATCGCCAGCAGTTCCAATGACCGCAAGAGCTCTCCGCCGCGCTCAAGTATCAGCGTTGAATCAGGACCAACAAGTTCCACCAGAATTTCCGGACGTTCCCAGTCGCGTTCCTCCGGAAGTGGAGGATCCACGGTGATGCGGTACTTCAAGCGAAAGCCACCGAGCGCAATCACGCTGCGGAGGAATTCGTTAATTTTATTTGCGGCAACGATTTTGTCGGGGATTGCCATTCGCTTCTTGCTCCTAAGTTGCTAGGCTCGTCCGGTTCCGGCAGCTCTCACGATACCTGAGCTGAGAGCTGAAGGCCGATAGCTACTTCTCTTTTTTACGGGCCCTCTTCAGAGCCATCTCACGCATTTCGCGGCCCAGTTTTGTTTTATTCATCACATACTGCTGCACGATTCCGATCAAACTGCCTTCCGACCAGTAAAGACATAAGCCCGCTGCCAGGTTGAAACTCATGAAGCCCATCATTACCGGCATCATTAGATTCATCATCTTCTGCTGTTGCGGATCCATACCGGCCTGCGGCGTCATTCTCTGCGTGAACAGCATCGTTATGATAACTGCGATGGGCAGTATGAAATAGGGATCACGAGACGACAGATCACCGATCCAAAGCCAGCGAGCATGGCGGAGATCAAGGGCCGCACCCAGCATGCCATAATACGCGAACAGAAACGGCATCTGAATCAATAGCGGCAAACACCCTCCCGCTGGGCTCACGCCCTCCCGTTTCATGAGCGCCGCGATTTCCTGATTCATCTCGGCTTTCCGCGGATCGCGCATTGTGTATTTCTTGTATTTGTCCTTAATCGAATTCATCTGCGGCTGGACCTTCTGCATCTTTAGCGCGGATTTCATGCTGGATATGCGAAGTGGCAGAAGCGCTATATTGATAATCAAAGTCTGAATGGCAATAGCCCAGCCCCAGTTGTGAACAACGTGATCATAAGTCCACTTGAGCCAGACGAACAATGGACGAGCGATGATGTGGAAAAATCCGAAATTCACCAGAGAACGAAGATCCGGATCCGCATTTCTGATGCCCGGCACGGGAACAGACTCAACAACCTGGAGCGATTTCGGTCCCACGTACATGCGCTCTTCGCTTGGACCCTTTGGGTTGCCAACTGCGACCCCCAGCACGTCGGCCTTCACCGTGTCTTGCGAGTTTGGCTTCTGCGGGTCTTTAGGGATCTCGATTGCATTGTGCAGGGTGACAGCGACGGCATTCTGCGGATCTTGAGGAATGAATACGGCGGCGAAATATTGATCGGTTAAGCCAATCCAATGAAATGGACCTTGAAGCGTGGCGCCTCCAGTAATTTTCTTAATCGCCAGTCGCTCGATGTTGTCGTTGTATTGATATTCAATTTTTCCAGAGGCGTAAAACGCGGAACTGATCTGATCGCCAAAACCCGCGGGCCACATCGGTAGTGCTTCCACTTGGCTGCCCTTGGAGACAACTGACGTGACAACCTGGATAACATAGGTCTGGTCGAAGTGGAAGGACTTGCGGACCGTGATGTCCTGATCGGAATATTCAAATGTGAGATCACCAGGCAACGCCTTCAGCGTACCTGGCGTGGAATTGGCGTACAGGAGCGAATTCAGTTTGTTCCGCAGGGTTTCATCGTACGTAAAGAGCGACAGAGGATATCCGTATTTTTCCGTTGCAGGATGATTCACCAAGTCAAGAGGCTGGCCTTTGTCATCGTCGAACTTCTTTAAGATCCACGATTTGACTTGGGCGCCGCGGTTGGTAAATGTAATGCGATAGAAATCATTCTCAACGATTGTCTCTGATTCCGCGTTGGCTTGTTTGCTCGTGCCCGAGGCCGGAACGCCGGATCGAGTTTGCGCCGCCGCGATATTGCTCGTCGCAATGGGCTGATTCGAACTTTGTGCCTGGTTCTGATTTTGAACTTGCTGAGTCTGGGCTGGAGGCGTCGCAGTCTGCGGAAAATACTTCTTGAGAAGTGGCTGAAAAGCAATAATTACCAGGAAAGTAAGCGCGAAGACAATAAGCAGTCGTCGCTCCATCCCGGGATCTTGGTTAGGGTTTTGATATTCAGGCAATTTATCTTAGCTCGGTAACCACAAAGTTAGGCTCATGAACATTGCCGACTTGATTTGGACATTTCACAGCGACTACCGGATCATACCCGCCCTTGGAAAATGGGTGGCACCGAAGCACTCGCCAGAAAGCCTTGAAACTTCCACAAAGTACGCCGTGAAGCTCGACCGCTTCCATGGCGTACTCAGAGCATGTCGGCACATATCGGCACGCGGGCATCAACATAGGAGAAATCGCCCGCTTATATGCACGAAGCGCATGCAGAGTTATGTTTTTTGCAATTCGCTCCATCGTCCAAATTTTATGAGGCTGGCTGCGGATCATTTCTGAAATTACCTGTCTGCTTCTCAATTACTGCAAAAGCGCGCTCAACTTCTTTCAGCAAATCGGAAAAATCTGCGGTCCGAAGTGACTTCTTCGGATTAATCACGACATCGACCGCGAGGCTCGCATTTGGAAACTTGGCGCGCACTGCTTCGCGCAAGCGTCTCTTCATCCGGTTGCGGTCTACGGCGCCGCCCAGTGCGCGACTTACTGTGAATCCCACTCGAAGTCCATCGGAGCTTTTTCCCCGCTCCGCGCGCGCCAGATAAAATATTGTCATATGCGTGGCAAAGTGCCGCCGCCCCTGCTTGTAAACCCGCTCAAAATCAATATGCCGGAGAAGATGAGCACTGCGTGGAAACCTGGTTTTACGGCCGGTGCTCGACGGATCAATACTTCCATCGGAACGATGGCGTTCACAATTCACGATTTAACTCAGATTGCGATATCTCGTTCATTCCTAAACGCCGGAAAGTTTACTCGCGAAAGCCGGGCTTCACTGCTACTCGTTTGCGCCCCTTGGCCCGCCGGCGCGAGATCACCGCTTGGCCGCTCTTAGTCTTCATACGCGTACGAAAGCCGTGCGTCTTTGAGCGGTGACGACGGTTGGGTTGGAATGTGCGCTTGGGCATGGAAAAATGCTGCTCCTGGTTTCAACCAATAAAATTTTAGTATTTGGCCTTAGGCAAAATGTGGGCCGTGAGGCAAATTAGAAGTATAAATGACGAAGGCCCAGGGCAGCAAACCTAACTTCGTCAGATATTGAAGTACGAGTTTGAAGTTTTGAGTTGAGCGCCATTGATCGAGGATCGAATCGGAACTCACATTGCACAATTCACGCGGCAGTTATAATTTCGCCACTTGACAGAGTTTTCCAAGGAGTCTTGAATCATCTCTGCGATGAAAAAATCTCCGTCGCAAGATTTCCACCAAACCATTTTTTTTGTGCTAGTATGCCGGACTGTCAAGCTTACTGATTTTATCCACGCCCAGCATAACTCGCGCGCGGGCGCGATTGAAGCTGGACACTAAGTAGATTTCTAAATTCTGCAGGTTTTTTTATTACCCGGCGACAATCCGTCGAGGCAGCCCTATTTGAAGAATTTTATTATGTCAGTTCCAACTCCCAGTCTTTCGCCAAATCCGTGGGTGCGCGTTTTAGATGCCCTCGAAAAGAAGATCAATCGAACCTCTTACGACACATGGCTCAAACCAACTCGCTACAGCCACGCGACCGGAAAAGTCTTGTTCGTGCGCGTGCCAACTGCTGAGTTCCGCCACGTAGGAGACAAGTACGCCGATGTAATTCAAGAAGCCCTGGACAATCTCGGCCTCGAATACCAGGACGTGCAATTTGTAACGCCGGAAGACGATCCCGCGGCGACGCCGGTACGTCACGACGGTGGACTTAAGCTGCACCCAACACCGGTAGCCTCGCCAGCACAAGCACGCTTTGACTGGGATAGTGCCGCGCAGTTGAATCCCCGCTATACATTTGACGCATTTGTGATTGGCAGCGGGAACCAGTTCGCGCATGCTGCCTGCCAGGCAGTCGCCGAACGTCCTTCCAAAGCATACAACCCGCTATTCCTTTACGGCGGTGTCGGCATGGGCAAGACCCATCTGATGCAGGCCATCGGACATGAGATCAAACGACGACAGCCACAATCGGCTATTTGCTATGTCTCTACCGACAAATTCACCAACGAAATGATCAATTCGTTGCGCTATGACAAAATGACCAGCTTCCGGGATAAGTTCCGGACGGTGGATGTGCTTCTGATCGACGATATTCAGTTCATCGCGCAAAAAGAGCGTACCCAGGAAGAGTTCTTCCACACCTTCAACGCCCTGCACGATTCGAATAAGCAAATTGTGATAGCCAGTGACCGCCCGCCCAAGGAACTGGCCGAGATTGAAGACCGGCTGCGCAGCCGTTTCGAGTGGGGCCTGATTGCGGACATCGCGCCACCAGATCTGGAAACAAAAGTAGCAATCCTGCAAAAAAAATCCGACCAGGAGAAAGTAACTCTTCCCACTGACGTTGCTCTTTATATCGCTTCGAACATTCGATCGAATGTCCGCGAGCTCGAAGGAGCGCTGATTCGGCTGGTAGCGCATTCTTCTCTCATTGGCGCGGAAATCACGTTGCCCTATGCGCAACAGGTCTTAAAGAACTTCATTGACTCACAAGCGCGCAAAGTGACGATCGAATCGATCCAAAAGGCTGTCGCCGAGCAGTTTGGATTAAGACTGGTTGAGATCAAAGCCAAGAACAACTCGCGCGCCATTGTTTATCCACGGCAAATTGCCATGTACCTGGCAAAGCATCTAACGGAAGCGTCTCTCCCCGAAATCGGACGCCAGTTTGGCGGCAAGCACCATACTACCGTTCTACACTCGGTCGAAAAAATTGACGGGGTACGCAAGACAGACAAAGACCTGAACCGGCTGATCAACAAAATGACTGAGCAATTGAGCGCCTAAATTAGTTTTTCTTTTGATATAAAGATAAGTACTATTAGCACCGCGCCACGGGGGATCAGGTATGCCGGTTGAAACAATAGCCTCAGCGACGGGAACCACTACGATGGAGATTACGGTCAGCAAGGGCGAACTTTTACGCGAGCTCACGGCGACTCAGGGTGTGGTCGAGCGCAAGACCACAATTCCCATCCTATCGAACTATTTGTTTGAAGCTGCTGGCGACAAATTATCATTAACTGCCACTGATCTTGACCTAAGCCTGCGCACATCCTGCAACGCAAAGGTCAAAAAAGAAGGTTCTTGCACGATTCCCGCCCGCAAACTGCATGACTATGTGAAGTTGCTGCCAGATGCGGACATCACAATCAAGTTGCTTGAGAATCACTGGGTTAGCATCCGCTGCGGTCGTTCCAACACAAAGATGGTAGGGATGGCAAAGTCGAACTTTCCAAGCCTGCCCGTGTTCCCGACCGCGAGCGTAGTAAACATTCCCGCTCAGGTTTTACGTTCCATGATTGCCAAGACCGGATTTGCTATTGCGAGTGAAGAATCGCGTTATACGCTGAACGGCGCTCTGATGGTGCTCAAGCCAGAATCGATCACCATGGTTGCCACCGATGGCCATCGGCTCGCGCACATCGAACGTGCAGGCGAAAAATTTGATGGTGTCTCGGGAGAGCTAAAAACGCTGGTCCCGAAGAAGGCTATGGACGAATTAAAATCGTTGCTCGACTCAACCGATGCCGAGACTATTGAATTCGCCAAAGATGAATCGACTCTATTTTTCCGCATAGGCTCGCGCCTTCTGACTTCCCGCCAGCTTACGGGGCAATTCCCGAACTACGAAGCTGTGCTTCCCAAGGACAACAGCAAAAGCATCCTGCTACATGGAGGAGATTTCGGCGCGGCCATTTCCCGCGTGGCTCAATTCGCCGACGAGCGTTCCCGGGCAGTACGGCTCAAGCTCGATAAGGGCGAGTTGAAGCTGTCGGCTTCCTCCACTGAAACAGGCGAATCGGAAGATTCGATCGAAATCGACTACAACGGCGAGGCGCTGACGATCGGTTTCAACGCACAGTACGTGCTTGAGTTCCTGAAAGCCGCCGGAGCGGGCGAAGTAAAGCTGGAGTTGAAAGATGCACAGTCGGCAGGCCAGCTAAGGCCAGCCGAAAGTGAAGATTACAAGTACCGCTATATTGTCATGCCGATGCGGATCTGAGAATTTCTAAGGCTGCTCGCCCACATTCTTTCTTGACCTGGTAGCTGGTTTCCGCGTAAAGTTGCGCCAAATATCTAGGAGCGCACTATGCTCAGCGGATTTAAGCAATTTATCCTTCGCGGCAATGTGGTTGACCTTGCCGTAGGCGTCGTTATCGGGGCTGCTTTCGGAGGCGTGGTTACTGCCTTCACTAAAGATCTTCTCACTCCTCTTATAGCCGCGCTGGTGGGCAAGCCCGACTTCTCCGCCATTAGCTTCACCATTCACGGCAGCAATTTTCCTGTCGGTGACTTCATCAATGCCGCAATTTCGTTTTTCCTGATTGCAGCAGCGGTCTATTTCTTCGTAGTCACGCCGATTAATGCCTTGGTGTCGCGAATGAGAAAAGCTCCTGCGCCAGCCGATCCTACAACCAAGAAATGCCCGGAATGCTTGAGCGAGATCCCACTCGATGCACGGCGATGCGCACATTGTGCACAGCCGCTCGCCTTAGGCCAGGCAGCCTGAAATTCAAAGCACGCTCTTGTAAGATGAATGGATGTTTCGTTTATTTGCGGCAATTTTTGCCATAAGCATCTACTCGACTGTTGGCATGCTCCACGCCCAGAATGCTTCTTCATCTTCTCGCGCAACCTCTCACCAGAAAGCCTCCACTCTCGATCCCGGAACTTTCGACGCTAACGTCTACCGCAATCCCGCGCTTGGCTTCACCTACAAGGTTCCCTATGGATGGGTTGATCGTACGCAGGACATGCAGCAAGACGCCACCCAAGACAATGAAGCTGGTAAGTCCCAAGTGCTGCTGTCCGTCTTCGAGCGGCCTCCGGGCGCGCCGGGCAATACCGTGGATTCTGCGGTTGTGATTGCGGCAGAGAGTGTTTCTTCGTATCCCGGATTGAAGAGCCCAGCGGACTACTTCGGGCCATTGACCGAACTAACCACGAGCAAAGGCTTTAAGGTTTTAAACCAGCCGTACGAGTTTCCGGTGGATGCCAAGCCTATCATCCGAGCGGACTACGTAAAAAAAGAAAGTGGATTGCCGATGCAACAGAGTTCGCTAGTGATGGTTGCGAAAGGCTACGTAATCTCATTCACGTTTATTGGCGGGAACGAAGATGAGGTGACGGAACTGATTGAAGGCTTGAGCTTTGGAGTAAAGAAGTCAGCGCATTAATTACGGCTTTAAAATATTACCAACAACACTGTCATTCCGAGCGCACTTTACGAGGAATCCCTACACTTGGCGATTTTGTGTGGATAGAAAATGGCTTCGACTTGCACTGCCTTTCGTAACGAAAGCCGCGCCTTCGCTCAGCATGACAGTTAATTAGTTACTCCAGCGCTTCCGGCTGCAAGGCAATATTCTTTTCGCCGGCGGCTTTCTTTTCCTGATACTTTTTCACCCAGGCTTCGAAGCTTTTTCCCGCCGCCGTATCGCGGCCGCTAAACGCCAGCGCGGCAATTTCGGAGTAAGGAATCGCAATTTTCTGGTTAGAATCTTTCGGAATCAGACGTACGCGCGACTCGGCCAAACTCACCCCGCTTCGCCGGTCGAATAAATATCCTTCGACTTTCGATCCATCTTTTTGTGTGATGGTCACGTCGCCGCGATAATCGAAGGCCTTCTCCAAAGCGTTGCGAATTTCTTCATCCGTCGCGAGTGCCGGAATCCAGCCTTCAAGCTTTTCTTTTTCCCGTCCCGGCGCTACTTCCAAAGCATCCGCTGCAAGATTATCGGTCATGCGCGGCTCTCCTCCAGCGTTTCGCTCGAGGTTTCGATCTGTACCAGCGGATGACTCGCTCCTGTACCTTCTTCATCCAACAACCGATAAGCCCCTTCATCCGGGTAACGCGAGAACAACGTAGCTTTCACGGTGGCAAAAAATCCGCCTAACGAACTGAAAGTAGCGTTGACGGCCGACGCTTCATAGCCGCTGTGCACCATGCAATTCGCGCACTTGGGATTGCCAGACTCAGTGCCATAGTTCGCCCAATCGGTTTCGGCCAGCAGTTCCTGGAAAGTATCGGCATAACCATCTTGCAACAAATAACAGGGCTTTTGCCACCCGAAGATGTTGTAAGTCGGCATTCCCCACGGGGTGCAAGGATAAGTACGTTTGCCCATCAGGAATTCGAGAAACAGTGGAGAAAGATTGAATTTCCAATTCTTCTCCCGGTTCGAAAGAATCGCGCGAAACAACCGCCGTGTACGAGCGCGTCCCAGAAAATGTTGTTGATCCGGTGCCTTCTCGTATGAATAGCCTGGCGAAAGCATCATGCCTTCAATACCGAGATCCATCATTTCATCGAAGAAAGCGCGTACGCTCTTGGGATCCGTCCCGTCGAACAATGTCGTATTCGTCGTGACACGGAAGCCGCGGTTCAACGCCTCGCGAATGCCATCAGCGGCGATCTCGTACCCGCCCTCGCGGCATACGGAAAAATCGTGGTGTTCTTTTTGTCCATCGAGATGCACGCTGAAGGTCAGGTACTTGCTCGGCTTGAAGAGATGAATCTTTTCCTTCAGCAACAAGGCATTCGTACAGAGATAGATATACTTTTTGCGCGCTATCAGCCCTTCGACAATTTTGTCGATCTCGGGATGCATGAGTGGCTCGCCCCCTGGAATCGAGACCATCGGAGCGCCGCACTCATCGACCGCTTTGAAACATTCCTCAGGGCTGAGATTTTTTTTGAGGATATGAGCCGGATATTGAATTTTTCCGCAACCGGCGCATGCAAGATTGCAGCGGAACAGCGGTTCGAGCATGAGCACCAGCGGATACTGCTTGCGTCCGGCGAGCTTCTGCCCGATGACATACGTCGCCACGGTCCACATCTGCGAAATCGGAACACTCATCGTTACGCTATTCTCCGTTTCTTATGTTATCAGGGTCAGTCCGGTTAGATGCGCCGGGGTGCCCAATGCTTCAACCTCTTCAACTCTGGCAAATTGTGCGTTGAAAGCATTGTAAATACACCGTTTACAGACTGAATTCCGGAGCCGAAAAACAGCTCCAGATATGGTATAATTCAGAGTAACTTCCGCCGACATAAGTGCCAGTAATTTCAGTCATTTGAACGGTTTTACGGGCAGCAAAACATGGTCGGCCCAAGGCACAAATCAGGCACCCTCCACGGAGTTGAATGGCTACGAAAGAAATCACCGCCGAAGTCGTTGACGTTAAGAACGAAAGTAAAAGCGACACCAAAGCAAAGAACGTAAAACCAGCCACAGCGAACGGAGATTACACCGCCGATTCGATCAAAGTGCTGGGCGGAATGGAAGCTGTCCGCAAACGTCCCGCCATGTACATCGGCTCAACCGGCGACATGGGACTTCATCATCTGGTCTATGAAGTCGTGGACAATTCCGTCGACGAAGCGCTCGCTGGCCACGCAGACAAAATTGAAGTCACAATCCACATCGACAACTCGATCACGGTAGTCGATAACGGCCGCGGAATTCCTGTCGATGCAATGGATATCGATGGTGAAAAAATTCCCGCCGCCCAGGTCGTAATGACGACTCTGCACGCGGGCGGGAAATTCGACTCTTCCACATATAAAGTTTCCGGCGGATTGCATGGCGTCGGCGTTTCTTGCGTAAACGCGCTCAGCGAAGAACTTGATCTCGAAATCTGGCGCGATGGTTTTACCTTCGAGCAGACCTACTCCAAGGGCGATCCCACCAGCAAACTGAAAAAAGCCGGCGCAACCAAAAAGCGCGGGACCAAGGTTCACTTTCTGCCGGATCGAAGCATCTTTACCGCGACTGAATATAACTTCGACACGCTCTCCCAACGCTTGCGGGAACTGGCTTTCCTCAACAAAGGCCTGCTGATTACGCTCACTGACGAGCGCACAACCGACCCTAAGACGGGAGATCCGAAGTCTGCCGATTTCAAATATAACGGCGGCATTGCGGAGTTTATTAAGCACCTCAATCGCGGCAAACAAGTTCTCCATGACAAGCCGATTTACATGGAAGCCGAGCGCGATGGCATCGCCATGGAAATTGGTTTGCAATACAATGACGCCTACTCCGAAACAGTATTCAGTTTTGCGAACAACATCAACACGGTGGATGGCGGAACCCATCTTTCCGGCTTCCGCACATCGCTGACCCGAACCATCAACTATGCCGGACAGCAGATGGGACTGTTCAAAGATGTCAAAGAAAATCTCACTGGGGATGACGTACGCGAAGGATTGGTCGCGGTCATCAGTGTAAAGCTGCCGCAGCCGCAATTTGAAGGACAGACCAAAGGCAAACTTAATTCCGATATCGCGGGGATAGTGCAGGCCTTCGTCAACGAACGTTTGGGCGCGTATCTCGAGCAGAACCCCACTGTTGGACGAAAGATCATCAACAAAGCCATCGACGCGGCCCGTGCACGTGAAGCTGCGAGAAAGGCACGCGATTTAACCCGCCGAAAAGGCGCGCTGGATGGCGGTGGGCTTCCCGGCAAACTAGCAGATTGTTCTGAACGGCAGCCAGAACGCTGCGAACTGTTCCTGGTCGAGGGTGAATCGGCAGGCGGTACGGCGAAGCAAGGACGTGATCGGCGCTTCCAGGCGATTCTTCCGCTGAAAGGAAAAATTCTCAACGTCGAAAAAGCGCGCTATGACAAAATGCTCGGGCATGAAGAAATTCGCGCCATGATCACGGCGCTCGGTACCGGCATTTCGAAAGAAGATTTCGATCCGACGAAAGTTCGTTACGGCAAGATTATTTTGATGACCGACGCTGACGTGGACGGTAGTCACATCCGTACCTTGCTGCTCACGTTTTTCTTTCGCCACATGCAGGAATTGATCAAGCGTAACAACGTCTACATCGCGCAACCGCCGCTGTATTCAATCAAGAAGGGCAAGACGCAGCAGTACATCAAAGACGATCGCGAATTTGTGAAGGTGATGGTGAAGCGGGCGTCCGATGGACTGACGGTCCGCTATGGCGAGGGTGCAGCCAAGCTCGAAGGCCAGGCGCTCGCAAGATTTATCACCGTGCTCAATGATTACATCGGCTTCTTCGACAAGGTCAGCAAACGCCTGCGAGACGAATCCGTAACGGAATTGTTGCCCAAGCTCGATCTTTCCAAGCGCTCTGATTTTGAGGGAGACAAAACCGCCCCTCCGAAAAAAATCGAGAAGCTGGAAAAAAGTCTTAAGAAGTTGGAGAAAGAACGCAAATTTCAGACAGTCGAAAGCTGCTTCGACGAGGAACACAGTCTCTGGGCGGTGCGTTTCGTGAGCTCGCAGGGAGCCGAACATCTGATTAATTGGGAACTTGCGTCCACTGCCGAATACAGGCAACTGCTCTCGAAATTCAAGCAGATCGAACCTTATATGGAACCACCGTTTATCGTGGAGACATTGGGCAAGGGTGCGCCCGCGAGTAATAGCGCAGAGAACGACGGCGAACCTTCGATTGAAGCTGACTCCGAGGACGGCAATGCAGCTCAAAAGAAAACCGCTCCAGCCGCAAAGAAGAGACTCTCTGAGCCCCAGAGCGTTCAAAAAGAAACTGCGCGCGAACTCTTCGATTATGTTCTCGGAGAAGGCCGTAAAGATTACATTGTGCAGCGATACAAAGGTCTTGGCGAAATGACGTCGCAACAGCTCTGGGAAACTACCATGGATCCTGAGCGGCGCACGCTGTTGTCCGTGAAACTCGAAGACATCGCGGAATGCGAAACCATCTTCAGCACCCTAATGGGTGAAGACGTGGAGTCGCGGCGCAAGTTTATCGAAGAGAATGCCATGGATGTTAAGAACCTGGATATCTAAAGCATATGGGGATGAACTCTCTGTTCGTCCCCATTTAATCCCTCAATAAAATCAAAGACTTCCGGCAAGCAAAAAATAATTACCAAAATTTCTGCAAGTGTCGATCTCGCAGTCTCCCATTCGACGTTAGAGTAGAGAGCTTGGGCCGGATTAATTAATACGTCCTGCAACCCAGTTCCAATTCGAATTTATTTAAGGAGATAAAGCGATGCGATGCATGGTGATAGTCAAAGCAAACAAGGACTCAGAAGCGGGCATTCTTCCGAGCACTGAAATCCTAACCAAGATGGGGAAGTACAACGAAGAACTGGTAAAGGCGGGCGTGATGCTGGCCGGCGAGGGATTGCATTCCAGCGCCAAAGGCAAACGTGTGAAGTTCCAGGGAGGAAAGACGACTGTAACCGATGGGCCTTTCACCGAAACTAAGGAGCTCATCGCCGGCTTCTGGCTATGGCAGGTGAGGTCGATGGAAGAAGCAGTCGAATGGCTTAAGCGCAGTCCTTTTGACGGCGGGACCGAAATCGAAATTCGCCAGGTATTTGAAGCGGAAGACTTCGGCGCGAATCTGACTCCCGAGTTGAAGGAAAGTGAAGAACGGCTACGCAAACAGACAAGCGGCAAGAAGTAAGCATGGAGTCCCCACCCTAATTGTTTTCCAATTTGGAGTAAAAGGGTGGGGGCCATTCGATCCGGCCATCTCAGACTACGGAACCGCAGCTATAGAAATTCATTCAGTAAGTGCAGCGGAAGACCCTCAGGGCTTTGCTGGCAGCGGCTGCCAGAGCTCAATCTTGTTCCCATCCGAATCATATATCCAGGCAAAGCGACCGTAGGATTCATCCATTCGTTTGGGGTCTATCTTTACCCCCTCTTGTTTTAAGCGGTCGAGCAAAGCATCCATATCGCCCACGATGTAGTTGATCATGAACGGTGCGGGACTGGGATCGAAATACTTACTGGAACTGGGAAAAACAGTCCAAACTGTAACGTGTTCCTTTTGCGGGTCATCGTGTTCGCGCCAGGGAAGCATCACGCCTTGGCCTTTATCGGCAAGTCCAAGATGCTTCGAATACCATTCGCGCATTTGATCACGATTCGCGGATTTGAAGAAGACACCGCCGATTCCAAGGATCCGTCCGCGCTGCTCCACTTTGACAGGCGCCTTCGACTTTTCAGGTTGCGGAGATTGCACTTCCTGTCCTCCCATTGAGCAGGCCGATATGAGCAACAGCGCGCCGAGCGCAATTGCGCTCCACCGTATTTGCATTCGCGGATTATATTCTAGGTTGCGTGTTCATTCACGAAGCTGTCGAAGAACTGCACGGCCGCTCATGAATTTCATCTGCTAAGAGCATTGGCTCGCTTCCAAGCACGCTGCATGACCTGTCCGTCAATCGAAATAGTGCCATGCATTCACTATATGGATGTGCGCCGTTGTGGACCTGTCTCTGAATGTCGCTAAACTGCGGGATGCGGCACGGCCTTCATATTTAGGTCAGCGTCGCCGGGAGCAGTTTTCCACTTCCTCGCCTGCGCAATACAAATCACATGGAAAATCAAAAACAACGGTACAAAAAACGTCGGAACTAAACTTAGCGGCAGCACCGTCATGGCGCCCATTGACGTGCTATGTGGGCTGATCAGGCCAGCGGTTGTGCCGAGACTTACCGCTGTAATCAGATCTGCGATTCCAAGCAATTGCCAACGAATAAAGCTACTGCGGCGATTGGGATTGGCCAGCTTCCATGCCGCGAACGTCGCCGTCAGTCCAACTGCCATGTCGCCGTATCCCGCAGGCCACGCAAATATTGCTGGGAGAACTCCACGAGCTTCCAGCAAGACGAAGGTAAATCCGATAATTCTCCAGGACTGTACAAGTGTCAGAACTTGCGGATTCAAAGACATGGCAAACTGGCGGAATTTCGTTGAACTGGCAAACCACAGCGAGAACGCGATAACCGGCGCCAGTGCCGCGAGTCCAACCGCAACTCCCACGCGATTCACATTGTTTTCGAAGAGGTGTAAAGCCGACGCCGTTAACGCAAACACAAACCAGGCAATGATAAGTATCGTCGTTATTTTCCCGTAATTCTTCATAGCGAGTCTCCTTGAGTTGTAACTAAGTCTGTAACTTGATGGGTTATTTCGAAAAGGTTTTTCCAGGCTTGCTCCCCTAACCGATGACGTAAGCGCGATTGAACCTTCTCCCAGACCGGCAACGCGCGCTTGAATTGCGCTTCGCCTGCTTTGGCCAGGCGCAGCCGCCGCTCTCGCCGGTCTTCACCGCAGCGTTCTGAAATCCAGCCCTCCCTTCGCATAATGGATAAGGTTCGGGTCAGGGTCGTACTGTCCATCGCGAGTATTTCGCCAAGCCTGCGCTGGGTAACTTCTCCCGCCAACGAGAGCGCTTGCAAAATGGTGAACTGCGTACTCCGCAATCCCACCGGGCGCAGTGCATCTTCATAGAACTGCGTCAACGCCCGTGAAGTCCGGCGGAAGCTGGCACACATGCACGGTAATGCCGGCAGGAGAGAGTGTTTCATTGTCATAATAGATGTATATACATTTAACTGGATGCACAAATATTTATTGTCTAAAAAGCGCCTATCACTGTCGATCTGGCCGCTCCTTATTCGACGTATCAGTAAGCGGTTCACTAAGAGCCGCACGGGAGCAAGTTATGACAAGACAGCAAAATTTTTCCGGGAGTTTTCGACCCATCGCGGGCCCGGCATTCATCGGTATTGGCCTGCATATTCTGAGCGGCGACCTTGATCGAGCTACGGCTCACGTGAATCAAATGCTTGGCAATATCGCGGAAAAGACCCTGGAGATGCTGCCTCATATTGTTCTGGAGCTCTCGAACGCTATTCGCTCCTATTGCCTTCACCACAATGTGAGTTGGCTGGTGCTCCTGCGGATGTTGATATCCTGTTGGGCGCTGCTTCTGGTCATTGTCGGAACTATGTTCATAGGCGGCGTCGGCGAAGAACCCGCAGCCTTGCCGGAGCCTGCATACTTTCGAAATAAAGTTGATAATGTGTGTCGATTTTGCTGCCCTTCGTTCGACGCATAGATAGAGCCGGGATTTTGCCGGTCAAGACCGTTACAAAAGGCTTTCAATACAAACTAACTAAGGAGATCCAACAATGAAATTCATGATGATAGTCAAACATTCCGAAAACCAAGGCCCTCCTCCCAAATCGCTCATGGACGCTATTGCGAAGCTTGCCGAAGAAGATGCTAAATCCGGCAAGATACTCGGCAGCGGAGGGCTGAAGCCGACTGCCCAAGGCGCGAGCGTCCGGCTTTCGGGAGGACAGGTCACTGTGGTCGATGGTCCCTTCACCGAGGCCAAGGAAGTTGTTGGCGGCTACGCTCAGTTTGAGCTGAACTCAAAACAAGAGGCGATCGAAGGCGCAGTTCGCTTCATGGAGCTTCACAAGCAGCACTGGCCTGGATGGGAAGGCGAGACTGAGATTCGCCAAATGTATGGACCAGATGAATTCCCTTGCAATCCTTAGGACACTGCGAGAGAGATCGGCAACGACCGTGCGCCTCGACTTGCGCTGAATGATTGGACGTGATGTGATCGGTAGCTGTAATGGCTACCGATATACATCTCACGATTGATGCGGTCTGGAGAATCGAGTCGCCAAGGCTCATCGCCGGACTAACGCGGATTGTGCGCGATGTCGGCATAGCCGAAGACCTCGCACAGGATGCTCTCGTAGCTGCGCTTGAACAATGGCCAAAGTCGGGTGTTCCGGATAATCCGGGAGCATGGCTCATGGCTGCCGCGAAACATCGTGCCATCGATCACTTCCGCCGCAACACGCGGCTGGAGCGCAAGCACGAAGAGCTCGGTCGCGATGTCCAGGTGAAAGAAATGGAAGTACCGGATCTCAACGCGGCTCTTGATGATCATATTGGCGACGATCTTCTGCGGCTGGTATTCATCTCCTGCCATCCGGTGCTTTCGACCGAAGCGCGGGCGGCGCTCACGCTTCGTTTGCTGGGTGGCCTGACGACAGACGAGATCGCGCGCGCATTCCTCGTTCCGGAACCGACTATCGCGCAGCGCATTGTGCGAGCCAAACGCACCCTTGCTGATAAGTGTGTGCCGTTTGAACTCCCCCGCAAGGCTGACCTTGCCGAACGGCTCTCATCGGTTTTGGAAGTT
>DASRFC010000051.1:0-39200 GCA_035651835.1 Terriglobales bacterium
GGCAAGCTCGATAACCGGCTGCTTATCCTGCTCGATGTAGATCGCCTGATGAGCGACTCCGAAGAGCTGAGCGCCGCAAACATAGCGCATGCTTAAAAATTACCCACGCACTTACATTAAAGGAACCGCGCAACGTGGAAAACGACTTCTTACAAGATCCGGCGATGATTCAGGAGTTCCTGGTGGAATCGGAGGAACTGCTGCAACGCATGGATCAGGATATGGTCACCCTGGAGTCGACTCCAAATGACGCCGATCTGCTCAACCGTATTTTCCGCGCGCTCCACACTATAAAAGGCACTTCGGGTTTTCTGGGATTTGAACCCATCGTGCGGCTGGGCCATCGTGCGGAAGACGTGTTGAATGACCTTCGCAAAGGAGAAATTACTCTCACCAAGCGCATGATGGATGCGTTGCTCAGCACGCGTGATCAGCTCGGCCACATGCTCAGCGATATACGCGCGGGCGGGCTCAAAACATATGCAATCGACAACTTGGTTGCGGAATTGGAGGCAGCGCAAAATCCTGGCGGGAGAGCGAAGAATCCTCCCGATGTTCCTCCACCGCCGCTGATTATTCAAACCGAGGCCTCCGACGCTCCCAGCAAAGAGAAATCGTCATCCGAAGAGAGCGCTTCCGGAGAGCCCATAAAAGCAACTGAATCGGTTGTCGAGGGTGGGGACGCGCAGCGTCAAAGGCAAGCCGCGGACGCTAATGCAGGCGCTCAAACCATGCGGGTGGATGTACGCAAGCTCGATGAATTGATCAATCTTGTTGGGGAACTCGTGCTTGAAAGAAATCGTCTGATGCGTTTGTCGCGGGACTTAAATTTCCGCCGCTTATCCCTGGAAGATCTCGACTCGGCACTGAGCAACTCTGCGGCCCGGCTTAGCTTTATTACGGAAGAGCTACAAACCGCTGGGTTGAAGACCCGCATGATTCCTATTGATGCCGTATTCCGTAAGTTCCCCCGGCTGGTGCGCGACGTCGCGCGCACGGTAGAGAAAGAAGTAGAGCTGTTAGTGAGTGGACAGGAAACGGAAGTCGACAAAACCATGGTGGAACTCATTGGCGATCCCTTGGTTCACCTTGTCCGTAATTCACTCGACCATGGACTTGAAAAGCCCGATGTGCGTGCGGCTTCCGGAAAGCCAAGGCAAGGAACAATTCGTCTTGAAGCCCGACAGGAAGGCGACCAGATCATTATCGCAGTAGGCGACGACGGTGCAGGGATTGATCCCGAACGAATTGTTCGCAAGGCAATTCAAAGAGGTTTGGTAACAGCAGAGCGCGCACGCGGCCTCAATAAACGCGAGATTTTGGATTTTATTTTTCTGCCCGGCTTCAGCACCGCTGAAGTAGTCAACGATCTTTCTGGGCGTGGCGTTGGAATGGACGTGGTGCGCTCCAATCTGAAGAGGATGAATGGAACCATTGAACTGGATAGCGTGCTCGGGAAAGGTACGACTGTGTCGTTGAAAGTCCCGCTTACGCTCGCCATCCTGCCCGTTCTTTTAGTGGGAGTGTCTGACGAAATCTACGGACTACCTCTCCGTTCTGTGCTGGAAACTTCGCAAATTCGTGCCGATGAAATTCACAAAATGGAAGGAAACGAGGTATTACAGCTTCGGGGCCAGACTCTGCCATTGCTGCGCTTGGGAGCAATGTTCGCCACGAAAATAAACGGTAATGTGGACGATGAGGGGCAAAAAGTGGTGATTCTCGCCATTGGTGATAGACGGGTCGCGCTGCTAGTGGATCATCTTGTGGGGCAGGAATCGACGGTGATAAAACCTTTGGGAACGTATCTTCACAATTGTTCCAGCATCGCCGGCGCTACTATCAGTGGCGACGGTCGGGTTCGGCTTGTACTGGATCCAGCTGGACTACTCGCCTCCATCGAACATTCTATTTCTCAACCTAAGGAAGTTTTGCAATGATGAGTACAGCCACCGCGCCTGCGCGTTTAGATCGGCCCGACGCGCCACCAAGTCCTCATCTGGTGCAAATTCGCGATGTTATTTACCAGGTCGCAGGAATTTTTCAACCCGACAATAAGCTACGAACATTGGAGGATCGCTGTTCGAAGCGTATGCAGGTGCTAGGAGTGAGTACGCTTCATGATTATTACGAATGTTTAACCATTAAACCCATACGTCAGGCTGAAATGGTCAGCTTGCTAAATGAAATTACGATTGGCGAAACCTGTTTTTTTCGAAATCAGCCGCAGCTTGAGGCTCTTCGCAATATTGTCCTTACACGAATAGTCGAAGCTCGGGCTAAATTGTCGTTGAAGCATTTGAGAATCTGGAGCGCAGGTTGTTCGACCGGCGAAGAACCTTACACCTTAAGCATGATGCTGCTCGAAGAGACGGCAGCAAAACTCAAAGGCTGGACATTTGAAATCATTGCAACAGATTTGAACGAACGGTCCGTCGCTCACGCCAAACAGGGACTGTACGGAGAATACAGCACGCGAAATCTTACTCCGTATTTTAAATCCAAATATTTTTTAAGCCGCGGGGAAGGATTGCAAGTCAATCCAGATGTAAAAGCCCGCGTCAATATCAGCCGCGTCAATATGCTCGACAATGCGCGCATGGCTTTTATGAAAGGTATTGATGTAATTCTGTGTTGCAATGTCCTGATTTATTTTGATGTCCTCTCGAAGAGGCGGGTAATTCAGCATTTTTATAACAACCTTCTTCCTCACGGATATCTGTTTTTAGGTCATTCCGAATCTCTGTATGGAGTCAGCGACGATTTCCGGCTAGTGCATTTACCCGCAGCAACTGCATACGTTAAATCTGAAAAGCGGCAAGCACCGGTTGCGAGGTGATATATGGAAAACCATCCCAAAGACACCTTGCGCAAAAAGCTGGACGGGCTAGTGCATATGCCGACCATACCGGTCGTCCTTGCTCCGCTGCTTAAGTATTTAGAGCAACCGCTCGACCAGCTGGAAGTGCAGCAAGTTGTGGAACTCATTTCGCAAGACAAATCGCTCGCCGCCCAGTGTCTTCACATGGCCAACTCCCCCATGTTCGGACGCTGGCAAACAGTGGACAGCGTGCGCAGCGCAGTCATCGCTCTCGGCATGCAGCGAATGCGGGACATTGCTGTTTCTTGTTCCGTATTAACCCTCGTTCCCAAAGGAAAGACCGATATCGATCCAATTATTTTCTGGGAGCATTCTCTGGCCTGTGCTCTGGTATGTCGCCAATTTGCACGGAAAATAGGCTTTTCAGATCCAGCCAAAGCCTATCTTGGAGGGTTGCTGCACGACATTGGGATTGTGGCCCACTTGTGGATCATTCCTAAAGAATTCCACGAAGCTTTGCGGTTAGCTCAAGCTGAGCATATACCGCTTCATGAAGCGGAACAGAAGATACTGGGTCTTACACACGCCGATACTGGCAAAACTGTAGCTGAAAAGTGGCACCTCACTCCCGACCTTCTGTCCTCAGTTACCTTCCACCACAATCCCCAGAATGCCCCCAGTCACCGGGACTTGGTGGCGCTCGTTGCCCTTAGCGATTTGCTCTGCCGTATGGGAGGGATTGGTTACGGCTACGACGAACGGCGCCAGGTTAATTTTGTAGAAGAACCGGGATTCGCCCTGCTTTTGCAAGAATGCCCCGCCTTGCAAACCTTTGATTGGGCACGCTTCACGTTTGAATTAGAAGCATACATGGAGGAAGTACATCGGCTTGTGGGAGTCATGTACCGCACTCCACAATGAATCCCCACGACAATCAAGGATTGATTCGCGTTCTCATCGCTGACGACAGTGCCTTTATGCGAACGGCGCTCACACGGATGATCCAGTCTGATCCCGGTCTTCAGGTAAGCGGAACAGCACAAACGGGATTGGAAGCTTTGGAGAAAATTGCGTTTTTAAACCCTGATGTAGTCACGCTTGATGTCGAAATGCCAGGGCTCAATGGCATCGAAACTTTGAAGCGGATTATGAAGGATACGCCGCGCCCTGTCATTATGGTGAGTTCTTTGACCCAGGAGGGGGCGGAAACTACGCTTGAGGCTCTGAGTCTCGGCGCGTTTGACTGTCTACCAAAGCAGCATTCTTATGTTTCGCTGGACATCATTAAAATCCGTGATGACCTAATTTCGAAAGTCAAAGCTGCTGCAGAGAGTGGACGGCGGCGCATGGCAACGCGTGTTTCTCGACTAACAACGCCCGTCGAACCCGCTAAAATACATCCACGAGCGGCACATTATTCGCCAGCCAGCGTGGTAACGCTTGGAACGTCTACTGGTGGACCCAAAGCCTTGCAGGAAATCCTGCCGCTATTTCCTTCCGATTTGGGAGTCGGCATTCTCATTGTGCAACATATGCCAAAAGGTTTTACCGGCCCTTTTGCGCGCCGACTTGATAATCTATGCAAAGTAAAGGTCAGCGAAGCGATTCATGATGAAATCATTGAGCCTGGCCATGTCTATATCGCTCCCGCCGGTCAGCACATGACATTTGCGCGTAAGACAGCTTCGAAAGTCGCAATTCGCCTCTCCCATTCTCCCGAAGGAACCCTGCATCGGCCATCAGTGGACGTAATGATGCTCTCGGCGGCGGATGTATTCCGCGGCTTATGCATGGGTATCATCATGACAGGTATGGGAGCTGACGGACTCGAAGGGATGCGGGCTATTAACCGTGAAGGCGGTTTAACGGTGGGCCAGGATGAGTCTAGCTGCACTGTATATGGCATGCCACGCTCGTGTGCAGAAAATGGAGTGCTGGAAAGAGTCGTACCTCTTCTTCAAATTCCTGAACAAATAATGCTCGCTACTAACTATCACCGCCAGCCTCAACCACACTGAATCCTGCATTATTGCTTGCGTCCTTTAGCTAATATTGATCGAACCATCTTTAGCAAAGAACTCGCCGAAAAAGGTTTTGGCAGATAGAACGAGTGTCGTTGCTGGGACAAGGGCGCAGCCACTACATTTTTGGGATATCCAGACATAAAGATCGTTACCAGACTCGGATTGGCCGCGCATATATCCCGCGCGAGTTCACAGCCGTTCTGGCCTGGTAGAACGATGTCTGTTATTAATAGGCTAGGGGCGGAAGATTTTCGCAATAGCTCTTTAGCCTGGGTTGCATTCTTAGCTTTCAAAACAACATATCCTGAAGATCTAAGAACTTCGTAAGTAACTTCCCTCACAAAGTCTTCATCTTCCACCACCAAGATGGTCTCGCTCTCTTCCGCTGCGGTTGTTATGGCCAGAGAATCAGAGTCAATTTGGCTTTCGTGCTGTTGTCGATGCACTTCCGCTCCTGCAATGACAATGCATTCACCCGACCAAATAACTCCATCGTGCGGAGGATTCCTTTTCTCGATTAAAACCAAGAGTTTGACATGCAGAGTAGCCGCGAAATAGCATGCTGCAACCTTAACGAGGCTTATTTCGGGAAATTACAGCTGAATTGTCGGGAATAAATCCTGAATTGGAATATGCACTCGAGCTAAATTCCTACCGATCTCGCGTCAACAGAGTGTGATTTGGATCAAGCATGACCCTATGTGCGCCTGCGGGAGCTGTGAAATGAAATTGGGTTTCGGGGCCATCAGCGAACACGCGCCCCAGATAAACACTCTTTCCTGCGCTAAGCGCATACACAGGAACGCAAGTCACCAAATCATCGGGCGCAAATCTCTGTAGGATATTCCCACTTATAACGATCTTACCGTTCTTCGGAATGTACTTGACTCCGGATAATTGGAGATTTGGAATAGCTGTTCCATTAATCCAGCTTTGATAAAACCAATCGAGTGACTGCTGCCCGTCATGCCACACCGAACGCGGTAATTGCTCTTCAAAAGCTTGAAAAAGTTCGTGAACCGTAATCGATCTTCCCTGATATCGCTCTCGAAGTTTTCGCAATGCTTTATAGAACGGCTCCTCTGTAACTTCTTCTTTTTTATCTCTGTGAGAGTGGGCGACGGCTTTGTCCTCACTGTCACGCATCATGGAGCGCAACATATGAAACAGCCAGGTACCCCTGCCATAGCTGATAGCTTCGTAGCCATCGGGAAATTGTGAGGATGAAAGGCGCGTTCCAAGTGTTATTGGCCCAGCATCGATTACCTGCTTGCCTAAATGATTTTTCGCCAGTAAATCATCTCTGTATTTTTCCATTACAAGGCGGAATTTTTCGGGGCTCTCGGATTCGAGTAGTGTCAGAGCACTGTAGTTAGCCAGTCCCTCCATAATCCATTGATCATGGTAATCGTTCCAAGTAACAGAATCGCCCCACCATTGGTGCGCGGTTTCATGTGCCACGACGACATCGGTGAGAACGCTCCGTACTGGAATCATCTTGAGTTGCGATTTTTCTTCAGCCGTAAGAAACGAAAATGTGGAGAGATAAACAAGTGACGGCCAGCTTTGGCTCAGCACGCCAGGCATCTGGGTAAGAGACAATTGGCTATAAGGATAACCACCAAACCAATGGGAAAACGCTTGAACCGCTTGCGCTGATCGGTCAGCGACTGCCTGAGCATTTCTTGCTGGAGAGGGCTGCACTGGAACTACATTCAATTCTGGCACTCTCGTGCCCGGCGGTCTCAGCAATTCTGGTTGCGGTACCGTCTCCTGAGCTTTTGGAAAATCCCGCTCTACATCAGCGGTAGCGTAAGTTGTGACATTCACTTCACCAGCACGAGCAGTTACATGCGAATACCTGCCTAGATTGAATCCAGCTAGAGGGATGGGATGCTCGGATACCCAATGGCCAACTTGTTCATTTTGGCTCGCAGTCACAGGCGATCTAGCCTGTTCTTGTTTTCCCGTCGCAACCAGAGTCCATCCGGATGGATAATGGAATTCCATGTCGAAGTTAGACATTGCCAATCCCCGGTTTGGATACCAAAGTCCGCGAGCTCCAACGTACAGCAGTCCTCCACCCGCTTGCGAAAGTACTTCGCCACTATAGACAAAGCGCAATTTCACCCGCTCTCCCCTTTTCAGCGGTTTTGGGAAAACTACGGCGATAATGTCGTTTCCACGCCGCGCCAGTTGCGTCCCTTCCAGAGCTTGATTTTGAATAAAGTCCACTGGATATCCATTCGCATTCACTTCCTTAACTTTTAAAAATCTGGAGAGTTCGAACGGCAAAGCGCGCTGCCCGTCCTGTTTAACTTCGAGTTCTAGCTTGGTTTCTGCGGCAAGTTCTGTGGGTGGACGAATGTGTGCCTCGATTGTGTACTGAGAGATGTCAATAAGGTCCGATCTTCCTGCTTCGGAAGCAACATCGCTAATCGCCGTTTCATCAGATTCCTGCCGGCGGCCAGAGGACTTCTCTGAAAACGAAGTCCACACATCATAGTAGCTCTGCCCATCTTGCGTCTTCAGTTGTCCTGCCCATATCTGTTCCGGCGAATCGGAATCGTAGTGAAGATCGAATGTGCCTAACTTCGCATTTTGTAGCCTTGCAGAGAGCATTCGATCCTGCTGTTTCGAATTTGAACCTTCAACTTTGTTTACTGTTTCCTTTGTTTCGCCATTTGAACCTTCTACTGGAAGAAACTGGCTGAAAGTTATTAATAGCCGTAGAGCATCGGTTTGAGCGAGATTACGGGCCATTTCATCCCACTTTGCGACAAAATCAGCGGCGTTTTCGGCAGGAGTTAGCGATGGCTGGAGTTCTTTAAAAGTGTCATCATTGAAGCGAAAATATGCCGACGAAAACTTCTGCTCAAGGATGGCTGCTCCGGTGAATAGAGCCATCGATGCGCGCTCAACTTGATTGGGGGGCATTAGCAAAACTTCCCCATCTCCTTCAAAGAACGCCCCAGTGACGCGGCCCAAAACGTCACCAGTGAACGCGAGAGTGCCATCGTTGAATGTAATGTGGAGAGCCGCTCGATCCATAGAAAGATCACGTACGCGATACACCCGTGATTTATCCAGACCTACGCTACGCAATTGCAGATACAGGGCTTCGGCAGGATGGCCTTGAACCGAAGATACGGTGGAGGAAATACTCCCAAATTCTTGTCCCCAACTATTGGGGACAACACTCATAGCAAGAAGTATTACCAGAGTAGCCAGTGAAGTTATCCGAATTAGGTCCATTACCTTGGTCACTTCGTCCGCAGTTTACGGTGCCTTAGAATGCGCCTAAGTGCGCGCATTTGTCACCCTTTTCTTACGGCTATCTTTCCTATTATCACTCTTCCTTGTGATGGGTGTGGTCGTGTGTGCATCGGGGGAAACAATCCATCTTAAAAATGGGCGCACAATTTGGGCTGACCACGTTGTTAAGAAAGGGGCTCGGATCGAATATGAAGTAGGCGACGATTCGTATGCTATTTCAGTGTCCACAGTCGATCATGTAGACGCTGGCGGAAGCCCTCCGGAACATTTCTTATCTGACAACGCGAAGCACGATATCCCGGTCTTCTCCCCAGCTGATAGTTTCAGGAGTCCATTTGAATTGACCGACAAAGTCGTTCATGGAAATAGCGTGGATAAAGACGCTCTGGCCCAGATCGAGAAACAAGGCAAGGCCGATCAGACCGCTGCTGCTTACTATGTAGCCGGCAAATACGAATTCGAACACGGAAATTTCAGCAGTGCTCGAGGACATTTCGAATCGGCAGTGCACGCCGATCCAGAAAATCCTGCAATCTTAAGTTATTATGCAGCGCTCTTGGTGCGGACCGGAGATGCAAAGATTGCAGTGGCTTATGCCGAGAAAGGAGTCCGCCTTGCTCCTAATTCTCCCGATGCACTGACCGTTTTGGGTTACGCTCAGTTCGCCGCCGATCACAATCAGGATGCGATCCACTCTTGGAAAAAGTCTTTAGCCCTTCGACCCGACGCGAACGTCCAGCAATATTTGGCAAAGGCCGAGCACGAAGATAAAGTGGAAGCGAATTTTTCTGAACGTGAAAGCAGCCATTTCACGATTCGTTATGAAGGCCGGCAGACCTCGAATTCCTTTCGTAGCGAACTGATCAATACATTGGAATCTGACTACGGCGATTTAGCGCGTGACTTCGGAATTTCTCCCAGCAGCATTCCCGTGGTGCTCTATACCGATCAGGCATTTTTCGATGTGACCCAAGCGGCTTCATGGACGGGGGCAGTTAATGACGGTAAATTGCGAATCCCAGTACAAGGAATGGATTCGGTTTCCCCTGAGCTTGCGCGCGTTTTGAAACACGAACTGTCACACTCTTTTATCAATCAGCTCTCGGTTGGGCGGTGCCCGCAATGGTTGAACGAAGGAACGGCGCAGGCCATGGAGCCAAAATCTCTAGCATCGAACGGCGCCCGTCTCGCCGATCTTTTTCAGAAAGAACGTGAAATTCCCTTCAATGCTTTGGAAGGCAGCTTCATGCGTTTCTCTGGGGCTGAAGCGATACTCGCTTATGACGAATCGCTCGCGGCGGTGCAATACATAATCGATACCTATGGCTTGAGCAATGTGCAACGAATCCTAACGATGCTCGGCGAGGGAAGTTCCACCGAAGTGGCTCTGCGCACTTCGATCCATTCGGACTACCAACACTTGGATTACGAAGTGCGGCAATATCTAATCACTCGTTACGGTCACTGACTTCCTCCTTTGTCGCCGATGTGTTTCTGATTAATAAAACCCTGAATTTGTCGATGAAGTACTCACAGGTTATGCTGTGTGAGTGCTGCCCACTGGTCTATCGCCGATTTCTGTGCTAACTTCGCCCGTTGGCTGCTGATGGGCATTTCCGCTCAACCCGCAACCCCACTTCCCCGCGAGCCGGTGCACGCCAAAGTGCCCGAATTGGCGGGCGCGGAACTCGCAGCGGTGTATTACGGCCAACGTATGGGTGGTGATTTCTACGATTTCCTTCGCGTTAACTCCCACCGGGTATTATTCGCTCTGCTTGATATGGCCGGTCGAGTCGAAGAAAACCGCTTGTTCCTCTCCGCCGCGCAACGGGCGCTTCACACTTTAGGGTCCGAATTGTTTACTTCCGAAGATATTAACGAGTCGGAAGCAATTATCCATCTATGTATTGGGATCAATCGGACCATTCTGCAATACGCGGGGGTGCGCACCTGCCCTGCGTTCGTTGGTTGTTATAACGAAAGATCAGGCATTGTGTGTTACGTCAACGCCGGACACACTCCCGGGCTAGTGCGCGACGCAAATGGGGTGGTTGAACTTCCCGCTACCGGACTTCCACTCGGTCTCTTTTCTCACGCCACCGCTGATGCTTCGGTTGTCGTTCTGTATCCAGGGGCGGCTTTGCTCTTGGTTTCACGAGGAGTCGTGGAAGCCAGAGTAAAAAGGGAAGAGATGGGAATTCTACGGATAAAGGAAGACCTACAGAACACAACAGCCAAGCACGCCAAAGATATCTGTCTCGCCATGCTCGACCGCGTAAAGCAATACATGCGAACTCCACCGACCCACGATGATGTGACTGCGATGGCTCTTGTACGTACGGTAAGTAGCTAAAACAGTAAATGAGGTATTTGAGCAACTCGACTCATCTTTCAAAGTACGCTCCCGGACAAGTCCGGCAGTGGATTACGGCAGACTGTCCGGGTTACAATTTCTTATTCGCAATTTTAAAAATTCGACACTCATTTGTGTCCTCAGGGCCAGGGAACTTCTTTATGCGTAGATTACTTTCTTGCTTTGTTCTTGCTTTGTTCTTGATTCCATTTATTGGTCGCGCCGATACCATCGTTGAAGAAATTATTGCGCGGGTGAATAATCAAATTATTACTCGGACTGAATATCAGCACAGCAAGGAAGAACTCAAACAAGAGGCGCAGCAGCAAGACCCCGCGAATGCCGACAAACTTGTAGCCGAGCGCGATAAGGATGTGCTCCGTGACCTTATTGATCAGCAACTTCTGCTGGATAAAGGCAAGGATCTCGGCATCACCGCCGATACCGAGTTGATTAAGAAACTCGATGACATGCGTAAAGAGATGAAGCTGGACAGTATGGAGGACTTAGAAAAGGCCGCGACTGCTCAAGGCGTATCTTTCGAAGACTTTAAGCAAAACATTCGAACTCAGATCATTACTCAGCAGGTTATCGGCAAAGAAGTCGGATCAAGGCTCGCTATTAACAAAGAGGATGAATTGGCGTTTTACAACGAACACAAGAGCGACCTCGAACGCCCCGAGCAAGTTAAACTTAGTGAAATTTTAATTTCAACCGAGAAAAAACCGCAGGGCGAAACTGACGACCAGGTGGTTGCCACAGCTCAGGCCAAAGCCAACGATCTACTTGCGCAGATCAAGAAGGGCGCTGCGTTCGACGAAATCGCAAAAAAGAACTCAGATGGACCCACTGCGGCCCAAGGGGGTGACCTTGGTCTCTTCAAGCGCGGCACTCTGGCGAAACAGCTCGAAGATTTGACTTTCGGTATGAAGAAGGACGAAGTTTCCGATGCGATCCGTACCAAACAAGGTTTTGTGATCCTAAAAGTTACTGATCATCAAGCCGCCGGTGTTCCCCCATTCAATGAAATTGAACCGCGGGTACAGGACGCACTCTATATGCAGAGGCTGCAACCTGCCCTTCGTGAATATCTAAAGAAGTTACGTGAGGACGCATTCATCGACATTAAGTCCGGCTACGTCGATACTGGCGCAAGCCCAAATGAAACTAAGCCTGTTGAAACCACCGCCAAAGCTGCCACTGCTAAAGAACTCAAGAAAAAGAAAAAGAAGTTTGGCGTGATTTAGTTTAAGCTGAGCGCAATTCGCGGAGGAATTTAAGGTAACGCTGTTCGGTTTCTCCGGTTGGATTCAGGCACCCACGCTATGAAAGAATTTTTTTTATCGGATTGCGTTCAGCACGAAAATAAGATCATTACCTCCAGTTTTGTGGTGGTTTCCAAGCAAATAAAGCCCAAGAAAACCGGAGACCCTTATCTCGCACTCACTCTTGGAGATCGGTGTGGCCAGATCGAAGCCAAGATGTGGGATAACGTCGAAGACTCGCTCGATGTCTTCGAGCAGGACGACTACCTCAAGATCAAGGGTCTGCTGAATAAATACAAGAATCGCTTCCAGATTACTATTCACAAACTTCGCCGTATGGGAGAGTCCGAAGTTGACTTCGCCGACTATCTTCCTAAGACCACAAAAAATGTTGACGAGCTATGGCAGACACTCGTTGACTTTGTCGCGACCTTCAAGGATCTGAACCTTAAGGCGCTAATTCAATCCTTCATGTCCGACCCTGAGATCGCACGTGCTTACCGCAATGCTCCTGCTGCCAAAACTCTGCATCATGCGTACATCGGCGGACTTCTCGATCACGTGGTTTCGCTCTTTCGTTCTTGCGATCTCATATGCCGCAATTATCCGCAAATCAACCGTGACCTGCTGCTCACCGGCGCATTTCTGCACGACATAGGTAAGATTCACGAGCTTACCTACAGTCGGTCGTTTTCCTATACGACACGCGGACAATTGCTTGGGCACATGATCATTGAACTCGAGATGCTACAGGCAAAACTCGCGCATCTGCCAAATTTTCCAGACGAACTCAAGACCTGCATCGAGCACCTCATCATTAGCCATCATGGGCAATATGATTTTGGCTCGCCGAAGCTCCCCATGTTTCCCGAGGCGCTGATGCTGCACTACTTGGACGACCTTGATTCCAAGATGGAGAGTATGCGTGCGCATTTCGAGCGTGAAAACGGGGCAGAGACTGCATGGACCGGCTACAATGCATCGCTTGGCCGGTCACTCCTGAATACCGAAAGATTCCTTCAACCAAAAAAAGAAGGCGTAAAACCGCAAGAAGATAAGGCGGTGACGGCAGCTGCCGGAGCCTCTTCCAGTAACTCTCCTGAGCCTGCGTCTGGGGCACCAGCTCCAGTTTTACCGGACCAACCGATTTTCGAGACTAAACCTTAACGCTCGCGGCTCTCCGGATAACTGTACTTGCACATTAGTGATTTGCAGCCAGAGTTGATTTCTGCTACATCTCTCAATCGGAGGAATTATGCGATCCCGTCTGCTGGCACTCACCCTTCTAATGTCCTTAGGACTTTTCGCTTGCAAAAGCACGCCCAGCACTTCGACAACAGGGAACGACACGAACGCTCCTGCCGATAATGGCGCGGCGAATAGTTCGAACCCGTCCGCCGACAATACTCAGGTCACAGAGAGGCCCAAACCAGAAGCACCGCGAACCATCGTCATACCGGCGGGTACAACCCTGACCGTGCGTTTGGATCAGGCAGTGGGGTCCAAGATCAGCCATGCCGGAGACAGTTTTTCGGCTACGCTATCGAGTCCTGTCGAGATCGGCGGACGAACCGCAATCCGCACTGGAGCCAGAGCTTCTGGTACCGTCGTCGATGCCAAGCCCTTGGGCCGTTTTGCCGGTGGCGCAAGCCTTGAATTGCAGTTGACTTCGATTACTGTTGACGGTCGTGATCGCACTATTCAGACCGCGGCAGTGTCTCAGGTTGAAAAAGGAAAGGGTAAGCGGACAGGTGTCATGGCTGGTGGCGGAGCTGCCCTTGGTGCATTGATCGGCGGCCTATCTGGTGGCGGCAAAGGAGCAGCCATAGGAGCTGTCGCGGGTGGCGGTGCAGGTGGCGCGGGCGCGGCCTTCACGGGAAACAAAGATATTGTGCTTCCGGTAGAAACAGCGCTGACTTTCAAACTGACAAATTCGTTAGAAGTTAGATAATCAAATACAGTCCCCGAGAGTTCTGAGCCTTGGGGACTGTATATTTTCTTTGCGGGCTCTTAGGGACTGATTCTGCTTTTCCCATACAATCCATAAGACTTGTAATCCCGAGCGCCGCCTGAATCGCAATGCGATGAAGGCAAGCCGAGGGATCTGCTGTTCTTGTAGTAGGTCCCCTACGTTGCGACAGCTTGGGTTGTAATCCAGATCTGCTTTGACACTTACCATCACGAGCGCTTTGATACGATGAACTTACGTGCGAGGCGAGCCGATTGACTTCCCAACAAATTGCAAACACGTTCGATCTATCTCACTTCGAACTCCTCTCCTTCGATTGCTATGGCACTTTGATCGATTGGGAAAACGGTATCTTCTCTGCCTTGCGGCCTATCCTGACGACCCACAATAAAACTCTTACCGACTCGCAACTGCTCGAGCTTTATTCGGAACTGGAAGCCGAAGCCGAACAAGTTACGTTTCGTTCCTATCGTGCTGTCCTGCAATCTGTCGTGCATGGTTTCGGCAAACGCCTGGGATTTACTCCCACCGAGGCAGAAGCGAGTTCATTACCGGAATCACTGCCAAACTGGAGGCCATTTTCCGATACTGTCGCAGCACTTCACCGTCTAAATAGCAAATATAAACTTGCGATAATTTCCAACGTGGACGACGATCTTTTCGCCATTTCCGCGCCCAAGCTTGAAGTCGAATTTGATTATGTAATTACCGCGCAACAGGCTCGTGCGTATAAACCATCCCTAACCATTTTCAAGCTTGCGCAGGAACACACAGGCATTGCGCCGAGTCACTGGCTTCACGTGGGTCAGAGTATTTATCATGATGTGCTACCCGCAAAGTCACTTGGAATGTCGACGGTATGGGTGAATCGTCCATCACCGCGTGCTGGATCGGGAGCTGCCAAAGCGGCGGAAGGTCAGCCCGATCTTGAAGTGCCTGACTTGAAAACATTGGCCGAGCTCGCCAGCTAACTACGGCTGGCGACGGGCATCACGGACGAGCATAGACCGGAGTATCAGGGGTTGGAGGATCATAGTCGCGGCCATATTTATTTTTGTGAGTGCGGGGAGAGGTGATCTCCGGAAGGCGAAACACTCCAAGCGTAGAAGTATCTTCGGAAACCGTGATCTCTCGGGTCATTGCGTTCAGCGTTTCCGGCATTGCAACTTCGTCCCAAATTCTGAGAGTGTAATGACCGACCGGTACATGTGAAATCACAATTTCACCACGTTGATTGGACACACCGAAAAAAGGAGTTTCCAGTGCGATAACAACCGCACTCATTTCCGCGTGAATATTACAGAAGATGTAGGAGATTCCCGGTTTATCAAAGTGGACATCCCGTGTCGTTCCCGCTTCGTAAAGTCCTAAATCAAACCGTTTTCCCTCAAAAAGAGAAAAGACATTGTGAAAAAATGGATCGCGGTTAGGAAACTCCACTACTGAACCCACTGGCACAACCAATAAATGAGGAGTAAAACGTTTATTTTGTTGTATTAGGCGAGGTTTCGGCGCATTGGCCGGAGCGATCAATGGAGACTGGCCTCCGGTTGGGGTGAGCCAAATCACAACATTCTGAGCCTGTGAGTGTGCGGATTTAGTGCCTCTAACGGGTGAAATGCGGGCGCTTACAGTGACCTCTTGCGCTGAAGCAAAAGTAGTGAGAAATAACAACACCCCCAGACTGCTATGGCCAAAAAAGCATTTGCTGTGCTTCGTCAGAACAAAACTCCCATCATTAGATTAATCTGCTCAGCAGTATCCTCGCTGTAATTTTGAGCCGTATGCAAGTGTCGATACTCCGCGGAAAACAGCAGGTTCGAGCGAGGGCGATAAATAAAATTCGTTATCGAACTGCGATTCTGTTCCGCATATGGCTGAGTACTAAACGCCATTCGAGCCTCTGATGCAGTCGGATTATCCAGCCCGAATGCTGCATTGAACTCGAGCTTATTTGTCGCCTTGAATTTTAACTGTGACCATCCTCCAACTGCATCAAGACCATCCACCTGAGAGGTGGGGTTTGCAGGGTCCCCATTAAAGTAGACACTCCTCCCGACTCCACCGCCAATGCCACCAATGGCACGGCCTCGATAGAACTCTCCCGAAAGCTCCACACGCGAACCAATCGGAATTTTCCAGTCCGTCATACCCGCCCAGCCGTTAACATGCCGGCTGAAACCCCAGTTTTGCGGACTATAATAACCCGCTGCGCCCAAAGTCAAAGGCTGTCCGAAAATGCTTGCTGTCCACGAAGTCCGTGCCGCATAAGCTGGTTGCCCCGAGCTTTCGCCAGGGCCGGGCGTACGGCTCCACAAAGTGGATGACGGAAATTCGCCGGTGAGATTATCTAAAATTCCGGCCTGCACTTTGACGTTCTGTGTGTCGGAAATGGTGAAGCGGTGCTCCACTCTTACTTGCGGAATCCATCCCCACAGATTTCCAGAATAGTTCAATGCAGGAACAGCAAGTGAAGCGAACGAAGTAGGCGAAAGTGGCGAGATAAATAAGTCATCCTGTCCTGCCACAACAGAGGTGTTTTCCCAATCCATGCGAGCGCTGGCAGTGCGCAGACGAAAGTAGCCGGAATTCACGCCATTCCATGTGAAAGGAAAACCTCCAGCGAAATCCGCCTGCACCGTCCCCGATGTTTTCGCTCCCGCGAGCATGGGACCGAACACTTCGAGCCCAATTTCCGATTGCCGGAGGGTTGCGCCAAAATTAACATTACTCATGCCGGGAGTTGGCGGGACCGCAAAACTTGGGAAGTCCTGGTTGTCAGTCGCTCCCCGGTTATTGAAAAGGTTTAATAAGACGATGCCGGAAAGTCGAACCCGATACTTGGATGCACTCTCAATTTTGGTTTGGTATTGATCGTTGACTTTGCCACTAAGAAGCTGCACGTTATCTTCGAGCGAAGCGACCCGCTGGCTAATTCCTTGTGACGAGTCTTCCCCCTCTGTAGCTTTGCCGGCAGAACTTGTTTGCAACTCTGTTGGGTTTGAAGCAACGCTAGTTTGCTGCGGGCTAGCTGGTTGGGCTTGGGAAGCTTTGATTTCACGGCGCAACTCCGCTGTTTGTTCACGATATTCCGCAGCTTCGGAATGCATCTCCGCCACCGCCGCGCGCAATTCGCGGACTTGCTGCTGCAATTCCTGAATAGCGTCCTTCATTGCCTGGCTTTGTGCTTGAGTTTGCGATGGCACAGAAGTGCTTCCTTCCTGTGTCCACCCCCGATGCGATGCAGCGAAAAGAATGAAGAAGAGCATCGCAGATGTAAAAACATGTTTCGGCAAACCATTTTGCGGTTTCAAGATTCGCCACCTCTAGTGTTGGGTTAGGCAGTAAAGCAAGGATACGCGCAAGATTTAGTATTTCAAGGTCTGCATCTAAAACTTTGTTGGCAAAATAGACGAAGCGGAAAGTGCCTTGGCGTGATTTCCCGCCACCAAGGTGCGTTCCGGTGAAGACGTCAGCGGAAGAAATAACTTAAATGTGGTTCCGTTTTCTGACGTCGCTTCAACAATCACGTCCCCCCCATGATCCTCAATGATCTTTTGAACTACGGTGAGGCCGAGACCGGTTCCGTTTTCTTTTCCCTGGCTTACGAAGGGTTCGAAGATCGTCCCTTGAACGGACTCCGGAATCCCACGTCCGTTATCTTTTACGCGAATTTGAATGCCTAGCGGTACCTGGGATATTTCTATATCTACTCTACCGTTGTTCGGATCCACCGCCTCGCATGCATTCAATAGAAGATTAAAGAACACACGCTCCATTTTCTTTTGATCGAACAATCCTTCGCTGCTGCCTTTCTCTCGGACTACAATTCTCACATTGTGGAATTGAGGATTGTTCAGAACGGAAGGAACCGCACGATCAGCCACGTTTTTCATACTGCCAAAAGAGGGCCGAAGCGATTCGCGGGTTCGTGAAAACTCCAGTAAAGATTCTATGAGCTCAGTCATCTGGTTTACAGCAATACGGATTTCCTGGTAGAGATCCTCCTTCTGTTCCGGCGACAACCGGCTCTCACATAGAAATTCCGCATTCGCTACGATGGCTGCAAGGGAGTGCCTCAAATCGTGCGAAATTGAGCTGGCCATACGCCCAATCGTTGCCAGGCGCTCGGCTTCAAGCAATTCTTGTTGAGTTCTTTGAAGACTATCGCGCATACGGCCGAAAGCGCCTGTAAGTTCTGTGACCTCATCGCTTCCGCGTCGGTCCAGCGAATAGGTGAAATCTCCTTTTTCAAGTGCGCGAACTCCCGCAACCAAGTGTTCGAGCGGCTGGGTAAACGTATGAGAAATAAAAAAGACCAAAATACTTCCGGCGGCAATTGCGGTTAAACCAAGAACCAGCAGGAGGCGGTTTAAACTGTCCAGAAAGGCAGTTGCTTGATCGTAAGACTTAAGCACCGTGAGCCGAACTGAAGGAGCCTTATCGGCGAGTTCCACCGAACTGCCCAAGAATCTTTCATCTCCCAATTGAACGATCACAGGTTCAGAGGTTCGAGGCGCTGAATGTGCCACGGCCAGATGGGACAGCGCTAATTCGTGAGCGGGAGTGAGGGTGGTTCTTACGATTGCGTCGTTGTAATAGAACGCCACTTGGCTGGCAGCGATGCGACTTACTTGGGAAGTCACGCTATCGTTGATCTCATAACCAATCACCAGAAATCCAAGCAAGCTATTCTCAGCTGCCGCCCCAAAATAAATCGGTTTAACAAATACCTGGTAAAGATGCTGACTGCCGAACCACCAGCGGCTTTGGCTCGTTAGATTCAATGACGATGCAAGTGAGTCTTCCGCCATCTTAGTTGTGAAGCCATTTGAGGATGTGTGCAGCGCGACTACCACGCCGGAACGATCGGCGAGTACGAAAAGATCACTTCCTGCCAAACGCCAAAGATCACTCGATGCATCCTGAATGGTGGCTTGGTGATGCGTAGTCATCATTGCCCGCAGATTTGGCAGGTCTGCGAGAAGATCAGCGGAATGACTGAGAGTGGTTTCGCGTTCCCGTTGGAAGTTCTGGAATGTACTTACCGAGTTCTGCAGGTCGGCGAAAATTTCTTTCCTTATTTGAGCATCTACCCGGTGCCTAACTAACAGAAGACTAATAGAGGTAAGTCCCGCAGAAATGAGGAGCATGGAGAGAAGAAACTTGGTCCGAAGCCGAAGTTTCATCGTTTCGCCCCTTCTTTCAAAACCTTCTCCCGATCACTCACAAATTTACGGAACAAACTTGTAGCCAATTCCATGAACCGTTCGGAAGTGGACCGGGTTCGACGGATCTTTCTCGAGTTTCTGCCTGAGCTTTAAAATGTGATTGTCTACAGTTCGAGTCGATGGGTAATTCTGATATCCCCATACCATATTTAGCAACTCGTTGCGGGTGATAACTCGCTCGGCGTTTTCTAACAGGAACTTCAAAGTCTTGAATTCCTGGGCGGTGAGAACGACCAATTCTCCTTCTCTTATGACTTCCATTTTAGCGAGATCCACCGTCACCAAACCAAATGCACTAGTTGGGTTCGACGTTTTGCGCAGGTTGTGGCGTAAGGCTACCCTTACGCGCGCTAGAAGCTCCCGTGGACTGAAGGGCTTGGTCACATAATCGTCGGCGCCGAGTTCGAGCAATAAAACTTTATCGGATGTGTCGCTGGCGGCGCTAAGCACAATGATAGGAACATTCGGCGATTGTTGTTTAATTTCGCGGCAGACGTCCCGCCCCGACATGAGTGGCAGGCGCAAGTCGAGAACGATGGCCGCCGGCGCAGATGTGCGAAATGATTCAACCGCTGAACGTCCATCCGCACTTATCTCGACAGCGAAGCCTTCCGTTTCAAAAAGATGCTTCAATGCCTTTTGTACAGCGCGATCATCCTCTACTATGAGAATTCGTTCCATCGGGGTCACTCGATCATTGGCACGGAAAGGTAAAGCGGTCGGAGTGGCAATTTGCCGATCTGGCACGCGTAACTGTTGCATAAGCCCCTCGGTGTCTGGGTCTGCCCGACACACAACAAGCTTACTACCACTCTCAATTGGGCAAGCCATTTTGGAGGATTATTGACATTTCTTTTACAACGTGGCACTTAGGTCCGTTGCTTATCACTAGGATGCTTGGATTTGGGTAGCGTCCTGCCCACAGGATTGCTGCTGAAGTGTGAAGGACTCACGCGTTTACGCGTGTGCAAAACAGTCAACCAGAGTGACTTGATCTCAAATTTCCGCTCTCAGTGCAACACTGGCGTGGCAGCAGCGGAAACGCATACCCAAGCGCCTCCCCTGTTGACCCATGTATCGATAAAGCGATCTTTAGTCTCGAAGGGCTTGCCTTTTTCTACACCTTTGGTTCGAAAGACTCCGGTAGCCAGAGCCACATTACCAGCCACGTGCACTCTCAATGATTCGGGGAATACCTGCTGTTCCTGAGATTGGGATGGCTTGACTGACCCCAAGAATTCATTCTTTGACTGCAAAGAACCATCATCATTCACGATTACAATAGCGTCGTCCAGAATTGCACTGATTGCATTCTTATCCCCAAGTTTGTAGGCCTGATTCCAAGCCTTCTCCAGAGCGATGATCTTTGATTGCACGCCGGCGTCATCTTGCGCGACAACAAACAAGCATGGAACGCATATAAGCATTATCGGAACAACAATCCATTTCATTCGTCACCTCGCTTACGTTGTTTTTGTTTACCGCGCAGCAGGCGCTACAGAATAAAGCCCAGCTTTATCAGAAGGTTACTTCCGCGGGCAAAAACTTTCATCGAAAATCCGCGCTTGCAGGTTACCATCGTCTCCCCCAGGAGGTGATCCATTTGGTGCTCCTAATTGCGAGAAAGTAGCTAACCATTACTGCTGCACAGTAGCGATTATTTGTGCAAAATGACAATATCCACGCGCCGGTTGAGAGCTCGGCCGTTTTCCGTTTCATTACTTGCAATGGGGTGATATTCCGCGTATCCGCCCGCCGATAATCTCTCAGGAGAAAAACCATACTTAACGATCAGAAGACGGATGATTTCTGTTGCGCGTGCCGTAGAAAGTTCCCAGTTCGATTCGAACACTGGATTGTGGATCGGCACATCGTCAGTGTGGCCTTCTATGCGCAGACGATAGGGATGTTGCCCAAGCAATAATGCCATACGGCCGAATGCTGGTTGTGAATTGCGCTTTGCGCCAGCTGATCCGCTATCAAAAAAACCCACTTCGCGAAGACTGACCACGAGACCATCAGGTCCATTGCTGAGGGCAACTTCGCCGCGCGCGATCTCTTTAGCCAGCGCTTTCTCCAAATCTCGTTGAAGTGCCGTCAAATTCCCATTTTCTTGCGGGGTGGGAAGCACTCCTTCATGCACGGGAGAGATTACAGGCCCGGGGATATTCGATAGCACCGGCATTTGGGTGACCGACCCTGGCATGGCTCCGAGTTCCTGGAAGGCCGCCTGAATGGCCTGTGCCAACTCCCCGACTTTTCGTTTGTCTACCTGCGAGGTGGAATAATTCACGTAGACATCCACAACGTTGGTGCTTGTATCAAACGACAGATTCCATACATGCTCGATGATCATGGCCCGGGTTACCCTTCTTCCCGCGTTCCGCATGAAGTATTCCAGCAAAGCGAATTCCTTCGAAGTCAGTTCAATCCTACGGCCAGCGCGTTCCACTCTTCTTTCTACCCGGTCTAATTTCAGATCATCCACAGCCAGCGTGGATTCAGTTGGTAGATGGCTCCGTCTTAGCAAGGCCCTAATTCGCGCCGAAAGCTCGGAAAAGGAAAACGGCTTAGCTAAATAGTCATCCGCCCCCATGTCCAGACACTGAACTCGATCTTCAATCCGATTTCTGCCGGTCAACACCAACACCGGAACACTTGGCTTTCGGGTACGCAAGTGTCGCAGGATAGAAACCCCATCCAGCCGTGGAAGGCTCAGATCGAGCATGATCAAATCGTAGTCGAGCTCACCAGCCATGGCTCGCGCCTGTTCCCCATCTGCCGAGATATCGACAGCATAATGTTCAGCTTCAAGGCCTTTTTTCACAAAGCTAGCGAGGGCGGAATCGTCTTCAGCAATAAGAACGCGCATAAGAGGTATCTAATGGATAGTTCGATTGTTAAACAGGGAAGCGTCTGCTGCAAGGTATTGCGTCACACACGAAAGTCGTGGATTCCCGCATTAGGAAGGAGTCCTGATTCAGATTGATGAAGCGGGTCCATATGAGGAACCTTTGCCGCCACTCACCTGAAATCACCGCGACTATGGATAATTCATCATCCAGAGGTAGTTTCGGGAAAAAGGACATCCTGAGTGGACGTTTGGCAAAAAAGAACGCTGCAATCGTTTTTTGTGCCCGGAAGCCTCTTGCTACTGGCATCCGTTGTACTTCTTCAGGGAGGATTCTTTGCAATCTCTGCTCCTGCGATCAGTTTCTATTACTATGCCGTTTTAGTCGCGGGCATTTTGCTGGCATTACGCTTTCACTCCGGCCGGATTCTGTTTGCCCTGATAAGTATTTTTCTGGCGAACCGGGCAGTCGAATTTTTTTCCGCCGGACGAACTCTTCCCCGCGGACCTGGCCATATCGCCCTGGAAGCGGTCGCACTTTTGCTTCCTGTAAATTTCATCCTCATCACCTTCTCGCAAGAGCGCGGTCTGACTATGCCAACGCTTGGACCGCGTGCAGCCTTGTTGTTTTTTGAATCTGTTTATGTGGCAATAATTTGCCGGGCTGGCGAGAGCGCGGGGCCTGCGTTTCTGCATTGGCAAATATTTGGAAAGATACTGTTCCTTTGGACTAAGCTTCCGCAGTTCGCCGTGCTCGCATTTGCGGACGCCTTCACGATCTTATTGCTTCAATTTATGTGGTACCGTCAGCCGTTAGGAAGCGGACTGTTTTGGTCGTTAGGCTCCGCATTCCTCGGCCTGCAAACAGGGGGAGTAGGGAAAGTTGCCTCCGCCTATGCCGCCACTGCCGGATTGATTCTGATTACGTCCATTATTGAGAACTCATACGCCCTTGCCTATCAAGACGAGTTGACGCAACTGCCCTCAAGGCGTGCATACAACGAAGCTCTACTCCGCTTGGATGAGCCATACGCCATTGCTGTCGTAGACATCGATCATTTCAAAAATTTCAATGACACCTACGGCCACGAGACCGGAGATCAGGTTTTGCGTCTGGTTGCGACTAAGCTCGGACAAGTTACCGGAGGTGGGCAGGCTTTTCGTGTCGGGGGAGAAGAGTTCTCAATATTGTTTCCCGGAAAACACATGAAAGATGTTGTGGAACATCTGGAAATGCTACGAAGCATTATTGAAATTACCGCCTTCCGCGTGCGTGGAGGGTTAGAACGCCGTCAAAGCCCGCCACGTGCTCCGGATAGAAGAACATTAGCGCGCAAGTCCTCCTCGAATAAGAAACTGTCAGCAAACCCGCCGAGCGGGAATCTCTTCGTAACGGTAAGCATCGGAATCGCCGAACCAACCGCGAAGTTGCGCGAGATAAAAGAAGTGATAGAAGCGGCAGATAAAGCGCTTTATCGCGCTAAGAAATCAGGTCGCAATCGGGTAGAGACGGCGACTGCCACGCGTGTAAGGTCTTCTTCAGCGGGCAGGATTACAGCCTGATCTTTCGGAGTATGTGAATGCCCCGCACAACTAAACACGTGCAGCTTCTGCTCTCGCCTTCATGTCATATCTGGACATGGCTAGTTCAATGATCTCGCCGATCAGTTGAGTATAAGTACGTCCGGACGCTTTAGCTGCCATTGCGAATTCATGTTTGCTTGAAAGCCAGGGATTAGGGTTCGCTTCAATTACATAGACCTCGCCTTTCTCTGAAAGGCGCATATCGATCCGGCCATAATCACGTAACTTTACCGCCCGGTAAGCCCCGAGCGCAGTTTCCGTTAAACGAGTAATTGTGTCTTCGTCCAGATTTTGAGCGAGGCTGGATTTCGTCAGTTTGTGTGCCTGAGTCTCTTTTTCAAACTTCACGTCATAACTGGCAATCTTCGGAGTTCCTTTGGGTAAACGCGACAGGTCCAGTTCGACAAGGGGTAGTGTTTCTGTATTTTCATAGCTCCCCAAAATGGCCGCATAGATTTCGCGCCCTTCAATGTACTCCTCAATTAATGCCGGCGAATCAAAATCATTCTGAATGTATTCAATACGTTCCATCAACTCTTTAATGCTATGCACAACTGCGTCAGCGTTGATGCCAATCGAACCATCCTCCCAGATCGGTTTCACGATCAAAGGGAAAGCAATGTCGTGGGCATGGTCAATCTTGCCCCGGTAAGAAGTTGCGAAGTATGGCGTTCGAATTCCATGAAACGCGAACATCTTTTTTGCCGTACCTTTATCTTGTGCCAGGAAGTGGGCGTGAGGTCCAGCGCCAGTGTAGGGCAATTGCAACAAGTCCATGTAGGCGGCAATGTTCATTTCTTTCGTATCATCGCCAGCGAAGGATTCGGTCAAATTGAATACCAGATCGGCGCCACATTCTTCGAGGGAATGAAGGCATTTCGCGCTTCCGTCCAGTACTTGATAAAAAGGATGATGGCCTAGTTTTTCAAGCGCTTCGAAAATCTCCTCTCGATCTTCTTTCTCTTTTTTTGTCTTTTTGCCCACCTTGCGGCCACGAAGAATCGGCTTCTCCTCTACTAATTCAGCGGCCGCCGTCTCCTCCTCCCAAACGTCATAGAGAATAGCAACTCTAAGCTTCTTAGCGTTCATGGCCCTCACCAAGATTTCCTTTCATAGCCGATCTTTCCCAGGTCAATCATGGATGGACAAACTTTCCGCGAGACATGGAAGTCATTGCCAATGCCGTCGTATATGCGGTGATATTGGCCAAGTGTTCCGCTTCACGGCTAAGATCGGCGACCAGGCATAATTCCCCAAGCCTCTTCTCGATGACTTCAACCAGTCGCTTGATCAAAGGACGCTGCACGCCTGTCCAATAGGCAATTTTGTCCACCACCAACTTCCGCCGGGTATGGAGAAAAGTGTTCGCCGGCATGCCGTTTTTTCGCCGCTTAGAAACGTTAAAAATATCTGCCAAGTCAGCATCGAGCGCCAAATCCACAATCGGAACTTCTTCCGTAGTCTTCTGATAGAACTCTGCGACGGTGGTTTCCATTTCATCAACCGTAATGTCTGGATGCCCGCGCCGCCGCAATGGTTCTGAGTTGCTCAATTCCCGGCCGATCCTATCCATGTAACGAAGTTTCGCCATTGCGCCCCAGCCTCGATATTTTTTCTTCCAGGCAGAGCGTGGTGTGAGCCAAACGGCGAAAGTTTCCGCGAAGTCTTCGTCTGGATGCTTTTGCGCATACCAACCCGCCATGTGTCGAACGAAGTTCTTGGAAAAGGGAACAGGACGATAGTGATCGTGATATGGCCGGCGGAACGGACCGAATAACTGCTTCCATTCTGGTGTCTTATGCAGTTTGTATGCATAGTTAAAAGCATGTCCGGCTTCATGTCGCAGATACATCATGATCTCGCGGGCGTCTTCCAGGTCATTCATTTCTTTCTCAAGCGATGCGAGTTCCGCGTTCGCAAGATAAAAAGGAATGCCAATCACTGGTTCACCGGAAGGGCAGCCCCATTCATCGCTCAAATAGCAAGGTGGGCGAAACTTCATCAACCGTTTTAGCTCAAGCTCGCGGTAGAGTTGCTGCACGAAACGTTGCAATGCCGACCCTTCAATAGCGAGACCTAAATCGCTAATGCGTCTCGCTAGCGGATCTTTCAAATCCAGACGTGATTGTTCAGTTTCGTGCACGAGATCGCAAAGACAACATGCAAAGCTGCGTCGCGACAGACTTGGGAGAGAAAAATAAGCAGTCTGCTACAGGTAGGTAGGGTAACAAGCAACAGATATTGGTTCGAAGATGACAGGAGTGCAGATACTAAAGATTCACCCCGGTGAGATCTCCACATAACGCGTTACTTATAAGTCGGCGGAATGGCCGATCTTTTAATGGCCGATCTTTTATGGAGAAGAAGACTTCATTTTGAATGATCCGTTGTGAAGGCAGCATCGTCCAACAAATCGTGGTAACCTAAGGATAATTTGACGTTCCGCGCTTTCGGAGAGGTGGCCGAGTGGCTGAAGGCGGCGGTTTGCTAAACCGTTGTACGGTCAAAAGCTGTACCGGGGGTTCGAATCCCCCCCTCTCCGCCAGACCTTTTATTCTCAAACATTTTTACCGCTTTTCGATCAGGCGTGCTCAACACCTATGAAAAACGGTTTGGACTCTTACTTCTAAATTATCTAGTCTGTTCTCGACTGCATGCGTGGACCGACCTGAGATTTATGCGCGTGTGCTGTTGCCGAAATTGTGACGCTTCCACGTCGTTGCTGTAAACGACGAGCACAGTCCTGGCACACGAATGATCACATTTTCACGTGAGATATTCCGCGATCGCAGAGCTTTCGCCACGTCGATTGCGGTTCCGAGTTGGGTGTCTCTTCCTTGCTTCAATGCTTCCCGCGAGAGTTCAATGAAAAACTTCGGCGCGATGCAATTGTTCTCCAGCATGCGTCCTGCCAGGTCAGGTAAGCGGCAACTGGGAGGCCAATAATGTATCCGTGGCCGACCTTGTATGCACTGCCGCTGAGCAGGCAGGCCGGGGGTTTTCGTTCCCACTATCGTCAGCTAGATTATTTCCTCCGCGAACGCCTCGACTGTGGAATCGAATCGTCGCTGTGATTTGAATCTTGGCATCGATTACGGAATAGGGACAGATCCTCATGCACGGTTGCCGAGAGACGCCGTCCCTCATCTTGCAAATCCAAAATCGAGCAATCTTTCTGGATTTTTACGGTGCGAACTATGCCGGACACTTCGACCCACACGGGGCCCTTCTTGGGCGCGGCAAATGTTCCTCGAATCGAGGCCTTTTCCGCAACCGGCACGGCAGCGTGTGCTCCAGCCTCGATCTTGCGGGAAAGAATGGTCCCACTTTGCAGCCCGGGGAGAGAATCGTATCTTCCTTTCGAGGGCGTTTTTTCGCTCACTCCGCGAATGAAGCTTAGAATGCGAGTTTAAAATGTGGCAAACCACCGCGATCGTTAACCGCCGAACCAAATTCTCGGAAGAGGTTTTATGACAAGGAAAGCAAGTAATCTCAAGCCACGGCGTGAATTTCTCAGGCTGGCCGCGTTGACCGGTGCGGCAGCGCTCACGGGAAATGGAGTGGCAGCCTCAGGGGAACAAAATACCGGTCCACAAGCAGCGGACAGTCATGAGGCGGACGACAAGATGGAGTTTCTTCGGGTCAGCGGCCGTCACATAGTCGATGCGAAAGGGAAACAGGTTCGCCTGAGGGGAACCTGTCCGGGTGGCTGGATGAACATGGAGGATTTCATTAATGGGCACCCAGGCGCGGAGCATACTCTCCGAGCGCAGATGGCGGAGGTGCTTGGTCCGGCCAGAGCGCAGTTCTTCTTCGAGCGCATGCTGGACTACTTCTTCAATGAAGACGATGTGATCTTTCTCAGGAAGGCCGGCGCTAGCGTCGTCAGGATGCCTCTTAATTATCGACACTTCGAGGACGATGCCGCTCCTTTCAAATACATCGAGGCGGGTTTTGCCCGTCTCGATAAAGTGTTAAGTCACTGCGAAAGACATGGTCTTTACGTCATTCTGGACCTGCATTCGGCGCAGGGGTGGCAGAATGTCCACTGGCATTCTGACAACGCATCGCGCATCAGCCTTTTCTGGGAGATTGCGTTTTATCAGGATCGCTTCATTGCCCTTTGGCAGGAGTTTGCGCGGCGCTACAAGAATAGGGCTGTAATCGCCGGCTACGATGTGCTGAACGAGCCTTGTGCGAACAACGCCCTAGGCGACTATCCGTGGAACGTGGGATCCAATTACCGGCCCAATTTTAACCGCATGAATGCCGTCTACCGGCGCCTGGTTACAGAAATTCGCAAGATCGATTCCAGACACATTATCTTCCTTGAAGGTGATGACTACGCAAAGGACTTTTCGGGGTTAGAGAAACCCTTCGACGATAATCTCGCCTACAGTTCACATAACTACACTGTGCCTGGGTTTGGGCCTGGCCGATACCCCGGCACCATCCATCCGCGACCGGCTGCGGCGGGCAGTGCTCAGGACTGGGATCTCGCAAAACAGGAGCGCAACTTCCTCGATGCCGAGGGGACGAGGTTCACCCAGCAGCATAACGTTCCGCTGTGGGTTGGCGAGTTTGGGTCTGTCTTTAACGGGCCTGCCAATGAGAGTGGTGACCGGCTTCGCGCGTTAGATGATCAGATCGGCATCTTTGAAAGTCACGAGACGCACTGGACAACGTGGAATTACAAAGATGTTGGCGTAATGGGTATGCTGACACTCGACCCTGCATCTCCGTACATGGAACGCATCAGCGGCCTTCTTCGTAAGAAGGTTGCTCTTGGCACTGACGATTGGATGAAGTGGCTACCGCCAACTCCGGTAAAGGATGCAACGGCTCAGCTTGCTGACCAGATCCGTCAAGTGGTTGGTGATCCGCAGTTGGATGCGCGACTCAATGTACGGTGCATGAGTCAGGCTCTGTTGTGCTTCTACACGGGAACCGTGATGCAGCCGCTCTACGCCAGCCTCTTCAAAGGCCTCTCCGAGAATGAGCTGGATCACATCCTATCTTCTTTTTCGGCAAAGCGGTGTGTGCCAAACCAAAGTCTGGTGGATGTCCTCAGTAAATACATGGCCACGTCCCCTCAGGGCTCGTCCCTGAGCCATGCCGTTTGAACCCTTGCCGCACTTCTGTTAGATATTGAGACGGAATGGATATTGAACGCATCATCGACGACATTGAGCAGCTACAGGAAATGTTCGAAGCGCCGGACATAAGACCCCTCAGCGCAAGCGACATCTCGGCGGCGAATCGTCGGCACGATGAGAGGCTAGCCAGTAGTCCGTGGTTTCGCCTGTGGCGGAGCTATGGCGTCTGTTGCCGAGCCGGGTCTTCGGTGCTGCGAGTGGGCGAGAGAGAGAGCTAACCTCCGGGTGGGCGTGGAAGATGGCTAAGAAGAAAGCTGCCAGTGCCTCTCCGAAACTCACGGAGGGTGAGCAAGACCTGCTGTCGCACATGCACAACGGATACCAGCTTGAAACTAATTCACTCGGCGGGGACCCTATTCTACGCCGATTGAAAGACAGCGAAGTAGTCCGTCCTCTCGCCATACAGTAGAAGCCATGGAACAGCGCGGACTCATTGTCCCGGTCAAGGGTCGCGACCCGGTCACTATCGTGTGGCGTCTGAAAAAAGCGAAATAGGAACCTTCTTCCGACTCTGTAGGTTGGTCTCAGAATCCGATGTTGTGCTCTTACGTACTCTCCGATTTTCACCCAGCTAGAAGATCGCCACCACTGGGAACAAGACCACGACAGAATGCTCGCTCCCTCTCTGGTCGCCAGTTGATTCTGATTGGGAGCTTGAGGCGCGCTCGCGAGTTTCTATCTAAGCTCGACCGATCCCAAGAATTTCAAACGTTCAGCTAATCCTGATCGACACTTTCTGAGGAGAGGTGGGCGGAGCCTTTTTACTGTCCCGAGCAGTGTCCCGAACTGCCGAATGGAGATAACAATGCTGTGACTTTTGAGGCAGGACGACTGTAAGTGATTGGGATTGCATTGCGCCACATCGAGACAGAGGATTTGATAGACCCACCGTTATTCTTCTGCACGCCGCTGTTGTGGTATATCGATTCCGAGCTGTTCAGCTTTTTTATAGAGATGACTTCGCTCTAAACCAAGAGCTTTAGCCGCCTTCGTGATATGAAATTCGTGGCGCTTGAGTTCTGCGAGAATCACTTCGCGCTCAAAGTTCTGTACGCGTTCGGATAGAGGTCCTGCGCCGTTCCATGTTGTTGGTGCGATAGCTGAAGACTGAGGTGAGGTACTTCTTAGCGTCTCCATATTAACTTCTTCGTCAGTTGCTGAAAGCATCAGCCGCTCTACCGCGTTTCGCAATTCACGGATATTGCCTGGCCAAGCGTATCCTTGAAGTTCTCGAGTTGCATCTGGGGTGAAGGGAATCGGCTTCCAGTTGTTCTGTGCGCATACCTGCGCGGCGAAATGCTCCACAAGCGCCGGTATATCTTCTCGCCGGTCACGCAATGCCGGCAGCAATATGGGAAATACGTAAACGCGATGAAATAAGTCCTGACGAAATTTGCCTTCGCTAACCAAAGTGTCGAGACTCCGATGAGTCGCTACGATGACACGCACGTTGACAGAAACCGGCTTGTCGGCGCCTATGCGTTCAACTTCGCCTTCTTCGAGCACTCGCAGCAGCTTTGCCTGCATGGATAAAGACATATCCCCGATTTCATCCAGGAAGATTGTTCCGCGGTCGGCTTGTTCGAATTTTCCGAGGTGCCGTCCGGTTGCTCCGGTGAATGAACCTTTTTCGTGTCCGAAGAGTTCCGATTCGATCAACTCAGCCGGAACTGCGGCACAGTTCAAAGCGATAAAAGGCCCGGATGAGCGAGGGCTTTTTTGATGCAAAGTGCGGGCTACCAATTCTTTGCCAGTTCCAGTTTCGCCGAGAATGCATACTCGGGATTCGCTCGCGGCAACACGTTCAACCTGGGCCATAATTTTTTGCATGGTGGTTCCGGTCCAGATGATTTCGTGTTTGCCGAGTCTTTGCCGAAGCTGACGATTTTCCGTTTCAAGGCGCTGCACTTTGAGGACGTTCTCAACGGTAAGTAACAATTTTTCGGTGGAGATTGGTTTTTCCAGGAAGTCAATCGCACCGAGCTTTGTGGCTCGGACGGCCATTTCGATGTGCGCCTGTCCAGACATCATTACGACCGGAGTGTTGTTTCCCTGCTTCCGCAGATCTTCGAGAAATGCGAGGCCGTCTTTGCCGGGCATTACGACATCAGAAAATATGAGGTCAAAATTCTGCGCCTTGGAAAGTTCGAGCGCTTTGATGGCACTATCGCAAACGGTAGCGTCGTGGCCTCCCAGACGGAAAGCACGCGACAAGGAAGCCAGGGTATTAGCCTCGTCATCCACGATCAGCAGGTTTGCCTTTTGAATCAACAGATTTTCTCAATCGACTGCGTTGGACGCACTTGCTGCCTGATTTGCGTTAGGGATCTTATCAATATTAGTGGCTAGCTCGATTACAAATGTTGTCCCTTGACCGAGTTTACTTCGTACACTGATTCTGCCACCGTGGTCACTTATAACAGACTGGACGATCGCCAAGCCGAGGCCTGTGCCGTGCGTCTTCGTCGTGTAATAGGGGGTGAAAAGGCGCTCGCATTCTTCCTGCGTTAACCCTGACCCAGTATCGGATATTTCGATGCTCACGCTATCGTGTTCTTGCCGCGTGCGTATTATGAAGGCCCCGCCTTCAGGCATTGCGTCCATTGCATTCAGCACCAGGTTCGAAAGTGCGCGATGTAACAAATCTGGATCGGCTGCTATCGGCGTTATGGGATCCGTCAATTCCAGTTTACATTCGATTGCCTTATGGTCCGGCGTGTGCAGCTGCGCTCGGAACAATTGACTCAGATTTCCCGCGATTTCGTTCACATTCACCAGCTGCCAACGCGGTTGCGGCATTCTGGAGAACTCGCCGAAGCGCGATATGATCGTTTTCAGATTCGCGATTTCGGCCAGCAGAGTGGCCGAGCTTTCCTGGAATATTTCTTCGAACAGCTCAGGGCTTTGTTCCCGTGCTCGCAGCAAATTTTCTACCGTTAGTTGCAAAGGGAATAATGGATTTTTCAGTTCGTGCGCTAGTCGCCGGGCGAGTTCGCGCCAGGCGGCAACTCTTTCGGATTGCACGAGTCGTTCTTTCTGTTCAAACAGTTCGCGGGTCATATGATTGAAAGCTTCCGCCAGTTCGCCGACTTCTCCCGAAGAGTTCACGTCGACTTGTGCGTTCCAGTTTCCTGCCGTGACCTGTCTGGCGGCATTGGCAAGTTGCTCTACCGGGCGCGTCACTCTGGCTGCCGCCCATCCGCTAAGTAGAATTGCCACGAGCATTCCTGTTGCCCCGGCCAACAAAGCGGCAGAGCGGATGTGTCGTTGCAGCAGCACGTAAGTTCGGCGCGAATTTCCTATCAGCAAAATGCCTAGCAGTTGATTATTTTGACCAATGAGGGGAATGGCATAGATCGCTTCATCATCTTCTGGATCGGATGACCGGTGAATAAGAGCATTCGCCTCTTTGCCATTCGTCCGAACTTGCTCGATTAGCGGCAGTAGCGAATCTTGATCTGCTGCCATGCCTGACTTATCGATCAGTAATTGGGGCGAAAAACTTGCGCCAAGGTTCTGATAAAGCATGGCGCTCATTCCGCTGGGCAGGTCGAGAGTTGCGAGAAAATCCTTGTCGAGCCTCTGCCCCCCGATGACGTACAGCGGAGCGTCGCCAATATTCACTTGGCGCACGGCGGAAAGGCTCAACGCCGCTCCCTCAGCCAGGTCTTCCTGGCGAAGGAATGCTTCGCCCTTCGTTGATGCAGGATTAGGTAGAGGTTCTTTGTATCCGAATTTGGCTGGCGATTGAGCGGACGAGATAATTTTGCCTTCACTGTCTAGGAACTCAAGAAAATCGAGCCGCTGGCTTTCTGCTATGGTCTTTGCTTCATTCAGATATGTTCCGTAATCGGGAGCGCCGTGATTCAAAGCTAATGCTATCCGAGTTGTGCTGTCGGTCTTCGCAATTGCCTCAACGCGGCGGGCCACTTCTTCGCCACGCCGCTCGAACTCATGACGAAATTGTGCAACCAAGGTTGCTGTGCGGAGCTCATCTGCCTGCTCGAAGGTGCGGCGAGTAAGGACGGATGTGATCCAAGCGACTGCGGTTACCGACACCAATACTGTTAGAGCAAAAATGGCCAACAGTTTGCGACGGAACCTCATGGTTTCTCCGCCCCGATTTTCTCGGGGCTCAGCCATACATCTTCTAAGTGCCAGCTTCCATCTTGCGTTTGTGCCCAATCACGGATGTTGGGCCGTACCTCGGAAGCTGTGCGCAAATGCAGGAGAGGAATTACCCGCCGCGATTGCAGCAAGCTGCTTTCGGCCGCATAGAGGTCATCGGTGGAGTCGCTGGCGAACTTGGGCTGAGGAAGGCCGAGGGTTTCCGCAAGGCGTGTCATGGCCACGTGAGGATTCGCGGAAACAATTGGGACTCGAACGAGTCGCAAGTCACCAGCCTTTGTTGAGAGTTGTAGCAGAAGTCCTGCATCCCGCGCGTTAAGAATAATCCTCTCCGCAACGACTCGTGCCATAGGATCGGTCGAGTCATAACCAAGCGTCCAGGGTTTCTTTGGGCGAGCCTCGGCGAACTCTTCCCCGGCACGCGCCAAATTTACTTCGGAAGCAAAGACGAACCCATACCCCGTCATCCAGTTCGGAAGAAGGGCGGCTGAAATTTCACCTCCGCCCTGGAGCACCACATTATTCAACGCGTCGCGGTCGATGCTTAAAGCAAGAATGTCGCGCAAGCGCGCATCTTCTGGCGAGGGATGATCGGTGCTGAATACCAATGCCAGCAATTCCTCCGGAGCAGAGAAGCCGGCTCTGAAGTTTTCTGTCGAACTAGGGTGTCCTACGGGCGCGGTCTCAATGACGTCGGCTTTATGAAGATCGAGAGAGATTGCCTGCTCGCGTAAATTCTTTCCCAGGTCGATCTCAATGGAATCCACGAAGGGACGACCATTCCAATAATCAGTGTTTGCGGTTACAGTGAGTTTCTTTCCCGGATCCCAGTGCGCAACTGCAAATGCGCCCGTGCCGCTGATCTGGTTGCCCTGTCGTTTGACAATACTATTTCGCGGCAACGCTAGCTCCGCAGCAAGGGATGAATTCGGGAAGTCAGTTTCTACTACTACCTCAATGCCCGAAGAAAACACCTTCCAACGAGGATTTGCAGCACGCAGAGATCCGGCGACAACCTCAGCAGTCAAAGGACTTCCATCACTAAACCTTACGCCGTGGCGCAGAGAAAACTGCCAACGTTGGTCACCTGAGTCGGCGTGCCATGAGGTTGCGAGCGCCGGTTGAAGATTTCCATGATCGTCACACCAAACCAATGTGTCGAACAAAATGCGGGATAAATTGCGAGTGGCGAACCAGTCAGTTTGTTCCGATCCCACAGGATCAAGAGTGGAGGGGGCGGCTCCCATCGCAACATGGAGCGTGCCTCCATAGGAAGGGCGCGTTATTGCGATCGAGGTCACAGTTTGCAACAAGCTACTGACTGCAAGAAATAGTGAGAAGAAACGCTTCATAGAGCCCAGTTTCTGAGTTATGCGAGACTGCAATTACTCCGTTACCATCTGAACTTGTCCACAGCGCGGCAATGTTGCCGCTGAATTCCATTGGCTGACTCACAGCAATCGGCTCGCGATCTGGAATTTCAAAAGCTTGTGCAGTATCGCTTGTCGAATTAGCGTTACCCGTACTCAACACCTGCCATCCCGATCCGCAACTGCTATGGAGGTTGGCAATGTCGCTGCCCCAGCGCAAGTGAGATTGGGGCTGATCTGTGACACCGTCGAGGAAGTGAACCTTTCCATCTACGCCAGCGAGAAGCCATAGTGTGTACTTTTCGCGAGGAAGCGCTGCCGCCGAGTAGAACGCGGAGGTCGCGGTTTGTTTGCCAATTCCAGGTGACAATGCGCCAGTGAAGAAATTTCGCGTGGAAGCAAAGAATGCGCTTAAGCCCGGCTGCTCTGTCGTTGCCAAGGGCCAGGGATCGTCACTTGCATAGCAATTCATTGCCAACGGCACACGGGTAGTGCTTCGACAGAAAGTTCCCGGCAGAAATGCATCGAACAAATGGTCTTTACGTAACACCAATCGTCCTCGCAAATCACGGGGCCAGGGCTGTGAATGCTCGATCGGCAACGCCAGCTCCTGTTGCCAATGACCGTTTTGAGAGTTGTAGATCGTAAGGTTGCCGGGATCGAGGATAATCATGTGCTGAGGGCTGCCGCTCACGAGGGCGACGTCAAGAATGCGATTTGATTGGCTCCATAACAGGACCTTATGAATGGTCATTGTTGCTTCCTGGTCGATTTTTGTGCTGGCCAGCGGTCTTGGCATAGTGACTATTACCACTGAATTTTCATCGGCGCCTTGATGAATCTCGGCAACCCAAACATAATTCTGCATATTCTCAGAGAGTGAAACATGAACAGTGGCGGCTGCCTGATCGGAATTTACCGCGCGAACTCCCACCGTTGCTAATTCTGTGAGAAGCGCGCGATGAATTTGATCGACATCCGCGCTAGCGAGGGAAGATCGATTCGCGAGATCAACGGCAACGGCTCCGGGGCCAGTGATTGAGGCTATCTTTCCCGTCAGTTCTTTTTCTGCGCTTCGCCAATCCGTTGCGGACAGAAGAGTTATCTGCAACAGGCAAAGCAGAAGGAAAACCCAGCCGCGCGCAATGCGTAAAGGCGAAACAAGCATGTATGGATTGGGCGCATTATAACCCGCGTTGTGCTTGGTTTTTCGCATGATGCCCTGTACTGGTTAGAGTCATTCGCTCCCGTGAATGTTCCCGTACATCATTTATCAGGGCCCGGCGGATTGGGTATTCAAAAGCCGCCTATAACTAGGCCGCGTGAGACTCACTTTTGCGAAGGGTCCTCCGAGTCTTGAACTTGGCTACTGCGGTTTGCCATGTTCATGCTATGCAGCACATCGTTGGCGAAGAAAAACTTTCCGTCGGCCGGCACCATCATGATTTGCAGTTTGTCGGAGAGGCGTTCCGCAACGATCTTGTTGATCAGCAGCGGATTCTGCTTCAAAATCGCGCCCTCACTCGTCATGCGTACGGCATCGGCGGCGGCCGTGACCCGGATGCGGTCGGCTTCCGCGTCGGCCAACAGCTTCCTTCGCTCCATCTCGGCTTTACTGTCGATTACCTTGGCTTCCGCCATCGCTTCGGCATTCTTTACCGTGGTTTCTTTGCGTGCCTCCGCTTCGAGTTTGGATTGCTCTATTTGTTTTTGCTTGAGCGGCAAAGTGTATTGCATCGCATCCGACTCAGCCTTGGCTTGCAGAACTTTAACCTGAGCTTCGCCCTCGGCTTGCTTCACCTGTTGAGCTTTGGTGGCCTCGGCTTCAAGTTCGGCAATCCTGACCTGCTTCTGCTGCATTTCAGTCTCAACTCCCATGCGGTCGTTTTCTTGTTCTTTGAGGAGTAATGTTTCGAGGCCCTTCGCATATTCCGGAGGAAGCTGAATGTCTCGCAGCATGACTTCTTTCACCGTAATTCCATCGGTCGCGAGTTTTTGCGTGATCACGTCCGACGCCCGCTTGCGGATTTCCTCGCGTTTCACTGCGAAAACTTCCCGCACTGTGTAAGCCGGCACAAGTTCACGCCACGCACTCGCAACAACTGCCGGTACGATTTCCTTTTCCACGGGCTGGGGTAAGTTGTTTTGCATGTAATCCAATCGCGTCGGATCAAGCCGATAACGAACTGTGATGGCGAGGCCAATAGTAAGGCCTTCTTTCGCCTGAACTCGTAAAGGCTCCGATCTCGAGCTGGGCAGTGACGAGCCTTTTGTTGTTGTTTCCTCGAGTGCGCCGGTTGTGAATAGCTGATCACGCGTATCAAACAGTGCGATACTTTCGGCCATCGGAGTTATAAAATGCGCGCCTGGATAGAGCGTTCCTGATAACGTGCCGCTGGTTTGACTGACGCGGACTCCGGCCATGCCGCTGGGAACTACAACAATTCCGGCAGCGATGAGAATTGGCCCCCAGGCAAGCAGGGCTAGGGCCAATGCGCCGCGCCAACGAACATGGGGAACTGGAGGCAATGGGGCTGTGCCAGCAATCGCCATTGCTCGCCTGTAATTCACTTCAAGGTAAATATCGTAGGTAAGAATTCCGGCGGCTGCGAGAATCATCCCAATACCGCCCGACATGAGTAGATATTTGAGCAGCAACATACACTTCTCCTTTTTTGCTCGACGTATTTAAGCCTGATGTTTGAGAGTTGTTTTGACTTGGACCGTCCGACAGTTAAAGATATGGGGAAGCACCTTTCCGAAAATCAGCTCCTCCACTAACAATGCGATTGCGAGAGAGAAAACCATTCCGGCGGTCACTGCGAGTGCTGTCATTACGAGTTGCATAATTCCTCCTCAAAATTTTGCGAATTATTAATTCTCTTTATTGGCCACTAGTCGTATCTTCCGTTGCCACTGGCCGAGCTTGCGCAATCGCAGATGTATCGGTAGCTGCAACCCCGCCAAAGATCTTCGCCATCTGCTCGTCACGCTGCGCTCGGATTTCCACCATGTCGCCAGCGCGAACCATCTCGAAAAGCTGCACGACGTCGCTATTGCGCAGGCGAATGCACCCGTGAGACGCGGCATGTCCTACGGAAAGCGGCTGGTTAGTTCCGTGAATTCCATATCCCTTCTGGTCGAGTCCTATCCACCGAGGACCGATTGGGTTATCAATGCCGGCGGGAATCACGGTGCCGGGGTGATAGTAGGCCGGATTGGCGACTCGGTTGATAATCTGAAATTCGCCTTCAGGGCTGGGACTTACCTCAGCTCCAACTGCGACCGGAAAAGTGCGTAAAACTTGTCTGCCTTCGAGTACCGCGAGCTTGCGATCAATGAGGCTGACTAAAATTTGTCTACGAATTCGCGTGCTGGGCATGTTGCCGTTCCCTGAAGAGGGTTCTTGGGCTACGGCATGGCTGCTCAAAATAAGTGCAAGTCCAATCAACCCACATCCCAGCAGTACGCTTGTTTTGCTCTGAGTCCGTTCCATCTACGCCCTCCTCGTCTGCTTGCGTTCTATAAATGCAGGCCAGTTGCCGTGGGCTATTTCGTTGATGACTAGGCACTTACGTGGTTACTGCGAAAGGCAGTTTGTGGGAGATGGGAGACGGTGTGTCAGGGCAACAACAGTAAGCGGTCAAAATAGATTTGCGAGTTTCGAACCGTAACCTTCCTCTACCGCTGTCGAATTCTTTTACATTGGGCGTTTAATATGGACAAACGAAATAAAAAGATATAAAGAGAAATAGATCGATAGTGCTTGACTTGGTTCTTAAAGTCGGCTGGATACTCGAACAACAATTGCCAGCGATCCTCGCAACTGCCAGTGGCGGGTTTCATCGCGAGAGTGTTTGAAACGGCGGAGGACACAATTTGATGCAGCGTAGAGACTTTCTAAAAAGTGGGATGGCATTGGCTGTCGCTGCGGAACTCGGAAGCAGCAAGGCACAAGCGCTGGTGCCCGCTCATAATTGGGGAAACTATGATTTTGGTTCCGGTCCACCAGTCATAGACCGTTTAAATCAAGGTCCCTTCCCCCAGTATCCACCCGACGCCGTTATTCCTACGGATGACGTGGTTATGACCACCACTCCATCAGAAGAAGTCGTGCCGAATTACGGCAAGGGGCTGATCACGTACATCACGGCCGATAGTGGCACAGAAGAAATCAAATCGGACAACATTCCACAGGCGATCGACGACCTGGTTCGGTTTCCCCTGGGACAACAGCTTTACATACGCCCGACTTGGCGGGAGGTCCAACCGAAACCCGGGCGACTCGAGTTGCCTGATTATGTAAAGCTCGTCTTCGATCTTGCGAAAAAAAACAACAAACGGGTGGGATTTCGCATTCAGATGAGTGCTCCCGACTATCAGCATCAGCCGGCGCTCCCGGATTTTGTTCTCGACAAAGTACCAACTGTTGAACTTGTACCCGACGAGAAGGAGAGGAAGGCGGCTGCGCGATTCATGGAAAATCCCTATTCGCGTTATCAGCCACGTTTTGATCACCCTTTCTTTCAGCAGGCATTCGGTGAATTGGTAGGTCTTCTGGCAGCGGAATTCAATGGCAATCCTGCCATCGAGTTCATCGATACCTTCATGTACGGGTTCTGGGGCGAAGGGCACACCTGGCCTTTTCTCAACAATCCCTTCCCGGACGACCAGACAGCCGAGCGAACCTGGATGAGAATGCTCGAAGTTCAGCTGGAGCATTTCACCAAAACGCCGTTACTGACCAACACCCAACCTGACTATAGCCGGGTTGGCAATTCGGAAATGCTGGACCGTACTGTTCGCAGCAACAATTGGATTCGTAGCGACACGATCTTCATCGAAAATGAACAGATTGAATCCCTGAGTAACCGCCCACCTTGGATTGCCGCTCTGCTCGAACAGGGGATTCCAGCGAAAAGCCCAGACAAGGATGGCTCGGACGAAGGGGTATCGGCGACCGAAAATATGATCGCTCACGTAATAGACGTAGGGGCGAACTATTGGTCGCTTTGGAACTTTCACGCCATTAGCGCCAAAAATCTGCTGGCCTACTACCAGGCATTTCCCCAATCGTTCGACCAAATCAATCGTCGCATTGGCTATCGAATAAGGCCGTCAATGATTTGGAGCTATGAGGACGCTGGCTATCTCGGGCTCATTATCGCCTTC
>DASRFC010000052.1:0-45246 GCA_035651835.1 Terriglobales bacterium
TATTCGGACGAGCCGGCTTGTATCAATACGTGCGTCCCTTGGTCGTGGGTCTTGTCCATGGATTAGCTGGTTCGGCGGCCGTGGCGCTGCTTGTTCTCACCATGATCCGCGATCCTCGTTGGGCAATTATTTATTTGTTGATTTTTGGGATCGGCACCATTGGTGGCATGATGCTGATTACGATGAGTCTCGCCTCAGCATTCCATTTCGTTGGTGGGACGCATCGGCGCTTTTCACGCATTGTAGGAATGGCTTCGGGCCTGCTGAGTCTAGTTTTTGGTTTATTTGTCACCTATCAGATGGGTTTCGCGAGTGGACTGTTCACGACTCATCCCCACTGGACGCCGAAGTAAGTGAATGGGTTTAGGGATCTCACGGACGAACACGTACCACTCACCTATGCGTGGAGACACACGCAATCACGCAGTTATCATTTCTTCCCAGCAGTAGATTCGAACTCGCAGCGATTCTGATACGGTACCTGCGAAAGGGAGCCTGATGGCAAACTACAAGGACGATCAAGCATCGAAAAATATCGACGGGAGAACGGCCGACTCACTCCTGAGCCGCCGAAGGTTTTTAGAGAGAGGGTCAGCGGCGATGGCTCTGACAGCAGGCCTGCCCATTCTTGCTGCGGCCCAGCAGGCGAAAGATATGAGTGGCGACACTCACACTGGCGACAACGAAAAGCAGCCTGGTCCTATTAACAAAACTCTGGACGCGTCCGAACCCGATTCTGTATTTCCTCCAAATACCGACTCGGGCGGGCAGCCTCCATTCAAGTATCCTTTCAGCTTCGCCCACAAACGTATTGAAGCGGGCGGTTGGACACGACAAGTCACCGTACGCGACCTGCCGATTTCAAAGAAGATGGCAGGGGTTGAAATGCGTCTCATCGCCGGGGGTATCCGTGAGCTGCACTGGCATGTTGGCGCGGAGTGGGCCTATATGACTGCTGGCTCGGCGCGTATAACCGCTGTGGATCAGAACGGCAGAGCGTTTGTGGAAGACGTAAGCCAGGGCGATCTCTGGTTGTTTCCTGGCGGTATCCCTCATTCAATTCAGGGTCTCGGACCCGATGGTTGCCAGTTTCTGCTGGTCTTTGATGACGGTAACTTCAACGAGTTTGAAACTTTCCTTTTGACCGATTGGTTGCATCACACGCCGAAAGAAGTTCTGGCAAAAAACTTCAACGTGCCAGAATCGACTTTTAAGAATATTCCAGCGAGGGAGCTGTTTATATTTCCGCGCGCTCTGCCACGACCCCTGGCAGAGGAACAGAAGGAAGTTTATGAAGGCACAAACCCGGTGCCGAATACATTTGCATTCTTTGCCAGCAAAATGGAGCCGACCAAAGTCACTGCGGGGGGAAGCGTAAAAATCATTGATCGAAGGAATTTCCCCGCAACCAACATCGCATCGGCTATCGTCACGCTTAAACCCGGCGGGCTGCGCGAACTCCACTGGCACCCAAACGAAGACGAATGGCAATACTACGTAAAAGGGCAGGGCCGGATGACAGTCTTTTCAGCGGGAGGACATGCACGCACTATGGATTTTCAAGAGGGAGATGTGGGCTATATCGAAAGATCCATGCCGCACTATATTGAAAATACCAGCAAAGCAGATTTGGTGTTTTTAGAAGTGTTCCCCACGCCGGATTATCAAGACATCTCACTATCGCAGTGGCTGGCGCACGTTCCCTCCCGCCTGGTCGATCAACACATTGGGACAGGTGAGGACTTCCTTCGTAAAATTCCGAAGAAAAAAGTAGTAATAACTCCCGAATAGCCGAACAGTTTCCCGGAAAGCTATAAAAGAAATTGGTGCGGAAGGGGGGATTTGAACCCCCACGCCTTTCGGCGCCACCCCCTCAAGATGGTGTGTCTGCCAATTCCACCACTTCCGCATTATTGTTTTTGAGGGTCTCTGCCAGAATACCGGACTCATTCCAGCCTTTTGATCCTACCATGTCCTCGAAGCAATCCAATTGTCGCTCTTAATGTTATCGCGTCCAGCAAAGTACTGCAATAAAAGCAGCGCCGATGATGCGGGCATTGATCTCATGGAGAGTTGTGGAAATGAGAGTTTGATAGCGAAATCTACAAGCACGGGCGGACGCGTTACATTCCCGCAGGATTTGATTGAGGAAGTCCGTTAGGTACCATCGGCAGTGATCGCAAACGGATCCCAGTGGCTGCAAAGATTGCATTCCCTACAGCAGGAGCCAGGCCCATAAGCGGAGTTTCGCCTGCACCAGCCGAAGGCAGGTCTTTGCGGTTTACTAATTCGACTTCAATCTGCGGAGTGTCTGCGAACCGTGGTACCCGGTAGTCAGCAAAGTGTGGATTCAGAATTCGTCCGTTCTCGAAGCGGATGGCCTCGAACATGGCGCCACCAATGCCTTGAACGATAGCTCCAGAAATTTGATTTCTTAGGCCATTGGGGTTGACAATCGCACCACACTCAAAGGCTTGGATTACGCGGCGAATTTTTATCGAACCGGCGTGATTAACTTCAACTTCGGCACAGGTAGCCATGTATCCACCCTTCTCCGTGCCACCTGCAATGCCAAATCCCTTGGTCGCTGAACTCTTCTCTCGGCCCCAACCGAATTTGTGCGCAGCTGCTTCAAAAACCGCACGCAAACGATCATTGTCCAAATTCTTTAGTCGAAATTCCAGCGAATCTATAGCTGCGACATGGGCAAGTTCGTCCATGTGAGTCTCTCTCGCAAAATGGTTGGCAGTCGCGGCCAGTCCACGGTAGGAGCCTGTGCGCAAAGGAGAATCAGCGGGATGAAATTCGATGCGGTGATTGGGAACTTTGTACGGGGTCTGAATTCCTGAAGGACCAGAGGCATAGTTATCAAACTCCCAAAACACGACGGTTCCATCGCCTGCAATACCGCTTTTTATATCAATGACACCCGCTGGCCGAAAATATGCCCAGGTGAACTCTTCTTCACGGGTCCACACAACTTTGACCGGTTTCCCAGCTGCTTTAGCTAGACGCGCAGCTTCAATAGCAGCATCGCCGGTGTGCTTGCCCCCATATGCCGAGCCGGTGTCTGGCATGATGACTCGCACCGAATCCTTTGAGATGTGAAACGTCTCCGCCAGTTCTTCGCGTACGCCGAACGGGCGCTGGGTTCCGGTCCATACCGTTAGCTTCCCATCTTTCCACTCAGCCAAAGCGGCACGCGGTTCAAGCGGAGCATGGGCGATATAAGCCACGGTATAGGTTTGAGAGAGGGTTTTCGACGCATTGGCACGGCCCTGTTCAAGGGAGCCAATTACGTGTCGAGCATTTTGACGATCTCCATTTGCAGATTCTTTGCCCGCATCCTCGGAGGTTTTCCTCAAGTGCTCAAATAATTCAGCATCTGAAATTTGTTGTGGTGCGCTCCACTGAGCGCGTAAAGCCGCGAGCGCTCGTACGGCAGTTACATCACTTGGCGCAGCAATACCCACAAAGTCACCATCATGCACGACCGTAACGCCAGGTATTTTTTCCGCAGCGCTGGTATCCAGTGAACTCAGACTCGCATGAAACGAGTTTGCCCGCAGAACTTTGCCGTAAAGCATGTTGGGCCGAGTCATGTCTGACGTATATTTGTGCTCACCAGTTACAAATGCCCGGCCATCGACTTTGGGAACGGACGTGCCAGCTACGTGCCAATCCTGAGCTGGCGTGAGCATTGGATCGTCAGGGATCAGCGTGACCAATTGCTTTTTCTTTGTCAGGTCGCTGTAAGCGATTGACTGCTTTGTTTTGATATTCGAGATCTTTCCATCTGCCGCGACCAAATCTGCGCTACTGACACGCCATCGTTCGGCCGCCATGGCGATCAAAGCAGATCGTGCGCTGACAGCGGCATTTCGCAGCAATGGCGCCATAGTGGGTGTGGTGCGGCTACCAAAAGTCCCCATATCATACGGAGTTAAATCGGTATCCCCCATGACCATTCTTATGGAACTGAGCGGTACGCGAAGTTCTTCCGCAACCTGCTGACTGAGAGAAGTTCGAATGTTCTGCCCCACTTCAACTTTGCCCGTGTATACCGTTATGGTGCCGTCTTCTCCGATGTGAAGCCACGCATCAACCGATTTCGGTAGATCGTCATCGGATGGCACTGTGCGTCCAGACTCTTGGGCAAGAACATGGCTGCTACATACGCACACCAGCAACCCTGCACCGAGCAGCTTAAAGAAATCCCGGCGTTGCAATTCAAATCTGTAGTCGATGCGAGGGATGGAATTGTGCTGCTGAACTTCTAAAAGCCCGTCGCCGATAGAATCGTCAGCCATGTGTTTCAACCTTTTTGCTGGATGTCTTGCTCGATGCGGCTTTTTGAATAGCGCTGATAATACGCCTGTATGTTCCGCATCGACAGACGTTTCCGTCCATACGACGGATAATCTCCTGCTCGCTTGGATTCGGCGTGCCGTTCAGAAGCGCGACCGCGGACATGATCATTCCCGGCGTGCAATATCCACACTGCAAGGCTTCCTCTTCGAGAAATGCCTGCTGGACCGGATGTAATTTGCCATTTGTTACCAGGCCCTCAACAGTGATGATCTTCTTTCCTGCTGCATAACTGATTGGGGTTTGACACGATCGCACGGCTCGTCCATCGATTAGAACCGTACATGCGCCGCATTGGCCTTCTCCACAGCCGTACTTGGTTCCGGTCTGATTCAGTACATTTCTAAGGATCGAAAGAAGAGTTTCATCCGACGAACTATCGACGCGATGTTCGGTACCGTTTATGAGAAGGGTGAAAGACATGTCCTCACCACCGAATAGAAGTCGATTATATCGCCAAGTTGCTTGTTAGGCATGAGTATCCAGACATTTTATAAGTGACAATTTTGGATAAGAATGGATTGATAGAAGCCGGAGTGTATCGGGATGATAGGTTTCTATCAATGATTGCCGGGTAAACTGTTGGCCCAGGGACTTGCTCCTGAAGCATGCAGATTAATCTCTACCGACTCACTTACTCGAAGGATAAATGTGCTTGGATTTTTCATCCCCCATTTCACGTAGGGCACCACAAAATGGGCCGTAGCAGTCCAATGGTCTTGTGCCATCTCAACCTGAACAGGAACCGTGATCTCGTGTTCCGTGCCATGAATACCGAACAACCCGTGAACTTGAACCGTTGAGTTACCCTGTGTTGCTAGTTTTCCGGCGACATGGTCTGGACGAAATGTTATCTCTGGAAAGCGGTCACTCTCCAGAACTTCCCGGTGCATTTTCCGGTCGCGGGTATTATTTCCACTGTGCCCGCTGCTTGAGTCGATCACAACGTCTCCACTCACCGAACTCGTTTCGGGATTGAAGTGTATGACGCCATGCTTCAGATTGAACCCTCCATGAACAGTGTGAATCACGTCCCCCAAGGTAAAATCCACCACAGTCGTGGCAGGGTTAAAATCCAGAACGAGTTCCCGGTCCTGCGCCGGCGAAACCGCCAAGAAGGCGAAGAGGAGTGTTGGTATTAACCAAGCGGTCAATCTTGCAGTAATTCTCCTATTCGTCCTTTGCATCATTTGTTAAGCACTCTGATTGGGAATAATACTCAATTTAACGATAGCCTGAGCCCTGCAAAATCAACAGATCAAAGTTTGTAAAAGTTTGTACATGTTACTGTCAAGATAACATCTGCGAGATGTTTCGCAGTCTGATATGTGTATTTGTTCCGCCTGGAGTAAGAATGAAACGGATATTTGTCCGTACATTGTTCGTTGTTGTGCTTACACTCGGATTCGGTTACATAGGCGATTATGCTGTCATCCAGCTTAGGATCTGGAGATCGTGGAGCGCATTCGAGCAAGTCACTGTCCAGCCTTACTACGCAATTCATGAAAAGAATGGCAAGACAGAGTACGATTCTGCGCCAGTGGAGATCGATATGTGTATCCACGCAATCTTCCCCCATTTAGGTTACAACCCCTGTTGGTATGCAAATAGGCACAAGGAAAAACGGATTGATATATGAGAAAGCCGAGTGGAATGACGAGGCTTAGGAATGGAAAGGACGAAGAGGAGAGAGGGAAGCCTAAAGTGCGGAATGAAACTGAGGAGTGATGCTAAAAAATTAGAGATTTATGGGCCTCGCCCGATCAAAGCGGCAAGCTCATTAGCGTAAAACTTGGTACAGACGGTTGGTCCTGGGCAAAAAATGGCGCGCGCCTATGCATCTGACAATCGCGATTGAAGTTTACGATAATCCTCCGGCAGCAGCACCCATGGAAATTTCCGCAGGCAATTGCAGAACTTTTGATACCCAATCTTCCATCACGGGCAGATGCTCTCGCGCATCGCGTTCGCTCAAGAACTTCACATTACTGTAGCGCGACTCTTGGTAGTTGCGGACTTTCCCATTATTAATGGCATCGAGAACCTGTTGAACGCCAGCTTCCACTTTCCAGACTGGTTGAAACCCAAGCGCTTCTCGAATGCGGCGGAATTCTACCCGGTAATTTCTGCGATCGACATTCTCCTCAGTGCAGCGGAGTTCCGCGCCTGGGACCATTTTCTGAATCAGTTGGCCTACTTGGCCGAGTGTCATATTTTGTTCGTCTGATCCAACATTGAAAATAACGGGTGCTACAGCCGCAGACGGGGCCTCAAGGGCAGTCAAGACCGAACGGCCCGCGTCATGTACATGCAAAAATGGACGCCATTGATCTTTACCGTAAACGGTGATGATCTTGTCGACCATCGCCTTGGCGGCTAATAAATTGACGACGAGATCAAAGCGTGTTCGACCGGACAAGCCATAGATGGTTCCGAAGCGCAAAATCACCGGCTCGAAGCCGTTGCCGCGAAATGGCAGGAGAACATTCTCAGAAGCGATCTTGCTTCGAGCATAAAGCGAAACCGGATTGAGTGCGGATCGTTCGTTCAAAATTTGATCGCTTGCTCCATAAACCGAGCAACTGCTGGCGAACACAAAACGCGAGATACCATTACCCTTCGCTACCTGCGCAATCATGCGGGTTGCGATTACGTTGATTTGAATCGTGAGCTCTTCATCGAGAGCGCAGGCAGGATCTCCGACCAGACCGCCAAGGTGAATCACGGAGTTCATGTCCTTCATCGCTGCAACCACAGTATCGACATTGCGGAAGTCCCCGCGATGGATTTCAAGATTCGGATGCTGCATGAATGGCTTAATAGGTTCGTCACCGTAAAGGAAGCAGTCCAGTAAGCGTATGCGGTATCCCCGATCAAGCAATTTAGGAAGGAGTGCTGAACCGATATACCCGGCCCCTCCGATTACGAGAACACTTTGCTGCTCTTTTTGCAGAGAAACACTGGCCGGCTGGTGCTCTTGAATGATTACCTGCTTCCAGACTTTCGCCCACAGCCGCGCCGCAAGCAGAAGGCCTGACGCTGCCAGCCACGCCAATATCAAAGCAGAGCGCGGGAACGATGGAACAATTCTCAAGAAGTACATGGCGAGTGCCAGGATTACGAATGAGATCGCCGTGGATTGCAAAATTGTAAGCGCCTTATATTTGCTGGAATAAGAACGCCCCTTTGTATAAAAGCCCATTGCGTAAAATACGAGGGGAGCGGGGCAACTGAGTAGAACCGCCGCACGCAAAAACATATCCAGCAAGAACACCGGATGCTTGTCGTACAACCAAATTTGCGGAAGAAGCGAGAGAACTAACGAAGTATTGAGAATAACCAGATCGGCAAAGACCCTCACGAGAATCTGCGTGTGATTATTTGATTTGGACATGGCCGTGAATTTCCCTCTGTTTGGAACGTGATGTGAATCAGATTGAACTGTGTTTTGTAAGGATGGTCTTGTAAGGAGATCTTGCTTACGAACGATTTTATCGAGTCGCGATTCGCATTACTTCTTGAACAGCTTTGCAGGTTTGTTCGATGTGTACATCCAAGAGAGTTGGATGCACAAGAAACATGAGACTAGTTTCACCAAGCTCGCGAGCTACGGGTAAGTATTCAGAAGGCCGCAGCTCTGGCGAAAATGCTTTCTCCAGATAAATTTCGCTACAGCTGCCGGAATAGCAGGGAACACCTGTAGCGGAAACTTCGGACATGATCCGGTCCCGGTTCCAATCGGCGCGAAGCCCCTCTGGACGCACGAAGACATAATACTTGTAATAGGAGTGTCCTATTTCAGCGGACGGCACCGTTACTCGTAACCCAGCGATGGATTGAAAGCACTCCGTCAGAGTCGCAGCGTATTTGCGGCGCTTCGCTACCCACTTTGGAAGTTTCCCCAACTGCACACGCCCCAGCGCGGACTGCATCTCCGTCAGCCGCCAATTCGTTCCAAATGACTCATGCAGCCAACGAAAGCCTGCGGGATGTTCGCGCCGATACACTGCATCGTAGCTCTTGCCGTGATCTTTAAAGCTCCAGGCAAGCTCCCATAAACGTTCATCGTTCGTCGTAACCATGCCACCTTCGCCTCCAGTGGTCATGATCTTGTCCTGGCAGAATGAAAATGCTGCAATGTGACCCAGTGACCCGACCTGAGCGCCTTTATAGGTTGCGCCGTGAGCTTGCGCGCAGTCTTCAATCACCTTCAGACCGAACTCCGCAGCTACCTTCATGATCGCGTCCATGTCGCACGGCCAGCCCGCAAGGTGCACTGCGATAATCGCCTTTGTCTTTGACGTAATGGCTTTTCGGATTGTTTCCGCAGTAATGTTTTGGCTGTCGCGATCGACATCCACGCACACTGGACGCGCGCCCCGCATCACGACGCAACTTGCAGATGCAATGAAAGTCCGTGAAGTCGTGATGACTTCATCTCCTGGGCCAATACCCAAAACTTGAAGAGCAAGTTCCAACGCGACCGTTCCATTCGCGACACAGATAGCGTATTTCGTGCCTACATAGTCCGCAAATTCATTTTCAAACTTGCGGCCCTCTTCGCCCGTCCAGTAATTGACCTTTCCTGAACGCAACACTGAATCCACAGCCTCGATTTCATCCGCTTCAAAATGAGGCCAGGGGGAAAACGGCAATTGTTTAGTGCTCGGAATCTTCGCTTCTAACGCCGCTACAGTAGTCATAGGAATATTAGAAAGTAAGTTATACGTGGTACTGTGTTTTTTGAGATGAAGCTTGTGTTTTTACATCGGACCTCGGACGCGCCGGCACGCCTACAACGGTCACGCCATCGGGAACATCTCGCGTAACCACCGCTCCTGCGCCCACAACTGCGCCTGAACCTATATGGAGGTATTGCAGAATTTGCGCTCCCGAACCGATCAGCACGCCCTCGCCGATCACGACGCCTCCATTAACATTTGCTCCGGGATTCACGATCGAGCCGCTCCCGACATGTGCTTCGTGTCCGAAAGTAGATGCGAAGTTGCACAACGCGAATTGTTCAAGCTTTACGTTTACCGTTGCGGTCACATTCGCACCAATGAATGCCCCTTTTTCGATGCGGGCTGAATCTAGATCAATCACTGCTGTGGGATGAATAATGACTGGCCAATCGATATCTGGGAACCGGGACATCAGTTCCGCTGCCAACTTTAGTCTTATAACTGGACTTCCTACGCCGATGACGAGCGCATCTATGGTACGATGACGCTCGATCCAATCGAAATCTCCGAGTACTTCGTCTCGACTATCGCGAGGACCAAGCCGCGACATGTCGCTTACAACATATCCGAGGAATTCGAAACGCTTCTGCTCGCGGTTGATCCATTGCAGAGCGGACGCGATTTCGCGCGCCATCCCACCCGCGCCGATGATGGCGATGCGTTTCTTCACAGAGCGCCCCCATGAGCCGCTTTCGCTTTATCCTGCACAGCGCTCATTCCCATGTACTCGGGCATAGTTACGTGACCAGGTTGAGAAATTCCATCGCGCGTAAAGAGCTTCCAAACCGTCATCAGCAGGATCTTCACATCCAGCCAAAAACTCCTGTGATCTACGTACCAGAGGTCGAGTTCGAATTTCTGATTCCAATTCAGGGCATTTCTGCCGTTTATCTGTGCCCATCCCGTAATTCCGGGCTTCACGTCATGGCGGCGCATCTGCTCTGGCGTGTAGCGTTCGAGATACCGCGCCAGCAAAGGACGTGGCCCAACCAAACTCATCTCGCCGCGAATTACGTTGATCAACTCTGGCAACTCATCGAGGCTGGTGCTGCGAAGGAGTTTGCCAAGCCACGTCAGACGATCCGCGTCCGGCAGCAATCTCCCGTGCGCATCGCGTGCGTCCGTCATAGTGCGAAACTTCAGACAGTTGAAGAGTTGTCCCTTCAGTCCGGGACGAGCCTGTCGAAACAGAATAGGCGCTCCAAAAAAAACTCGCACGACCAACGCTACGATCATGAGCACTGGAAACAGCAACACTACCGCAACACTGGCTGCCAGCAGATCGAACACCCGCTTGCCTATATCACTGCCCGCAGTCGCAAATGCTGCTTCTTCCAAATCCGATTTACGCGCTTTGCTTTCCAGCAGATCGTTGTACATCTTCACCTGCTCGTTCCAGATGACCTCGGGACGAAAGTCTTGTTGCATGCGCATGCGTCCTGCTCGTCCCATACTTTCCCGCAATTGCGTGTCTGTCAATAATCGATCAATCGCGGCCGCCAGGGCCTTTGCATCGCCAACCGGAACCAGGATTCCAGTTTCACCGTCGATCACCGAATCTCTGGCGCCAGTCGCCATGGTTGTAACCACGGGTACGCCGCTGGCCTGAGCCTCCAAAGGCACGCCGGGGAAGCCTTCGCGATATGTTGGCAACACCAGCACATCCATCAGGCCATAGTAGGGCGCCGTGTCAGCAACGAAACCAGGACGAGTGACTTCAGGAGCGGTCTCGATGAAGCGGCGAATTGCGGGCTCAACCGGATCGCCTTGCTCAAAATCTCCCACCAGCAGCAAGCGCAACTCTGGACGCGATTTGCGAATCTCTTGTGCCGCCTCCACCAACTGGCGAATGCCTTTGTCTTTTACAAAGCGGCCAACAAATCCTATGACCGGAGCGTCCCGTGGAATGCACAATCGCTTGCGCAGAATATCTGTTGTTTCCGAGTTGCGGTTATCGGGCGTGAAGCGGTGGACGTCTACGCCCCCACTACCTTTTCCGAGCACCGTCACTTTATTCGGCGAAACTAACTTTAGACCAATCGTCCGTTCTCGCAGGCTCGGGCTCACACAGACAACCCGATCAGAACATGCACACGCAATCCACTCCGCTGCCCAAAGCACAGCTCGCTTAAGGCCCGTCGCAGTTTCAAGTCGCAAACCTCGCAACGTATAAACGCGGCAGCGAACCCGAGCCAGCCAGGCAGCGATGCCGGTCAAGAGTCCGGCTTTCGGTGTGCTGGCATCCACAATCGTGGGACGCACGCTCCGGATCGTACGATACAGCCTCCAAAGCGAAACTAAATCTTGCAGGGGAGCAATTTCACGTTCCATGGGGACGGCGATGCTGTGCGCTCCTTCATGCTGCGAAACCGTTATCAGATTCGCACCGGGAGAAGATAACAATGTCGGCTCAAATCCAGCTGTTCGCAGGTATTTCAGCAGGCCGGCATTGTAGAAGGTACACGCCAGCGGGGAAGTGACCGCGAACAGGATTTTCGATTCTGGAGTTTTATTACAGTCCATTTGTCTAGGCTGTATCAAAATGCCCGAGCGTACGATTGAGTAAAATCGCGTCGCGTACGGACGTGTTGTCGAGTAACAACGGACTGTCGACTGGCTGCCCATAGAAGTTCTGAGAACGCGAAAAGTATCCAGACATGATGGTGGTAAGTTCCCTCTACTCCGGAACACCAGATAATTATCGTAATGAGTGCACAAAAGCAGCCCGATGCTGCATAACGAAGTGAGGGAACGTGACGATAAATCCACAGGTTTTGTTTCAAAGATCGGTAGAGAATTAATAGATATGCGCCGAAAATCAGCGGGCCTCCCTCGACAAGGAGCCACACATATGTGTTATGAATTTGGTGCTGATCACCAAAGTAGCGAGGCGATTCTTCGATGAAAGTTCCAATTCCAATACCTGTCGCCACTGATATTGGCGAACTCAGGTACATTTGTAATCCTTGCTTTATATAGTCGATTCGAGAATCTATGTTGTCCCTTTCATTTGCCCTTCGCTCGATTGACGTACTAAGATCAGTCCGAGCCGATAACCAGATAACAGCAAGCGCTATAGCCAGCAAAGCACAAGCAACTATGTAAACGGATCGGGCATTAGTGAGATAGACCAAAACGAGGGCTCCCGCAATCAAAGCCAACAACCCTCCTCTAGAAAGAGTCAGCAAGCAACCGGTTACCAACAGACAACAGTTCAGCAATTGCAAGATTGTCCCGAAACCACCTTTTGGCTTGAAGTTTAATATCGAGAATTGAAGAATCGCTGTAACAGCAACTAGCCCTGCGTAACTGTTTGGATCAAGCATGAAACCTTCAAATCTCATGCCGCCATAGTTCACGGTAGATTGGAATCCAAGAAAGAGGGAGCCAACATAGAGCAGCAGTCCGCCAAAATTAATTATTGATACGGCCGAGACAAATGTTTGAATCAACTTTTCTGATCGCGACCGATCTCGACACAGAATTAGGATGGAGCAATAAGGAATCACCAAGGCAATCAAGCCAAGGTCCTTATTCAACCATGTCCACTTCGGCAGTGTGCCGAGCGTAAAGGCAGTTACGAGATTTCCCCATACGAGAAATAAGATCACAAACATCGTGACGGGAAGTGGAATGCTGAAGCCTCTATTACGACTCCTCATCCAACTCATAAATGCACCGATCCCGAGAGGGAGAATAAACAGGTCGGACAAGCTCAGATGGAAACTTCCAGCACTGAATTGAATCGAAAATGTTGCTATCCACGCTAACAACGAACGCCATGGGCTGGCATTCCAAGCGATAAATATTCCTAAGATCGTACTTACAATGATGAGCAACGCGATATGGTCGGTAGATTGACCATCAGTAAAAATATCGTGTAGTTGTTGTAAAAGCTCAGGCATATCAAATGGCGTTGCTTGTTATACCTTGCTGTTTAGATTGAGAAATCTCATGGGCTAGCGCCATCCCCGTTGCGGTGATCAGAAGAGAAGCTGAGCACAGGAGGGCGAGCGCGGCACCAATTAGTCGAAATCGCGGCACGAAAAATATCGCACCGCAAAATGTAGCTAACATGCAGGCCAAGCTAATTGGAAACTGAATTTTGAACTTTCGGGCGGCTGTCAGAGCGTACATCAAAAAACATCCGACGCAGTTGAGGCCTGCGGTTGTGGCGAGAAGTACAAATAGGCTGCCTTGTTTTGCATACTCTGGCGTATAGAGAAGTGTTAGCAGGCGATTGCCACAAGTGAGGACAAGCGTTACAGCTAAAATGCCCAACCCCGCTCCAACAGAGATAAGCTTCAATACCAGATGTTTGAATTCGCGTATCCTACCTTCTGCGAATAGTCGCGACAAACGCGCCAATGCGGACTGGCCAAGAGAGTTGGCAATAATCGTCGCTGCCGTTACTGGGTACGCTATCGACGCAAAGATCCCGAGCTCGCTTACGCTGAGAACATGCTGGATCATGTAGCGCGGAATATTTGTATTGAACGAACCAATCGCACTCACAAATCCCAGAGGTAGGCTGGTCAACGCTAATCCTTGCAACTGTCTCCAACTGAAGCGGAGCGAGGCTCCGCCTTCATGTGCCGCCAATCGACGCGCTACCCGGAAGTCATAATTCGCAATCACAGCGCCCGCGCATACGAGCCAAACTAGAAGAGCTAGCGGCAGATCACGCCAGAGCACGAATGTGACTGCGAACAAGAGAATCGATAAACCGCCACGTAGCAACACAGCTATGGCTGCGGAATCCAGCATCTCGTATTTCTGCATGAGTCCGGCAATGACATCCCCGAAGGATTCCAAAGACTTGAATAGAGCTACGAGTAATACAATGAGAAGAGCACTGTGAGTCAGTTTGAGAAAAGGGCAAATCGATATGATCGCGAGTAAAGCAACTGCGGAACCTATGAGCCGAAGCGTGACGTAATCTGGAAAGCAGTATTCTCTGAGCGCGTCCGTGCTCTGTACGCCTCGCAGGTTCAAGTTCGTGAACATGAATATCGGCGCAGAGAGTGCCAAAGCGAATGCAAATTGCCCAACGATTGTTGGGCTGCCAAATTTTGCTAATACCGAAAGCATCAGCCATTGGCAAGCTGCGTATCCAACCCATCCCGCTAAAGACCAACTAAAACCGATCCGCAATGGTAGGACAGCAATGGATCGAACTTGGGGGGCAATGGCTGTTCCTGTCGCAGCCATTAGTTAACCTTTTCCCATTTTGGAAGCGGTGTCTTCATTACATTCCTTGATGCGTGCCACCACTGTCTTCACCCTTGTTATCAATAACATGCCTGTCATCACAAACGCGTATGCACACTATGTTCCCGTAGGAACATTACACGCTAAGGTATCCGGTAGATGGTGGCACTTGCCGCAGCGGGCAAGGCACCTTCGATGTCCTTCAACGTACTTTTCGCTGCGCTGCTGGGCACGAACAAGATGTCATTGTCCTGCATGGCGATGTCAGTCTCTTTCGACTGCAAAATCTTTTTCAGATTGAGCGGGATCTCTTGCCGCCCCTGTGCAGTCGTTCGAATTAATTTCGCGGAAGACTTTGCCGCTGTGGGCAAAGTCCCTTGCGCCAGAGCCACGGCTTGCAGGATCGAGAGCTGCTGATCGTGATCCATGGGGAAGCCGCCGGGGTGCGCTACGTCTCCGACCACATAGACCAGGCCGGTTCTCTCCACAAAGATTGTGTCTCCCGGCTTAATCTCCGGATTGTTTTCCGGCTGCGGAGCCGCGCCCGCTGTCATCTTGATGTGCTGTGGTTCATCCGGATGATCCACGTGCGTGATGGTCACGCGAGTGCCCGCCATAGGCGTGAGCCCTTGTGCGACGGAAAGATAGTCCAACAAATGATGCGAGCCGAAGGCAGGATAGATGCCCGGGCTCTTTACTTCTCCCATAACCGATACGCCCTGGGTTGCATATTCAGCGATGAACAAAGTTACCTGCGGATCTTTTACGAAGCCGCCATCAATGTAACGCTGGCGAATGAGAGCCTGCGCCGCATCAGCTTTCATGCCCTCAACGTGCAGCGATCCGACCAACGGTAAAGAGACGTCTCCGGTATTGCTGACGCGAAGTTTGCCGCTGAGCTCGGGCGTATCGAAGACGCTCATCTCGAGCAGATCACCAGCGCCGATGGGAACAGTGGCCCCGCTGCCAAAGCCAGTGCCTCCGCCAAAAGTTGACATCATAGGCGGAGCGGTTGGCCGTTGCTGCTGCGCATTAAGAGCGACAAAGCTAGAGAGAATAAAAGTAAAGAAGATCAGTGCAGCTGTTTTGCTGAAGTGTGATTTCATGTGCTTAGACTCGTATAACGGCGTGGCTGGATTTAGTGAAGGCCATTGCCGTTTCCATTCCCATTGCCATGTCCGTTTCCATTGCTGTGACCGTTCCCGTTTCCATTTCCATTGCTGTGGGCCGCGTCATGATGGTAGTAGTTCTGATATTCATTACCGTAGTAGCCGTAGTACTGGCGGTAATCCACTGAGCGGAATGAGAGGTCATTCACGACCACGCCCGCGATGTTGGCGCGAACTTTTCTGAGCAGATCGCAGGTGCGTTTCAGAGATTGGCGTCCGGTCTTTTCCGAGCGGGCGATAAGAACAACAACATCGGCAATCTTGGCGCAGACAACCGCGTCAGTGACCGCAAGCACCGGAGGCGTATCGATCACGATGTAGCGAAACTCTTCGCGCCACAGTCGCACCAGAGCCGGCATAGCTTCAGAGGCCAACATCTCTGAAGGGTATGGAGGCATGTGGCCGGCAGTGACTACGTGCAATCCAGGTATTTCCTCGATTTTTATAACCGCCTTGGCAGGATCTTCGGTACCGGCGAGACATGCGCTCAGGCCTTTGGTCATTGGGATACCCAGATACTTATTGACTGCTGGGCGGCGCATATCGGAGTCAACGAGAAGAACTTTTTGTCCAGTCTGCGCAAGCACTACAGCAAGATTCAGCGCAGTGAAACTCTTTCCTTCTTGCATCATGGCGCTGGTTACAAGGATCACTTGCGGAGGAGCACCGGGAGAAGATAGCAACAGGGAAGTGCGCAACGCGCGAAAGGCTTCCGCACTGCCCGAGTTGCGATGTTCCATCGTTACAGGAAGAATGAACCGCGCTGGGGATTGGCTGGTCAAACTTTGCCGCACACTCTTTCCGTTTATAGAAACGGAAGGAATGATCCCGAGCGAAGGAAGCGAACAGTAAGCTTCCACGTCTTCAGGAGTGCGGATTGAGTTGTCCACGTTTTCGGTAACGAAGGCCAGGGCCATCCCAAACAGCAGACCACCCATGCATCCTAAAGCGATATTGAGCGGAATTTTTGGTTCAACCGGCTCGATGGGGATGCTAGCTTGGTCAACAATATTAATGTTGCTGGATTTCAAGCCCGCCAGAATGCCGGCCTCTTTAAGTTTCTTCAGCAATCCTTCATAAAGATCGCGGCTGGATTCAACGTCGCGTCGAAGTATCGCATATTGAATCGCATCCTCGTTTAATTTATAGGCTTCCTGCTTTTGGGTATTGAAGGTGTCCTCAAGCATTTGCTCAGACTTGAGAGCGGTCTTATATTCGGCATGGACCGTATCGCCAACTTTTTGGATTTCTTGAACGATGCTGGCATCGAGTTCGTTTAATTGAGACTGCAATTGCGCCACACGCGGATAAGACGCGCCATACTTCGCGGCGAGTTGGGCATATTGCGACCGGACTTCAGCGCGATCTTTGTAGAGCGCTCCGAGTACGCTTTCAGGGGCGATGTTAGCGATGAGTTCCGGGTTTTCCGTCATCGCGATCCGGTAGCGGGCTTCTTTGAGAATGCGATCGCCCTCCGCAGCCGACACAGCCTTATTTAACTCTTCAAGTTTGTCAGTAATAATGTTGTGAGTTTCGTCGGTTCCTAAGATTCCGGTTTTACGCTGATAGGTGATTAGCGTTTCTTGCGCGGTTTCGGCGCGCTTTTTCAAATCGTCGAGCTGTTTCGTGAGCCAGTCCGAGGTTTGTATCGTGGCACGATATTTCGTTTGAAAGTTGTGCTCGATGTAGATGCTGGCGGTTGCATTTGCAATGTCCGCTGCGAGCGCTGGATTCTTACCCCGAAAATGGAGTTCAATAATTTGCGTTTTTGGTATGAGTTGGACGTTTAAAGATTTGTGAAACAACTCAAGAAGATGAGCGCGTTTCTGTAAATCAAGGCTGTCGAACTCCTGCCCAGGTTGTGCGGCGAAGTCACCGGCGAATGTCTTATTGTGATACAGGCCCAACTGCTTGATTACAGAAGTTGCGATGGTGTCGCTCTGAACGATTTTTATCTGGGTTTCCAGTTTCGTGTTGAGGTCCATACCCATGGGCATGACGACTTGTTCGAGCCCAAGATCATCGGAACCTTCGAGATCAAGGAGAATACGAGAGGAGGCGTCGTAACGCTTCGGAAGCAACAGAGAAACAATTGTTACCAGTAACACTACGGCTGCCAAACTGCCGAAGACGAGCCAGCGGCGTTTTTGTAGAACGCGCCAGAACTGCACGATCGACAGCTGATCGTCGCGAATATCGATGGGAGAAGAGAGGGCTTCGGTAAAACTAAACGGCTCGATTTCACTCTTCTTGTTTATGGCCACTGACTGGTGGTCGCTCATTCGGTTGTCCTTGGGTGGTGGAGGGTACTGAAACTCATTACTGCGGCGCTTTCTGCTGCATAGACCGTAGGTGCATTGAGATCCGGCACCAGGGCTTTCGTCCAGAAGTCTGTGTAAGCCGCGATCGCATCATCCGTACTTGTGCACAAGGTTTCGCTCTGGCTCAAAATGGATTTCAAATTTTCATGCGCAGCTACAGAGGCTGCAAGTCCGAGGGCGGCTACTCCTGGCTCCAAATCTCGAATCAGGCCTTTGGCCGCACAACGCGATAGATATTGCTGAACCGGCTCGAATAAGGTCGCTAAATGTTTGCGCAATACTCTCTCCGCTCCCTGGTCTACTTGGAAAAGACTGATGTATAAAAGTCGAATCGTCTCAGGCTGGTGTCTCACCGTCTCAACCAGAAGTGAAATGATTCCAGGCAAGGCGGTTCGGGGGTTTTCATCGAGCTCCAGCCGCTGCTTAAGCTCCTTACTGATACGTAAGCGCCGAAGCCGGGATTCAGTGGCCGCCCAGAACAACTCTTTTTTTCTGGGGAAATGACGGAAGACGGTTACTTCACTCACCCCAGCGAGCTTTGCAATTTCAGACGTACTGCTCCCCGTGAAGCCCTGCCGCGAGAATAGTTGCACGGCAGCTTCAATGATTCTGGCTTCAGTTGAACTTCTGGTGGATTCTTTAGGCGCAGTCATCTGCTAATTCTGTTTGCTCGAATATGAGGCGGAAAATGCTTGTGGCCGAATGGGCTCTACATCAGCGGCATCCAGCTCGACGGCAACACTCTGCTGGATTAACTCCAGAGTGAGCACTATCCGGAAGCTGTTTGCGTTGCGCAACAGGACGCCGCTAAGACCGCTTAGCGGTCCTGATTTAATGCGAACTTTCTCTCCAATGGCAAGATGATGATGAGGCTCGAATTTTTGTAAGTGCAGTCCCGAACGCAGAGTTTCAATTTCGAGGTCTGAGATTTCTGAAGCTCCTGTTTTACTTCCTAAAAAGCAAAGTACTCCAGGGATCTCCAGTACCCGTATTCGCTCATTCTGCGAAACTTTCGCGAACAGATACCCAGGAAACAAGGGAAGCTCGACCGTGGCTTTGCACCCATTTTTCCAGCGATGCACCGCTCGATAGAGCGGCAGAAAGCATTCGAGTTGGCGGCTAGCCATATATTCATGAACACGCTTCTCATGTCTCGGACTGGTGTAGATTGCATGCCAGTGAGAGATTTGGTGAGACGGCAGAAATCGTTCGGCTGGCGTAGTGAAATTGAATATCGACGACGATTGCACGTTATATCCTGAATCTGGCAAGGCTTCGCCCCTCTCGCTTAGTAAGCGACTTTTCAACAATGTTTGTGAGTGGCTTTCCTGACCCGAACGGAAGGACCCGGAGCCATACTTGCCGCATCGCTTCGTTGAAAGCTCAAAGTGTAAGTAGGCACCTACACTCGTGCGGCACACTTTTCTTTGCAGCCTAAATGCCAATTTGGGAACTGTTGTGATCTGCTTTGTTTTGTGTCACCTGTGATCAGTGTCTTCCTACCCGGAGTCTCACAATGAGAGAAAAATCTAGAATTGATAACAAATTTGTCTCGAATCAGATCTGATGAGGCACGATGAGAATATTCAAAAGCAGAAGTTCGTGACTACATTTAGAAAACAATTTAGAGCTTTAGAAAAGAGTTGGAGAACTAAAGCCTGAAAGATCTAGCTTCTAACTTACCCATACAAATTCCCTCCGAAGTCGAAAGTACTAGCTCTGCGGCTACTAGCGTACATTGCCAGGCAAGGCTAATCTCGGACATTAAAGTGCTCTAATGTACCCGCGCCCAATTTGTTGCGCAGCGATGCCTTCATTAGTGACGGGGGCAACAGCAATTGGACAACGTGAACTGAGTCACAGGAGGCAAGGTGCGATACGGCTTTGGGAAGATTGTTATTACCGGTTTTATAATTTCTACGATCTCAGGAACACCGTTGCTGGCGCAATCGGAACGCATCGTTGCGCTGAAGAGCGCTGGCAATGTGGCGCTAAGTCTTGCAGTGGCTTCGGAAGATCTACCAGATGCCCCAAACGCGAATGGTACAGATTCCAGCGATGCCGCACCTTCTCAGGATCCCGTTGTCAAAGCCCATAAGCAATCCTGGCAGGGCGCACCGCCTGCGGCGAGAGGCGGACCTTTCGGAGTCGATCGTCAGGTAATAGATCGCAATTACATGCTATGGACAGGCGGAATGTTCGCAGCCAGTATTGCGAATGTCCAGGCCACTCATGATTGTCTGGTTGATCGGACATGTGCCTGGGTTCCGAGCGCCTTCACCCGCAGAAGATACATGCTAGCTGCCGGGCTCTCCGCCGATGCAGGCATAGCCTATCTGTCCTATTACATGAAGAAAAAGCATAATTCTCTTTGGTTTGTACCGGAAGCCATTGTGACGGGCGTGAATGCATTTGTCGGTATCCACGATGCCCGAAGAGCAATGGAGTAAAAACCAACAAGGAGAATTTACGCCACGCATTACGCTGAACGGGGCTGAGTTTTAGATTATTAAAAGCCGAGATCGAATTACGAAATCATAGTTACTGAACTGAGCTGGCGACGTTCGAAAACACGGAATTGGCGTGAGTACCAATAAGACTTATTGTTCCCACCACCAAGACTAAAATCACGGCCAGCATTACAGCATATTCAGCGATATCCTGGCCATTGTCCTCTGTCCAAATTCTCTTTAGTAGTTGTGTCACAAGTGCCTCCGGGAATTAATCATTGGCCAGGGGGATATGATGAACTGGTTTGCCTCTAAAAGTCAATGCCGAGAGCCTAGTCATTCGACACTACGCACGTAGAGTCTGAAACTAAGCAGCGCGTCAATGGCAGTTAATGGCGTGCTCCGATGAGACGCGCAGTTCCGATCACCAAAATCAAAAGAATCGCTACGATCACAGCATACTCAGCAGTATCAAGACCGACCTCCTCCGTCCAAAATCGCTGAATCCATTTAGTCATGATTGCCATTGCTGTCGCTCAAAGTAGAAGTCATGATGCATGTGCCATAGATAAAATGTCAACGCAGCAGGAACTTGCGCCAAGTTTTCTTTGGCTAGTTAGCACGAAGAGTTCGAGAACTGGATTAATGAACCAGGTCGGCCACAGAACGCGATGCGTAATCCAAAACGCGTCCTGGAAGAACACCTAAGTAGATGGTCGCAGCCAGGCTGATGGCGAGAGCGGCTCCTAGTCCGAACGGGATAGGTGCCACCGATATTTCTTCCCGCTCATCTCGCATATACATCACGACAATAATCCGCAAGTAGTAGTAAGCGCCGACCGCGCTATTCAGCACACCGATAATTGTCAGACCAACCAGATTTGCCTGCAATGCCGCGCTGAAGACGTAGAACTTGGCGAAGAAGCCTCCAGTGATCGGAATGCCTATCAGTGATAGGAGGAAGATCGTCAGGATTGCAGCCAGCAGCGGAGACCGCCGGCCAAGTCCGGCGTAATCTTCGAGGTTGACGTAACGCTCTCCTGCTCCTCCGAAGTGACTTACCACTGCAAATGCTCCCACATTCATTGCGGCGTAGGAGGCGGTGTAGAACATGGCTGCCGGAATGCCAGGATTCGGCAGTGCGGCGAACGCGACTAGTAAGTACCCTGCATGCGCGATGGACGAGTAAGCCAACAACCGCTTCACATTCGTCTGCACCAACGCTCCGAGATTCCCCAGCGTCATGGAGAGCGCAGCCACAACCCAAATGAGCCACAGCCTTCCCGGGGCGTTTGCCTGGAACATAATCCGCAACAGTACCGCGAATACTGCGGCTTTTGGACCCGTGGACATGAATCCGACTATTGGAGAGGGAGCGCCTTCATATACGTCTGGTGTCCAGATATGAAATGGAGCGGCGGCAACTTTAAATCCCAAACCAACAAAAATGAAAGCTACGCCGACGTATGCGAGAACAGAAGGCTGTCCTGGTCGAAGAAATTCTGCAATTTCGTTGATGCTGGTCGAACCAGTTGCGCCAAACATCAAGGCCACGCCGTACAGGAAGAAGGCAGTGGCGAATGATCCCAAAAGAAAATACTTAAGCGACGATTCACTGCTGATTGCTGAGCGGCGGCGAAACCCAGCCAGGATGTAGGTAGATATGGAAGAGATTTCCAAAGCGATGAAGACAAGCACCAGCTCCATTGCCGATGACATCAAACTCATGCCCACCGCACCGAACAGAAGCAAGCCGTAGTATTCTCCGGCGCGAATCTCCTGCACTGCCATGTATTCGAATGAAGTAAGTACAACCACGAACGTGATTGCGGCAACCAGGAAATGAAAGAAGATGCTGAAGGAGTCCACCTGTACCATGCTCCAGAATGCCATGCCGGGATATTGCGCTTGATAGACCGTTGCGGCCAGGGCTGCAAGAGCCCCCCAAAGAGCTATAACTCCTATAGTTTTCTGGCTTTGCTTTTGATCAAGTATCGGATCGATCAGCATGATGATCATGCCGAAAACTGAAAGAACGATCTCTGGCAGGATACGAATATAGTCAACAGCTTGGGGAATGCCTTGCATGGTTTGGGGTGTCGCGCTCACTGGCCTACCACCTTACTGGCTAATTGTGCGACCGGAGTCAAGACGTTGTGGACCGCAGCATCAATGGTGTTCAACCAGAGTAAAGGCGCGACTCCCATGAGAAGCGCCATAGCAGCCGCAGGCCAGAGTGCGGCATGTTCTCTGCCAGTCAAATCAGGCAGCGACAAGTTGATCTCGTGCTTTACTTTTCCGAAGAAAACACGCTGATACATCCAGAGCAGATAGCACGCGCTCCAGATCACGCCTGTGGCTGCGAGAATTCCGTAGATGGCGCGAGCCTGGAAGGCTCCGCTTAATACGAGAAACTCGCCGATGAAACCATTCAGCAAGGGAAGTCCCACGGAGGCGAGCACAATGAAGAGGAAAAATGACGCATAGGCGGGCATTGGGGTCGCGAGTCCGCCGAACTCAACGATGTCGTAGGTATGGCGTCTCTCGTAAAGAATCCCGGCCAGCATGAAAAGGCCGCCAGTTGCCACTCCGTGGGCCAGCATTATGTAAGTCGCGCCATCGAGACCGGCTTGTGTGAAGCTGAAAATTCCGAGTACGGCGAAGCCCAAGTGACTGATCGACGAGTAGGCGATCAGCTTCTTCATATTCGGCTGCACCATCGCGACCAGCGCGCCGTAGATGATGCCGATCAGAGCTAGAATCATGATCCAGTTGGCGTTGTGACGAGATTCCTCAGGAAACAAACCCAGATTGAATCGCAACATGCCATAAGTTCCCATCTTCAGCATCACACCCGCGAGCAGAACGGATCCGGCAGTAGGCGCCTCGACGTGGGCATCCGGCAACCATGTGTGGAAAGGGAAGAGCGGAACCTTGACGGCAAAGGCAATAAAGAATCCCAGGAATAACCAAAGCGCTGCGGCAGAGAAATTTTCCACGCGGCCGCTGCGGATTGCTTCCTGTATGACCACGAAGTCGAACGATCCCACTTTCGCGTAAAGCCACAAGATCGCCGCCAGCATGAACATGGAGGCAATCATCGTGTACAAGAAAAACTTGATGGCGGCGTAAACCTTCCGGCCGTGTCCATACATGCCGATGAGCAGCGCCATTGGGATCAACGTGGCTTCCCAGAAGAAGTAGAAGAGGAAGAGATCGAGCGAAGTGAAGACGCCGATCATCGCCGTCTCCAGAATCAGAAGAAGGATGAAGAATTCCTTCACCCGTTCGTGGATCGACTTCCATGAAATCAGCACACACAATGGCGTGAGGAAGGTCGTCAACACGACCAGCCACATGGAGATGCCATCGATGGCCATGTGGTAATGAATGTTGGGAGATGAAATCCATTGCGAATTAATTTCGAACTGAAATCCGGGCTGTGTCCTGTGAAAATGCACAGGCAGATGCAGCGAAACAATAAATGTAAGAAGCGATACGACGAGAGCAAACACTCGTATATCGCGATCACGGCGTGGGAAAAGCATGAGCAGCAACCCGCCGGCAAGCGGGATGAATGTCACTAGCGTGAGAATCCAATTGTCGAGGCTGGCCGAGTTCATCGTATGGTCGTCCCGATCCAAATCATGTAAACAATCACCGCAGCAGCTCCTACGGCAACCCATCCCGCATACGAACGAATGTTGCCGGACTGCATGTGGCGTACTGTGTCAGAGACTTCGCGGGCTGCATCGGCGCTGTTGTCAACCGTGGCGTCGATGACGTTTTGATCGATGCCTTTCCAAAAAACCTGGGCAGACACTGCCAAAAGTGGTTTGACGAATAGAGCGGAATAAATTTCGTCAACGTAGTACTTATGTACGACGGCTGTGTAGAGGCCGTTGAGAGATGCGGCGATCCGGTCTGGTAATTGCGGATTCTTTAGGTAGAGGAACCATGCCAAAGCGAATCCAAGTAACGCTGCTGTTACTGAAATGCCCGTGAAGAGAAGCTCTGTGGTCCCGCTGGTTCGGGGTTCAGGACCCTCGGTCTGCTGTTCAGGCGGTGTAGTTTCGCCAGGCGCTACATGTTCCGCATTCAATACCGGAGCCGTACTACGAAACACAGGACCCAGAAACTTATCAAAACGGTTGTTGCCACCCAGCGAGCCGGGAACGCCGACCCATCCGCCAATTACGGAAAGCACCGCTAAGATGACTAGCGGCACAAGCATGATTTTCGGGCTTTCGTGCACTCCGCCATGACCGTGCCCGCCGTGAGTGTCGTGGCCATGTCCGTGTTTTTCTTCAGCAGCGCCGCGATATTCACCGAAGAAGGTCAGGAACCACAAGCGGAACATATAGAAGGAGGTGAGGAAGGCAGTGAAGAGGCCGAGTGCCCAGTAAATCCAACTGGCTTGATAAGCACGCCATAAAATTTCATCTTTGCTGAAGAAACCTGCCAGCGGTGGAATGCCAGCGATGGCGACAGTTCCGGCAGTCATGGTCCAGAACGTCCACGGAATCTTTGTGCGCAGGCCGCCCATGTGTCCCATGTCCTGCTCACCGCCCACTGCGTGAATGACCGAACCGGCGGCAAGAAAGAGCAGTCCCTTAAAGAAGGCATGCGTCATGAGATGGAAGATAGCAGCCGAAAAAGCAGCTACTCCGCAGGCCATGAACATGTACCCAAGCTGCGATATTGTCGAATAAGCGAGAACTTTCTTGATGTCGGTCTGCGTAATGCCAATAGTTGCTGCAAATAATGCGGTAAGCGTTCCGATGATGGCCACGACCGTGAGCGCCATGGGGGCGCGCTCAAAGATCATGTGTGAACGCGAGACCATATAGACGCCAGCGGTTACCATCGTCGCGGCGTGAATCAATGCTGAAACCGGAGTTGGACCTTCCATCGCATCCGGTAGCCAGACATAGAGCGGGATCTGTGCCGATTTTCCGGCAGCGCCAACCATCATCAGTAGAGCAATCGCGGTCAGCAATCCTGCTCCCGCAGTTTCCGGGTTTAACGGTTGCACGCTGCGGAAGACGTCAACAAAATTGAGTGAGCCAAAATGTTTGATCAAAAGAAACAAAGCGATTAAGAATCCGAAGTCGCCGATGCGGTTGACGATGAATGCTTTCTTGCCGGCAGCCGCCGCTGAATCGCGGGTGAAGAAAAATCCGATCAGAAGATACGATGCCAACCCCACACCTTCCCAGCCGATGAACATCATGAGGTAATTACTGGCCAGGATCAGCGTGAGCATGAAGAACATGAACAAATTGAGGTAAGCGAAGAAGCGATAGAAGCCGCCCTCTTCCCACATGTACCCGACGGAGTAAACATGGATCAGGAAGCCCACACCGGTGACAACCAAGAGCATGACTAGCGACAGTTGGTCGAGATAAAATGCGAAATCCACTTGGAAGCTTCCCGCGCGAAACCAGGTGGCTAAAGTTTCGAGATAGGGAAGTTGCAAGGAAGAGAACTGAGATACAACCCACAGCGCCATCGCAAAGGCTGCGCCCGAGAAAAACAACGCAATCGTCGAGACTGCCTGGCGGGAAGACCGTCGGCCTAAAAAGCCATTGATGGCAGCGCCGATCAGCGGCAGCACCGGAATCAGCCAGAGATGCAAGGAGTTTGGCGTCATAGCTTGAGCAGGTCCACCTGATCGACGTTCAAAGTTTCGCGGGTGCGGTATACCGCGATAATGATAGCGAGACCCACCGCCGCTTCCGCCGCCGCGACCACCATGACAAAAAATACAAAAACATGGCCGCTGAGCGCGTTCCATTGCGCGGCGAATGCAACAAAAGAGAGGTTGACTCCATTGAGCATGAGCTCAATGGACATAAAGATCGTGATGATGTTGCGCTTAATCAAAAATCCAGCAACGCCGCAGGCGAACAGGAAACCGCTAAGTGCGAGATAGTACGAAAGGGGAACCAATTAGCCCTCCCTCTTTCTCGATTGTGGGCGCGAGGTCTTCTGTACGGCATCGGGATGCGAAGCTAGCACGACAGCTCCCATAATGGCGATCAAAATCAAAATCGACGTTACTTCGAAGGGCAGCAGGAACTCGTGAAAAAGTTTCCAACCAATGGTCTGGGGATCTCCTGGCAGAGCGCCCGCGGCTACAGATCGCGTATTGGAATGGGCAAGCAGCACCCAGGCCATCAACACGCCACCTACTAACATCCCGGGAATTCCCAACACCATCGCGACTGTACTTCCCTTGGTGCGTTCCTCTTCCCCCGCATTCAGCAACATGATGACAAACACAAACAACACCATAATCGCGCCGGCATAGACGATCACTTGCACTGCAGCGACGAATTCAGCTCCGAGGAGAAGATACTCAACGGCGAGCGATCCCATAACGACTACTAATGACAATGCGCTATTGATCGGATGCCGCTGTACGAGCAGGTTAATTGCGCCTGCAACGCAGACCAGGCCGAACGCCGCAAATAGGATCAGGTGAAGCGAAATCATTCTTTATTAAACCCGTAATGCACTAAGCCCGTAACGCAACCACCAGCGCTGTGATTATCAAATTCGCAATCGCCAGAGGTAACAGGAACTTCCAACCAAAAGACATTAGCTGGTCATAGCGGAAACGCGGCAACGTTCCGCGCACCCATATATAAAGGAAAAGGAAGCAAAAAATCTTGGCCACAAACCAGAACACCGGTAACAGTGCTTGCAGAATCGGCGGTCCAAAGATTGGCCCGTTCCATCCGCCGAGAAATAGCAGAGTCGCAAGGCACGCCACGGTGATCATATTCGCGTATTCAGCCATGAAGAACATGGCGAACTTCATCGCGCTGTATTCGGTGTGGTAGCCAGCGACAAGTTCAGTTTCCGCTTCGGGAAGATCGAACGGAATGCGATTTGTTTCGGCATAGGCGGCCATCAGATAAATAAAAAACGCTATGAACTGTCCACCATGAAAAATATTCCAGCGCGGGATGAATCCCCAGAAATGCCCTTGCTGCGCGACCACAATTTCCCGCAAACTGAAACTGCCGGAAAGGATCAGCACGCCGACAAGAGATAATCCCAGCGCAATTTCATAGCTCACCATCTGAGCGCTGGCCCGTAACCCGCCGAGCAGGGAATACTTGCTGTTCGATGACCACCCTGATAGCGCAATGCCATATACGCCTAAAGACGTGATGCCAAGGACGATCAGCAGCCCGATATTTACGTCAGTGATTTGCAGTGGGGTATAAATTGGGCCGATGTTCACCCAATTGCCGAATGGAATCACTGCAATTGAGGTGAGCGCAAATATCACCGCAATCATGGGAGCCGCAATGTAGAGCGGCTTGTAGACGTGTAGCGGTGTAATGTCTTCTTTGAACAGAAACTTAATGCCGTCTGCCGCTGGCTGAAGCAAGCCAAAGGGACCGACCCGCGTGGGTCCCCAGCGGTTCTGGATGTGGCCTACGACCTTGCGCTCCAGCCACACCGTGTATGCAACCGCGGTGAGCAGAATAAATAACACGAGCAGGATCTTGACCAACGAAACGAGGATGAAGATTCCAACGCCCAAAGTTTATCTTTCTTTCAGAAACTTTCTTAGCTTTCAGAAACTTTCTTTGCAACTTATCGCAAACGACTGCCAAGCGCTACACGCTAGATCCTTCGCGGTGAAGCCACTCAGGATGAGACTGTGATGGGTTCAGTCGCCGGCAACTTCTTCCATTTCCGGAGACTCTTTATGGCGATTTTCGAGCACTGAATTCAAAGTACGGGAGTAACGGCCCAACGTGCCTGAGCTGAAAAGATCATCATTCGCAGGCACGATTAATTGCGGATCATGAATCGCTCCCGGGCCGCTGCCGGAAAGCGTCGTATGCTCATCGTTGCCGGAAAGCAAATTGACGCGAGACACATCGTATCCGGGGACAAGCCGCTGAATCTCATCCAGAATCGCCACCGGGTCGAATGGACTCATCTTCGGCTCAAGTCCATGCGCCTCGAGCCATACGGAATGACGATCCGCTTCGCCCGATTGTGCTCCGCGTGATTGACCCATATCCGCATAGGTGCCGCGACCGAATGGAACGAGTTTCGCGACTTCGAATCCCATAGCATCGGCAATTCGCACAATCATTTCAAAATCCGACTTTGTGGCAGTAACTTCCGCGGCTTTCTTTACGATCTGGAGATCGCCGCAGGTGTTGGTGAAGGTGCCCGATTTTTCGTAGGCGTTGGCTGCGGGCAAAACCACATCAGCCGCTGCGGCGGTTTCGGTAAGGAACATGTCCTGGACAACTACAAAAGTTTGCGCCAATTGTGACGGTTCGATTTGAAGTTGATCGACTGGATTCGCTCCGATGACATAGAGAGCTTTCAATTTGCCAGCCTTGGCGCTCTCGAACATCTCCGGCAAGGTCAAGCCTTTAATCGTTGGGCTTGATCCCCATTCTTCGCCATATTGACTGGCTTCGGAGATGCGATGATAACCGGGAAGCAGGTCGGGATAAAGCCCCATGTCAGCCGCACCGCGCGAATTCGCGTAGTCGCCAAGGCAAATGAACTTCGCGCCAGCAATACCCGAGCCAAACTTTACTAGGGATGCGATATCGTTTCCGCGAAGCTCCGAACCAAAAATGATGACGAGGTTCGGTTCGGAGCGAAGTTTGTCGCGCAATCCCATCCATGCCTCGCGATTTACCTGGGCGCTCGACAAAGAATCAGCCGCCGAATCATTGCCGGAAAGGAATGCCGCAACACTGCCTTCTTTTCCTGCGGGAATCTGAAGGAACTGAGTCGCTTGCCGACGAAGTTTGATCGGCTGCGAATTGATAACGTACAGCCGCGCCCCGTGCAGCCGGACATTGTTGCGAATCTGCCAGGCGAGCAGTGGATGCTGATCCGTCGGATTGTTACCGATCAGCAGGATCGCGGGCGAGCTCGCCACGTCGTGCATGCTGGCGGTCGCTTCCGGTTTTCCACTTAGAGCGGCAGTAAAAGCAGGGAAGTCGGCAGTGCGGTGATGGTCGATGTTATTCGTCTTCAGAACCACGCGCGCGAACTTCTGCAACAGATAATTTTCTTCGTTTGTGGTGCGATTCGATCCGATCACACCAATGGCTTGTCCGCCATCTTTGTCGCGGACTTCAGCAAACTTTTTCCCAATCAGTTCAAACGCTTCTTCCCAAGTGGCTGGTGTGAGGCGTCCGTCCCTGCGGATAAGCGGCTGCGTCAGACGGTCCTCGTGATTGGCGAAGTCAAATGCGTAACGGCCCTTGATGCAGAGGAAATCGTTATTGATTCCGCTCTTGTCGCGATTATCGCCGCGCACGATCTCCATACCGGTTTCTGAACGCCTCACGCCCAAAGTCGTTTTGCAACCGTCACCGCAATGTGTGCAAGTGGTGCCGACGTGATTCATCTCCCACGGACGCGTCTTATACCGATATGCACCGGAAGTTAGTGCTCCGACGGGACAAATGTCGATGCACATGCCGCACTCTTCGCAATCAAGATGATCTTCCTGATTGGGCGCGATAACCGAACTAACACCACGATTCTGTACGCCAAGCGCCCAGACGTCCATGCCTTCGCCGCAGACTCGCACGCAGCGATAGCACAGGATGCAGCGCGGTCGGTCGAAGAACACCACAGGCGACCATTGCTGCTCGTCTTTATGATCCTTCCGCTCGATATATTTCGATTCCGCAGCGCCATAGGAGAACGTCATGTCCTGCAATTCGCATTCGCCGCCGGCATCGCAAACCGGGCAATCCAGTGGATGATTGCCAAGCAGCAATTCGACCATCCCTTTACGCGCCTGCTTGATCTCGTCGCTGTCGCTGGTGACGACCATGCCTTCGCCAATCACAGTGGTACAAGCAGTCTGGAGCTTGGGCATCTTCTCGATCTTCACCAGACACATGCGGCATGCGCCCTGCAATGAGAGATTGGGGTAATAGCAAAATGATGGGACTTCGATGCCCACGCTCTTGCAGGCTTCAATCAGCAAAGTTCCGGCGGGAGCCGTGATCTTTTTGCCATCGACCGTGAGGTTCACGAGTTTTGCTGCATCAGCCATAAAATTGGTAATCCGACTACGCCATTGCTGGCTCGGCCACCACCGCCTTCTCAAATGGACAAGGCCGTCCGTCCAAATGATCTTCAAACTCCTGACGGAACTTCTTGATGAAAGCCATGGTCGGCATCGCTGCGGCATCACCCAGCGGGCAAAATGTTCGGCCCAACATGTTTTCCGACAAGTAATACATGTTATCGATGTCTTTCTTTATTCCGCCACCATTGTGGAAACGGATCAGCGTCTTCTTCAGCCAGTCGGTACCTTCCCGGCAGGGAATGCACCAGCCACAGCTCTCATGCTGATAAAACTTCATAGTGCGCAATGCGAATTTCACGATGCAGGCTGTGTCGTCGAGTATGACAACGCCTCCCGAGCCCAGCATCGATCCCGCTTTCATCATGGAATCAAAATCCATGGGGACATCGATTTCGTCGGCGGTTAGAATCGGTGTGCTTGATCCGCCTGGGACGACAGCTTTCAATTTACGTCCGTTAGGAATTCCGCCGCCTACCTCGTAGATCATCTTCTTGAGGTTGTAGCCCATCGGCAACTCATAAACACCGGGACGCGCCACATTCCCAGCTAAACAGAACAACCGTGTTCCGCCGTTTTTTTCGGGGCCGAGTTTGGCAAACCACTCCGCGCCGCCCAGGATGATATGGGGGACGGCGGCTAAAGTTTCAGCGTTGTTGATGACGGTCGGTCCACCCCACAGTCCGACGACGGCAGGGAAAGGCGGTCTGATTCGCGGAATTCCCCGCTTACCTTCAAGAGACTCCATCAATGCTGATTCTTCGCCGACTTCGTAGGCGCCAGCGCCGCCGTGCCAATAGATATCAAAATCGCGACCGCTTCCAAAGATATTCTTGCCGAGGAAACCACGCGCATAAGCGTCAGCAATCGCTTTCTGCACTATCTCAAGCAAATAGCGATATTCGCCGCGCACATAGATGTAGCCGGTGGCCGAACCGACGGCGAGTCCAGCGATCATCACGCCTTCGATGACCGAATGTGGATCGTGTTCGAAGATCAAACGGTCTTTGCAGGTTCCCGGCTCGCTCTCGTCTCCATTACAAAGAATGTATTTCGGTTTTGCGGATTGCTTGGGAACGAACGACCATTTAAGCCCGGTATTGAATCCCGCGCCGCCGCGACCACGCAAGCCGGAATTCTTGACTTCATTAATGATGACGTCCGGCTGCATCCCAAGCACCTTCTGGACAGCTTTGTAGCCGTCGAGTTCGAGATAGCGATCGATGTTCGTTGCGCCCTGTCCAAAGCGCTTCGATACGATCTTTATCTCATCGGGATGTGAAACCAAATCTGCCATTTTCGGAAACTTGCGCGAGACCTAATTTGACGCTACCGCTTCAATTCAATTTAACAGAATCTTTATTGTGAACTTTTCTGCTTGTAACTTTCGAGAACTTTGTCCATTTTTTCCGGCGTCAAGTTCTCATGGAAGTCGTAATTTACCTGTGCTGCCGGCGCCCAACTGCATGCGCCGATGCATTCGACTTCTTCCAGCGTAAACATCCCGTCCGGAGTTGTTCCTTTATTTTTTATGCCGAGTTTGGTTTTGCAATGATCCAGGAGTTCTTCCCCGCCACGTAACATACACGCGATGTTGGTGCAGACCTGGACGTTGAATTTTCCACGAGGTTTGGTGGTCAGCATCGAGTAGTAGCTGATCACGTTGTTGACTTCGAGGTCGGTCAGATCCAAACGCTCGGCAAGTTCGTGTATGACTTCGTCACTGAGAAAACCAACTTCGTCCTGCGCATATAAAAGTGTCGGCACCAGCACGGAGCGCTTGGTCGGATAATGCGTCAGCATCTCAGCAAAACGCTTTTCAAATTTTGGGGAGAAGTTCATCGATCAATCTCCCCCAGGACGATGTCGATGCTACCGATCGCAGCAACTACATCCGCGAGCAACCGTCCTTCGCACATCTTTGGCAGCGTCTGCATATTGGCCAGGCAAGCCGAGCGCATGTGCACTCGATAGGGCTTCGCGGTTCCATCACTGACTATGTAATATCCCATTTCGCCGCGCGGCGATTCGACTGCCTGATAGACTTCACCTTCCGGCACAGCAAAGCCTTCCGAAACAATCTTAAAGTGATAGATGAGCGCTTCCATCTGCGTCTTCATCTTCTCCCTATCAGGCAACACCACTTTAGGCGCGTCGGCTTTAATCGGTCCCTCGGGCATTCCATCCAGCGCTTGCTTTACGATTCCAATCGACTCCCGCAATTCCTGTACACGGCACATGTAACGCGCGAAGACGTCACCTTCTTTGGCGACCGGCACTTTGAACTTAAAATTCTCGTAACCTGAATACGGCGCATCGCGTCGCAAATCAACGTCAACACCGCTCCCGCGTAAAGTTGGACCGCTCGCGCCAAGAGCAATAGCGTCCTCAGCACTGATCTGCGCCACGCCTTTGGTTCGCATGACCCAGATCGGATTCCCAGTAAGTAAATTTTCGTACTGATCTATTTTAGAAGGAAAGCGATTAGCGAAATCCCGCACGCGGTCGAAAAATCCCAGCGGCGGTTCAAGCGCGACCCCGCCGATTCGAAAATAAGAAGTCATCATGCGCTGACCGCTGATCGCCTCGAACAGCCGCAGAATATCCTCGCGTTCGCGGAAGCAATACAGGAACACCGTCATCGCGCCGATGTCCATGGCGTGCGTACCCAGCCAGACGAGGTGCGAGTTGATGCGGGTGAGTTCGTTCATTAACACTCGCATCCACTGCGCTTTGGGTGGAATTTCGAGGCCGAGCAGCTTCTCAACCGCGAGGACGTAACAAAGATTGTTGGTCAGAGGACAGAGATAGTCGATGCGGTCGGTGAGCGGGACGACCTGATGATAGAACTTGGCTTCGCAGGTTTTCTCGATACCTGTATGCAGGAATCCGATATCGGGCATGATCCGCACGATGTTTTCGCCATCGATCTCCAGGATCACACGCAACACGCCATGTGTAGACGGGTGCTGCGGACCCATGTTGAGAATCATGGTGTTATCTTGTCCAGCTTCAAGCGCTGGTAGAGGTGCTAAGTGACCCATGATTTAGCGGTAGCCCTCCACGGGATAGTCCTTGCGAAGCGGATTGCCTTCCCAATCTTCAGGCATTAGAAGCCGCCGCAAATAAGGATGACCGTTAAAACGAATACCAAACAGGTCGAAAACTTCGCGCTCGAAGTAGTTCGCGCCCGGCCAGACAGATGTAACTGATTCCAGAACTGGACTGTCACCGTTTAAGCGTACCTTCAGCCGTACGCGTTCCTTCTTAGCAATTGAAAACAGGTGATAGATAACCTCAAAACGTGGTTCGGAAGGATACCAATCTACGGCAGTGACATCGGAAAGGTAGTTAAAGGGGCAACTAGGATCCGATCGCAGTAAACTGCACGCTTCACGAATGGCGGACCGCTCGATGTAAATGGTCATTTCATCGCGGTCAAATTTAGCGCCTTCAACGGAGGCCGCATTCCAGGACTGCAACTTAGCAATAGCCGGATGTCCCTTTAATTGTTCCAGATCGGTAATCGCTGGGGCGAGGGCCATTAAACTTCACCTCGCCGGGCTGAGGTTTCACCCCAATCGAGCGCCCCCTTCTTCCATATATAGAAGAAGCCCACCAGGAAAATGGCGATATACACGAACATTTCGTAGAATCCGAACATTTTTAGACGCCGAAGGATCACGGCCCATGGATACAGGAAAACTGCCTCAACGTCGAATAAGATAAAGAGCATTGCGACCAGATAGAACTTGACGGAGAACCGTCCTTGCGCGTCGCCGATCGGAGTCATGCCGCATTCGTATGCGGAGAGCTTAGCCCGGGTAGAACGGCGGTAACCGATGATCCAGGAAAGCAGAACGACGCCACCAGCAAAGGCGCCTGCCAGCAGGAAATGAATTAGTAAAGGCAGGTAACGGGCGAAGTAATTGTCTGGCATAAGGGAGCTATATATAATTCGCGCCAAGCACTTTAAGTAAACACTCTAGATTAGTTTCAGTACAGATTAGTGTCAAGGTATTCAGCTTGCTTTGTTGTGAACTCTGTTAAAAAGTTTTTAATAAATCTGCATACGACATTTTTGATCGCGAATTAAAACCATGATCTTCGGCTTCAATACCGACGTTAAACACGAAGACACGATTTTTCACGTGCAGAGTGAAGCCCGTGAAGGCGAGTTGCTATTGCAAACCCAGGTTTTCGTGCGCGGCCGTTGCGTGGGTAAGCGCGCTAGCTCTTACGCGGATAAAGCATCAGATAGCGGCTTTACCGACCAACAAAAAGAGCAGATCCTTCGCGATCAACACCGGCTTGTCCTTGACGCCATCCGGGACGGACATCTCGATCAAGTGCTGGATAAACGCGACGGACCGGAAAGCTTGGCAGAAATCAAAGAACTAGACGTGCACTGGCTGAATGCCAATGCTGTCCATTCGGACCATACTCTCATGATGCGCCTCAGAGTTACAGATGGCAAAAATGGAGCGGAAGGAGCGCGGCTGACAGTGCGATTTGCTCGCCCGAACGCATCACCTTTTTATACTCAGGTGGTGACTGGTGCCGAGGGAAATGCTGAGATGAGCATCGACGTTGATGAACCGTCATTGCCAGATTCATCAGTTTTGGTGCAGGCCAGCTACTCCGGACGCACCGCCACTCGCAAATTTGAATTGCGCAAAGTGGAAGCGTAGCAAATTTAATCTAAACGATCTGAAGATCCGTGTGTGAATTCGTGTTTAGAATAAGTCAATGATGGTCTAGTTCAAGTTTAGCCGGGAGCGACCATGTTTTTTATGAATTGGACCACCGAGCGACAACAAGAACGCATGCGGCTCACGATTAATCATACCAATACCAACAATTTGTCCGTATACGTTTAATGCGTTGGCTTGAAGCAAGGTCCAACCGGAATCATTCGGTATAAGGTCATTCAAGTCTTGCATGCCACGAAGGTTGCTCCATACAAAGGCATGTGTTGCACCTGGGCCATCTCCGAAGTCAGCGTAACCCACAACCTGATCGACATCGTTGATTGCAGTAGCCACACTGATCGTACCGCTGGGTAATAGGCCTAAATCTTGGATTTGATTCTCTGTCCAGAGCACAGCATGGTCATTGTTAGCGCCGGTAAGAACGGACTCTCCAACAACTTGCCCAAATATATTTATCCCCAAGGCAAAGCTGTTATCGTCTCCCGGCAGCGTGCCTAAGTCCTGCATGCCATTGCCTAATTGGAAAAAGAAGGCATGATAAGTCTGGTTAGTGTCATCGATAGTGGAATATCCAACGATTTGTGCAAAATAGTTGATCCCCGTAGCTCTACTTATGTTACCGGGAGCAAGTGTGCCAAGGTCTCTAATTCCATAACGTGCTGTCCATCGAAAGGCGTGATCGAAGCCATCAGGGCTGGCAGAGTCGCCGACCACTACTCCAGCATCATTAATGGCGAAAGCTTCACTGTAAATGGCTCTTCTTAATGTCCCGAGGTCCTGCATGCCCGTATTACTGGACCAAAGGAAGGCGTGCTGGTCGAAATCCAAGCCATTTGAATATCCGACCACTTGGTTGAGATTGTTAATCGCCATTGCACTACTAAATGTGCCTCCGGGAAGAGTTCCCAGATCGTTTATGCTGGATTGACCATTCCACAGAAAAGCGTCATTGGATGAGCCTGCGATCGATCCGGAAAAATTGATCGCGTAAGCCGCGCTGCAACAGGATCCTTGTAAAGTTCCCAGGTCGGTAACCCTGTATACCTGAGCTGCGGAAAGAGGGGCGAAAAACAAGCAGATCAAAAACCATCCATACAAAGCGCGTATACATTTCATAAGCCCACCCTACTTAAAAATCTTTCCCAATATTCGCAAACTGCATTTCGCTGCTGATTGCCGCCCTGCGTGTCGCTCGAATGATGCTTTAGTGCTCATAGTCTGTCAATGATATTCTCGGGACAATTTGTAACATTATCTAGGAGCGCAGAAAGACTACATTGTGTGCGGGATCTTCCGGGCGTGTTCCACTACAACAGGTTTACATGCGACAATCTTTCTGTGAAATTGCAAATCAATGGCGAATCGAAAGATTTCGTCTCCCCTCTTTCCCTTACAACTCTGGTAGAACAACTCGGGATGAAGCCGGATCGCGTTGCGATTGAGCTGAACCGCGAAATTGTTCCGCGAAGCCACTGGAATGCCACGAACCTCTCGGAAGGGGACCGGTTGGAAATTGTCCACTTCGTAGGCGGCGGCATTTCGATCTAAGCTGTAAGGCCAAGGCACCCCTCAGCAGGAACTCTTCTAGTCACCCTATTTCACAGAATGTTTGATTGACACTGGCCGAGTCGCGCCTACAATGTTCGCAAACATTTTCGTACTGATTTGTTTTAAACAAGTTTAAATGAAAAGAAAGTTTACATCCCGAGATGTAGCCGACCTGACCGGGATCACTCCACGTCAGCTGCAATGGTGGGACGAGCGAAGCATTGTGACTCCTCAGCGGGAAGGGCATCGCCGCCTGTACTCGATGGAAGACTTGGCTGAAATAAGCATCATTTGTGAACTGCGACGGCGCGGGTTTTCCTTGCAACGTGTTCGTTAGTAATGCGGTTTCTGCAAGCGGAGTTCAATAAACGACTGGCGGAGACGGTCAGCGGCGCTTCCGAGTACCACCTTCTTACCGATGGCGCGAATTTGTACTTGGAAACATCCGCTCGCCAGATTGTCAACGTTTTGAAGAATTCGAAACAACCCATGCTGGCAATTTGCCTTTCAGATACTGTCCGACGCATGCACGATTTAATCAAGCACGGGAAAAAAGATTTGGGCTGCGCACCTGCTGGCAAACGAACAACCGGCAGCCAAAAACTGGCTTCGTGAACGATTGAAAGGGTTATTTCGGTACCAGGCCTGACCCAGGAGGAAGCACATGATCGCAGAAATTGATGTTCTGAGTGAATGGATACCGGAACAAATGCTTCCCGGCACGATCTTTGTGCTGGAAAATGCGGGTAAAGTTGGCGAACAGGCCGATCCTTATTGGGCCGTGCTTTCCTGTCCGAATTGCGGAACTCTCGGCCTTATAACGAGAAAACAAATTGCCGGCTTGTTACCGGTAATTTGTGGTTCCGATCATTGTTCAGCACAGTTTTTTATCGATGACAATGATATTGTGACCCGCAAACCGTTTTAGGTTGCTTCAGCTCTGCTAAGACCACTGCTCAAAATACAAAGACCGCCAATTCTGGCGGTCTTACCTTTTCAGGGTTTCTCTTAATTTAGAGAGTCGACTCGATTTCAAATCCCCAAGCTTCCAGCAAAGGTTCTGGAATGTATTTCGAGTTCTTATTGCGCCGGGCCCATTCACGCAATCTGGTTGAGCGCAGGTATTGATCCGGAGAAAGTTTATATTCCTTAACGACCTGCTCAAATTCAGTTACCGTAGGTACAACAGGGCCGATGGGCTCCGGCTTGCCCCAATTGGGATTTCCACGTCTTTTTGCCATGATTTCGCCTCTTACTCGTATTATTCCTAAAAATTAGATTCGTTCTGCCTCTCGAAAGATTCCCAGATTTACAGAATCAGAGGCAGAGCCACCAAGAATTCATATGATGGAAGTTAATGATTTTATTGGATGTTTTACGAAAGTCAATATCAAAATCTAGTATCAGCTTTTGTGTGCTTACAAAATTATGATCAGGTGGGCCAAGTAAATAGGCTTATGCACGACGCGCAGTGGGTTACGGCGGAGTTACCAACGTTACCGCCCCCTAATCCTCGTCCATTGCTTCTCGACGTCGCCGAAACTACATTCAATTCAGGAGGGTCCCCATGCGAGACATTTATGAAGTACTCCGCCGAAAGCAAGCTGAACAGGCTCAACTGGGTAAGCAGATTGAGGCTTTGCAACATGCCGCTGAGCAGCTTCGCGGGGTAGCCCATTTGCTCAATGAAGAGGCTGAAGGATCTCACGCGACGCCTGCTGTCTAGGCAAATCTGAACAAGGAACCGCAACGATTAAGGCCACCCATGAGTTTGCAATGCCTCGTATTTTGCTCCGATGACAAGATAGTCCGGCTTCTGCGTCGCGTGCTCAGCGATCTGGAAATCGGAGTTGAGCATTGCATGGAGGCGGATTCGGCGATTCGCAAGTTAACCCGCCAGCGGTTTGAGGCAATAATCGTAGATTGTACCGAGGAAGAAGCTGCTTCCCAGGTGCTTAAGAGTGCCCGTTCTGCCCCCGTAAACAAGCGAGCGATCGCCGTTTCTATTATTGACGGCCAAAAAGCCCTTCGTAGTGCGTTTGACCTGGGTGCCCATTTCGTCCTCTATAAACCAATTTCTTCCGAACGTGCCAAGTCCAGCTTCCGTGCTGTGCGTGCATTGATGAAACGCGAAAGACGCCGCAATACGCGTTTCCCAATTGAAATTCCTGTAACTCTCATGGTGGAGGGTGTTGCTGACGAGCAGAAAGTGTTCACTACTGACCTCAGCGAAGGCGGTGTAGCGCTCAAAAAGTTTAAACGCCCAAAAAACGGTAAAAGTATGCGGGCAAAATTCAGACTTCCCGGGACAGATTACGACGTGGAAAGCCTCGTAGAAATGGCCTGGGAGAGTGCGGGTCGGCAAACCGGAATCCGTTTTGTAGACCTTGCGCCGGCATCGCGGGCGCAAATAATTGCATGGTTGAACAGTCACTCTCCGGAATTCGAAAAAGACGATCCTCCTGTTCCTTGTAAGCTGAGCGATCTTAGCCTGGGTGGATGTTATCTGGAAACCGCATCCCCATTTCCAGTTCGAACCAGACTCGTGCTTTCCATGCGAGCCGGAGAAATGGAACTACAGGTCGAAGGCCGGGTTCAGGTTATGCATCCGGAAGTTGGTTTGGGTGTCGAGTTCACGAAAAGAACCCCGCAGCAGAAGGAACGGGTGGAGAAATTCATACAGACTCTGGTTCAAAGTCATGGAGTCCTTCCCGATTTGTTGGTTCAGCCGGAGGGAATTGGTAATATTGATGACGAACACCCTGAGGCTGAAAGTGACGAAGCCGAAGATCCACTGCTTAATTTGTTCCGCCTGAAAGCAGAACTCAGCAGCAAAGAATTTCACACCGAGTTAAGTAAACAGCGCGGAGGGAATCCTGTGACCCCAGATGCGACCGTTCTCGCTTAACTTCAATTTCTTCTTCCGTAGATTCTGATAAAGCATTAGTTTGGAATCGGAATTTCCAAAAATTTTGTAACCACCCCAGAGAAGGCTTGCGCCAAATCCATTCCAGCGTTACCCTTTTTGTCTCATCTAGTTGGATTTGGGGGCGCCATGCAATTGAGAATTAGCAATCGAACGGTTCCGAATGACGTACTTATTGTGGACTGCGTTGGTCGCATCGTCTTCGGCGAGGAATCTGCCATCCTGCGCGACACGCTCAAAAAACTTATCCCCCAGCACCACCGAATTGTGCTGAATCTCTCCGGCATTTCTTACATAGATAGCGGCGGCCTCGGCACACTGGTTGCTTTATATACCACTGCGGGAAATTCTGGTGGAGCGTTAAAACTCGCTGGATTGACTCAGAGAGTCGGTGACCTTCTTCAGGTAACAAAATTGGTCACGGTGTTTGAAGTCTATGAGAATGAAACGCAGGCAGCCGAGTCCTTCGAAAGAGGAGCGGCCGCCTAGTTCTTCGGTCACTGGTGTCGGCGCATTCGCTCGGATCGTTTCTGTGCGGATCGAAATGTAACGCATGGTCCTCGCAAATCCGGAGCAGGGAATTCTCTCAAAAATCATTTTTGTAACCGGGCTGATCATTGCGGCCAGCGGATTTTTGTCCCCTCCCGTGGCACTCGTTTTGGGTGTGGCGTTTAGTTTCGTTTTTACTCATCCCTTTGATCGTGGATCGAAAATACTCTCCAGATATCTGTTACAGATTTCCGTTGTAGGCCTGGGATTCGGCATGAATCTGCACGAAATCGTGCGCGTGGGACGTAGCGGTTTTCTCTACACTCTCTTGAGTATCAGCTTTGCCATGCTCGTGGGGATGGGACTGGGAGCGCTGCTCAAAATGCAGCGCAAGTCTGCTTTTCTGATCTCGACCGGAACAGCAATTTGCGGCGGGAGCGCGATTGCAGCCGTCGGACCCATTGTTAATGCCACAGGCGAGGAAATGGCCGTTTCGTTGGGAACGGTGTTCGTGCTCAATTCCGTTGCCTTGTTGATTTTTCCCGCGATTGGGGCCGCACTAAAATTAACTGAAACACAATTCGGCCTTTGGGCAGCTCTGGCCATACACGACACCAGTTCGGTCGTTGGTGCTGCGGCAAAATATGGCACTGTGGCTTTAGCTGTTGGGACCACAGTTAAATTGGCGCGCGCTTTATGGATTCTGCCTGTTTCGTTGGGAGCAGCCGTATTGAAAGGCTCTAAAACAAAAATTCAGTGGCCGTGGTTTATTGCTTTTTTCTGTCTGGCCGCTGTATGCAACACGTATTTTCCTGCCGGAGAGCCCGCATATCATGTGTTGAGCAAGATGGCCAAAATGGGCCTGACCGCTACTCTGTATCTAATTGGCAGCAGCCTTTCCATCGCAACGATAAAAAAAGTTGGACACAGGCCGTTATTGCAAGGCGTAATCCTGTGGATGCTTGTTTCGGTGGGCTCATTATGGTTGATCCGCGAGGGTTGGATAGCGCTTTAGGATGCAAGTATGACCATGCAAAACAAAATCATCGCGGCGATTCGTAAGATACCAAAGGGAAAAGTCTCGACTTACGGAGCCGTGGCGCGAGCCGCCGGATATCCAAGATATGCGAGACAAGTTGCGAGGACTCTTCATATGGCTGCCGCTCTAAACCTGCCCTGGCATCGCGTGCTGGGTGCGGGAGGAGAGATCAAACTCACCGGCCATTCCGCATTTGAGCAGCGGTTTCGTTTGCAGTCCGAAGGGGTAGCGTTTCGCGGTCGCCGGGTAGACATGCGGACACACGAGCATAAATTTTCAAAGCCGAGGTCGCCGAGGCGCAAGGCCCAGTAACGATTAGCGTGGTTATACATTTGATCGACAATTCAGTGACCAGTCCGCCGTATCCACCTCCGGGATTAGCGGGCGAATCGCAAAAGCAGGTCCTGCCTCTTCCAGTGTAGCCCGGCCAGAAAATTGCCGGGCCATGCTTGGCACATTGGGGATCAGTGACAGAAATCAGGGATCGCAAAATTCACACTTGACATTGAGAGACAATTCACTACCATATGGTTGTGGATAAATTAGGTACAACGTTTGCCGCTTTGTCGGATCCAACCCGGCGGGCAATGATCGAACGACTCTCCCATGGGCCTGCCTCTGTGCATGGATTGACGGAACCGTTTGCACTCTCGCAGCAGATGATTTCAAAACATATTGCCTACCTGGTACGGGCGCGGATCGTGATCAAGACGAAGCGTGGACGAGAGAGTGTGTGCACGCTTAGGCCAGCGGCGATCAAGACAGTCAGCGATTGGGCGATTAGTTATCGCCGATTCTGGGAAGAGAGCTTCGACAAACTGGATGCAGTTGTAAATCAAATGAAGAAAGAGGAGGCCAGAGATGGCAAAAAGCACGGTGAACGAGATAGAGCGGATGGTCGTAACAAGAATTTTTGATGCCCCACGCGAGTTGGTATGGAAGGCGTGGACAGACCCGAAGTACGTGATGCAGTGGTGGGGGCCGAAGGGCTTTACTGCGCCCGTTTGCAAGATGGATTTTCGCGTTGGGGGAAAATCTCTCTTATGCATGAAGACGCCGGATGGGCAGGAGTGCTGGAATTTGGTTGAATACCACGAGATTGTTCCCCAAGAGAAGATCGTTTCCTTGATGTACTTTTCGGACCCGCAGGGAAACAAGGTTGAGCCCGCGCAATTAGGAATAGAACAGGAGGCCATCGACGGTGCGTACGACGTGACCCTCTTTGAAGATCTCGGGAACGGCCGGACGAAACTCACCCACATTGGAAATGAACCCATGGAGAGCGCAAAAAATAGCGGTCAACTGGAGGGCTGGAACCAGATACTCGATAAAATTGCGGCAGTTGTTACCAAGCTGGCGCAGGCCAAATAACAAGTTGGAGTTTTGATGATTGTCATGCGCGGGATCGGAACGTAAAGCAACGCCGGTCCGTTCCGGAAACCTAAGGGTGGGCGGGGCGGAGGCTTAAAAGACCGGGGACAGACGGGACGTTACACTTGTTTTCCTCCTTACTCGGGGTACGTCCCGTCTGTCCCTGGTCTTCATCCCGGTTTTCGTCACGAACGGACAATAGCAGGCGAATCGATAATGGATTTCGCTAAATCGAATGCGAGGGGATTCAGTGGTAGGGTCGCAGCGACCTCAAGGAAGTAATCCCTTGCGCTGCCATGCTGAACCCAATCTGCATCTAGAGCGTGCGTTGGAGGCACCGGAACTCTCTGTCGCAGGAGATCAAGTCTCTGAAGCTCACGGCGGATCGTCAGCTCGTACTTGGTGCGGAAAACCGGGTGCAATTTAGACCACCATTTTGGGGCGCACATCAGCAAGCCCACGATCCGCGCCTCTTTGCGCATAGCTGCTCGGTCACTTATGTGCACCTGGTGCCGCCAAGAACCAGGCCCTTTTATCCATTTGCCATACTGAGCTATGTGTGACGCCAATTCCGATCCCAGCCAACGCGAACTCGCCAGTTCTTCCAAGCGAAGGATCACAAAATCGATGCCAGCGACGCGTGGCCGCCCCACGTTCGTGTCCACGAGCAGTACATCGAGGTCAGAATCCGGTCGGTTCACACCAATCGCTCTCGAACCAAAGATCACAACTTCCGTGGACGCGCCTACCAGCTTCTCGTAGGTCGCGCCTGAATTGGAGATAAGGGTGTGGAGACGGTTCTCGAATTGAGGAGTAGCCATCTTAGTCTTTGCTCCGGTCTTCAATTTCTTTGACGATTTCTCTCATCACCTCGTCTGCTTGCTGCAGGTCGTCAATATGGACGTGGTCATCATATCCGCTAATAAGTTCTTCGAATTCTTCCACCTGCTTTGTTAACGAGTCGTCTTCGCCAAACAGCTCGTGAAATATCTCGGAGAGAATTGGAGGCTTCCGCGGATCGTCGTATCCAGCTACGAGCTTCTCATTGACAATTTCCGTAATCGCTACATCCACACAATACTCAACATCCGCTAAATCGAAATAAAATTTAGTTTCATCGTAGGACTCGTCCTCAGCTTCTTCGTCGGACTGCTCCTCGTCAATATCCTCCTGGTCCGGCTCGGCTGCTTCTATCGCGGGTTCTCCTGGCTGCCCCTCCACGTGAATTGCAGGTTCCACTGCGTCGGGAGAACCCACCGGGAATTCAGATTCAAGGTTCCCGATGAGGAACTCTTCGAGAATCTCGCCCACGCGCCGGATTGTTTCCTTACTTGTTCTTCTTTTCTTTCGCCTCATCGCGATCCTTTGAACCGGAGACAGCAGACTGATGCCCTACACCGGCGGTAGTGGCGGCCGAATCTGCTCCGACTGTGGGTTATAGATGATCACATCTCCCGGCGGGCTATCGCCCTGCTTCATCTCCTGTTTTGCCGCTTTCGAATGCCAGAATGCAAAGAGCAATGTGAGAAAAACCAATGCCGCATAAAAAAGAACGTCTGCCTCCCAGATTGCCCGCCAGGTCGACCACTCCTCTTGATTAAGCGCCCTCCGTCTTTTGCGCAGGTGGTTAGTTATCCCCGGAACAAAGCGCAGCTTTACAAAACTATCTCTGACGAGGACGTCGCCGGTCCTCGAAGCTACTGTTCTCAGGACTCGCGTTATCGCACTCTCAATCCAGATGCAGCGCTGGCCGAACTTGTGACGCAGCCTTGTCTGTTCGAACTCAAACCAGAAGAAAAAACCTAAGAAGACGAGCATCGAGACCAGCCACAGCCATGGGGGGATCTTGCTTGTGGAAGCACTGGCGAATGCAGCCGCCAGGATAACCGTGATCGACCACCCTTTGATTGTGAACCGAAAGGCTCCGATCTTGTCGATTTTGTCTTGGAGGATTTTGTACTCGCCCTCCAATTTGTCGACGAGTTCGGTCTCAATCGGTGTGAGTTGCCGGTTCACAGCTATATTGAATCATGTAACTATGCTCGTTGGGACAAATTCGGGGACAGACGGAACTGACCCCAATTCGGAAGAAACTCGGGGACAGACGGGGCGTACCCCGATTTCGTCACGCCGCTGAGTCGAAAAATACTGGTGAACATCCCGTCTGTCCCCACATTCTCTCCGAGTCCTCACGGACGAACGCGGATGATCGTCTTTCCCTTGCGTGGCTCGGTCCGGTTGAAGGCGGCGACGGCATCGTCGAGCGTAGTAGCCACTTTGCCGATGTTTGTACGCAGCCGACCAACCCGGACTCGCTGGACGAGTTCACTCAATTGGGCGCGATCAGGTTCGACGACGAAGTCGATAGTCAGGCCGCCTGAGGGCCGTGCATCGGTCGGGCCGGTGACAGTCACCAGCGTTCCTCTGGCGCGAATTAGGCCTGCAGACCGCTTCCCGATGTCGCCGCCGATAACATCGAAAACCAGATCGACCCCGCCGACGTCTTCCAGGACGTCGTTATCGAGGTCGACGAACTCCTGTGCGCCGAAGCCGAGAGCCGTCTGACGGCCAGCAGCGCGCCCGGTGCCGATGACGTACGCGCCGGCCTCACGTGCGAGCTGGCTCGCCATCGAACCGACCACTCCAGCTGCACCATGCACGAGGACGCTCTGCCCCGCGCGAAGGCGGCCGTGGTCGAACAGCCCCTGCCACGCGGTCAGGCCCGGCATCACGAGGGCCGCACCCACGGTGAAGTCAACGTCGCCCAGCAGCGGTGCGAGGTTGCGTGCCTCGAC
>DASRFC010000053.1:0-115156 GCA_035651835.1 Terriglobales bacterium
CTCTATGGCATCGATTTGAAAAGTTACGAGTCGCTCGGTGGACCTTTCCACTACATGCAAGGCGGACCGTTTCAAGAAGCCAATGAAGTGCTGGTCGACGATGTTTTCGCGCAGTCGAAGCACGTGAAGGCCGGCGATTCCATCCAGATTCTCAATCATCCCTTTAAAGTGGCCGGTGTCGTGGAACACGGAAAAGGGGCGCGTAAATTCTTGCCCATTTCCACTCTGGAGGATTTGATCGGCGCCCAGGGGAAAGCTTCGGCGTTCTATGTGAAACTCGACAACCCGAATAACGCCAACGAGGTCGTCAGTGAAGTCAAAGCGATTCCTGGAATGCAGCAATACATCGTGCAATCCATGCGGGATTATCTTTCCATGATGACAACGAGCAACATTCCTGCCCTGGCGATTTTCATCAATGTAGTAATCGGCATTGCCGTGATCATCGGAATATTGGTTATCTTCCAGGCCATGTATACCGCCGTAATGGAGCGGACTCGAGAAATCGGGATTTTGAAATCGCTGGGCGCTTCGAAGTTCTACATCGTAAATGTGATTTTGCGCGAAACTACGTTGCTGGCCATTGGAGGAATTATTGTTGGGATCGCCTTTAGCCTGGCCGCCAGCGCACTCATCGCATATCGGCTACCGACCCTGCCTTTGACGCCAGTCTGGAGTTGGGTGCTGAGGGCCGGAGCAATTGCACTGATCAGCTCGATCGCGGGAGCGCTCTATCCCGCATTTAAGGCAGCCCAGAAAGACCCGATCGAAGCTTTGGCTTACGAATAAATACGGGACTCCCAATCGATTCATTGACATGACCTCGATTTCTACGATATCTTAAAGACTTTGGTAGTCCTGCGGTTGCCCGTCTGGTATTCCCTGCGCTTTCAGCGCCTCTAGGGTACTCAACGGTCTTCATTGCGTTTTTAATTTTCTGGGAGATCAGTAATGTCAACCTATTTCCCCAAAGCGGGGGAAATCGTGCGCAAGTGGTACGTCGTCGATGCCTCCGAGCACACGCTCGGACGTTTGGCGTCGCAAGTCGCCCGTATTCTCATGGGCAAGGAAAACCCGAAATATACGCCTTTTCTCGATACCGGCGATCACGTCATTGTGGTTAATGCCGAGAAGGTGAAAACCAGCGGCGTGAAGTCGGAGCAGAAGGTGTATCACCGCTACACCGGTTATCCGGGCGGATTGCGCTCGGAAGACTTCAACAAGCTAGTGGTGCGTAAGCCCGAAATGATCATCGAGCAGGCGGTCTTACGCATGTTGCCAAAAAGTAAGCTAGGACGGCAGATGATTGGCAAGCTCAACGTATATCGCGGCGATAAGCATCCGCATCAAGCGCAGAAGCCGGAAGAACTCGCGCTCAGGGCGTAATTTTTTATTTTTGCTCGACGAAATTTTGAAAGGTAAAGCGGCGCTTTTTGCCTTGGCTGAGAGCCGAGAGCTAAAAGCTGAAAGCTAAAAAGGCTACATGGCTGAATTGGTTCAATATTACGGTACGGGACGCCGCAAGTCGGCGATCGCGCGGGTTTATCTTCGTCCGGGCAGTGGCGAGGTCAAAGTCAACGGGCGAGCTTTCGAACAATATTTCGTCACGCCTTCACAACGGGCTGCGGCAAAAGAGCCTTTGGTTTCGACCGACACTGCAAGCACATTCAATGTTGTCGCTCGTGTTTCCGGCGGTGGCGTGAACGGCCAAGCAGACGCCGTAAAGCTTGGAATTGCCCGCGCCCTGATGGTTTTTAATGCTGAGCTGCGCAAAAAGCTCAAGACAGAGGGGTTGGTTACGCGCGATGCACGCGGCAAAGAACGAAAGAAGTACGGTCAAAAAGGCGCTCGCGCACGCTTCCAATATTCGAAGAGATAGTTGTTTGCGGATGTTGTGGCTGAAAGCTGATTTGCTAAATGCTGACGGCTGTTTTAGGTGTTCAATTCTTCCCGTGCTGCGGTACGGGACGGGAAAAACAATCCGGAGAGAATCTTCGGATGCAGACCAACTGAGGAGGTTGATTGGCAAATATTACTATGAAGGAGTTGCTCGAAGCGGGTGTTCACTTCGGGCATCAAACGAAGCGCTGGAATCCCAAGATGAAGGAATACATCTTCGGAGAGCGCAATGGGATTTACATTATCGATCTGCAAAAGACCCTCAAGATGTTCAAAGAGGCGTCGAAGTTTGTACAGGATCTCGCCGCCCAGGGGAAAATCGTTCTCTTTGTGGGCACCAAACGGCAGGCGCAAGACGCCATAGCCGAAGAAGCGCAGAAGTGCGGCGCGTTCTACATTAACCAGCGCTGGCTGGGTGGACTACTCACCAATTGGGTGACGGTTCAGAAATCCGTCAAGCGGCTGAAGGAAATTGATGAGATGGCTACCGACGGGCGCTATGAGTTGCTGCCCAAGAAGGAAGTCATCAAGCTCGAGCGTGAGCGCAAGCATCTACAGGCGAACCTTGCGGGTATTAAGAGCATGAGCCGTTTGCCCGATGCGGTTTTTGTAATCGATTCGAACAAAGAGCAAATTGCGGTTCGTGAGTCACGCAAGCTGGGCATTCCAGTCGTTGCCGTGGTCGATACCAACTGCGACCCGAGCGAAGTGGATTATGTGATTCCCGGCAACGACGACGCGCTTCGCGCCATTCGCCTCTTTGCCTCAAAGATTTCGGACTCGATCGCTGAAGGCCGGCAGATGATGAGCGACAAGCAATTTGCCGACATCGCGGCGGCAGCAGGCGCGGCAGAGCAGGCCGAACAAGCCCGCGCGGCGGCTCCCGAAGAAAGCACGCTTAATGTTCCAGCCGATGAAGCTGGTTCCGATGACATTGGCGAAGACATCAGCATGGAAGATGTGCTTCCAGGTGTTCGTAAACAACCGGTAGCCGCGAAAGAAGTTGCGGACGAAGTGCCTGAGCCGGAACATCAAACGCTGTAGAGATTCGTGAGTTTTTGATGAAGTAACCAGACCCGCGCGGGTCGTCCGCCGCGGGTCAAAGTTTGTAAGGGCAGTCGTTGGTCATTGGCCGTCCGTCGTTGGCTTGATCTCTAGTCATTTTCCGTACTGGCCAACGACCAAAGACGAACGACTACCGACGTTTTTAGAAATCTGAAATCAGGACTTATAGGACAATGAGTACATCCACAGTGAATATTTCCGCAGCACAAGTAAAAGACCTCCGGGAAAAGACCGGAGCGCCGATGATGGATTGCAAGCAGGCTCTCACCGAAGCCAAGGGTGATATGGAGCAGGCTGTCGTGCTACTTCGCAAGAAGGGTGTTTCCGTGGCCGCGAAGAAGTCGAGCCGCGTTACCAGTGAAGGCGCGGTAGAAAGCTATATCCATGCCGGTGGCAAGATTGGTGTGCTCGTCGAAGTAAATTGCGAGAGCGATTTTGTGGCCCGCACTGAAGATTTCAAGGAGCTAGTCCACGACATTGCCATGCACATTGCGGCGAGCGATCCGAAGTTTGTCCGCAAGGAAGACGTCTCGCAGGCAGATTTCGCGCGCGAGAAGGACATCTATCTGGCCCAGGCAATCGCCAGCGGAAAGCCTGCCAATATCGCCGAGAAGATGGTCACGGGCAAGATGGAAAAGTTTTACGAAGAGGTCTGCCTACTCGAACAGCCCTTCATCAAGGACCAGACGGTCAGCATCGCGCAGCTCATTGCTACAAAAATCGGCAAGCTGGGCGAGAATATCTCGGTCCGGCGATTTGTGCGCTTTAAAGTCGGAGATCCGGGCGAGACCATCGCGATCACGAGACCGGAGCAGAAAGCTGAGTAAAAAAGGGCGCCTTGAGCGCCCTTTTTTTATTGCGGCAGTACTCTAGAATCCAGCTATGCTTAGGCGCATTGCCCTTTGAGTTAAGGTGCGGTTCACAGCGTTTCAAATAAATGACTACTCCCGTTTTCAAACGCATTTTGCTCAAGTTATCCGGTGAAGCTCTGGCGGCTACGCAGGGCTTCGGTGTTGATCCCCTTCGCATTCATGAAATCGCCGCAGAATTGGCGGACGTTCATTCTCTCGGAATCCAAATCGCGATTGTCGTCGGAGGCGGAAACTTCTTCCGCGGAGTTGCCACCCAGGCGAAAGAAATGGACCGAGTCTCCGCCGATCACATGGGCATGCTCGCGACCGTGATCAACGCCCTCGCTTTGCAGGATGCGCTCGAAAAGCAGAACATTCATACCCGCGTGCAGTCAGCAATTGAGATGAAGCAGGTAGCCGAGCCTTTTATTCGCCGCCGTGCTATTCGCCACTTGGAAAAAAATCGCGTCGTCATTTTCGCCGGTGGCACAGGCAATCCTTATTTTTCTACCGATACGGCCGCGTCGCTACGCGCAATGGAGATCAAGGCCGACGTCATTCTGAAAGCCACCAAAGTCGACGGCATCTACGACGCCGACCCCATGCTGGTCGCGGACGCAAAGAAATTCGCCGAAATCAGTCATATGGATGTCCTGAAAAAAGGCCTGAAATTCATGGACTCGACCGCGATCTCATTGTGCAAAGACAATAATCTCCCCATTATAATTTTCAAGTTGAACCAGCATGGCAACATCCGCAAAGTGGTTCTGGGAGAAAAGATAGGCTCGCTGGTCAGCTAAAGAAGTCCTACGAATCTCCTGCGCGCGCTTCACTCAAATCGAGTTCACGCTGCAGTGTGCGCAAAACTTCATCGTTAATTTTGTTCCTATTCCGCAATTCAATAGCGGTTGCGTATTCGATCTTCCGCAACTCTTGTGCAACGTCCCTGTAAGTCCGGTATTGCTGAGGCGATATCTCTCCTTCGCCGCGCTTGTCTTGACTCGATAAGCTCGCAAGCCTTCGTTGGTAATGCATGGCAAGATCTTCATAAATGGGCCTAAGCTCCGGGTTGGCTTTCGCTTCTCTGGCTTCCAGATCCTTCAGCGCAGCAAGTATCATGGCCCGGCGAGCTTCTTCTTCCTCACTATTATCTGAAGGCACTCCCGCGAGGCCAAGCCGGCGAATCAGGGCAGGAAGAGTCAACCCTTGAACCACCAGCGTGACAAAAATCACACAGAAGGTCATAAACAGGATGACGCTTCTTTGTGGAAAGGAACTTCCATTATCGAGCACCTCGGGCAATGAGATCGCCGCTGCCAAGGCGACCACTCCACGCATGCCTGTCCACCCCACAACAAAAATTGCGCGCGGGGAAGGTATAGGTTCGTTTTGCCCAAGCAATTTGTTGCGAATGAAATAGGAAACGTGCGCGCCGGGATAAATCCATGCCAGACGGAGCGCAATCACCAACGCGGTCATGATTGCTGCCCGCAAAATTAGATTGTGGAAGGCATATGCCTTGATGCTGGCAAGAATGATAGGAAGTTGAAGTCCTATCAGGATAAAGACAATTCCATTCAGCACAAACGTGAGCGTATTCCATACTGCATCAGCCTCAATCCTCGATTGAGAAGAAAAATAGGTCGCACTCTGGCGGCCTAGATAGAGACCGCAGGCAACCGTTGCCAGTACTCCTGAGGAGTGGAGACTTTCAGCAGCAAGATACGCCATGAAGGGAGTGATGATGCTAACCGTGATTTCGATGGGAGCGTCGTCTATGTAACTTTCGAACCAATAGACAATTTTTCCAATAATCAACCCAACAGCGATGCCGCCGAAAAGAAGATAAAGAAGGCGCCCTGCTCCTTCGGCAACGGATGGCCTGTTGCCGCTCACAACCAGGGCCACCGTAAATTCCAGCGCCAGCAGGCCGCTGGCATCATTGATCAGACTCTCTCCCTCGAGTACATCAATAATCCGCTTTGGCAAACCAAGATTTTTACCTATCGAAGTCGCGGCAATTGCATCCGTGGTTGCAACCACTGCTCCGAGCACCAACCCGGTTCTCCAGTCAAAGCCAGGCAAAATCCAACGTGCGGCAGCAGCGACGCCGAAAACCGTGAACCCCACGAGCCCAAAGGCCAAAAAGCAAATACTGACGAGGTTATATTTGAAATCACGCCATGAAGTGGTGAAGGCAGCCGCAAAAAGCAAAGGCGGAAGGAAACCGAGAAATACGATGTCCGGGTTCAGCGAAATGTTCGGCATGGCCGGCAGAAGGCTCACCAATAATCCCGTGATAACCAAAATAATGGGATAAGGAGTTCGCAAACGGCGTGCAAGAGATCCAAACCCCACGACGAATACCAACAGCAGAATAAGAATCAGTTCGAGGTAGTGAATTCCGGAAGCTTCCACGGTTTTGGGGCCTGCGGAACATTTTAAACGTGGAATACAGATTCATTTGGAAGAAAGCGTCAGTCCGTTTGTTATCGTGCTACTTTGCGTCATGGAAAATGATTCCCAAGGTGTAGCGCTGGCCCGATCGCAATCGGCTGACTCCGTGCCGCATCGAAACTCTATAAATTCCGCGTGTACCCTTTACTGGACGATGATTCACGGCGAAGATCACACCTTCGCCTTGGGTCAGAGGCACCACTTCCACCCGTGACTGCATGCGAGGACGCTGCTCAGTCAATACAAATTCCCCGCCGCCAAAATCTTCGCCCGGAGCGCTAAGGAGAAACGCTATCTGCAATGGAAAGACAATCCCGCCATATAGATCCTGATGAAGGCAGTTGTAGTCTCCTACACCATATTTCAATAACAAAGGTGTGGGCTGGCGTTGACCTCCGGCGTGGCATCGCTCAAGAAATTTATCGTGATCTACAGGATACTCAGCAACTCTGCCAAAAGCCTCCTCCCATTGATTCGCAACGCATGCGAGATATGGATAAAGAGAATGGCGCAACGACGCAATCGATTTAGGAAGTGGATACTTGTAATATTTGTATTCACCACGGCCGAACCCATGGCGAGCCATTACTACGTGACTGCGAAAGGTATTGGAATCGTCAAAGCCATTGATGAGTTCCTGGCACTCTGTCGGAGTGAGAATTGGGCTGATTTTGGCATAGCCTCGTTCGTTCAACTCCGATTCAATCTGTGGCCAATTGAACAACTCGACACGTCGCGACAAAGAAGCTGCAGAATTTGCATTCTCCGAGATTGCAATGTTTTTATTTTCCATTTCTGTTCTATTCCTGATTCTTCTTCATCGATTACAATAAAACCATTCATTCCCGCCAGCACTCCGATTCTTGCGTTCAAACTTGAGATTTGCGACACATTGCGCCTCATTTCAAAATTAATTCAAAGCAAGAAACGGACATTCACAAACACAGTAATTAAATACATTGTCATGTAATCAAATTGGAGAATCACAAAGGGCACAAGCAAAAAGCAATCCAGTAATTCATGCACCAGGACAATCAAGTAAAATTCTTATCTTGCGCGCTGAGCTGCTGATTTGTGAGAGTACTTGTCCCAAGCAGCGTTGGACTAGCTCTCCCATCCAGGAGTTCGTTGTGATTCGATAGCCCATGAAAATCAAATTTGTGGCGGCTCTGTTTCTTTTCGCTCTGCTAACGGTCCTTCCGCTTTCCAGTTATTCCGTTCTCTCTCACGAAGAACTCATCGACATGGCGTGGGGCACGGATATTCGCCCCGCTCTCGTCAAGCGATTTCCAGCATCAACAGCCGACGATCTACAAAAAGCGCACGCCTTTGCCTATGGCGGCTCCGTGATTCAGGATCTCGGTTATTACCCCTTCGGAAGCCACGAGTTCACAAATTTTCTACACTACGTTCGCACCGGAGATTTCGTCGCCTGGATGATTCGCGATGCGCAGGATGTCAACGAATTTGCCTTCGCCTTGGGCGCACTTAGTCACTACGCAGCCGATATCTGGGGACATCCCGCTGTCAACGCCGGAGTTGCCATTGAATACCCTGAGCTTCGGGCGAAATATGGCAATCATGTTACGTACGAACAAGATCCGGAAGCTCATTTAAAAACCGAATTCAGCTTTGACGTTGTACAGGTGGCGAAGCGCCGCTACTTTTCCAAGCAGTATCACGACTTCATTGGCTTTGAAGTTTCGGACTCGTTGATGGATCGCGCGTTTCAGGATACCTATGGGGTGCCAAGCAAGGGTCTATTGCGTAAGCAGGACGTCAGTATTGAAACTTATCGTTTCGCCATAAGCCGCGTGATTCCAGAGATGACGCAAGTGGCCCTGGCCAGCCGCAAGCAGCACCTTCAGGAGAAAAACGATCCGGCGAAACAGGAATTCCTCTATCATCTTTCGCGCGCGGATTACGAAAAAGATTTCGGTGCGAAATACCGCCGCCCCGGTTTTTTCGCAAAGCTGCTGGCCTTCTTTCTGAAACTAATTCCGAAGTTTGGCCCATTCAAGGCGCTCGCCTACAAAGATCCCACGCCCCAAACTGAAGATCTGTATTTCAAAAGCATGGACAACGTTGTGAACGAGTATCACGGCTTAGTACAACAAGTGAATACCAACGATCTTCATATTCCAAACCGTAACCTGGATACAGGCGATCCGACAGTCGCAGGCAAATATAAACTGGCCGACGAAGCTTACGACGATCTTGTGCGTTATCTCGCACGCGATAGTTTCGCGCACCTCACCCCTGCATTGAAGAAGAACATTTTGGACTACTTTGCCAGCGGGCCCGCTCTTGATTCAGTCAAAGGAAAAAGAAGGCGAGAGACGGAAGCCGCCCTGCAAGCGCTTAAAGAAGCTGCTGTAGCGTCTAAATAGTCATTCCACTAGACATTGTTGCGCAATCGTTTTCGGTGGGGCGAACGATCAAATCTCTGGAATGTGAACTGCCAATGGTGGTCCGCCTCTCCAGATGCTAGCGCGTCGTCTCAAACTTGCTGGATGGATACTTTCGGGCGGGATGCTTATCCTATTACCAAATGTCGCGCATGCCTGTTCCAGTGCTGGAGTCCGGTCCCCCGTTGAAACTCCACTTGACCTTATGCGCTAGAGCAGAAAATAAGAAAAACCCTTGACACGAGTACTACTGTTATAGTTAAGTATAACAGTGCTTTTCATTACGCCTCACTACTCTCACGATTAACTCTGGGGTAAGAAGAAATGAACTTAAGGAGAATGAGCCATGAAATCCCTTCGTTTTACGATGTCAATTGTTCTGCTGTCGCTTTCCACCCTGACTTTTGCTCAGTCCAACGCGCAAAAGTCTTTCGACCAACTCAAAACTTTGACCGGTTCTTGGCACGGACCGGTGACCACCTTTCCGAAGACCGCTGACATTCCGGAGGGGACAATTACGCAAGTCTCGCTTCGCACGACTTCGCGCGGCAACGCGCTGGTTCATGAAATGTACGATCCCTCAAAGCCTGACGATCCGACTAAGAACGACCATCCCGTCACCACTTTCTACCTAGAGAACGATCGCCTGCTCCTTACGCATTATTGTGACGCCGGAAACCGGCCGCGCATGAGGGCTCGGACATCGCCCGATGGAAAAACCGTGGAATTTGATTTCCTAGACGTTGCCGGCGGCACGGAGTATGGACACATGCACCATGCAGTTTTCACCATCATCGACTCCAATCATCACACCGAGGACTGGACGTACATGATGCCAGGAGACAAGCCGATGCGCGCCCACTTAGACCTCCAGCGCGCAAAGTGACGGGTAGCGTATCTTTGCAAGGGCTATTTGGAAAACCTTATGGACCGTGAGTGGAACGACAGTCAACCGATTTACCGCCAGGTTCGCGATCGCGTGGTCGCGATGATACTAGACGGCGTGCTAAAGGACGGCGATCCGCTGCCTTCCGTGCGTACGGTATCGGCAGAATACCGGGTTAATCCGCTCACGGTTCTCAAAGGCTATCAACAATTGGTCGACGAACAACTGGTTGAGACGAGGCGTGGTTTGGGAATGTTCATCAATGCGGGAGCGCGCAAAATGTTGTTACAAGGTGAGCGCCAGAAGTTTCTAGAGGAGGAATGGCCCAGAGTCTACGAAACTATCCAGCGGCTCGGCCTGAAACCGGAAGAACTACTGAATACTGCGGTAAAGTCGAAAGCCGCAAAGGAGAGACCCAAGCCATGACAGTCATAGAAGCACGCGGCCTACGCAAGACATTCGGCAAAACCGTCGCTCTCGATGGCATTGACTTGCATGTCGAAGAAGGCCGTATTGTCGGACTCATCGGCCCCAATGGGGCAGGCAAGAGCACCGCGCTTAACGCAATTCTTGGTCTCACTCCATATCAGGGAGAACTGAAGGTGCTCGGACGCAATCCCTGGACCGAGCGCGATCAGCTCATGCGCGACGTTTGCTTCATCGCCGACGTGGCTGTGCTGCCGCGCTGGGCCAAAGTTTCGCATCTGCTGGAGTATGTCGCGGGTGTGCATCCACGATTCGATCGCGCGAAAGCCGAAGGTTTTCTTGCCAAGACCTCCATCCAGCGCACCAGCAAAGTTAGGGAATTGTCCAAAGGCATGGTGACTCAGCTGCACCTCGCTTTAGTGATGGCCATCGATGCGAAATTGCTGGTATTGGATGAGCCGACGCTCGGCCTCGACATCCTGTATCGCAAGCAATTTTACGATTCGCTGCTAAACGACTACTTCGATCGGAGTCGCACGATAGTTGTTACGACGCACCAAGTGGAAGACGTTCAGCACGTTCTCACGGATCTTATGTTCATCAACCGCGGCCACATTGTGCTCAATTGCAGCATGGAAGAATTCGAATCACGCTATCTTGAATTGGCAGTACTTCCCGAACAACTCACAGCGGCACGCGCTCTCAACCGGATCCGTGAGCGCCAGGTGCTGGGCCGCAGCATCCTGTTGTTCGATCTAAAACTCAATCATGTCGATCGTCAGCAACTCGCGGCGCTTGGCGATGTGCGCACGCCCAGCATCGCCGATTTGTTTGTGGCTGTAATGGACAGTCAGACAGGCATGGCACAAGGAGCAGCAAGATGAATACTCAATCGAATAGAGTGTCCCAATCCTTCGAGGCAAACAGAAACGCTCCCGCGGTCATGTCGGCGACTCGGCCCATTTATTGGTCGATACGGCGTGAATTCTGGGAGAATCGATACCTCTACATTGCTCCCTTGGCTGTAGCCGCCGTATTTTTGTTCGGATTCCTGATCAGTTCAATCCATTCGCCTGGCCAATTGCGTGCCCTGCTTTCACTTGAGACTGCGCACAACCACGAAGAGATCTCCGGACCATTCGACATCTCGGCAGCCCTACTGATGGGCACTGCGATCCTCATGAGTCTGTTCTATTGCGCTGACGCACTGCATGGCGAGCGTCGCGATCGGAGTATCTTGTTCTGGAAATCGCTGCCGGTCTCCGATGCCACCACGGTTCTCGTGAAGGCGAGCATTCCATTGCTGATTCTTCCAGTGCTTGTTTCAGCAATCACGGCCGCCATGCAGTTTTTCATGCTACTGCTAAGCAGCATCGTGCTCCTTGGAACTGGCGGCAATGTAGCGACACTCTGGGCGCATTTGCCAATTTTCCGAATGTCGTTGCTCACGCTCTATCACCTTCTGACTGCGCATGCTCTCTGGCCTGCGCCAGTGTATTGCTGGCTGCTGCTGGTTTCGGGGTGGGCACGCCGGGCGACATTTCTATGGGCGGCGTTACCGATTATCGCGATCGGCGGTCTTGAGAAGATTGCCTTTAATAGTACGCATTTCGTTGCCCTGGTCGGTTCCCGGTTTATCGGCAGCACGGCGACCATTGCCTCGACTGATGTCTTTCCTAGCAATCCAATGACACACATTACTCCGGCTGCGTTTCTGGGTGCGCCGGGTCTGTGGATTGGGCTGGCGGTCGCCGCGGCATTCCTCGCAGCAGCGATCAGGCTGCGACGCTATCAAGGACCGATCTGAAAGGCACGAACGCCTGCTTCAATCACTTGCGCGAGGAGGAGTTATATGGACCCGAATTTCAAATGACATTTCCGGTTGGGTTTAAAACGCAAAAGCGCGATTTACTGGAAGAATTCGCGGACACCGCCCTGAAAGCAGCAGTCCGGTTTTGGTTCGGTGTGACCCTTTAGAGATCGCGTCTCCTCACGTGGTCCACTCTTCAGCCTGATCTAACGAAGAGGGCGAAAATCGCCGCCACGGCCCTCCCCCGAGTAGCCGCAGCAGCGATCACATCTAGAGTACCTGTTCGAGGGGCTTGCGGATCAACCCAAAAGTTAGAATTTTGTTAAAAAAGTGAGCTTTGGGGATATCGAGCTCCGGACGAGTGGCAAGGTAATTATTGGCATTCTTTCATTAGGTTACCCGCCTCGCTGTGCTCATGTAATATCCTCTCGAATGCAACTTACAGCGCATGAAGTCTTGCACACGTTTCATCACGATGAGATTGCCCTATTTTTGGGCGCCGCATTTGCCACAGTCGGATTGATCTCGCTTCTTTTCTTAATTATCAGCCGCAAATTTGACGCTTTACTCTTCTGGCTTGGTCTGTTCGCCATCCTTTACGGTTCGCGGCTGTGGGCACAGTCCGGTTTGTTGGCCTTGATAGTGCCGCCCTCCGAGTTTTTCGACAGGATCAGAGCTGTGAGCAACTTTGTAGTAGTGATCCCAGCTCTGTTCTTCTTTCGGGCCGCAGGATTTTTAAGGAGCGTCGGGGCTGTAGTGGCCTATGTTTTAGGGTTATTAATGGTTCTTTTGGTTTTGGCGACAGCCTTGGGCGGCCCACTCGGTTTTCTTTATAAAGTTAATAACATCATCGTCATTGGAGCGCTGATTACGCTGGTTGTGCAGTCTTTCCGCCAGCCTGCGATGACCAGGGATCTCGTCGTGATCCGAAGCGGCCTGTTCGTCTTCGTGGCATTCGCACTATGGAATAACATCGGCGGCGCGATGGGCTTCCGTACCAACGTGGAATTGTATGGCTTTGCTGTGTTTCTTGGTTGTCTTGGATATGTGGCAGCACGCCGTGCATTGGAACGCGAGCAGCAGCTAAGCGAAATCGAGAAGGAACTCGACGTGGCAAAACGCATCCAGCTCTCAATTCTGCCTCAAAAATTCCCACCTTCGGCGAACTTCCGCGTGTCCGCCCGTTATGTTCCTATGCGCTCTGTAGCTGGCGATTTTTACGACTTCCTGATTACGAATGATAAACAGGCAGGACTGCTGATCGCCGATGTTTCGGGTCACGGGGTACCAGCTGCTCTAATCGCTTCAATGGTGAAGCTTGCCGCTTCTTCGCAACGGGCAGCTGTAAGCCATCCTTCCGAGCTTCTTACCGCGATGAACACCACACTATGCGGAAATACGCAGAGCCAATATGTCACTGCGGCCTATGTTCACCTTGATGCAGAACGGAGCGAGCTGCGCTATGCAGCCGCAGCGCACCCTCCGATGCTACTTCTGCGGACCGGCCAGGTAACTCAAATTGAAGAAAATGGGCTAATGTTGGCATTGTTTCCAACAGCCGCATACACTTCCACTATCCATGCATTGGAACCTGGGGACCGGCTCGTGCTTTATACCGATGGAATCCTCGAAGCTGCTGATTCAAATGAAGAGCAGTTCGGATTCCAACGGCTTGCTGCGCTATTGTGCGATTGTTCCGGATACTCGCACGAGGAGACCGCTGATCAGATCATTGCATCTGTTCAAAAGTGGGCGGTATCGCAGAATGACGACTTAACCGTGATTGTGTGCGATTACGTTGGAGGGGCATAGAAGCCGAATTTCTCAGAATCGCCCCATTTCGCCACCCATCTGTATATGTCGACGATTCGGAAATGCACCTGGATAAGGGTATCGGCGGTTCCGAAAGTAACCCAAGCTAACCCGAATAACCGATTGACCCATCAAAAGTCAGGGTAGTAGCATTTGATTTGGTTTTATTCAACTTGGCGGTTACGTTCTAAACGGGATTAATGTTGTTTAATGTTTGAGTTTAAATTCCGAATGCTTCGGTTTCTCGCTCGCGGTAAGTCATAGAGAACTATGAGAATTCAGAAACTCTATCTGCAAATCGCGAGTCTATCGATACTTGCCCTCACGACTGCGGGATGTGCGCATAAGCAAAACGCTGCTTTCAGCGCAAAAGTGCCCAATCCTCCTCAATCGATTGCTCCCGCAAAACCTCAGATTCAACCCATAGTGCCACCCGCGCCGGCACCTCAGAATTCAGCTACAGCCAGTCCTGATGCAGCTGCCGGGCTTATCGCTATCGTCGAAAAGCAATATCAGCTCGGACAGGACAATTACCAGGCGGGACATCTTGAGGCTGCCAAACAAAATTTCGACCAGGCTTTTAACTTACTTCTCAGCAGTTCGCTTGATATTCATTCGGACGAGCGGCTTGAACATGAGTTTGATCGAGTTTTGGATGGAGTCAACGGGCTGGAACTGCAAGCCTTACAACAGGGCGACGGGTTCACTGAACCAAAATCCGAGCCAGCGCCGATCGATGAAGCCAACGAAGTCACGTTTCCAGTGGACCCCAATATCAAAGCAAAAGCCGCTGTCGAAGTTCAGGCTACGCACTCCGATTTGCCTTTAATGCTGACCGACCCAGTCGTAAGTTATATCAACTATTTCTCGACTCGCGGGCGAGGCACGCTGGAACACGCGTTGGAACGTAGCGGGCGCTATCAGCCAATGATTCAGCGCATCCTAAAAGAGGAAGGCGTGCCACAGGAGCTGATCTATCTAGCCCAGGCTGAATCTGGCTTCCACCCCCAGGCTCTTTCCCGCGCCGGTGCTCGTGGCATTTGGCAGTTTATGGCCAGCCGCGCAAAAGGCTACGGCTTGGAAAAGGACTGGTGGGTTGACGATCGGCAAGATCCGGAAAAGGCTACCCGCGCCGCAGCTCGCCATCTCAAAGATCTTTACAACCAATTTGGGGATTGGTATTTAGCCATGGCCGCCTATAACTCTGGCCCAGGAACAGTTCAGAGTGCGGTCAAGCGCACCGGCTATGCTGACTTCTGGGAACTTTACAAGCGCAACGTACTGCCAAAAGAAACCAGAAATTACGTTCCCATCATTGTCGCCGTTACCATCATGGCGAAAAATCCCGCTCAATATGGATTGGATACAGTCGTTCCAGAACAGCCGATGGCTTACGATACGGTGAAGATTAACTACCCTGTCGATCTACGCCTCGTGGCGGAGTGCGTGGATTCATCGGCGGAGAGCTTGCAGGATTTGAACCCGAATCTGCTGCGGCTCACAACGCCTAAAGATCAGAGCTTCGAGCTACATCTTCCGCCAGGAAGCAAGGACAAATACACAAGCGCAATTGCAGCAGTCCCACCGGAGATGCGGGTGTGGTGGCGCTATCATAAGGTTGCTCCCGCGGACACTCTAGCCTCTATTGCCCGGGCCTATCGAACAACACCCCGTGCCATTGCGCAAGCTAACGACCTGGAAGTGAGCCAAGATCTAGCGCCAGATAGCAAATTAATCATCCCCGTCGCTCCGGGTCGGCAATCGAAAGCGGATAATGCACTGAGTTACTCAAAGCGGCTGACGGTTTATAAAGTGAGGAAAGCGGACACAGTAGAATCTGTTGCGGACAATTTTGGTGTGCCTACAGTGATGATCCGCCGCTGGAATCATTTGAAGGGAAGCAGTCTGCAAGGACGACGTATTCTTTATGTCCATTTACCAGTAAGCCCCAATTTGAGCGAAACCGGGCATACACTCGCCTCTTCTAAACATAAGAAGGCCAGCAACTTACCTGCTACTCAAAACAGCGCACTCCGGCACAAAGTCAAGCCGGGAGAAACTCTCTACTCAATTGCAAGTTCGTATAAGACAACCGTCACAGCCCTCAAAGAAAATAATGCCAATGTTGCTACGCTCCGTCCCGGCATGGTTTTGATTATTCGCGATAATCAGTAAACAATTTTCGACATTAATCGGACGCATAGATTTTCCGGAAATTCTTTCTAACAAAAATTTTCAATCTGCGCTGGTGACATTCTAGGTCTAGGTGTAATATGCAAAAACGACGCGAGAGGACGCACCCGGCTTCCATTGTCTTTGCATCAAATCACGGTGCTATAAATCACGCGCTCTTAGCGACTTCAGATGTCTTTTTACCTTGCGCAAGCTAGACCGGCGCCTAGCGCGTCCGGAATTCAGGAGGAAAGATGAGATTCGAAGAGACCCTCTATTTACGCGACGATGATAACGAAGAATTTGGGGATACTGGTTCCTATAGCGATTCGCTAGAGGAAGATTACGAGGAAGAAGAAGAGGAAGAAGAAGCCGAGCAACCGGAATCAAGTGATATGGGTTCCGAAGAGCACGAGGAAGAAGACGAGGAAAGGCCCACGCCAGTAGCTGCTAAATCCACAACTCCCAAAAAACCAGCAGCCAGGAAACCAGCGGCCAAAAAACCAGCTAAAAAATCCGCTAAGAAGAGTTCGTCTACAAGATCAACTAAGACAGCTTCCAAGAAAGCCGGCAAAAAAGCGGCCAAGAGAACTGCTCCCAAAAAGAAAGCCACGTCGAAAAAGAAAGCACCCGCCAAGAAGAAGGCCTCAAAGAAAAAAGGCGGCCGCCGCCGTTAAGTCATTTGGAAATATGTGAATTACATCTATCTTGAAGGCCGCATGCGTTTGTTCTGCGGCCTTCCTCTCTGGTAGTCCCGTTCAGAAAAATATTTTCCAACGATTTCCCTTCCGGCAGGCAGCAGTATTGATGGGAACCTCATCCTAAGTTGGCCGGGTGAAGGCACCCCTATGTCTAACGAGGAGATCGGCTCGATAGTTATATTGCTGCTGGTGCTGCTTGCTTCTGCCCATCTTTTTGGTTATTTGTTCGCGAAATTACGCCAACCACGGGTAATCGGAGAGATTTTGGCTGGCCTACTACTGGGTCCAACACTTTTAGGACGGTTCGCTCCAGCTTTCTGCTCGATGATTTTCAGCGGGCCCAGTGCGTCGACTCGTAACACCCAAGACGTGATTTTAGGTTTCGTTTACTGGCTAGGATTGCTGCTCCTGATGTTTGTGTCAGGAACTGAAATCCGCAGGCTATTCGGAAAAGATGATCGCCGGCAAGTTGCGTGGCTAGCTATGGTTGGGACGGGATTCCCATTTCTTGTAGCGTTGTTGTTGATTCCCCTTTTTCCATATCAGCACCTAATGGGACCCTCCAATCAGCGGAGCGCTCTCATTCTGGTAATTGGTATCGCCGTAGCGGTCACATCCATTCCTGTAATATCACGTATTTTCCACGACTTGCGTATCTTGCATACTCGCTTTGCCCGTCTTGTGTTGAGCGTTGCAGTACTGGAAGACATCGCCCTTTGGGCAGTATTAGCCATAGCTACCGCCCTCGCTAAATCATCTGTCCTGCCAAAAGGAGAAATAACGCGGCATATTGTAGCTACTTTGGTCTACTTCGGTGTTGGACTCACCATCGCCCCAGCGTTGCTCAGGCGTTTGCAGTTAACACGCTGGAATATTCTGGTTGAGGCTTCGCCCATCGCCTATTTGGTTGCTGTGATGTTTGCATTCTGTGCGGTGGCGGCGCTGCTGGATGTGAATCTGGTATTTGCCGCTTTCCTGGCCGGTTATGGAGTTTCCAATCAACGAGAGTTCTTTGCGGGCTCCCTTGACTCCCTTAGCCGGTTCTCGTTCGCTGTGTTCATCCCCTTGTACTTCTTATTAGTTGGATACCGGCTAGATCTTTGGAAGAATTTTTCCCTCGCAGTTTTGATCATTATGCTCGTTGTTGCTTGTGCCATTAAGTTATTGTCCGTTGGTTTGGGGGCGCGCCTTGCGGGATTCAGGGGACTGGATCTTCTGAACCTCGCAGTTGCCACGAATGCACGAGGTGGCCCGGGAATTGTACTGGCGAGTGTTGCCTACGATGCAGGAATCGTGAATGCCTCTGGCTATACGACCCTCGTATTGCTCGCGGTTCTCACATCGCAAGCAGCTGGAGCATGGCTGGAATTTGTCCTTCGCAAAGGCTGGCCCCTGCTAGCAAGTGGAACAACTTCCACCGAAAAATCCGGCGGAGTGGACGTGCATGCGGCGATATAATCGTGGTGAGGCACATAGGTATTACCCTTCTAACCAGGCTGTAACAACCTCGCAAACCGGTTTCGCTTCGAGTTGTGTCGTAGGCGAGCAGTACGCTGCAAGAGGAGGCGAGTGATGGATATGTCAAGACGAGAAGAAGTTCATCCTCGCGAACCAATTCCCATCCTAAGAAACGCTCCAATCGTTGATAACCGCAATCGCCTGCTCCCTTCGTTTTTTATCATCGGTCCTCCTCGCACTGGAACCAGCTGGCTGCACTCAGTTCTAAGCAAGCATGCCGTTTTGCCCATGCCGACCAAAGAGACCCGGTTTTTCGATACCCATTTTCATCGAGGAATTGACTGGTATCGCGCTCATTATCCAGGATCAAATAAGGAGTGGCCCGTCGGTGAGGTCGCCCCGACCTACTTCGCATCCGGCGAGGCTCGCGAACGAATTGCCCGCACTTTTCCGCAAACTAAAGTGGTATGCATATTCCGTAATCCGGTTGATCGTGTACTGTCGCTTTATCGGCTTAAACGCGCTTACGGGATGATCTCCTGGAGTTTGGAACAGGCACTCGTGCGCGACCCAGAGTTGTTAGAAACGGGCAAATATGCGACTTATCTTGCGGCATGGCGGCGGGCTCTAGGACGAGATCAGGTCTTAGCTACGGTTTATGACGACCTGCAGACTGAGCCACAACGTTATGTCGATACTCTGGTGGATTTTATTGAAATCCCACGATTCCCCTTGACTCAGGCGCAGATCCGTTATGTCCATTCTTCGGAGTCCCTTACACATCCGCGCAATTATTATTGGACTCGTGGGGCAACAGCAATGGCAGATTGGTGTAAGGCTCGTCGTCTCGATAGGGTGGTCGCAGCCGTGAAAAGTTCGCCTTTATTAAAATTGTTTCTAGGAGGAGGTCCGGCTTTCGAAGAATTATCCCCAGCGCTTTCACTTAAGCTCTACGAACTCTTTCGTCCAGAAGTGGAGAAGCTTGAGGCTATCCTCAATCGCGATCTTTCGGCGTGGAAATCTCCCCCGGGTTGCCGTTTGGAAGAGAGTTTCAGTTTAACTGCAGATTAGTCTCACCAGTTTTTCTTGAATAGCAACTAACAACCTTCAGGAGACTTAGCGGTTAAGGCGTGCCCTACCGTGTTGTGCTCCGTAGAAATTCCGCTATAAAGACCAGTAATTTTGTGGTGAATAGGTTTAGCCATTTGAGCCGTCTCAAATGCAATGCGATCAAGTAATCTAGTTACCGCAATCTTGCCTGCATTTTCCAAACCGCTGTGCAGAATTGCCCCATTGGCTTGAATATCGGCCTGATCTTCATTGAAATTCGCCGCTTTACTTACGGTTGTCATGCCATTTTGAACATTAATGGAGACGTGTGGCAGCGCAATGCCTGTTGTAATGTCCAAGTTCACGGTAATAAAACCCTCCACTCCATGCCGCGCTAATATCGTGGAATAATCGGTTAGCGACTCAACGCCCGGTTGGTAAGCGCCCGCAATCATAAGGTATCCTCGCTCTCGCAAAGATCGTTCAATGCCGGAGATGACGACCGCACTGCGTGGTTCCCCGATATCGTCGGTTAAGACTGAAATCAGACGACTTCCTCTTTTCACCCGCAATGAACGCGCGAAGAAGTTCGGCTTATAATTCAGTTCCCCAGCAGCTGCCAAAATTCGATTTCTAGTATGTTGTGGAATCGACTTCGAGTAAGACGCATTGTTTAAGACCGCCGAGACGGTGCCAGGAGTGAGTCCTACATATGCCGCTAGTTGCTTCAAGTTCACCGTAGCTGTCGTAGCTGTCGGGGTTTCTTTGCCTATTAACACGTTATCTCCTTAGGTAATCGAAGTTCAAGAAGCTGGGAACCAGTCATTAAAACTGGCTCCCAAACTGCTACTTTCCCTGTTGCACTGGAGTTTGTTTTGCACTAAGCACGGCTTGATCGAGGTTCTGGCTTGCAACTTGGCTGTTTTTGTTTTGATCGCCGCGTAGTGGATTGCCAGCCTGAGGTCGTGAACATACATATCAGTGACTACCCTCTCTCCTGCTATTCGTCCGATTACCAATCTATTGGGCTCATTGGAATTAATCTCCAACGTAGAGGCTGCCATCACCATGAACCAGCCGGATTGGGAGCCAATTTCCGAATAGTTGTAATCGGGGTAGAGCTACTAAGATCGATGCTGAAACGGTATTCTCCCGCTGGCAAGACAGCGTCGCCACAATGAGCTGCATACGGGAGGGTGAATTTCCCCGAAGACTCTTGCCCATGAGCAAAGCTCGTTAAAGCGCTTATGCCGAGCACGCCAAAAAGTGTAAACGTGAGGGAGCGAGTGATTTTCATATTTGATCTCCTTAATTCTGAGTGCACAGAAGAAACGCTTATGGCAACCGCCATTTAGCGCTGCTTACTGTGTCATTCCGGACTACATGGTCAGGAGAACGATACGGAAGGCTCTTAACTGAAGAGGACGAACTTCAAAGTTCGACTGCAAAGGCTGCTACAACGCAGATTCCAACCTGAGGACAATATGACAGAGAGGCAAGATTCGGTCCAATCGAAAAATTCTATTGCCTCCATTAACAGGCTGCTGGGTTTAACAGGCTGCTGGGTTGCAGGTTCGATACTTAGATTCCACCGGCTTGCAGGCGTTTTGCGCTGCTGATTTTAGCCTGCTAAACTAATGGTTTGTCAGCTTATCCCATTGTCATCAGAAGGGAAGTTTGTGCGCGCAGAAACTCGCCATCAATTAAAAGAAGACCGATTTAGCCGCGCTACCATTAATGCGGCGGAAGCCACCGTTCATTGGTCCCTTGAACATAAGAGCAAGCTGGCTGTCTTGGGACTGTTGATAGTCGTGGTGGTTGCTGCGGCAGTTGGCAGCTGGTACTACATCACTCAACAAGACCTGAAGGCAAGTATTGAACTAGGGCAGGCGGTTCGTACTTTGGATACGCCGATCCGTCCTGCTGGAATGCCTCCACAACCCGAAAACCCTAGCTTTGCTTCCAGCACGGAACGTGCAACAGAAGCCCATAAAGAATTCCAAACTATAGTAGACAAATATCCGCATACTCACGCCGCTAGTTTCGCCAGATATTTTTTGGGTTTAACCTCGGAGAGTTTGGGCAACCACAATGGAGCTGAGCGGGAGTTAAAGGAAGTGGCATCGGGGCGTAACCGGGACCTTGCCGCTTTAGCTAATTTTGCTTTGGCTTCGGTATATCGCAACGCGAATCGCAGTAAAGAAGCTATTGATCTTTACAAGAAGCTTATCGACAAGCCGACGACCACGGTCGGGAAAGTCACCGCGCAGATGGAATTAGGCTCGACCTATGAGGCAATCGGACAACCGCTCGAAGCTAAGCGGATCTATCAGGAAGTACAGAAAGAAAACCCATCGAGCCAAACAGCGCAAATGGCTTCGACAAAGCTACAGGAACTGAAGTAGCCAGATCGAATAATTTTTGGCAACTGATTCCCTGCCGGATATGTGAATAGACACTATATCCATGGTCCTGCATCCATCTCGCGATTAATCCGCGAAACCGGTCTCTATGGCGAAAAGACCTTAGCAGGCTAGGTGCTGTCTGATGCTAAACTATTTCCACTTTTATGCCTGAAAATGGACGTTCCCGCACATGGCTCTGGATCCTGATTGGGGGAGGAGCTTTCTTTCTTTTTGTATTGGCGATATTCACCCTGGTTTATTTGACCATGCATGCTGGTAACGATGAAAGTTCCGGGCTGCACGGTTTTGGGGACAAGATCGGCGTGGTTGATCTGGAAGGCGTGATCCTCGATTCGAAGACAGTTATTGAAGAACTTAAAAAATTTGGGGATGACGATTCCATCAAGGCGATTATTATCCACGTAAACTCTCCTGGGGGCGGGGTGGCTGCCTCGGAAGAAATTTATCGCGAAGTGAAACGCATTCGCGACGAAAAGCATAAACGTATTGTGTCGTCAATTTCGACCGTAGGCGCGAGTGGCGCTTACTATGTTTCTTCGGCCACCAATAAAATTTATGCCAATAATGGCAGCGTAGTCGGATCGATCGGCGTTATTGCCGAGTGGGTGAATTACGGTGACCTGCTGCGCTGGGTCAAACTCAAGCCGGAAGTGCTAACAGTTGGGAAATTCAAGGACACGGGTGATCCAACCCGCGAGATGACGCCGGAAGAACGCGCTTACATGCAGTCGCTGATCGACAATATGTATGGGCAATTTGTGAACGCGGTGGCCGAGGGGCGTCACGCCAAAGTGGATGATATTAAGGGAATTGCTGACGGGCGAGTCTGGACCGGCGAGCAGTCTCTCTCCATGCACCTAATCGATCAAGTAGGGGATTTCGAGTCTGCTGTGGACGATACGGCCAAGGCAGTGCACATTACCGGAAAACCAGTGCTGGTACATCCCGAGAAGGACCGTAAGTCAGTGCTGGATCTACTATTTGGCGATGTATCAGAGTATCTGCCCACTAAAGAAAAGCTACTGGATCAGGAAACCGGGTTCTTTTACTTGTGGAAGTGAAAGACAACAGGCCTTCAGGCTGGGCTCAGGGATTAGAAATCTCCATCTGACTCACACCTAAAGCCTAGAGCCGTCTTCAAAATGTCTCTTGCGCACAACCCCTGATGTTTGAGAAGGTTATGTAGCGTTTTGTGGTTGCGAGGAATGATGTTGCGAATGTGTGATGGTTGCGTTTGCATTTATAATCCAGAGCACGTTAGCTCGAAATTACAAACTCGAAGTCCGGAGCCCCGAAGCATATGACAAAAGCTGATCTGATCGATGAAGTGTCCCGCTTGGCAGAATTGACCCGCAAGGACAGCGAAGTCATTGTGGAGACTATTTTTGACAGCGTGGTTCGGTCATTGCGCGTGGGCGATAAGATTGAGATCCGCGGCTTTGGCAGCTTCCGTACCCGTCAGCGAAAACCGCGCGTTGGACGAAATCCGAAAACTGGCGACCGCGTCGAAGTACCCGCTAAAAAGATTCCTTTCTTCAAGCCCAGCAAAGAATTGAAGGACTTAGTCAATACCGGAATCGAGGGCGGGGTGCCAGCCGCGGCAGTCACATCAAGCAACGCACCAACTTCAGTCGAATAGATTCGACAGGGATCAATTTAATGCGAGTAGGCGGCAAGAGCGCAGCTCCGAGTCGCCGTTGCGTTACTTCAAATATAAATCTGCTACTCTTAACGCCAAATCCTTTGGCTCAAGGTCCGCGCGATTGCACAGAATGATGATCGTCAGCCTGTCTTTCGGGAAGCGCTGAATCGCCGTTCTGAATCCCCTGGTTTCTCCGTAGTGCCACATTCGCGGGTGACCTTTGTAGGAATTCAAAAACCATCCAAAGCCGTATTCCGCAGGCTTTCCGTCTGGTTCTTGCACACCTCCCGGCACTTGTATTGGACGCAGGGCTGGTTTCATCTCAGCTTCGCTTAGCAGCGTGTGTTGACGCAAGGCTTGGTCCCACTTTGCAAGATCGTTCAGCGAAGAATAGATTCCACCGTCGCCTAGTGTTGCAGAAGTCGGACTCTGATCGGTTTGATGCCAGGCGCCGTTTTCTTTGGTGTGCCCGTAGGAGCGATTGGGAATCTCGTTCTTTCCTTTTACATAAGCAAGCGTGTTCGTCATACTGAGCGACGCAAAAATCCGTTCGCGCAGAAAATCGGGGAAAGATTTGCCTGAAATTTTCGCAATAATCGTGCCCAGCACAACATAGCCGGAATTGCTGTACTCCCATTTCGTTCCGGGCGCGAACTTGGTCCTATTCTGCTGTTTCAAGAGTCGCAAAACTTCATCGTCTTGAATTTGTGGGATCTTTTCCGGTGGGATGCTGGGATCGGACTGAGTCATCAGGTCTTCATAGTCCAGCAGGCCGGAGGTGTGGTTGAGCAGGTTCCGGATGGTGATGGCGCGGCCGTATTCCGGGAAATCGGGGAAGATGTCGGTCAGATGGTCTTCATAGTGCAATTTACCGTCGTGGACGAGCAGCATGATCGCCATTGCGGTGAACTGCTTACTGCATGAGGCAAGACGAAAATTAGTTGCAGAGTCGATTTTGTGCAAGGTACGGAGGTCCGAAAGGCCATATACTCGCTCAAATTTTTTATGTCCATCTTTTAGAACGAGAACGGCGGCTCCGGGAGCGTTGGCCGAGACAAAATTGGCGAAGATAGAATCGGTTGCTTTTGTATGATCAGTGCCGGCCGCATCCAATCGCAGTGCTGTACTGAGAAGCAACAGCGCAGGAAATAAATATTTTCGCTTCATTCAATCTCGCGACGTTTTAGTTTATCTGAGACTTTATGCGATCTCTGCGAGTATTTTGGGCGTCCTTGGCGGTTAGACTTTTATTCAAATTTTAGTTTTTAGTCACTACTTGCGTTACGCGACCTGTGCTGGTTGCGAAATTGGCATCTCCGGCATAAGTAGCTTTAATGGTGTGACTGCCAGCAAGAAGTGACGCCGTGCTGAAGGTTGCGGATCCTCCGCTCAAAATTCCGGTTCCGATTTCTGTGGTTCCGCTAAAGAAGGTGACGGTCTCGCTATCGGGTGGGATCCCAAAGGTTGAACTCACGGTTGCCGTGAAGGTGACGGTCTGACCGAGTTTCGACGGCGTGCCAGAAGTTATGAGCGATGTCGTTGTCTTTGCCGGCAAATTCCTTACGATCTGACGCAGCGAGTTCGACGTACTCCCCTGATCGTTAGTGTCGCCGGAATAAGTAGCGACAATAGTGTGCCCGCCACTTTTCGAATAAGCAATGGAGTATAGGGCGGTGCCGTTCGACAACGCGACTGTAGCGACAGATTTCGTTCCATCCTTGAAAACGACGGAGCCTGTCGGTAGTCCTGAGGTCGCACTAACGACGGCTGTGTAAGTAACGGTTTGCGTTACATATGCAGGGCTGAGATTTGACGTCAGGACGGTGGTTGTTGCCGAGACTTGAGCTAAAAGTCCGAATGCACTCACTGATCCTTGACTCCCAACGTACACCTTGCCATTAGCTATTATTGGCGCCGTGAACTTAACTGGACCAGAAAGAGCATCTCTGCCATTCGGCGCTTGCGTGCTGTTATAGAACATGTTCACAAGATTGGTTGCATCATATGCGTACAAAGCTTGTGATCCGTTGCCATTATCGACCAACCACGCTATTCCATCTGAATTTCCGTTAGCTGAAATCGCAGGTGCCGCCGTGGGGAAAGAAAATGTTTTAGTACTCTGGGACGTAGGAGAAGTCGATAGTAAACCGCTGTTATTTGCATTGAAAGAAAAAGCTTTGAGGTGATCAGCGCTGCCTCCGTCGTTGCCTCCTCCCCAGTAAACTGAGCCGTTCCAGTACGCTGGTGAGCCCCATACTCCGGTTGTTGCTCCGGGGATCTCCTGCACTATTTGAGTGTCGATGTTGCTGCAATTCGAACAGAACTTGCCCATATTGTCGCGATCAATCAGATAGATCTTCCCTTCCTTACCCATCTGCGCCAGCAGATGTTGGTGAGGCGAACCCTGCGGAAGGTCGGGAAATAATAGTAATCCCCCAGAACCTAAATCTTCGTCCGCATCGCTTAAACTCTGCTGATTCCATGGTGTAAACCAGTCGACAATGGGGAAAACGTTGTTGCTGGGTGGACCGAGCTTCATAATACTGTCTCCGAAGTCTCCTCCGGTCAGTCCGTCATATGTACCGTTGCCTGTAGCGAAAAATATGTTTCCGCTTGCATCTGCGGCAACCCCATCGCCGGACATCCAAACGCCAGCCAGTCCACCATTCGGCGAACCGTTAAATACGGCCTCTTGCGTTAATGTATCGGTCGGCTGAACGCCTGCTTTGTAGGACATAACCCAACCGTGATAAGGCGTGTTGTCGCAGTGTGAGGCCCAAGCAATGACCACGTGGCCATTCTCCAGCAGCAGCCCGGGACGGTTATGATTTCTCAAAGGATCGAATGTCTGCCCGTTCACGCTGGCCGATATAACGGCTGGACCTCCAAATTTTTCCGCGTGCGTGACGATATCGATGGCATGAAGGCGCTGTACGTAGACGCCGGTTTCCTTGGTTTTGGTTACCAAGTAGATCGTTCCAGTACTCTGGTCGATTACAGGCGTGCTAGTGATTCCGATCTCAGGCACGAGATCACCGCAGGAAACTTCGCTGTTCGTAACGGTCGTAATATTTGGTGGATTAATAAAGCTCTGTTGCCAGAGCACAGTTCCGTTGTCAGCATCTAGGGCATACAACTGGTCGTGTTCGGTGGCGACAAACAATACATTATGAGTTCCTCCAGCGATGTTTTGTACATTTGCCAGATAAAGAGGCTGCGCATACACATAGCCCTGAACAGAAACTGTAAAAAGTTTGCCAAATTGAGTGCTATTCACGTTGCTGGGAGTAAGAAGCGTTTCCTGTGTGTTTTGGCCAGTACGAGCATTATCGTTGTGATAAGTAGTGACATTCACTTGGGCTTGGACGGGAATCAGGATTGCTGACAATAAACTGGCAATGACCAACACGAATCGCTTCATGATTCCCTCCAGATATTTTGGTCCTGCGAACCGCCGAACGGCTTACTAGTAGCGGGTTTCGGGGGGATCACCACCATAAAGGTGAGAAGAAGGAATGTCAAGTGAATGGCTTGAGATTAAGAAATGGCGTGTACTCAAGCTATCTCTATGCAAAACAGAGAGTTACGAAAAAAAAGGTTTAAACTGAAGGAAAGTAGTCGCAGTGCTACAATTTTCAATAGCTTGTGCCCGTTTTGTACGCATAAACTTGTGTCCGTTTTGTACGCATAAATAAGATTTTTGCACGTTCCATAATTGGGTTTACATGAGAATGAGAACGATTTCCGTTTTAGCTTGGGGCCTTTTTGCGCCACTTCTTCTAAGTTTGTCCCTATCAGGCGCAGTTTTCTCTGATCAACAACCTCCAAGCAAAAGACACCATAAATCTGCCAAACAAACTGCAAAGCAAGTGCAACCAGCAGCGCCCCAGCCTGTAGTCCCAACTGGACCGCTGCCGGCACTGCCGCTGGATCAAATACCTTCTTCTGCGCCGCAAGTGGATTACAAAAACAGTCAGCTGACAATCGTGTCTCGCAACTCGACATTAGGAGATATTTTGCGGGCTGTTCATGCGCAGACTGGCGCCAATATAGATATGCCGTCGAATTCCACAGAACGTGTAGTTGGATATTTTGGGCCTGGTCCAGCGCGTGATGTTTTGGCAACACTGTTAAATGGATCGCACTTCAATTACGTGCTGCTCGGATCGCCAACGAATTCCAGTGTACTGGACCGGGTGATCTTGATTACAAAGTCTGGGCCGGACGAGGTCGCTCCCACAGTTCAGGCGAATGCGGCCAATGAATCAGGATTGCCGCAACAGCCCATGAGAATGGGTGAACGAGGAATGCCTCAGGTTCCACAAGATGCGGATGCAAACGCCGATGCAACGGACGACTCACAGGATGAGGTAGATGACACTGCATCCGCTCCCCCTGATGATGCCGCCGCACAGCAACAGCAGGGACCTCAACCGCAGCTGAAGACCCCCGAACAATTGTTACAGGAACTGCAACGTCAGCAGATGATTCAGCAGCAACAACAGCAACAGAATGGCGGAACGCCGCAAGGCTTTCCGGCGCCGCAGCCGTTTCAGCCAAATCCGCAACAGCAGTAGAGAAGCAGTAGAGAATTAGAGTTGGTTGATGGATGGAATAGCTAGTCTGCGTAGTTTGGGATAAATAAAACCGAGTACCTAGTCGCCGCTGGCGTGGTTTTGACTCGTAACCAGGACAAGTTTGGGCGTGGTAAGTTGATGGGATTGCCCAAAAGCATGGAGAAGGCCGATCACAGCACCATAAGCAAGCATGATTCCTAGGGAAATCACGGAAACTGCCGTAAACGACATCACAAAAACCACCAACAAGGTACTCAAGATCGGCTCAATTCCCCGCAATTGCCGCAGTTGCAACTTCGGATGCTTTATTTCTCAGCGCGTCCTTTGGATGCGCCGCCAGCCTCACTGTACCCGTCGTTGACGCTTGCCGCTGTTAACAACTAAGATACGTGAGTAGAACTGCGTACTCCCACTCTCAAGCATTTCTGTGGACCCGTCCACGTTACGGAAGGGCAATACTCTCAGGTTTTATGGCCATTACCAAGATTTCGGTGCGCGGGGCGCGCCAGCATAATCTCAAAAACATCGATGTCGAAATTCCCCGTAATAGCCTGACGGTAATTACCGGATTGAGCGGGTCGGGAAAGTCTTCGTTGGCTTTTGACACTATTTACGCTGAAGGGCAGCGACGCTATGTCGAGACTCTATCCGCATATGCGCGACAGTTCTTGGATCAAATGGAGCGTCCTGACGTGGACGCCATTGATGGCCTAAGCCCGTCGATTTCTATTGAGCAGAAGACCACCAGCCGGAGCCCACGATCGACGGTCGGAACCATCACTGAAATTTACGACTATCTGCGGTTGCTTTATGCCTCGATCGGAATTCCTCATTGCCCTAATTGTGGGCGCGCTATCACTCGTCAATCGGCGGAGCAGATCGTCCATCGGGTTATGGAGCTTACACCGGAAGACCGGGTCATGCTCCTGGCTCCCATTGTTCGCGGGCGCAAAGGCGAATTTAAGAAAGAGATGGAGAAGCTGGTTCAGCACGGCTTCACGCGGGCCCGGGTTGATGGCGAGATCGTAAACCTCGAAGACGACCTCAAGTTGGACAAACGCAAAAACCACACTATCGAAGTAGCGATCGATCGTCTGCTGGTAAAGCCAGGAATTGAGCACAGGCTTGAGCAATCAGTTGCTCTTGCCATGAAGCTGGCAGGCGGGTTGGTGCAAGTTGCCGTCGTAGGCGGCGACGAGCAGCTTTATTCGGCGCGTTTGGCCTGTCCAGATTGCGGGATCGATGTGCCGCAACTCGAGCCGCGATCATTCTCGTTCAACAGCGCGTACGGGGCATGCCCGGAATGCCATGGTTTAGGCAGCCGCTATGATTTTGATCCGGCGAAGGTGATCGTGGATTGGTCCAAGCCTCTGTTGGATGGCGGGCTTGGGCCGGGATCGAGTTCGGGGAATCTGCAAAACATGATTCAGATTGCCGGCGCACGGTACAGCCTCGATCTGAACGTGCCATTTGAAAAATTACCGGAGAAAATTCAGAACCTTCTGCTTTATGGGGATGCGGGGAAGAGCAGGACCGGATTCCAGGGGGTGATCGGTTATCTCAAGCAAATGCTCGAGCAGACCGGATCCGATAACTATCGCGAATCGTTGATGGATTATATGTCCGCGACGAAATGCCCGGTATGCAACGGCAAGCGGCTGCGTCCTGAGAGCCTGGCAGTAAAGGTGAACGGGATGTCGATTTCCGATTTCACTGAGTTGCCTGTATCGCGTTCGCTCGAGGCGGCAAGGAAAATCAAGCTGATGGGACGCGAGGAGATTATTGCAGGACGGATTGTGCATGAAATAGTTGAGCGGCTGCAGTTTTTGAACGGCGTAGGGTTGGGCTATATCTCGCTGGCTCGCTCAGCAGCAACGCTTTCCGGGGGCGAAGGCCAGCGCATAAGATTAGCGACACAGATCGGCTCAAAACTACGGGGTGTTCTGTATGTGCTAGATGAACCGTCCATTGGCCTGCATCAGCGCGACAACACAAGGCTGCTTACAGCGCTGGAAGAGCTGCGCGATCTCGGGAATACGGTACTTGTAGTTGAGCATGATGAAGAGACGATCCGGCGAGCTGACTATGTGATCGACCTCGGCCCCGGAGCTGGACGTCACGGCGGGAAACTAGTGGCGCACGGCACTCCGCAGGAAATCATGCAAGCGTCTGATTCCCTTACGGGAGCGTACATTTCAGGCAGAACGCAGATAGAAATGCTTGCTTCGCGCCGCGTGGCGAATGGAACAGGAATCAGCATTTTAGGTGCGCGCGAAAACAATCTTAAAAACGTTGATGTCACATTCCCGCTCGGCGTCATGACGGTGGTGACCGGAGTTTCCGGATCGGGCAAGTCCACTTTGGTGAATGACATTCTGTACCGGGCGCTGGCCAAAAAGCTTTACAGGTCAAGGGAAGAACCCGGCACTCACAAGGCGATTTCGGGAACTGAAAACATCGATAAAGTAATTCGGATTGATCAATCTCCAATCGGACGTACTCCGAGGTCGAATCCCGCCACCTATACCGGAGTGTTTGCGCAAATTCGTGATCTCTACGCGATGCTGCCGGAATCCCGGGAACGAGGCTATAAAGCGGGACGCTTCTCGTTCAATGTCTCGGGAGGCAGATGCGAAGCTTGCCAGGGCGAAGGGCAGCGGCGAATCGAAATGAATTTTCTGCCCGACGTGTATGTGCTTTGTGAAGTTTGTGGTGGCAGGCGCTATAACCACGAGACCCTTGCAGTGAAATATAAAGGCGTATCGATCGCGGATTTGCTTGAGATGTCCATCGCAGATGCGCTGCCGATTCTCGAAAATATTCCACTGGTAAGGCAGAAGTTGCAGACCTTGGTGGATGTTGGTTTGGGCTATGTTCATTTGGGTCAATCGGCAGTTACGCTCTCAGGCGGTGAGGCGCAACGGATTAAACTGGCACGGGAACTGAGCAAGCGGCAAACCGGCAAGACACTGTATTTGCTTGATGAGCCGACGACAGGGCTGCACTTTGATGATGTAAAGAAGTTGCTGGACGTGCTGCATCGGCTGACGGACTTGGGCAACACGATTGTGATTATCGAGCACAATCTGGATGTGATCCGGAACGCAGATTGGATTCTCGATCTCGGACCTGAAGGCGGAGAAGAAGGCGGCAAAGTCGTAGCGCATGGAACACCAGAGCAGGTGGCGCGGAACAAGAAGTCATACACGGGACAGGCGCTTGCGCAGTATTTTGGCGGGAAACTTACGGGGAATGCTTCCATTGCCTAAGAGTGGAAAAGGATCTAACCACAAAGTTCGCGAAGATCTCGCAAAACGTGGCCAGAAAGCTAATGAAACCAGCCAAGACGCTGCGTCGATTAAGCTAGCCCATCAACCGGAGGGTATTTCTATTCTGGGGGCTTCTCTTTGTGCTCTTTGCGAACTTTGGCGGTAAATGATTTCCAATGCAGACTAAACGCATCCTCAGCATGTGTTTTCTTTTTCGTGTAAATTCGCAAGAACAGCTTGAATGCTGCGTTTATCGTGTCCTCACCTCAAAATTCGTGGCCTGAACCCGATTTGCCTCCAGCGCAGGAAAACTCTAATTCTCTTCCAGCTACACCGACCGAGAATCCGCTGTGGAACGGGTGGGACGTTCTGGGCATCACGCTACTAACGTTCTTTTCGTTTCTATTTTTTCCATTGGTCGTAATTTTTACTGCCCACAAGCTCTTTTATCGTGGGCTGAGCTGGAATGCGGTGCTGCAAAAACCACCGTTGGCGTTGTTTGCCGAGTTTTTAGCCTATGTAGTTTTGTTCTTCTACATGGTTATTTTGATCGAGGGTAAGTACCATGAACGTTTCTTTAAAGCGATTCGCTGGAACTGGCCAGGAGGAACACGGCTGGCCCTCGTAGGACTAGGGGCCGCGCTTCTGATTGGGCTGCAAGTCCTCGCGCATTTCCTGCCGATTCCTAAAAGTGTGCCGATGGACCAATTTTTCCAAACTCCTTTGGACGCTTATCTCACCTCGATATTCGCCATCAGCTTGGGCCCATTAATGGAGGAATTGTTTTTTCGCGGATTCCTTTATCCTGTGCTGGCTAGAAGACTGGGAATAACCATAGCGATTCTGCTGACCGGGGCAGCGTTCGCTGCAATCCACGCAGTGCAGTTGGGATTTTCCTGGGGAGCAGTGCTGATCATTTTTCTTGTGGGAATTACTTTAACCGCAGTGCGCGCCATCACGGGGTCTGTGGGAGCGAGTTTCCTGGTGCATGTTTCCTATAATTTTACTTTGACAGTTTTGACATTTATCGGTACCGCCGGGTTCCGGCACATGGAAAGATTGAATCAATAGCGATCTGGGCTTTAGGCGTCGGGCTCTGGGCTTCAGGAAATAGTCTCTAAAATGTTATCTTAGATTTTCCATGTCTCCTGCGTCTTCTGCTCGTGAGGAACTGCTGCGTTTGCTGGCTTCCAAGTCTTTCCGGTTGGGGGAGTTCAAACTTTCCTCCGGCGGAACTAGTGACTATTACATCGATTGCCGCATCACTACACTGGACGCGCGCGGCTCCCAGCTTACTGGCAAAGTGTTTCTGGAAGAGATCCGCGAACGCGGATGGAACCCTGAAGCTATTGGCGGCCTAACTATGGGAGCCGATCCGATTGTGGTTTCAGTCGCGGTGACCAGCGGCGAACTGCACGGATTTCTTGTACGAAAGGCAGAGAAGCAGCACGGTACTGGGCAGAGGATTGAAGGCTTCCATAAGAAAGGCGCGAAGGTCGTAATTGTGGATGATGTGTGTACAACTGGGGCTTCCACAGTACAGGCGATAGAAGCGGCGCGCGAGTTTGGATTCGAAGTGGTAGGGGCGATGTGCCTGGTTGAGCGTGAGGAAGCGGGTGGGCGTCCAAGTGTTGAAAAGGCTGCTGCTCCAGCACCATTTATTTCTATTTACACGGCGAAAGATGTACGGAAGGAACACGTATTGCAGAACGACGAGACTTCCCCGGGAATTCCAATAGCTGTCGTGACAGAAGCGGGATGCGAGATTTGTGGTAAAACGGCGGTGGTTCACTATCCCAGGAACCGTTGCACGGAACACAAGGCATAAACGACTTAAGTTTTCCCAGGACTAACGACCAACGACTGACTTTATGATTCAAACTCTTGAATGGACTGATTCCGGCGTACGCTTCATTGACCAGACCAAACTTCCTACAGAAGAAACCTACGTCACCTGTAGAACCGCCGACCAGGTCGCGGATGTGATCCGTGACATGGTTGTGCGCGGTGCGCCTGCCATCGGCGTTGCTGCGGCTATGGGCGTTGCTCTAGGGGTGAAGAACGCGAAAGCAGAAACGGTTGGCGAACTGAAGATAGAGTTCGACCGTGTTTGCGATGTAATTGGCAAGACCCGGCCTACCGCCGTGAACTTGTTTTGGGCGATCCGCCGAATGCGTGACAAGTTCGAGTTGCTGCGGGTACGGCCGTTGCCGCAGCTCAAACAAGCTCTCATTGAAGAAGCGCAACGCATGCACGCGGAGGATATCGCCGCAAATCAAGCGATGGGAAAGTTTGGTGCGACACTTATGCCTGCCAGCGGAGGTGTGTTGACCCACTGCAATGCCGGTGCACTTGCAACCTGTGGATATGGAACGGCGCTCGGCGTTATCCGCGCAGCCGTCGAACAGGGAAAAAAGATTCATGTTTACGCTGATGAAACTCGGCCTTTCTTGCAAGGATCGAGACTAACGGCTTGGGAGTTGATGAAAGACGGCATTCCCACGACCGTAATTTCGGACAACATGGCAGGCGCCATGATGAGTAAGGGCAAGATCGGAGCGATTGTAGTGGGAGCTGACCGGATTGCCGCGAACGGCGATGTTGCGAATAAGATAGGCACCTATACTGTCGCGGTGCTGGCCAAGGAACACAATATTCCTTTCTATGTTGCCGCGCCTCTTTCTACAATTGATTTCGAAACAGCGGATGGCAGCAAGATTCCAATCGAACAACGTAATTCGCGCGAGGTGACGCATTTTGCCGGCAAGCAAGTCACACCCGAAGGAGTTTTAATCGAGAATCCCGCGTTTGACGTCACGCCATCCAAATATGTGACCGCCATTGTCACCGAAAAAGGAATCGCACGGGCCCCGTACTTGGAATCGCTGCAACGTCTCGCAGACCAGGTGGCAACAGTTGGAAGTTAGTTTGTACTCCGTTCAGCAAACCTACAAAACTTTTGAGAGCGGCGGAAAGCAGATCGGGATTGACTGCTTTCTGCCGGAGGCAAACGGCCAGAAATTTCCGGCTATTATTGGCCTGCACGGCTCCGGAGGCGGTCACGCATATATGTCCGAGCCTGCGAAGATGATCGCGCAACACGGATTCGCCGTGTATGTGCTGCACTACTTCGATCGTACAGGCACGAGCTGGGCCAAGGACCGAGGCGAGATTCTTTGCAATTCTCCGTTCTGGATGAAAACTGTGTGGGATTCGGTCAGCTTCGTAACTCGCGAGTCCGATGTGGATCCAGAGCGCATCGGATTTCTAGGGTTTTCTTTAGGAGCATATCTTGCGCTGGCGGATGCCGGAATCGATTCGAGGATTAAAGCCGTAGTTGAGTTTTTCGGGGGGCTGCCCAAAGAAATCAAACTATTTATTCGACGACTCTGTCCCGTACTGATTTTGCACGGTGAACTCGATGAAACAGTTCCCGTGAGTGAAGCTTACGATTTACAAAAAGTGCTGGAGAAGAAGAACATTCCTTACGAAATGAAAATTTATCCCGAAGCCGGGCATGGTTTCAGCGGAGAAATCTGGCGGGATGCGGGCGCACGGAGCCTTGCATTCTTGCAAAAGCATTTGGCGGGATAGAAAGCCTTTGGAAAGGAACTTTCAGGCTGGTATCTTCGTAAATTAAATCAGAGATATTGGAGGTTCTCGCGTGATAGCGTTTCTTCTCTGGTGCGTCCTGTTTGTGATGTGCTGGCCACTCGCGCTGCTGGCCTTGATCGCTTATCCATTTGTTTGGCTGATGCTTCTGCCCTTTCGCATTCTTGGGATTGCGGTCCACGGAGCACTCGCCATCGTACTTGCGGCAATACTGCTTCCCGTGCGCCTGTTATCGGCCCCGTTTCGGATTTGAAAAATTTGGACAGCGCTGAGTCATCAACAGGTTCTTTGTGAGCCAGCGCTGCTATTCGCGATTTATTGTGGAGGCGCTGTTTTGTCTTCTACTTTTTCCGCGCCATTCTGCGTTTTTTGCGCAGCTTTATCCGTTCCTTTAGCTGCTGCGTGAGTTCCCTTCTTGGTGGTCTTCTTGGTTGCGCTGCCAGTCTTCTTGGCGGCATGCTTGGCTGAGCTACCCGCATCCTTTGCGTCAGTTTTCGCACTCGTATCCGATGAGGATTGAGTGTCTGACTGCGCATAACCAATTCCCGCCAGCGAAACCAGCAGCAGGGCAAGGCAAAATATTCGTACAGATTTCATGAGACTCCTTTCTTCAATCATGATCAGACGGTGGCGCCGCGACCGGTTAACAAATTAACCACAAGGACCACCAATGCGACGACCAAAAGCAGGTGAATCAAGCCTCCGGCAACGTGAAAACTGAAGCCTAAAAGCCACAAGATCAGCAATAGTACGAAAACTGTCCAGAGCATAGCGCCTCCTAAAGTTAGCTTTTGCAGGTTACGTTGTGAGCTGAATGCAAACCATCGGGTGCATGCTGTAGAAACCGGCGGAATCATGGCCGAAAAGTTAAAGCGAGCTGCTGTATGTCTTAGGACTCAGGTGATTGAATCTAATCTCAATTACATGACTCGAGTTGATACTGATCCCAGCCTGGAACTGGCGATTCGAGAACTGCTCCTGATAACATCGCTTCAATGGCTTCGCGCAAATCCCGCAAGGTTTCTGAAAAGGTCAAACACAAAAAAAGCGCTTCGTCGATCAAGGCCAAGCCACCCGATGCCCGTGGCCCTGGCGATCTAGTCATTATTACGGGCATGAGTGGCTCCGGAAAGGCCTCAGTCCTTAAGGCTTTCGAAGATTTAGGTTATTACTGTGTCGACAATTTGCCGGTTGGTTTGATTCCGCGTTTCGCAGAACTCGTAGGCCAGTCGTCGGAGATTGAACGCACAGCCTTAGTTGTGGATGTTCGCGAAGGTGCGCAGTTAGAAGAGCTTCCCGCCATTGTGAAATCGGTGAAGCGGATGTTGCCAACAAAGATGATCTTCCTCGAAGCGGATGATGCAGTCCTGCTTCGCCGTTTTAGCGAGACTCGCCGTCCTCATCCTCTGGGAATCCATGCTCCCGTCAAAACTTCACTTACCAACGAACGGCGGCAACTCCGAAAAATTCGTGCTCTGGCCGACCTGGTGATCGATACTTCCAAGTTCAATGTGCATGAGTTGCGCTCGCATATCATTGAGAGTTTTCAAAAGAAAAAAGAATCCGGAAAAAATATCCTGGTGTCTTGCGTCAGCTTTGGTTTCAAGCATGGCGTGCCAGAAGACGCTGATTTGATGTTCGATGTGCGTTTTTTACCAAATCCTCATTTCGTCCCCGAGTTCCGTCCGCTTACGGGACGTGATCCCAAAGTAGCCAGGTACATCCGGTCGTTTCCACAAACACAGGAATTTATTGACCGCATTTCGGCTCTGCTGGTTTACCTGCTTCCGCATTACATTCGGGAAGGCAAAAGCTACTTAACAATCGCATTTGGATGCACCGGCGGACAGCATCGCTCGGTGATGATTTCGGAAGACGTCAGTAAACATTTACGCAAGGCTGGATACCGCGTAAAAGTGGTACACCGCGACAGTCCGAAGTAGAATAAGAGCTTGCAACAGAAGCAGAGTCCACCAGCAGCGAGCCCACTCCACGGGAGCCCCCAATGCGGCAATTGACGCGCCTCATCCGGTACGTTGCTCCGTACTGGTGGCAGTTGCTTGCATCGGTGTTGCTTATGGCGATGGTCGGGTTGCTGGACGCATTTCGTGTCCTGCTGATCGGTCCGATTCTGGATCGAGTTCTGAATCCTGCGACCGGTTCAGAAAATATTCAACTCTTCACATTCCCACATGGCGGTCACGCAGTTTACTTGCAGCAGTTCATGCCGTCACACCTCAGTCACAATGCCTGGACCATCGTTGCGTTCGCATTTGTGGCTTCCACAATTTTGAAGGGAATTTTCGATTACGCCGGAACTTATCTCGTGAACTATGCAGGCTACGGCATGATCACGGACTTGCGGAATCACCTGTACGATTCGGTCCTACGGCGTTCGGCAGCCTTTTTTCAAAAGCACACAACGGGTACTCTGGTCTCAACCATCGTCAATGACATTGAACGCGTTCAGTACGCTATGTCGAGCGTCTTGGCGGAATTCTTGCAGCAATTCTTCACGTTTATTTTTACGGCTGTTGTCGTTGTCCTTCTGGGAAGAAAAATGGCATGGCTGCTGCTATTGTTTGTGCCGTTTATTGTTTTTTCGGCAGGAAAAATCGGTCGGCGTGTGCGGCACACGACGCGCAAAGGACAAGATAAGCTGGCCGATATCCAAAACATTCTGCATGAAACGATCACCGGTAATCGCATCGTTAAAGCATTCAGCATGGAATCATGGGAAATTGCGCGCTTTCGCAATGCCGCGCAGCGCCTGTTCCGCGCAAACCTGCGTTCCGTCGCGGCATCGGCTGTAAGTTCGCCATTGATGGATATCTTTGGGGCAATTGCGATTAGTCTTTTGTTGTTATTGGGACGCAATCAAATCGCGCACAGTGTCTTTACTCCCGGCATTTTTGTAGCATTCATTGTGGCTGTATTCAAACTTTACGATCCGGTTAGAAAATTCGCACTCTTCAATAACAACTTTCAACAGGCTCTCGGCGCTTCATCCGAAATTTTTAAATTCATGGATACAGAAGACGAGGTTCGCGAAAAGCCTGGGGCCAAGCCGATCCCAGCATTCTCCCGCAGTATTCGTTTTGAAGATGTCTGCTTTTCTTACGAAGCAAATGGAGAGGGTGCGCGGGAAATCTTGCGTGGCATTAACCTGGAAGTCAACGCTGGGGAAATTTTAGCGTTAGTCGGGTCGAGCGGAGCGGGTAAGAGCACGCTGGTCCACTTGATCCCGCGATTTTTCGACGTGACTGCCGGCCGGATTACGATCGACGGCCGCGACGTGCGTGATACCACTCTGGCCTCGCTCCGTTCCCAAATCGGAGTCGTTACGCAAGAAACAGTTCTCTTCAATGACACATTGCGTAATAACATTGCTTATGGCCAGCCGCGAGTCTCCCAGAAGGATGTCGAAGCGGCGGCACGCGCTGCGTTGGCTCATGATTTCATTGCAGAATTGCCGCTAGGTTATGAGACAGTGATCGGGGAACGAGGGGTGCGGCTCTCGGGCGGGCAGAAACAGCGTATTGCCATTGCACGAGCTTTGCTTAAGAATGCTCCGATTTTGATTCTCGATGAAGCTACCTCGGCGCTGGACAGTGAGTCGGAGGCATTAGTGCAATCGGCATTGCAGAACCTGATGACAGGACGAACGGTGCTGGTGATTGCGCATCGATTATCCACTGTGCGGCGGGCTGACCGCATTGTTGTAATTGAGAATGGCACCATTGCAGATATTGGTATGCATGAAGAACTAATGAACAAACTGGGGACCTATCGCCGGCTTTATGAATTGCAATTCGCAGATATTGAGCCCAGCAAATTAACTGTTTCTCCTGTGAGCCAATAATTATGCCCATCCGCTCCATGACGGCATTCGCTCAGGCTAAAGGCCAAGTCGCGCTGCAGCAGGCCGATGGCGTTCCCACTAATGGTTCCCACCAATACGCATTGCAAAACAATGTGCCCGCGGATAATAGCCATGTGAGTTTTACGTTGTCTTTGAAATCAGTAAATCATCGCTTTCTTGATTTGCATTTCCGTATGCCCTCCGGCAGTGATTCCCTGGAAATGAAGCTGCGACGGCTGCTTAAGGAAAAATTGGCGCGCGGACACGTGGAACTCACGCTGAGTATGGAGCGCGGTAGCAGTGATAATTTTTCATTGAACAGGCAGATTGCAGGTGGATATATTCAGGCATTTCGCGCTGCCGCGGCCGAGTATGGACTCAATGAACAACCAGACCTGAATGTGATTTTCCGCATGCCTGGAGCGCTGGACACGTCAACGCTACCGGTCGGTGGTGAACTTGAACCCGCGGTTTTAGCCAGCGCCGGTGAAGTTCTCGGAAAACTCAACCAGATGCGCGAAGAAGAGGGTGCTGCGACCGCGATCGAATTGCGGCAGCGCATGAAGCATATCCAAAAAGCTTGCGATGGCGTAAAGCAGTATCGTGCCGCTGTGTTACAAACTTATGCTGAGAAGCTAAAGACACGAATGCAAGAGTTGCTCGGAACGCAAATCGATCCTGAGCGGATTTTGCAAGAGGCTGCCCTCCTAGTTGATCGTAGTGAGATCCAGGAAGAATTGGTGCGCCTCGACACACACGTGAAGCATTTTCTCGGAATGCTTGACGAAGAAGGCGAAGTGGGCAAGAAGCTCGACTTCCTGCTGCAGGAAATGAACCGTGAAGCTAACACCCTGCTTTCTAAAACCTCCGGCTTGGCCGGAGAAGCTCTAAAGATTACGGAGATGGGACTGGCGATGAAAGCTGAAATTGAAAAGGCGCGGGAACAGGTGCAAAACATCGAATGAGCAAGGTCTTTATTATTTCCGCGCCATCGGGTTCGGGGAAATCGACTCTCGTCAATAAAGTCCGGGAGATTGTTCCGGGACTGGAGTTTTCCATTTCTTACACCACACGAAAACCGCGTGGATGTGAGCAGGGCGGACGGGAGTATTACTTTGTGTCTCGAACTGAATTTGAAGATATGATTGCGCGAGATGAGTTCCTGGAACACGCCGAAGTCTTCGGAAACTATTACGGCACGGCGCGACGTTTTCTGCGTGAAGCCCAAAAGAATGGGCGTGACTTGCTGCTTGACATTGATGTGCAAGGAGCGGGGCAGATCAAAAGCAAGATTCCGGAAGCTGTGAGCATTTTCATTTTGCCGCCTAACCGTAAGACTTTAGAGGAAAGACTCCGCAACCGCAGCCTGGATGAGGAAGATGTAATCCAACGCCGGTTGGTCACGGCCACCCGGGAGATTGAGAAATACGAGAAATACGACTATATTTTGGTGAACGACCGTCTGGAAGAATCTGTTGCGGTGTTGACATCGATTCTGCTCGCGGAACGATTGCAGACCGGGCGAGTTCAACAGACCGCGAAGGACGCCGAACTTTGGACTCGGGCCGAGAGTTGCCGTCTTGAGAAAGTACGCGAGCGGCTGCTACCGATCCTGGCCTCATTCGCGCCCGTAGCGGCTTCCGGTGGACGCTAGTGCAGGGGAGAAAACGATGAAGTTGATAGATGGATTTGACAGCAACTATCGGTACATCCTGGTTGCAGCGCGACGTGCGCGGCAACTTCAGGGTGGGGCACCCCCGGTCATCGACACCCATTCACGAAAACCTTGCCGGATCGCGCAAGACGAAATAAGAGCCGGCAAAGTGAAATGGGTCATTCCAGAAATTGCCAAGTCTCCCGCTGAAGTTGTCAGTGACTTGCTCGACACGGCAATCAGCGTGGAGTAGTGATTGCAAATTGCGAGTGTTTGATTGTGTACTGAACCGAAACTGAGTACCTCCCCACGTTTCGTTCCTATCGATCAAAATGCAGCGATCGGCAATCTAATAAATAGTTAGGATCTCTCCATGAAAGTGGCGCTTGGCGTCAGCGGCGGAGTTGCGGCCTACAAAGCCGCGGAAATTCTTCGTCTGCTGCAGGATCGCGGCATACGCGTTCAGGTCATCATGACCAATGCCGCGCAGGAATTCGTTAAACCTCTTACTTTTGCAGCGCTCTCCGGCGAAAAAGTTATTACCGATTTATTTGCGGGCGGCAGTGATGCTCCGGCAAATATCGATTCTGCCATTGAACACATCGCCGTCGCACAATCCATTGACGGGCTGCTGATCGCGCCAGCTAGTGCCGACGTTCTGGCTAAGTTTGCTCAAGGTATTGCCAATGATTTCTTAACCACGCTGTATCTCGCGACAACTGCGCCTGTGGTGGTTGCTCCGGCGATGAACGTCAACATGTGGAACAATCCGGCGACACAGGCAAATATTGAAGTTCTCAGGAAACGCACGGTAAAGGTTGTTGAGCCGGGGACGGGATATTTAGCTTGCGGAATGACCGGGGCTGGACGCCTTGCCGAAAACGAAGCCATCGTTACCGCGACATTAGAAGCATTGGGAGTATCGCAAGACCTGAGTGGCGAAACGGTGCTGATCACCGCAGGTCCAACCAGGGAAAAAATTGACCCAGTACGCTATCTGACGAATCGCTCCAGCGGGCGTATGGGATATGCATTGGCAGAAGCAGCGGTAAGACGCGGTGCGCGAGTATTGCTGGTCAGCGGACCGACATCGATTACTCCACCTGCAACGGCTGAGTTGACGCGGGTTGAGTCAGCTGAAGAAATGGGGCAGGCCATGCTCAGATTATTATCTGAAGCGACCATTGTAATTAAAACAGCTGCTGTTTCTGACTATCGTCCAAAATCAACGGCCACTCAAAAATTAAAACGTAACGGGCCCATGAGCCTTGAATTCGAGCCTACGATAGACATTCTGGCTGAAGTGGCTCGGCAGAAACAGGGACAAATCATAGTTGGCTTCGCCGCCGAAACAGAAAACACGCTGGAGAATGCCCGCAAGAAGCTAATCGCAAAATCGCTCGATGCTGTCGTCGTGAATGATGTCTCGCGCGAAGGAATCGGCTTTGACTCTGATCGAAATGCTGTGACGATCCTAACTGCGCACGAAGTCGTGGACGTTCCAGAAAACACGAAGTGGGAAGTCGCTCAGCGGGTGCTGGATCAAGTGGTGCATCTGCGGAAAGTTCACTCCTGCGTTTAAGAATTCCCGATGTCATAGTTATTATTTAACCATTTTTCGCCTCTTCAATCATTGGCTGCAAAGATGAATGATGAGGATGTAAAATTCTTCCGTGCAGAACTCATTGAAGCAGGAAGCACAGGTCGAAATTAGTACATTATCTGGAATGCTTCACGTGACAGTGCATCCGAAAACACACTGGCTGCTTATGCTCGTTGAAGTTGCCATCATTGTGATCTTGGATGTTTCCCTATTCAGAGAGTGGGCCGCAATCTCGCTTCTATTCCGAGGCCTATTGCTATGGGGAACCATAGCTGCAGTAATTGCATGGTTCTATCAATTGTCGGGTTCGGAAGTAATAGAAATCGATCCACAATATCTAAGTCTTCATAAGAGTGTTTTGGGCTGGGATCGAACGTCCAAATATAGGATCGGGGATTGCCGTGAACTTGAGTATCGTGAACAAGGGGAAAACGATCGTTTTGGACTACAATGCAAAGTTGGCTGGAAGACGATCAGATTTGGTGAATACATATCCGAAGACAAAGCCATTGAAATCCTTACACTCTTGCAGCGTGAGTTCCCGGACATAGCTGAGAAATTGCTCGCTACTCCTGATTCGAGCAAGAAACATTTCATGGTTCTGGGCCTGAGTTGAACTTTGGGCCGATTGCCACTGTAATCAGGTAGTCCGCTTACTGATTATGTTGTTACGCCATTTTAGGTAATATCCCCAAGCTAATGAACCCGCAACTCAAGCTCGCGCTCGCCAATCGCATCCGCTACTACAATGATCTCGGCATTTACGACTTCTATCGTCGGGAGGGAACTCCATCAATAGTTGTAGAAGAAGTGATTGCCGCCGAAGAATCGTTAGGCTCGGAAGCGCCGTTACAGGAAAGAGAGTCCATGCCCAGAGCCAAATCCGTGGCTGCTGTATTGCCTACGGAACAAATCGTTTCAATCGCTCCCAAGCCCGAGTCAAGTATTCAGGATCCCGTGCAGGCGTTGCGAATCATCCGCGAGGACATCGGAGACTGCACGCGCTGCAAGCTGTCCAAGCAAGGGCGCAAACAGATCGTCTTCGGAGTAGGCAATCCTAATGCAGACTTAATGTTCATCGGCGAAGCTCCCGGAGCTGACGAAGATATCAAGGGAGAACCGTTTGTGGGCCGTGCTGGACAATTGCTCACCAACATGATCAAAGCCATGGGCGTCACACGCGAAGACGTTTATATCGCGAACATCATCAAGTGCCGACCGCCGGGAAATCGGCAGCCAGAGCGCGATGAATGCGATACCTGCTCGCCATTTCTTATGCGCCAAATCGAGGTAGTCAGGCCTAAAGTAATCGTAGCCTTGGGAGCAGTCGCGGCGAAAACCCTGCTTGCAGTGAGTGCACCAATGGGGGAATTACGCGGGCGCTGGTTCGACTTCAAAGGAACCAAGTTGGCAGTGACTTATCATCCAGCCTTCTTGTTGCGCGATCCCCGTCAGAAGAAAGAGACCTGGAAAGATTTGCAGATGGTAATGAGAGAACTGGGAATGCAATTGCCTTCCAGAAACGTGGAATAACTTATGAGTCAAGTAAATCGAGGGAGTCCGATGCCGAAGCTTCGCCGCGATACGACATTTCTTCCTCCCGACGACGTCACTCTTTCTGCTATTAAGAAACGCAAAGTTCCTCCCCACGCGTTCGTGATTGACGCAATCGCTGCTCTGCAACCTGAGACTCGCTCCATGTTCGGGTGCCTTGCGGTCTACGTTGAAGACAAAATCGTCCTTGCACTACGCGATAAGAGCGACAAGACGGAGGATAACGGCGTGTGGCTCGCTACCAGCAAGGAACATCACGACAGTCTGCGCCGCGAGTTCCCCAATATGCGATCTATTCAGATATTTGAAAAAGAGATCACAAGCTGGCAGGTCCTTCCGGCCAGTGCGCCTGATTTTGAAGAGTCTGCGCTGCGTGCCTGCGAGCTTATTACGGCCCACGACCCTCGAATCGGCAAAGTGCCTGAGCGCCGGCGCACGTCAGCATCGAGAACAGGCAAGCCATCGAAACCCAAAACACGAACGAGAACGCAAAAGCACTAGTAAAGAGTTACGCCCAAGCATTTCAAAAGTTGACGCAAGGAGGAAGCTCAGGAAAGGCCAACCAAACGAAAGTTGCATGTTTCCAAAGACTTTATTTCACCTTGCGGATTCTTTCTTCTCCTTGAGCATCATAGTTCGCAGGGCGCGATTGATTCTAGTCTGATATCCGCGCCCCGGAGTTTTGAACCATGCCAATACATCTGCATCCAGACGCAGGGTAACCGGTTTCTTGAGTGGCCGGTACATTTCCGCCATCTTCTCATCGGAGGGTTTTTCGTCGGCGGAGGCCCGCAATGTTCCAATCTTTTTGCCGGCGAGCTTTCGCCCTCCGCGTTTTCGCGTCTTAGTAACTCGCTTTGTTTGTTTCATTTATAAGTATACTTATACAATCGTACGTACATGTAAGCAAGTACAATGTTCCAGTAGGAACATAATGAATAACTGCGGAACCTGTTAAGATTCACCTTCCCATGCCTGAATTTTGCGACGTAGCCCTCCCCGTGCCGTTGGAAATGGAGTTCACTTATCGCATTCCAGCAGGCATGTCGCCGGTCGTCGGTGGGCGCGTGCTCGTGCCCTTCCGTCAGCAGCGTCTCTCGGGTGTAGTCACGAAGTTGCACGATCATGCTCCCAAAGTTCACGCCAAAAATGTTCTGCAAGTACTCGATACTGCGCCATTACTAGATGAACAACTCATTCGTCTCGGACAATGGATCGCCGACTACTACCTCGCGCCGTTGGGGGATGTATTCCGCACTATGTTACCGCTGAATGCGGAGTTCAAACGCGCCATCATCTACCAAATCACAGAAGAAGGTCATTCCGCTCTCTACAATGCAGGCACAACGGGCTCATCGGCTCGGTCTCGGAAGACTCCGGAAGAACATCTCTCGGAGATTCGGGCACTGGATTACTTATCGCAATGCGAGTCCGTGCGTGAAGAAAGTTTGCGATCTGCGACTCGCGTTTCTAAATCTGTGCTCGCGGGTATGGTTCGCAAGAAATGGATCGCGAGGGAAGATGTCTCCGGAGCACGCGATGCCAGTCGCGTCGTGAAAGTAGCCCTACTTAAGTCCACCCAAGGAAAATTGAATGCCAATCAGCAAAGGTTAATAGACACCCTCGCGGCCGCGGGGGGCAGAGTTCCCGTAGAAACGCTTGGCGGAATCGAAATACCTCGCAGCACACTCGCAACCCTGGTTAAGCGCGGACTGGTTGAGATCATCGAAGAGCCCGCTGAACTTTTCCGGTCGAAGGTCAAAGCACGGCCTTCGCTCTTAAACTTTCAATTCAATTCCGCGCAGAAAAATGCACTCGGACGAATTCAAGAAAGCGTGCGTACGAATAAGTTCGTGGGGATGTTATTACATGGCATCACTGGATCGGGCAAGACCGCTGTGTATCTGGCGGCAATGCGATCGGTGTTGGAAACAGGACGGTCCGCGATCTTGCTCGTACCTGAGATAGGGCTCACACCAGCCGTTGCCGCTGATTTGCATCAAGTCTTTGGAGATGAAGTTGCCATTTTGCACTCCGCGCTTTCCGATCAGGAGCGGGCTGAGCAGTGGCACCGCATTCGTCGCGGAGAAGCGCGCATGGTGGTCGGCACGCGGTCCGCTGTGTTTGCGCCCGTGTCGGATTTGGCGCTAATCATTGTTGATGAAGAGCAGGACTCATCCTACAAGCAGGAGGAGATGCCACGCTATCATGCGCGTGACGTTGCGGTGGTGCGGGCGAAAATGGCAAATACAGTAGTCGTGTTGGGATCGGCTACGCCATCCCTTGAGTCGTATTACAACGCCACGAAGAACAAGTATGAATTGCTGCAAATGCCGGACCGCGTGGAACAGCGACCATTGCCGGAAGTCGAGATCATCGACATGCGGCAGGAGTTCCAAGAAACCGGAAACGAACAGGTAATCTCGCGCAAGCTTGCGGAGGAAGTCAAAGAACGCCTCGAACGCAAAGAGCAGGTCATGGTACTGCTCAATCGGCGCGGATATTCGCCGGTGGTGTTGTGCCGCTCCTGCGGGAAGAAACTGGAATGCAAGAACTGCGCCATCGCACTCACTCATCATAAGCGTGAGCATCGCATGGAGTGCCACTATTGCGGATATACGGCGGTGGTTCCGAAAAGCTGCGTGCATTGCGGCAGCGAATACGTTTATTTTCTTGGAACCGGGTCTGAAAAGCTGGAAGAGTTGCTGCATGGAATGTTTCCGCAAGCGCGCATTGGACGTCTTGATCGCGATACCGTGAAGGGCCACGAAGATTTTGAGCGCGCCCTGAACGCGTTAAACGAAGGCGGACTCGATATGCTGGTCGGCACGCAGATGATTGCGAAGGGGCACGACATCCATGGCGTAACGCTGGTGGGAGTCGTGGGAGCTGACATGGCGCTCGGAATGCCTGATTTTCGGGCCGCGGAACGGACGTTTCAATTGCTGACGCAAGTCGCGGGACGTGCCGGGCGCGGAAACTCTCCTGGCAAGGTCGTGCTGCAAACTTATTTTCCCGATCACTATGCGGTGCGATATGCGGCACAGCATGACTTTGCGGGTTTCTATGACAAAGAATTACGCTTTCGCAGTTGGATGCACTATCCGCCATACAGTGCGCTGGCCAATGTACTGATTCGCAGTGACAAGTTGGATGAAGCGATGCAATGGTCAGGGATTTTGGGACGCTGGTTTGAGAAGACACGACATGAGGGGATTCGGGTGATGGGTCCGGCTGCCGCGCCAATCGTGCGATTGAAGCGGGATTACCGCTATCATTTCGTGTTGAAATCTCCTAGCCGGGAAAAGCTGAATGCGCTGCTTAGATCGATGCTTGTCTATGCAGCGCAGCAGAAGATTCCGCGCACGCAGGTGATCGTGGACGTGGATGCGTTGTGGTTGATGTGAGGCGATTTGCTTAGGCAGTTCCATTGGAGAACGAAAGCAGGTTCCTCGACTTGCGTTCGTCGCTAACGCGACTCAGGCGCCCGGAATGACAAATGGGAAGTGGATTGCCGCGATTAAAACACTTGCCCTACCTAAGACCTTTATTTATAATCTAACTAACTAGTTAATTAAGTAAGTAGTTTAATGTCCACCCTTAATACAAAACATCGCATGGGCTCACGTGGCCGCCCAGAGGAAAGCCGGGCCGCCATTTTGGAGGCTGCCACCCGGGAATTCGCACAGGAAGGCATCGCTGGCGCGCGGACAGATGCAATTGCTCGCGCTGCACGAGTAAACAAAGCCCTTCTTTATTACTATTTCAAAGACAAAGAAGCCCTCTACGGAGCCGTCCTCGATGAAGTTTTTGGAGGATTGTCGACCGCTATTCATAAGGCGCTTGCGCTCGACTTACCGCCTCGAGAAAAAATCATCGCCTATATCGAAACGCATTTCGATTACATCGCCGGCAATCCGCTGTATCACCGGATCGTGCAAGGCGAGATGATGCGCGCCAAGCGTGGCGGGAAGACCGAACTTGCCCGCATTATGAAGCAATATTTTCGTCCAATTTTTGACGGGGTTTCGGAAGTCTTGCGGGCGGGAATATCTGCCGGAGATTTTCGGGCGGTTGACCCGGCGCATTTCATCCCTTCCATGATTTCTGTAATCGTTTTTTATTTTAACGCCGCTCCAGTCTTGCGCCTCATTTCCGGGAATGATCCTATGCTTCCAGAGCGTGTGGCCGAACGTAGAGCGGCCGTGCTGGATTTTATTTCCGCGGCACTTTTCAGTTCTTCCAGCCGTGGTTCTAATCAAAAGAACAAAGGAGCGCGAAAGTGAGCGCACGTAATCGAGTTTTTATATTGCTATCAATTATTGCGGCGTTATCGCTTGGTTATTACTTGATTTCCACGCCGAGCAATAAAGACCTGGTTTTGATCGGTACGGTTGACTCGAATCAGGTCATCGTCAGCCCTCAAATTGAGGGGCGAATTTCGAAGCTATTGGTGGATGAAGGAACGCAGGTCAAGCAAGGCGATTTGATCGCGGTGCTCGATCCTTCGGAACTGGAAGCAGAGGCACGGGCGGCTGCGGCCACTATCGATAGTTTGCGGTCCAAGGTGCAGGAGACGCAATCGACTCAACAAGCCATGGCAGGATCTACTTCGAGCAGCGTAGTGAATGCGCAGGCCAAGCTCGAATCCATGCGGGCGCAGTTGCTGCAAGCGGAGGCTACTTTACAGCGGGTCGAAAGCGACAGCCGCAGGACCATCGAACTCGCTAAAGCCGGAGTCTCGTCGGAGCAAGATCGCGTGCAAGCTGAATCGAACCTCACAGCGCAGCAAGCCACGGTGGATGCATTGAAGCATCAAGTTGGCGCCGCTCAAGCCGATTTGGATACGGCGGTGGCGAACACTCATCAAGCGGCAGCAGCGCGAAGCACAGTGGCATCCACGCAAGGACAGCTGATTAACGCCGAAGCCATGTTGAAAGAAGCTGAAGTACGGCTTGGTTATACAAAAATTTATGCCCCAGTTACTGGAACTGTTTCAGTGCGTGCGGCTCGAGAAGGAGAAGTATTAAATGCGGGAGCCCCGATCGTAACTATCGTTGATTTGGGAGACACCTGGGTACGCGCTGCGATACCAGAGACCAACGCCGACCACATCGGGTTAGGAGATACGCTGCGCGTCCGGCTGCCGGGAGGAACCGTGACTTCCGGCAAAGTGTTTTTTAAATCTGCGGAAGCGGATTTCGCCACGCAACGCGACGTCAGCCGACGAAAACGAGACATCAAGACTATCGTGCTTAAAGTCCGGCTCGACAATCCAAAGGGCGCTTACGTGCCGGGTATGACGGCGGAAGTTCTTGTCTCTCCAGATGAGCTGAAAGGAACAACAAATCAGAGTGCAGTGGCGGGTGGGCGGCCATGATTGGCGATTCCAGGATTCAATCGGCTCCGACAGCCGGAGTTCCACCTGTCATCGAAGAACCTGTCACCGGCATGTCAACGAAAGCCATCGATGTAGTTCATATCTTAAAAAGATATGGAGATTTCACCGCAGTCGATGATGTTTCGTTCAATGTAAAAGACGGCGAGATTTTCGGATTGCTCGGTCCCAATGGAGCAGGCAAATCGACACTGATCCGGATGATGACAACTCTAATTCCGATCACCGGCGGCAAAGCCTATATTGCCGGCCACGACGTGCAGAAAGACCCTGACGCGGTACGCCGGGTCATTGGAGTAATTCCGCAGGCTCTCACCAGCGACTTGGATTTGACCGTAGAAGAGAACATGAGCATTTATGCAAAGCTCTACGATATTCCGGCGAAGAGACGGAAAGAAGCCATCGACGAATTGCTGGAGCTTGTCGATCTCACCAAATGGCGTTCGGCACAGACTAAAACACTCTCCGGCGGTATGCGGCGGAGGCTGGAAATTGCCCGCGGCCTGGTGCATAGTCCGCGGATATTTTTTCTGGACGAACCGACCACTGGGCTTGATCCAGTTTCGCGTGTCGCTGTGTGGGAGATGTTAACTAACATCAAGAGCCAGCGCCAACTCACCATCTTAATTACGACGCATTACATGGATGAAGCGGACCGGCTCTGCGACCGCATCGCCATTGTTGATCATGGAAAGCTGGTGGCTCTCGACACTCCTCCAAATTTGAAGGCTAGCGTTCCGGGTTCCAATGTAATTGAAGCGCAATTTGAAAATGCGCCCGCAGATTGGGAATCACGTCTTAACAATCTTAGCGATGTGACGTCAGTACAGCATGAAGGAGCGGGTATGTATCGGGTACTCACAGGAAACGGTTCGCGCACCACTACAGAGCTGGTAGAGGCAGCGGTGACGGCAGGAGCCACAGTGAAGTCGCTGTCCGTGCAAAATACAACCCTCGATGACGTGTTCGTGCACTACACGGGACGGCAACTGCGGGATGAACTCGTTAAGGCGCATGGATTCGTTATGCCGCCAAGACCGGGAGTGCAACCATGAATCACATTATGGCCATCATCGAACGCGAGATGCGGAAGTTTTTTCGATCGCCGGCGCTCATGATGGTGTCTTTAATTTTTCCATTGGTGCAACTAATCGTGCTGGGCAACGCGTTCGGCGGAAAAATCCGCGATGCGAAATTGGGCTTAGTAGACGAGGACGGTGGCACGCAGGCTATAAAAATCCATGAGGCATTCGATTCGGTCCGCGTCAATATGCGCACTTTCGAGCCGGTTTATTACAACGACGAAAAGAAGGCGATGGAGGATGTTCGCAATGGCAAGATTCAGGGAGCGGTGATTATCCCTCCGCAATATTCGCGACGGGTGTACGAACAGAATCAGCCGAAGATCGGATTGGTTGTCGATAACAGCGATAACTTCATGAGCGCAACCCTCGAAGACTCGCTGACCCAGATTACGGCGGCACTGAATAATCCGACGGTTCAACCGCGCGTGTTGCAGCAAACTGTGTTGCAGATTGTGGAACTCTATCCTTATATCGAATACATGAAATTTTTGCTGCCCGGCTCGATCACACTGGCAATTTTTATGTCGGTAATGATTGGCGGCGGCATGCTCTACATCGACGATAAGGCGAGAGGAGTACACGAAGGTTATCTGGTAACGCCGATCACAAAGACTGAACTGGTATTGGGGCTTAATGCCTCGAGCGCTGCCAAGGCAGTGCTGACGGGAACGATTATTACGTTTGTGGGATCGCTGCTGGCGGGAGTGGGCACGCTGTTCCATTTCACCACGGCTATGGGATTGTTCGTGATGGTCATGCTCACAGCGTTCGCGCTGAATGCGATGATGTTTTTGATCGTGGTGCGTGTAGACGATCCGCTAGTGCCGCGCGCGATTTTTGGAATCCTGAATACGCTTTTATTCTTTCCGAGTGGCGCGGTGTACCCGATCCAGGCGTTCCCCTGGTGGTTGCGGGGCATTGCCAGCATCGATCCGTTCACATTTGCAGTGCATGGATTCAAATCGCTATTGTTGAAAGAATCGGGATTCGTGGCTATCTGGCCCGATATGCTCTATTTATCGTTGTTTGCGCTGATTTCACTTAGTTTGGCGACACCGTTATTTAAGAGGACACTGTAGGTTGGAAATTCTTTAACCACTGAGGTCACGGGGATCACAGTGAGCAGCGTCTTTGGGTGGGATTGCACACAATCCTGGGAACTTTTACCTTCGACTCGCAATCTATTATGCTTAGACTATTATGACTTTGCTGGATGCAAAGCAGTACGATTTCGCGAGTGCCCGCCGACGACGAAACACGATCATCGTTGGAATTGTTGTGGCGTTGTTTGTGGCCTGGTTTCTTTATCATGAACGCAACCACTCGGAGCGGCATGCAGTAAGAGAGTTCTTTGCCGCACTACAGAGCCGGGATTATGAGCACGCGTATGCGATCTGGCAGAGCGATCCGGAGTGGAAGCAGCATCCGCAGAAATTTCCTAATTATCCATACAGCGATTTCTATACTGATTGGGGCCCGGGCGGGCAGTGGGGTTTGGTGAAGAGCTCGAAGGTTGATTGTTCATTGAGCACTGGTAGCGGAGTGATTGTGCAAACTACGGTGAATGAGCGATCCGAGCGATCGAATATTTGGGTAGATAAATCGACTAAAAGCTTGTCTTTCCCGCCTAGCGAAATCCAGTGTGGAAACTGGTGGGCATGGTTAACGGAATAGAATTACGCGTTCACAGTTGCAAAATGTTCCAGTGTCTTTTGTAGCGAAGCTTCGTCGCCTACATTGAGGCATTTCTTCGATCTGTCGATCTGGCGCATGAGGCCGAAGAGAACCTTCCCTGGTCCAGCTTCTACAAACGCTTGTACACCTTGGGCGATTAACAAACGAATCGACTGATCCCACTTCACGGAACCTATTACTTGTCGAATGAGTGCGTCGCGACTGCTCTCCGGATCGTTCACTAGAGCAGCATCAACATTACACACGACGGGAAGATTGGGATTGTGGAGGTTTAAGCCGAACAGGTCAGTGGCCAGCCGATCCTGAGCTGGCTTCATGAGCGCGCAATGGAATGGTGCGCTGACTTGCAGCAGAACGGTTTTCTTCGCGCCGCGTTCACTAGCAAGAGTGATCGCACGCTCGACCGCCGCAGTATTACCCGATATGACTACTTGCTCTGGCGAGTTGAGGTTGGCCGGTTCGCAGATTTCCCCTTGCGCAGCATCGCTGCACACTGCCGATACCTTTTCCGCGTCCATTCCAAGTATCGCCGCCATTGCTCCTACTCCGACCGGGACGGCTTCCTGCATGTACTTGCCGCGATTGCGAACCATGCGGACGGCGTCAGCGAAGGTTAGCGTTCCCGCAGCGACGTGGGCGGAATATTCTCCCAGGCTATGTCCAGCGGCGTAAGTTGCTGAAATTCCTTTTTCGTTTAGCACCCGCCAAGCAGCAATTGATGCGGTCAGAATGGCAGGCTGAGTAATTTCAGTGAGACGAAGCTGCTCTTCGGGACCGTCGAAGCAAAGTTGAGAGAGCTTGTAGCCGAGAGCTTCGTCAGCTTCGTCAAAGGTCTGGCGAGCGATGGAATACTTTTCGGCAAGGTCTTTGCCCATGCCAACGGATTGAGAGCCCTGGCCGGGAAAGAGGAAGGCAATGTTGGTCGATGTCATAGGTGTAAGAAAAGCAGATTCCTCGATTGCATTCACCACGCAAGCGCGGCTCAGGCGGCGCTCGGAATGACAAATATTTACTCAGTCGTCAAAAACTTTTAGAGCGAGTACAGGCCGATCCCCTTACTTGCTCGCCACGGCTGCCGCTCTCAATGTAGCCAATTCTTTTTCAATCGTGTCGTTGATCCCGCGTTCTGCGAACTCCCCCGCTACTCGAATTGCGTTCTTGATTGCATTCATGTTCGAGGATCCGTGGGTAATGAAGCATACGCCTTTCACTCCCAGCAGCGGCGCTCCGCCGTATTCCGTGTGATCGAGGCGCTTTTTGAAATCCGCGAAGGCGCTGCGCGAGAGCAAGGCACCCACCTGACGGGTAATCGTCGCACGCAAGGTTTCCTTCAAAGTATTGCGCACGAGATGCGCTACGCCTTCCGAAATTTTCAGCGCGACATTTCCCACGAAACCATCCGCGACGATGACGTCGACTTCACCGTTGTAAAGGTCACGGCCTTCCACATTTCCAATGAAGTTCAAAGGAAGCTGCTTTAATAACTGAAAAGCTTCGCGGGTTAGCTCGTTGCCTTTGGTTTCTTCCTCGCCAATCGAGAGCAACCCTACGCGTGGACGCCGGTTGCCAAACATACTGCGGAAGTAGATTTCTCCCATGACAGCGAACTGTTCGAGGTTGTGGGCTTTGCAATCGACGTTGGCTCCAACATCAAGCAGCTCAGCTGCCGTGCCGATTGCGGTGGGAAAGACAGCGGCGAGAGCCGGACGGTCGACGCCGGGAATCGCTCCCAGCACCATCTTTGCGGTGGCCATAGCCGCCCCCGTGTTGCCGGCCGTTACGAAACCAGCAGCACGGCCGTCGCGTACCATGCGCAGGCCAACACGCATTGATGAATCGCGTTTCGCGCGGACGGCATGCACAGCTTTGTCATCCATAGTAATGACTTCGCTTGCATGAATGATTTCTATGGGAAGCCCTACTGCGGCGCGATGGCGTTCCAGTTCAGCACGAACGGTCTGTTCAGGGCCGATAAGAGCGACACCAATGCCATACTGCCGAGACGCCTGGATCGCACCTTCGATCTCAGGCTTCGGCGCCCGGTCAGAACCCATTGCGTCCAGAGCTATGACGCTTGGCATGGAGATGGGAGGCTAACTATTTTCCTCAACACTGAGGACTTCGCGGCCTTTGTAATAACCACATTTCGCACAAGCGCGATGGGGCTGTTTGCGCTCGTGACAATTTGGACACTCAGAAAGCGAAGGTGCCGTCAAAAAATCATGGGCGCGCCGTGTGCTGGTGCGTTTCTTAGAGTGCCGCCGTTTTGGATTAGGCATTTAAATTCCTTTTACAGCCGAACCAGTGAGGCACGGCAGATTCTGTGATTTGATCGGTCTCCGATCAGTTTTGCAATTTACTGCGAATTTCCTTCAGAGCTGCCCAGCGCAGATCTTCCACCTGTTCAGCGCAAGAGCATTGCTCTACATTCAGGCTTTTGCCGCACTGCGGGCACAACCCTTTACAGTCCTCGCGGCATAGCACCTTCAAAGGCAAAGCCAATAGAAGTTGTTCACGCAGCGCGTCTTCCAGCAACAATCCTTCACCCTGGTAGTAGCTGATTTCGGCTTCCGCTGACGTTACGGATATTTCTTCCCGTCCAGCATCGGTTCCTTGCGGACGGTAGAGGAGATCAAATTCGTGATCTACTTTTTCCACAACCGGATCCAAACATCGTGCACAAGGCATCACGACGCTGGTTTTCAAATTCCCGGCCAGGCGGATGTCTTTTATTTTCTCATGTTTTCCGTGATGTTCCTCAACTAATTGAGCGCGTCCGGCGGCCTGTAAAGGCGTTTTTTGCTGAAAATCCGAACCCAGGTCAATTGCACCGGGACGGAACTCCTCATTGAAATCAATAGGATGAAGTTCCAACTCATGAATGTCGATGAACATCGCGGTCCCCTACGCCCCACCTGACACCGCGAAGGCCGCGGAAAGAACGCACAAAAGGCGCGATTTTCAGGGAGCAAAACTCTAATTATTAGAATAAAAGGCGAGTCGAGGAGTGTCAAGGAAGGCTGGCAGCACTTTTCGAGTGGTACCATGACCGATTCCGCTCATGAACTCCCGAATTGATCGGCCGCATTCTCGTGGTTTTCTGCAGAAGCACGCCGATTTATTAGCGGGGTTGATGGTTGTAATCGGTTTTTTCATTCGGCTACGGGCTGCTAGTGGAACTTATTTAAATCCAGATGAGGCCATGCATTTCATGGTGGCGAACCGGGATTCGTTGAAACATGCATATCAAGCAAGTTTGAACCTCGCCCATCCTCCGCTTTTAATTTTCATACTGTATTTTTTGCGAATTCTGGGTACTTCAGAATTGTGGCTTCGGTTTCCTTCGATTCTGGCAGGAACCGCATTTTGCTGGGTCACTTACAAATGGCTGGGCGAGTTATTTGACTGCACGACTTCCTTTATTGCTCTGATTTTTCTGACGTTTCTTCCGTCAACTATCGCGCTCTCGGCAGAGGTGCGGCAGTATGCGTTATTGCTATTTTTCTGTGCGGGAGCCGGCTATCTTCTGGAAAAGACTCTGACAAAAAATTCCCCCGGTCTTATGTTGTGCTCGGCGCTCAGTCTTTATCTCGCAATTCTTTCTCACTATTCTGCTTTTTTGTGTGCAGCAGCTTTTGGTGTTTACGCAATTACGCGGATTATTCGTGAACGTCCTGGTGGGACAGTCGTACTGACTTGGACGATGGCTCAAGCGGGCAGTATCGGCATGGCCGTCTTCTTGTATCTGACACATATATCGAAACTCGGCACACAGTTGAGTGGACCGGCGGCGCAAGGGCAGGATTTTTATCTGCGGAACTCTTACTTCGATGCCAGCCATATGAATGCACTGCGCTTTATATTCGCCAGGACTGGTGGAATATTCCAATATATTTTTAGTCAGTTGGTTATGGGCGACCTGGTATTTCTGTTTTTTATCGCAGGCCTCGTCATTCTTTGGAGCAACGGGAAATTGGGAAATACCCATTCAGGGAAACATGCAATTGACGGCAGAATATTGGCCGTCATGCTCATGCTGCCTTTTGTAATAACGTGCGCAGCTGCTTTGGCCGGGAAGTATCCTTATGGTGGTTCGCGCCATGACGCTTTTCTGATCCCCTTTGCAATTGCTGGCGTGAGTTTGACCGTTACAAGATTTTTAGCGCATAGATTTGCGGCGGCTTTAATCGTCTCTCTTTTTATTGTCGGGTTTTGCAATGCCTTCCCGGCACATCGCCAACCCTATATGGCTCGCGCTGATCAAAGCAGCGCGTACATGAATGAAGCAACAAAGTTTATTCGCACGCAAATTTCGCCATCTCAGCAAATTTTCTCTGATTTCCAATCCAGGCTACTCCTTGGACATTATTTTTGCGATCGAGAGATTGTCTCCTATGACAAGACGATTCCGGGGTTTATAAGCGCGGAGTGCCACGGTTTGCGCATGATCGCCACCACTGCGAGTGTCTTCACGTTCACTCCGCAATCGTTTGTGAGCAATTGGAATAAAATGATCGCCGCTTTTGGACTAAGACCGGGAGAGAGAGTCTGGATCGTTCAGGAAGGTTGGAACATTCACTTGCCGGAAGAGTTAAGGCAGTTTCAGGAATTCAACAAATTGGACGTTCACTACTTCGGGCATAATATCGCTATTTTCCAACTCACCGTGGGGCAGCCGCTGCCGAATTCTGAATTGATGTCGAATTGAGTTCTAACGCTTTCAGCGTAATTTCGTCCGGAACAGCTTTGCCGTTTGTCTTGACTGCAACACCGAAACCTCCGCTGTAGTCCCACATTGTCCAACCGATGCCATGCCGCTCAAGAGAAGTTCGCACGTCATGAATCCATCCGGCGCGAGCTTCGGGATCCGCAACTTTTCTATAAACGCCAAATTCATTGCACACGAGCGGCACGTTCCAACGCTTCGCCCATTGCGCCACTTCATTTATTTCCATGTCGATGCGAGCTGCGTCCCAATGCTCCATTCCATAACGAAGGATGTATAGCCGGTTCGTCGCGTCCGGTACATCGGCGGCAACCTTTTCGGCTGATTCGAAGTTCGAGGGATACATCAGGCCTTTTTCCCAATGCCAGTAATTCACTCCCCACGTCGCACCTTGATGAGTGAAAACATGCGGCTCAAAAAAATGAAAGTTATAGATGATATTGCGATCAGGCAAAGGGTCGAGAAAAAGCAGCTCATCGTCTGCAGAATAGCGTGCTCCGGTAGCGATGATTGTGTGTTGCGGAGCACCTTCACGGATTGCCGCCGCAAGCTTGACCTGAATACCAGACCAGCGATAGCGGTCGCGCAACTCCGGCTCATTCATAATTTCGAAGAAAACCCGATTAGGATCGAGCCCCGCATAATGGTGAGCCAAGGAACGCCAGTAATCGGCAAATTGCTCGACAAAGTCGTCTTCATTGGCGAACTTGGCTTTGAAATCGCTTTCAGGATGGATATCGATCACAACCGCGAGTCCCTGATCAAGGATCATCTTCACGGCGTTATCAAGATAGCCCAAATAATCGGCAGGAATTTCGTCTGCGTGACGGGGGCGAAACATCGGTTGCGGGTTTACGCTCAGCCTGACATGGTCAAATCCCATAGACTTAATGAGCACTATATCCCCTGCGGTCATCCATGTTTCGAAATGTTCTTTGGTATATCCTTTCGGATCGTAAACTTGGGCAAACCATTCACTAGCATTAATACCGTGCTGTAGATGAGAAAGACGATTTTGCCCGAGGTCCAATGTAGCGACTGAACTTTGCGGGCGAAGCAAGGTTATTGGAAATACGAGAACTCCGAAAAAAAGCACAGCAAGTCTGCATTTACGCATTCAAACTCCAGCCTTGTTGGAAAGAGCATCTAACGAAAAGAACAGGGAAACGCACCAGAATACCTTACCTCCGCTAGCACATACACGTGCGTCGAGGTTAACAGGATGCAAATGAATCGATTTTTCTTATTTTTGGCAGAACCAATGTTTGCAACTGAATTTATGAGTAATCACTAGTCCATCTGTAAATCATCGTGAGTAGATGGAATTATTACGTTGTTTGTCACTGCCTTCTCTCCTACACAATTTCATAACTAAAACAAAAGTAACCAGATCCTCCTTGGCACGCCAAATGCATCACCCAGGGCAGGACATGAGAGCAGAAGTTGCTCCATCGGCTCGGTGAATCCAACCCACTGTATATACGAGAGGTGATCAATGAGCGCAGTTCTGTGCAGAGATTGGCGAGAGCTTTCGGAAGCTGCCAGCCAGGAAAAAGACCCCAAAAAATTAATGGATTTGATTGAAGAATTAAACAAAGTTTTGGAGCAGCGTGAGCACGACTTGCACAGGCATCCTCCTCGAAACCAAAATGGCACCGATTCTTCTGCCGCACGCCCGGCACAACCCTGCATTTCACTCTGACAAACCACTGCCATAACTCTGGATGGCAGCTCTGGCCAGCGTGCAATCCCGCGCAACTTGATAGACAATACTCATAGACAATTAGGTTTGAACCGCAGAGCTTTCCGGGAATGGTTGGTTTGTTCCAGCTCATCCCTGAATCGTTCGTATCGAACCAGTCATCTTGCACCTTGGAGGAAGAACAATTATGGCGCACGAACTGCCCCCGTTACCCTATGACTACTCCGCTCTCGAACCAGTAATCGACGAGCAGACCATGAAGTTGCACCATGACATGCATCACGGCGCATATGTGAAGAACCTGAATGCCGCGCTTGAGAAACATCCCGAGCTGCAATCCAAAACTGCGGAAGAATTATTGCGCGATCTAAATGCGATCCCGGAGGATATTCGCGGGGCTGTCCGCAATAATGGCGGCGGACACGTTAATCACACTATGTTTTGGAAAATCATGAAGCCTAAAGGTGGCGGCGAGCCTACCGGCGAAATTGCAGAAGTTATCAAAAAGGCGTTCGGAAGCTTCAAAGATTTTCAAACTAAATTTAACGATGCCGGAGTGAAACAATTCGGCAGTGGTTGGGCATGGCTTGTCGGCAAGCCTGGAGGTGACGTCCAAATCATTAGCACCGCGAATCAAGATAATCCGATTTCCCAGGGACTGTTTCCGATTCTCGGCAACGATGTCTGGGAGCATGCGTATTATCTGAAGTACAACAACCGCCGTCCTGAGTATCTGGCCGCATGGTGGAACGTGGTGAACTGGGACGAGATCAATAAACGCTACCAAACACTTAAGTCAGGCAAGCACGAGCCCGCACTGGCAAGCCGCTAAGTCGGAATCACGCAGGTGGCCTGACTGCCCGGTTAAAAGAAATTTGGTTTTCACTTAAGCCTCGGCCGATTTCCACGGCTGGGGCTTTTCCTCGTGATGGCAAATGCCGCCGAGCATCGAAGAACAACAAAAAGATCTGGTGATCTTCTGCCTGGCATCGCTTCGGGTGCATAACAATCAGGTCACCTTGCATCGGGTAGCAATCCCTTTTCAACGAGTACAGGCGGCCTTCGATGGCGAGTAGTCTGCTCATAGGCGTACGCCCAGCTGAGTAAGTCTCCATCTTTCCACGGTCGCGCCGACATCTCCAAACCAAACGGGAGACCATCGGGATAGAAGCCGCCTGGGACCACTACCGCCGGAACCCCGATCATGTTGACCCATCCCGTATCACTGTGTGGACCTTCGCTTATCTTCCCGTCCTGCGGCATCGTCTCATCGGGCGGAGGCATCTGGGCCGCTGGGTAGACAAAGCCATCGAGGTGTAGCCGGTCCAGCGCTTCGTTATAAGCCTCGAGTGCCTTTCGCCGTGGTCCGAGCACGTTGGCTTCGGCTTGGGAATCACCTTCAAAAACGGCTTGAATCAATGGTGGCCGATCCTTCCGGGTAGTCTCATCCGCACCTCCGATAATTGTGGTGGGCAGAGGCGATCCGACGGCTTTCTGGTACTCATCGGACGAGTGATACTGCGGCGGCCCGTACTCGGCCAGAAACTTTTCCGTTCCTTCGCGGATATAAGGAAACGTTCCCACCCGGGCTACCGTCTCTGCAAAGCTGTTGGGGAGAATCGAGTCGTCAAACACAACGGTAGCACCCGCTGCGCGCAGTCCTTCCAGTGCCTTCATAAATGCAGCACGCGTTTCCGTCCGCAGCGGAAGGCGAGCCGCCGCAGTGTCTGCGGCAACTTCAGCTGGCGATTCAGAAGCTGGAATACCCTGAAACGGAATGCCTTCCCCTTCAAGAATGAACGCAGGAACGCCGAAGCGTTTTCCCTTAAGCGCATCCGCTTTCAGGTACCGCGCATAAGGACCGGGTTGTGCTTTTGCAGCTGAACCGATCGTGCGGGGGTCGCCCGGATCTTCTCCAGCCATGACATCAAGTGCAATGGCAGCATCCGTCACATCACGAGCGATTGGTCCCGTATTGTCGAGTAGCCAGTCGAGTGGCGCGATGCCAGCGATACTCACCAGACCTCGCGTCGGGAACACGCCAACGACAGAGCTGGTGGCAGACGGCATTCGGATCGAGTTCCCCGTGTCTGTTCCATTGCCCAGCAATGCAAAGTTTGACGTAACAGCCGTGACGGTGCCTCCGGATGAGCCGCCGGGGCTAAAACGGACATCATAGGCATTTCCGGTACGTCCGTATGCAGTGCTCCGATTGGTATCGCTAGCGGCAAAATCGGGCATGTTGGTTTGCCCCAGGATGACGGCTCCGGCAGCACGCAGCTTTGTAATGATCGTTGCATCCTTGGGCGCGACCAGCTCATGGCCAGGGATCATGTACCCTTTCCATCCATCTGTGGTGACTAGGCCTGCGATGCTGGTATTTGCCTTCGTAACAATTGGAACGCCCCACATAGGACCGCGCACAAAATTGTTACCGCCGGTTTTCGCTTCGGCATCTTCGCGAGCAGCGGTAGCAAGAGCTCCAGGCAGATCCAGGTTCTGCACGGCACGATAAATCCCGTTGTATTTCTCGATCCGAGCGATGTACCAGCTCACAACTTCCGTGACAGTGTATTTATGGCTACGGTACAGCTGTTCTAACTGAGGGATAGTGACCTCAAGCAGATCGCGACCCATCGTTTCTTGTGCAGTGCTTTTCTTGGTTGAGGGAGCACTTGTCTGTGCGCATAAGCAGCTAGCGGGGAGGACTGCAAAAACTATAAGGAGTTGGCGACACCAGTCTTGTATTTTCATGAGATCTGTTGAAACGGAATGATACCTCGGAATAAGGAAGGAGTGGTCGCTATGAAACGACCATCCCACCATACTCGTATGTTCACATCGAGCAGCGTAACTATCCTGCGTCGCATCTAGATAAGGTCGCATGTCATTCACCCCGCAAGTTGTGATCATCGGCGCAGGTGCAGCCGGAATGTCCGCTGCCATCGACCTCGCCAATGCTGGTCTTAAAGTCCAAATTCTCGAAGCCCGCGACCGCATCGGCGGACGCATGTTCACCAAGCACGATCTTGAAATTAATGCCCCCATCGAATTGGGGGCCGAATTTATCCACGGGCGTTCTCCAGAGCTATGGCAGTTATTACGAGAAAAAAACGTCAGTATTTCTGAAGTTGGGGGCGACAATTGGTGCCGTGAGGATGACGAACTGCGTCATTGTGATTTCTTTTCCGAAGTCGATGACATCCTCGCCAAAATGGATGCAAGCGGGCCCGACGAATCCTTCGTCGATTTTCTCCATCGCTGCTTCCCTGATTCAGATAGCGAAGGCCCTCGCCGAAAGAAGGCAAAACGACGCGCGATCAGTTACGTGACTGGATTCAACGCTGCTGATCCCGCAAAAGTAAGTGCGCATTGGCTGGTGCAGGAAATGCAGGCGGAAGAGAAGATCGAAGGCGAACGGGCATTTCGCTCGCAACGTGGTTATTACGATCTGATTGAAATTTTCCGGCAAAAGCTTATCGCCGCCAAGATTGATATCCAACTCAATACTGTCATCGAAAACGTGAGGTGGCGGGATGGCGAAGTTGAAATCTTCGGCAATAATGGCGATGGAAAAATCACCATCTCCACGCCGAAACTTCTTATTACGGTTCCTGCAGGTGTGCTGCAAGCCGCTTCACGGGAGAGAGGCGCAATTCAATTCATCCCCGAACTGCCGCTGGAAAAGCTCTCTGCACTTGCAAAAATAGAAATGGGGAAAGTGATTCGCGTAACACTGTGTTTTCACGAGCGCTTCTGGGATAGCCTTCATCCCTCAAAGGCGAGATCAGAAACTTTGTCTGATATGAGCTTCTTGTTCTCACAAACCGGCAACGAATGGATACCCACATGGTGGACCACCATGCCGCAGAAGTACCCGATTCTCGTGGGCTGGGCACCGTTTCGAGCAGCCGAAAAACTCTCAGGACAAGGGGAAGATTTCATTAAGCAAAAAGCCCTGGAAACGCTCAGCCAACTGCTCCCTATTGACAAGCAGAAGCTCGAAAATCTTCTGAAAGCGATCTATGTGCATGACTGGCAAAATGATCCCTTTTCTCGCGGAGCCTATAGTTACGTGAAAGTTGGTGGAGAGGATAGTCCAGCCGCGCTTGGGGAATCAATTGAAAACACACTGTTCTTTGCGGGAGAAGCAACCGACATTGGCGGCAATACTGGAACCGTACATGGCGCAATAGCAAGCGGAAAACGTGCCGCGAACGAAATCCTATCCGGATCCAACTCTTTCTGATCCAACTCTTTCTGATCCAACTCTGTTCAGTCCAAGGTTGCTCAATTGAACTTCGGCGCACCAAAACACGTATTAACCTTGGGAGCATTGTGACTCGTACGCAATCCCGACGCTGGATCGCGGTTGTCATAATCTATCTAGCACTGTGTTGCTGCGCGGGAGTCTTCATAACGGAGTCGGCACTCCACCCAGTTCGGCGGCCGATTGGCTACAAGATCATTCGATATCGAAAATTTCGGTTGCTTCTACTTTGAATTGAATCCAGATTGCAAAGTCTTCTTTACGTTCATTTACAGCACCGCAGCCGATAACTGTGTCTTTTCCACAGGATATCGGGCCGACAATGTCCCAGCGATGCCTCACGAATCCATTGGGCCAGTTGACGCATCTTATTTTAGGCGCATATGATTTTCGTTTGGCCCACGCGCCAGGAAGGATCTAGGGCTCGATATCCGCTTAGAACTTACATTCATGGACAAGAAGAAACTCGACAACTTTAAAAAGAGACTGGAAACGCGCAAAGAAGAACTGCGGCGTATGGTCTCCCGCACCGAGCAGGATGGTCGCACCATCGACGAGGGCTCCGCACAAGACATCGCCGATAAGGCCGCCAGCTCCTATACAAAGGAATTTCTATTTCACCTGAGCAACAACGACCGCCAGCTGCTGCAGATGGTTGACGGCGCATTATCGCGTATTCGCGAAGGCAATTTCGGCGAGTGCATCTCTTGTGGAGAGGAAATCAACTCCAAGCGCCTGGAAGCGGTGCCTTGGACCCGCCACTGCATCGAATGCCAGGAGAAGCTCGAACAAGGTTTGCTGGAAGAAACTTCTAGATAGTTGCTGAACGTAAGCTTTGCAAAAGCCGCTCTCATGGGCGGCTTTTGCTACATCTCCGTAGATTTCGACAATTGATGCAGAGAACCTGTGCCAACTCTCATGCCCTCCAACATCGAAATCAAAGCGATCCTGCGTAATCGTTCCACTGTTGAAGCCGTTGCCGCTCGCCTCAGCGACTCCGGTCCCGAAATCATTTATCAGCAGGATATCTTCTTTTGTTGCGAAGCAGCTCGCCTCAAGCTTCGCATTCTGGGACCAGCCCAGGGAGAGCTAATCCGCTATGAGAGATCCGACATCGCCGAGGTCCGGAGCTCGCGCTATTTGATTGCACGCACTGCCGATCCGCAAGTCCTTCTCGACATTTTGACGAAAACACTCGGCCAAACCGGAGTAGTCAAGAAGACGCGCACTCTTTATCTCATCGGCCAGACTCGCGTACACCTCGACCAAGTTGATGGATTGGGAGATTTTCTGGAACTCGAAGTCGTACTGCGCCCAGAGCAAGACGAAGAGAAAGCTAAAAATATCGCGGGAAATTTGCTTGCCAATTTTGGGATCGAACAGCAACATCTGATCGCGGAGGCTTACATCGACCTTTTAGCTCGACGCAAGAGCACAGCAGCGATGCCCTAATAACTTATTGCGAGGAATAAACGGTTTTCCCGCCGACTACCGTTTGCAATACCTTAGTTCCCAGAATTTTTACTGGCTCTATTGAAGTGACATCGCGATCAAGCAACACGAAGTCAGCCAGCTTTCCTACTGCGAGCGTCCCCTTGTATTTTTCGGCGAATTCAGCAAAGGCTGATCCAGTTGTATAGGCTGCAATTGCCTGATCGATGCTAATTTTCTGCTCGGGAAAATATTCTTTCCTACCGTTTTCGCTTTTTCGAGTAACCGCTGAATAAAGACCACGAAACGGGGTGACAGGCTCCACTGGATAGTCAGTTCCGAATGCTAACGTTACTCCATGGTTCAGGAATTCCGCCCACGCGTAAGAATACTGAGCGCGTTGTTTCCCTAAGCGGGCAACAGCCCAGTTCATGTCGGTCAGTAGATGGCTCGGCTGCATAGACGCGATCACATTTAATTTCTTGAATTGTGCGATCTGAGAAGGATTCGTAATCTGTGCATGTTCGATACGTAAGCGGAAATCGTCTCCGCCACTGGGTCCTTTGATTTTCTTGTCGCGAGCATCTTTTTCGGCTTCGGTGAAAGCGTCTAGGGCCATTTGCACACCTTTGTCGCCAATGGCATGAAACCCAATCTGAAATCCGGCATCGACTCGCTCTTTGGTCATTTGCGTAAGCTTTGCTTGCTCGTATCTGGGCAGGCCAGAATTATTCGGATCATCTGTATAAGGCTGAAGCATTGCTGCTGTATGGGAGCCGAGAGAACCGTCCATGAAGCCTTTGAGCATTCCCGTGTGGAGCATGTTGTCTACCGATGAATGGGCTGCTCGATGCGACTTCAGGGTTTCAATGGGATCATCAAACGCGAGCCATTCTGAGATGCGCGCCGTCAGCTTTCCCTCGCGCTCGAGCTCTTCGTAAGTTAAAAAATCCTCCCAACTCGAGTTATCTTGCGCAGAGGTGATGCCCCATTGGGCTAAATCCGCCAGAGCCGCTTCAAGCGCTTGCTTGCGCTTTTCCTGCGTAGGTTCCGGGATAAGTGCTGTCACGGCGGTCCGGGCAGTTTCGCGCAAAATGCCCGTGGGAGCGCCGCTCATATCGCGCACGATTTCGCCGCCCATGGGATCTTTTGTGGCAAGGGTAATGCCGGCCATCTGCAAAGCTCGGGTATTGACCAAGGCAACGTGCCCATCAACGCGCTGTAGGAATACTGGATGATCGGTCGTGACCTCGTCGATATCCCATCGACTAGGAAGCTCTTTCACAGGCCATAGAGTTTCATCCCAACCTTCCCCTACGATCCATTCCCCTGGAGTTGCTGTCGCAACTCTCGCCCTAACACGGTCCCGCATCTCATCAAGCGTTTGCACTCCGACTAGATTCACGTTGAGCTTTTCGAATCCGGCCAACGCGAGATGCAGGTGGGCATCATTGAATCCCGGCATCACAAAATGCCCGCCGAGATCGATAACCTCGGTGGTCGGACCTTTTAGTTTGAGGATGTCACTTTGTTTTCCGATTGCCTGGATGCGATCTCCGGAAACTGCGATGGCCTCGGCACGTTGGGTCTCATGAAAAGACGATGTCCCACTAACTCCGGTGTAGATGTCTCCATGTAGAAAAATCTTATCAGCTGGCGTTTTGGAGGGTTGGGCCGGCAATGGCTGAGTTTGCGCTGAAAGCATGGAACAAAAGGCCGACAGCAGGCAAGCCGCTGTTTTCAGGATCATTCACTCACTCCTGCGAGTGCCAACAAGGTTAGCAGGATGCGCTTGAGTCCGAGCTCGCGTCCTTTGCAGTCGAACCACTCTTGTAACGTGTGCGCGCCGCCACCGGTGCCACCGCCGCCAATGGCAATCGCTTCCCGTCCGAGCGAAAGAGGGATGTTGGCATCGGTGGAGGCACGCTGGATCTGCGCCGAGTTGCCAAGATGGGCATCCACGGCGCGAATGATTTGTAAGATTCGCGCTTTTGAGTCAAGCTCTCCAGCGGGCCGATTGCCAATGGGCACCACTTCAGAGCTGAGTCCTGAATTGCGCCGTGAGGAAGCGCGCTTTAGGAAGATTTCTGATTCCTGTTCAATTGACCGCTCCAGCGCCAGTCGCAACGCATGCTCAAGACGTTCCATCTCATCCATGGAAGTGGAGCGAATATCGACACGCATGCTAGCCGATTCCGGGATCGAATTCACCGAGGTTCCGCCCCGAATCACGCCGATGTTGAAGGTGGTCTTAGGAGATGCAGATATGGAGGTTTGAGCAAAAGTCTGAATAGCCCTCGCTAAAACCACAATTGGATTAGGAGTTCCGAAGTCGCTCCAGGAGTGGCCTCCCGGTCCGCGCACAATTACTTCGAAACGCCGGCTGCCTAAAGCTTCTGCGACAATCGTGTCTGAACCAGCGCCGTCCAGAATCAGGCTGCCCATGATCGAGTTCTTGTATTTATCGTCTGCAAAAATGCGGCGCATACCCCGGAGGTCGCCTTCGCCCTCTTCCCCCACGTTTCCAATAAACAGGATGGGGAGAGACTGGGGAAACTGTGCGCCACGCAAAACTGCAATAATCGCTAGCAATGCAGCCACACCTGCTCCATTGTCGGAAATTCCCGGACCATAGAGACGGCTTCCCTGTTGCCGGATATTCAGAGGCGTGCCCGTCGGAAAAACGGTATCAATATGAGCACTCAAAGCGATGCACTGCTCGCCAACTCCCGAACGCCAGCCAAGCACATTACCGACTTCATCTATATGCACACCTTGTAACTCTAGTTCCCGGAATCGCTCTTCCAGCCACTTGGATCGAGCCGCTTCCCCAAAGGGAGGAGCTGGAATTTTGGCTAGTTCCATCTGCCACTGTGCAATTTGGGATTCACGGGAGTGGAACCATTGAAAAGCAGAACGAACCGGGGTAAGTGCAGCAAGATTAATGATTTCCTGCTGTATGTTGGCAGCTACCTGCGATTCGGTATGGGGGCTGCGACTCATGGGGTGATTGCCATCTTACAATGGTTGGATTTGATTGGGCTGTATTTGCCAGCAACTCTCAGACCTTTGGCGCATCTAATTTGTTTGGATATAGAGTCTTTAGGTTCAGAATTCCTGGTCCATTCATTAAACTAATTCTATGAAGCTTTCTCGCCGATTTACGTGGGTTCTATTGGTAGCAACTCTTGCGTCTGCATCTGTTTCCCCCAAAGCTTACGCGGATGAGGGTCCTCTCGATCCGGCACAGCCGAAAGGCGTCACGTCTGAAGAAATTATTCAACGGTTCGCCGCGAAAGAAAAGGAATTTCAGCAGGCACTTGATCAATATGCTTATCGGCAATCGGTGAAAGTACAGACGCTCGATGGCGAGACTGTAGACGGCGAATATCAACAGGTCTTTGACATCAGCTTCGATGATAAAGGTCACAAAGTTAAGAATGTAGTGTTTGCTCCGCAGGCGACTTTGGAGCGGATCATGATGACTGAACAAGATATCGACGACATCGAAAATCGGTTGCCATTTGTTTTAACCAGCGACCAAATCCCGGAATACGACATCCTCTACGTTGGACAGCAGCAGGAAGACGAGTTGCACTGCTATGTTTTCGATATTGCGCCAAAGAAGATCGAGGGTAAGAAGCGCTACTTTCAAGGGCGCATCTGGGTCGATGACCATGATTTTCAGATCGTAAAAACCTTCGGCAAGACCGTGCCAGACATCCACAAGAAAAAAGATAATGAGAATCTCTTCCCCAAGTTCACCACTTATCGCGAGCAGGTAGACGGAAAGTATTGGTTTCCCACCTACACCCGGGCAGATGACACGCTGCATTTTTCTGGAAATGACGTGAAAATTCGCGAGATCGTGAAATATGAGAATTATCAGAAGTTCGGATCGAAAGTGAAGGTCACTTACAACGGAGAGGAAATCCCAAAGGGCTCAGACCAGAAGCAAACGCCGGAGCAACAATCAGCGCCGAAATGAGAGGCTAGTTTCAAGGATTGAAGGTTTAAAGGTTAAGAGTTGTGGAATCGCAGCTTAACAGGCGAACTCTGAAACCTTGCACTTAAAACTTGCTAATAGAAAAGATACTTCCGCCATTTATCGTCTGATCTTCCCATTAATCTCATGATGTGACGGCTGGTATGCAGATTGAATGGCCGCGGCTCACGCAGCAATGCCATCCGCGCTTCTGCTGGATATTGATTCCCCTTACGGCGGTTGCAAGTATGGCAGCACGCCACTAGATTCTCCCATGAAGAGGCGCCACCGCGAGACCTCGGAACCACGTGGTCCAAAGTTAACTCTCCTGAAGCCATTACTTCACCGCAATATTGGCAAGTATTGCGGTCACGTAAAAGAATATTTTTGCGCGAAAGAGCCCGTGTTTGGTGGGGAATGCGGCGATATTCGAGCAGACGAATCACTGACGGAAGGCGGATTGCCAAACGCGCGGCATGCAGAAAATGTCCATTCTCTTCTTCGGTCATCGCCACGCCTTTGAGAACCAAGACCAAAGCACGGCGCGCTGCACAAACATTGATGGGTTCGTAAGATGCGTTCAGCACCAGGACTGGCGCATGCAGCGCATGCCGGTCGCCTTCCTGATGCGGCGCTACTGGCAAGGGCGCTACGTGTGCCCGGCCCGTCGCAGTTGCCGAATTATTCCATCTTCCCGCCATATGTTTTCCAGTACGATCTGCTCATCCTAAACAGCCGCAGCCTTTACTAGCTGGGATTCGTCCATAAACTCTAGCTTGGCAGAATTCGCATGCATCTTAAGCGTCCGAGCCACAGTAGCCACATAAATGTTAGATGCGCCCGCGCGCCGCAACACCCGTGCGCATTCCGAAACCGTGGTCCCGGTCGTAAAGACATCGTCTACCAGGAGAACCTCGCGCCCGGACAATTCGTTGGGCTGCGAAACGGAAAATGCGCCTCGCAAATTTTCCCGCCTTTGATGACGAGTCAGGCCGATCTGAGATTGAGTTATCCGGGTACGCTCAAGCAACTTGGTATTCAAACGCAAGCGACCGCACGCGCTTAACTTCAGCCCATGTCGGGCAATTAGTTCCGATTGATTAAATCCCCTCTGACGCAGCTTGCTGGAATGCAGCGGCACCGGAATAACTAATATCTCTGATTGTCCAAAGATCTGATTAAAGTCGCCGATCACTTCAGCCAACATGCGTCCCAAAACACCAGCTGCGGGCTGCACTCCTCCATATTTCAAAAGATGGATAAGCTCCCGCAAACCTCCATCGTAGCCTCCATAGGCCATTGCTCTGGAGTAGGGAGGCTTGGTTCTCCGGCATAGCAGGCACAAAGGTTCTTCTTGGCTATGGGGGACTTCGGCCATCAAAAACACTTTGTCACTAGCTAGGCGCTCGCCGCAGCGTGAACAAAGCTCTTCGGCAATCGGGCGAACTTCTGAAACGCATTTTTGGCAGACGGGTAAGCTGGAAATTGTTGTAAGAGGCTCATGACACAACCGGCAATCCGAGGGAAAGATCGTTGCGAACAAGCTCTCGGCCACTCGTGTTGCTGGAGCTATAAGAGATGAAATTAACGAAGAAGATGTCGAACTGGTAAATCCGCGAGGCGCAACCCAGCTTTGATGCCCTAGGATTTGCCTAGCTGCGGCCTTGGTCTCGGTAGCCCGAGTTAGGTGCCGGTTACTGCTGAAGGCGAACCTCCTCATCCATGGTCTGTTTACTCAGAATGAATGAATGTACCTCAGTATAACGGTCCTATGGGTTAGCATGCAACGATTGTGATGTATCACGCGGCAACACGAGGTGCAATATAGGAACTGCTATTCCCCTCTTCTTCAGTGCGTTCCGTGCGATCGGGTACTCGCAAGAAAACGGATCTGTAATCCCGGCGATAACAGTCTGCACATCTTACTGGACGTAACAGAAATAACAGGAAAAAGTACTTTTCAAAAAAAGACCTGGGACGTGAACGATGTCCTTTGTGACTGCCGCAATCCTTACAACAGAATGAGTTGGACAGCATGGCGATTAAACCTCCAAAACTGACCGAAATGACTGGCCCGACACAAATAGTATGATAACAATCTCGAGAGCCCGGTTGGAAGTATTCACGTTAATTCACCGGAATTTAAACTCCTTTAAAGCTGGTTGCTTCTCCGGTCCGCAATAGCGCACTTGTAATGCGGGTCACATGCGTGCTACCTTGCGCGGTCTGTGCACTAGATACCGCAGACCTTTACGAGGACTTAATCCATGAGTACTCCTGATACAGTGCAGCCGACTTCCAGCCCGAAGAAATTCCAACCCTTCGTCCCAGAAAACATGGAGATGAGAGAGTTTACTCTTCGCGCCGTTTTGCTGGGACTAGCCATGACAGTGGTCTTGGGGGCGGCCAATGCTTACTTAGGGTTGCGCGCAGGAATCACGATTGCCGCTACATACCCTGCGGCAGTGATTGGCATGGCGATACTACGAACCGTTAAAGGTTCCTTGCTTGAGGAGAATATCGCCCGCACTTCAGGAAGTATTGGGGAAGGTCTGGCTGCTGGAGCAATTTTCACCATTCCTGCCTTCGTGATTGCAAAGGCATGGCCTTCCTTCCGGCCCCGCGACGCTTATTGGAAATCTACTGCGCTCATGCTCATAGGCAGCGTTTTGGGAGTGCTCTTTATTTCCTTGGTGCGACGGGTCATGGTGGAAGATCCGGAGTTGCCATTCCCTGAGTCAGTGGCGGCGTCGGAAATTCATAAAGCCGGACAGCGAGGCGCAAAAGCCGCAAAATATCTCTTTTGGAACATTGGTGTAGGCGGCATTGTGTACATGCTCGGGCGTTTTGGGCTGTTTGCTGCCGACAAAGATATCCATTTTGCAGTCGGCAGTTTGGGACGCAGCCAGGTTCAACTAGGCACAACAGGGAATGCCAACATTGTCGCAGCTGGCGGTGCTAGCACCTTTGCCGCCCCAAGCGTAAGCCCGGCCTATTTGGGTGTGGGATACATCATCGGGCTGCGGCTGGCATCGATTCAGTTTGCCGGCGGCGTGCTGGCCTGGGGCTTACTCGTTCCTCTGCTTATCTTCTTCATGGGTCCACAGCTTCGCCATTATCTCCCCGCAGACACGGGCAATGATTGGGCGACCATGGCAGTAGCCGTGTGGAGATTCATTGTACGTCCCATTGCCGTGGGCGGCATGCTCGTGGGCGCAGCTTACACATTATTCAAGATGGGCAAGAGCCTCACGCAAGGACTTGGCAAAGCCCTCTCTGATTTGCGCCAATCGGCAGATGATCGAGCCAAACTTTCCCGCACCGAGCAATATATGAGTTCGAAAGCTGTTTTCGGTTTAATCGCCGTGACATTCGTGCTTATGTGTTTTCTTTACATCCATATTTCGGGCTTAGTTTGGCCGGCGGTCCTTGCGGCGATAGTAATGCTGGTAGTGGGGTTTTTCTTTGCGACGGTCTCTGGCAACCTGGTGGGATTTATCGGGTCTTCCAATAATCCAGTTTCCGGTTTGACGCTTTCTACGTTACTTATTGCGGCGCTTCTTATGGTGTCTCTTGGCGTTTCGGGAAGCTCGGGAGTAGCAGTAGTCCTGGGTGTAGCTGCGGTAATTTGCGTCTCATCCTCAGTAGCAGGCGAGCTTCTGCAGGACTTCAAAGTAGGCTACATTTTGGGTGGCACGCCTCGAAAAATTCAAATGGCAGAGCTGATTGCCGTTGTCGTTGCAAGCCTGGTGATGTACTGGCCTTTGATGCTGTTGCATGAAGCTAATATCAAAGCAGGCGGAATAGGCTTTGGCGACCGTCAACTTTCGGCGCCGCAGGCTGGTTTGATGGCTACATTAGCGATGGGCATCGTTGGCGGTAATATGCCTTGGCCGCTCGTCGTTGTAGGCATTCTCTTTGGCATCAGCATGATTATGATGCAGGTGCGCAGCCCCATGCTGGTGGCCGTCGGCATGTACCTGCCGTTTGAGACAACCTTTGCCATTTTTATCGGCGGCGTGATTCGATCAATCGGAGAATGGCTAGCCAAGCGCCGCGGATTCAACGAAGCGCAAAAAGCGCGCGTGGAAAATGCTGGGGTGCTCACTGCATCTGGGTTAATTGCTGGCGAAGCTGTGCTGGGATTAGTTTGGGCAGGATTGCAATTCGCCCCCGCTTGGACAAGAACACAAATATTCAAAGAACCGTCTTATCTCATCGGCGGAATGATCGTGCTAGCTGGGTTGGCGGCTCTGATGATCTGGCTCCCATTGACTAGTGCAGGAGATCCAAACGAACCAGCCCCGCCCACCGCAATGATGTGAACTTTGTGTGAGAGGTGTGGTTTCGTTATTTCACGGGTGCTCTGGAAGTGATTTGCGCGATCTGTTGTTGATCCTAGAACGACAACAATTGCTGCGATATTGTTAGCCGTGACTATGATCGGCGCGGGTTTCACACATTTATTTATCGTTCAGGATGGTTACGCGAGTTTTTTCCTGCATTTCCTCTTCTGCTTTTGAATTTTTGTCGGATTGAAGCGAGCTTAATCCAAACGCAACTAGATACTCCTGTGTGCTTTTGTCATCTCTGTGATCCAATGCTCTCATGTTGCTTTCCGAAAATATTGCTGTCATCCACGAACGTATCTCTTCAGCGGCACGTCGGGTTGGACGCGATCCAGGCGACATTACTCTGATGGCGGTCAGCAAAACTTTTCCTCCGGAACTCATTCGAGAAGCTTACGAGGCAGGCTTGCGCTCCTTCGGGGAAAACAAAGTACAGGAATTTTCTGGCAAAGCCGAGGCTCTGATTGATCTAGATGATGCTGGGTGGCACATGATTGGGCACTTGCAAACCAACAAATCCGCCAAAGCAGTTGAACTTTTTTCTGCAATTGATTCGGTGGATTCTTTGCGGCTGGCACAACGGCTTGATTCTGCTGTGAAGCAGCCAGGCAAGAAGATCTCTATTCTGATCGAGATCAGCGTCGGAGGCGAGGCTGCCAAAAGCGGCGTTGCTCCGGGATCGCCGGAACTAGAGCGACTTCTTCAGGCCGCACCACAACTGGAAAGACTAGAAATCCGCGGGCTCATGACCGTTCCGCCCTTCGCGGAAGATCCCCACCAAGCCCGGCCTTATTTTCGTAAATTACGAGAGCTGCGTGACAGCATAATGAAGCGTAGATTACCGGCGGTTGGAATGGATGTGCTTTCAATGGGAATGTCGCACGATTTCGAAATAGCGATTGAAGAAGGCTCGACTTGCGTGCGTCTAGGGACGGCCATCTTTGGCAGCCGAGTTTACCGTAAGCCAACTGTCTAATCGTGATCGCAATTAACGAAACGATATCCGGCGCAACCTTTACAGTCAAAGCTCACCCACGAGCCAGGAAGAACGCCATTACCGGTGAAGTTGGTGAAGCACTGAAACTCTCTTTGACTGCTCCACCAATAGATGGAAAGGCTAATGAAGCTTGCATCGATTCTTCGCAAAACTTTTGAAAGTGCCGCGTTCCTCCGTTACCATAGCGTCCGGCTGGACAAGCGGGAATAAGGTGATTCGCATCTCAGGAATCACCGGCAAAGAACTCAGGCGAAAGCTACAACTCTGATCCGTGTGCGAAAGGAAGCATTATTTGACCTTTTTTGAACGTTTTCGCGAGATTCGCACCGGTTTCGAACGTCCGTTCTGGGTTGCAAACATTAGCGAACTCTTCGAGCGACTGTCCTACTATGCCGCGTTTGCATCGCTCGCCCGATATCTCCATGAGAGCTTGAACTTTGGCGTCGAGCGCGCCAGCAGTCTGACAGGACTCTTCGGTGGGCTGGTGTGGTTCCTCGCCGCGTTTGGCGGAACACTCGCGGACCGGCTGGGATTTCGCCGCTCTCTTTCTCTCGCCTATCTCATCCTGAGTTTTTCTTATTTCTTGCTTGGATCAATCGGATCGCCATGGCTTGCTCCTGCCCGTAATGCAATGCCGCTGGGAGTGCTGGTAACAATGGTGCTGATACTTCCTGCCTTGGGAATTGCGCTGGTGAAACCGTGTGTAGTCGGGACTATCGCACGGGCTTCAAAAGAGAATGTTCGCTCCATTGGTTATTCAATTTATTACACGCTGGTGAATATAGGCGGAGCGGCGGGACCCTATGTCGCGTCCTGGGTACACCAGCATATGCGAGTGGAGAACGTGTTCCGGGCGGCTGCACTGAGTGTATTCGTGATGTTCTTCGCGGTGTTGCTGTTTTTCAAAGAGCCACGCCGCTCGGGCGAAATCCAGACGGTCAGCTTCGGGCAGGCAGCAAAAAACTTCGCGACTGTACTCGGCAATCCACGTTTCATGCTTTTCCTTTTGATCTTCTCCGGATATTGGATCGTTTACTGGCAGGAATTCATAATCCTCCCACTCTACATACATGACTACATCGATCCTAAGGCGAACACAGAACTGCTACTTGTGACCGGACCACTAACCGTGATTGCGCTACAGATGGTAGTGAGTTTCCTTACTCAGAAAATGCCGGCGTTTCGGGCCATCACACTTGGAACACTTATATCTGGCCTAGCATGGGTTCTTCTAATCATCCACCCTACAGTACCCATGGCTGTAGCAACATTAGTCGCGGTTGCGCTAGGGGAAATTACGCAGTCTCCGCGCTACTACGAATACATTTCACGACTCGCACCTCAGGGACAGCAAGGCACATACATGGGCTTCGCATTTCTTCCAATTGGAATTGGCTCGTTGATTGGAGGCTGGTTCGGAGGGACACTGATTCATCATTTTGGTGAGATAGCGCATCAACCTAGCCGTATCTGGTGGGCAGTAACAGCAGTTGGCATTTTGACCTCGGCCTTGTTATGGATTTATGACAAGACGATCAGAAGATCATCAAGCGCATAGCCACCAAAACTGAAGTTCAGGTATTGAATGGTCGAACGTAAACCAACTCCCGCAAAGGTTGCTTCTGAGATTCGCAATTTGCTGAAAGAGGGCGGCTCCGCGGAGCACGTCAAAGGCATGCAGTGGTTTTTCAAAGAAGAAGTCGAATCTCATGGCTGGCATACGGCTCAACTCCGCCGGGAAGCTGTACGTTTGCGGGCCATTATCCTTAAAGATTTCGATGTTCGGTTTCTAGTACAAATTGCAGATCAACTCTTCTCTGGCGGGATTTTGGAAGAAAAAATATTTGCCGTGTTCCTATTAGAAAAACGCACTCATCAACTGGGGAACCCTGAGTTTCGATTATTCGAATCCTGGCTGGACCGAATAATCAGCTGGACCGATCATGACGCATTGGTACATTATTTAGTTGCACCTATGATTGTCGCTGAACCCAGCAGAGCGAAGGCAGCGTTCCGCTGGGCGAAATCGCCAAATCATTGGCACCGGCGTGCGGCTTGCGTCGCCCTGATCATGGGAACGCGACAAAAATGTTTTTCCCTGAGATTATCCGCTTATCCAACTTCCTTTTGGCCGATGAAGATGCCATGGTGCAAAAGGGGCTTGGCTGGCTACTACGAGAAACAGCCAAAGCGAATGCAAAGCAGATCGTTCCCTATTTAATGAACATTCGAAAGACAGCGCCGCGATTCGTGCTGAGAACCGCGTGTGAAACATTAATACCGGAGACACGAGAGAGAGTTATGGCAAAAAATTGAAAAGAGTATCAAACCTTATCTACGTCAAATAACAGGGTTCGTGAATATGGCTTGTTGGATTCGCTCAAATCCTCACCTTTGTTTAGAATAGACGTTTGCCCATGAACCTTTCCGCCATACAGGCTGCTCTGCGCGAGCGCAATATCGATGCCTGGCTCTTTTATGACCATCACCACCGCGACCCTATTGCTTATCGTGTTCTCGGACTGCCAGACGCAATGATGGTTACGCGGCGCTGGTTCTACCTCCTTCCAGCGGAAGGTGAGCCAACTAAGCTGGTTCATAAGATTGAAGCTGGGCACCTGGACACCTTGCCGGGCAAAAAGCTTCAATATGCCGGATGGCAGGAATTGTTTGAGCAAGTAAAAACGATTCTCGCCAACCATCGTGACGTCGCGATGCAATATTCTCCGAACAATCTAGTATTCACCGTCTCGCTGGTTGACGGAGGCACGCTCGAACTAATCCGCGGCCTCGGTAAGAATGTTGTCAGCTCGGCAGATCTGATTGCGCAATTCGAAGCCACATGGTCAGAAGAACAAATCAAAACACACTTTGCCGCGCGTGATTCAATCGATGCTATTACCGCAGCAGCATTTCAGGAAATAGGCCGCCGAGTTCGCAATGGCGGCACGCATGAGCATCAAATGCAGCAGTGGTTCATGGAAGCTTTCCAACGTGAAAACCTTGTAACGGATGATCCTCCTATTGTCGCAGTGAATGCGAACAGTGGGAACCCGCACTATGGTCCCAGCGCTGAAACCTCGACTCCTATCCGTGAAGGCGATTTCGTTTTACTGGATGTCTGGGGAAAGAAGAATGTTCCCCAAGCTGTGTATTACGACATTACATGGACGGGCTTCATCGGGAAGTCTCCTTCCAACCGAATGCGCGAAATCTTCGAAACTGTCCGCGACGCGCGTGATGTAGGTGTAAAAAAGGTGCAGGACGCAATCGCATCGGGACGCGCGATTGCAGGATGGGAAGTGGACCGCGCAGTTCGTGACCACATCAACAAGGCTGGTTTTGGCGAACAGTTTGTACATCGGACGGGCCATTCCATTGGAACAGACATCCACGCTCCCGGTGCCAACATGGATGATCTGGAAACGCACGACGACCGGCAGATTCTTCCGAACTCGTGCTTTTCCATTGAACCTGGCATCTACTTATCTGAGTTTGGCGTACGTAGCGAAGTTGACGTGCTGGTCAGGCCGAAAACGGCGGAAGTAACTGGTAAAATTCAACGAGAGATCGTGATCATCTGAATGGCTAATTCCTCAGTAAGCAAGAAAGAAGTTGCAGCGCCTCCACAGGCAATGACTACCATGTCGGTGCTTGCCCCAGCTCTCGGCTGGCTTATTCCAGGGGCAGGACACCTGATCCAGAAGCGATGGATTCGCGGTTTGTTATTGATGGGATCCATTGTCGTAATGTTTGTGCTGGGTCTCATGATGCAAGGACGTATCTATAAACCGAACGGTGGCGATATTCTCGACATCCTGGGATTTGTAGGCGATGTAGGTGCCGGCGGGCTTTACATTGTTACTCGCGCGCTCGATGCGGGGGGCGGTGCAATTGCCCACGCTACTGCAGATTACGGTACTAAATTCCTGATCGTTGCAGGATTGCTGAACTTCATTAGCGCGGCCGACGCTTATCACATCGCGATCGGTAAAAAACCATGACCACGACTCTCGAATTGTCTCACTTCAGTTCCGCTTTGCTGTTCGCAGTGTTTGCCTCGATAGTCTTCGGCATCACGCAACGTAGTACTTCGCGTGATCAAATCCGCTACGGCCTATATTGCTTCGTGATGTTTGTAGGGGGAGTATTTGTGGCAGGCTGGGTGATGTGGTTCTTAAGAAGGTAGCGGAAGCTTTGCTTTTCAAGTAAGAATAGCAATTGGCCCCCACAGAACGACGAAGCGGTTCCTTTTGTTGAGTTATTCAAGAGGTAAGCGCTCGTTCTTCTCACCCTTCCCAAACGAACGCATCGAATACTCTCTTAGTATCGAATCCCAGATGCTTATAGAGCTCGACCGCTCGGTCATTCGTTTCTGTCACGGTTAAAGAAAGCAGCGAAAACTTTCGTTGCCGCAGGTTCGCTACCGTAGTCGCCAGCAATGATTCGCCAATGCCGTGCGAACGATATTCGGGCAGAACACAGACTTGCGTAACGTGGCCTACATCATGACGGACACGAGAACACAGAATCATTCCTACCAGCACCCGTGCGCCTTTATGAATCGCCACGAAAGATGAATCCGGATCGAAAATTCCGCAACCAGGAAAACGCACGATATTGTTGAGGAAGCGAAGCGAGCCGCTGATCGTTCGATACTGATCGTTAATCTCAGCATCGACGTGCCCCCGATATGCATTGGTGATAACGGCGGCGGCCGGCTGGTAGTACTCTTCTGACCAACTTCTGATTTCTATGTCTTTGTCGAGATGCGTCGTTTGTTTTAACGGCTCCGAGACAGGTAATACCATGAACAAGCGTGGATGCCGGGAAAAATTCTGTGCGACGAAAGGACCGGCTACCACTCCGCTTTCGTGGACAAGTAGTTGGGCCTCGACCCGGTGAATCCCAGGCGATTGTTGTAGAGTTTCTATGACGTGCGTGAGAAGTTGAGATTCGATTTCGGCATGATTCGGTGAGCGTCCACCATTGCGCACAAACAGATCTCCTACAACGCCTTTACCTCCCTCATAAACGAAGAACGCGTATCCGTATATTTTACCGCGCTCAATGGCGGCATAGCCCGGCAGGATCTTAGCATCGACATAACGCATGATCATGTCGGCAGAGCCGCTGTAGTCCCAGGAGAGTAGCTGAGACCATACCTGATTCTCGTCATCCAGTAATGGACGCAGGTCGCCTGACGTGAAATGCCTGAGATCGAGAATCTCCACCTGGGCTCCTGGAGGGATTACGGCTTGGGAAACATGAACCACGTGAACAACCCAAAGTCTGAGTGTAGTTGGTTGGATAGAGGAGAGGCAAACCGTCCGCTAGTGATGGACATAAAAAGGTAATAGATGAAAGAGAGTTATGGCGATGACACCCAAAAATACTCGAGCGCTCGTGGAGCAAACGTTCCCAGATGCACAACTTGTCTTCCTGCCGCCCGCTTCATAACTCTCTCTTGTAATTCCCGCGGCACTACTACGATGTGCTCTTGTGCAGGAACCTCTCCCAACTCATAGCGGAGTATTGGAGTATCCAAGTAGAAGTGAAGGCCATATTCGTCTTCTCGCGAAAGACGCAAAACCGCAATAGGCGGAGGCTTTTCCGCAAAACTATTTTCGACCCGGATGAGGTCATTTGCCAATGGACGCGCAGAAAGAGTCTCATCAAGTGCAGGCGAACCAAACCGCACCACGAAGGCAAGCGCGAGCACAACCGGTATTAACGTCGTGGTACGCAGCATTCTCAAACCGTATTTCTTTAACGTCGCGCCAATCGCAATTGCCAGCCCTAACGCAATTAAGCAGGAAATTAACAGTGCTCTGCCCCAAGGTAATCGATGTTGCACAAGAACATACTGGATCATCAGAGCGGGAACTACTGGCAACGCTGAGACAATCGAATGGAGAGCAGTCTCTAAATTGCGTGGGCGTTCTATAAACGTGACCTTGCGACGGACGTAGTCGGCAAGCAGTAGCGTGCCAGCTGGCAGCGCTGGCAGAATGTATCCTGGCAACTTCGATTTGGAAATTGAAAAAAAGAATATCGGCAACATCAGCCAGATCAAGAGAAACATGTTCAGAACATCTTCCGGAGGCAGTATTTGACTCCGGCTTATCCATGTACGGACGCTCTCAATAAACGCCAGCACGATAAAAATGATCCATGGCATGAGTCCGAGTAGAACAACTGGTATGTAATACCAGAAAGGTTCAGTGTGGTGATAGAGATTGGTTCCGAATCTCGCCAAATTATGCTCAAGAATAAATACGTGAAAAAACTCAGAGTTTCGATGCTGGACTGCTATGTACCAAGGTAAAGTAACCAAGCAAAACAGCAATATTCCCGGAAGCCATGGTGTCCGACGGATGATTTTCCAATCGTGTGTAGCGACCGTGAAGATAGCGATAATGGCGGCTGCCAAAAACGGTGCAACTGGACCTTTGGCGAGCGTTCCCAACCCAATGAAGAAGTAGAACAAAGCCAAATAAGATTTGGTTCCGCTCTCTCGCCATGCATACCACGCAAGCATTCCTAAAGTAAACGTCGCCGCGAGTGGCATATCCGTGGAAGCGGCATGCGCAAAGCCAATGACACCGGCTGCCGAGGCCATAAACAATGCACCGTCAAGCGGAAATCCGGCGTACTCAGTTTTGGAACCAATCCGACTTAAAAAAAGGTAAACGCCCCAAACCATGAGCGTTGCATCAAACGCCGACGGCAAGCGGGCCACCCAATCACTCACTCCGAATATGCTGTAGGCAATCATTGCCTGCCAGTAATAGAGAACAGGCTTTTCGAGCCACGGCTTTCCACCGAGCGTAGGCGTGATCCAATCATGCCGGGCCAGCATTTCTCGTGCGATTTGCGCGTAGCGCGGTTCATCGGCGCCGACTAACCCAAAATGTCCCAAACCGAAGAAAAACAGGAAACAGCACAAGCCAATAAGCAGCAGGCTATCGACAATTAGACGGGTGCGTTGATTCAATTAAAGTCCGGTAAAAAAAGAATTGTGAAAATCGGAACGAGTATCCCGATCTATTGTACGGAAGGATGCGGTCTAAGCCGCGAGAGCATTTTGTCCACAGCGCTTGATAGAGGGCCATCGAGCGAACACCCGCTGGCGCATTCGTGGCCACCGCCTCCGAATTGCTGAGCGATAGCTGCTACATCCAGTTGGCCTTTACTCCTTAAGCTCAAGCGAAAACGGCCGCCGGGAAGCTCCCGGAAAAATACCGCGACTTCTACATCCTGAATCGAGAGCACATAATTCACCAAGCCTTCGCAGTCTTCTTCTTTCGCGCTAAAGCGGTCCATTTGTTCTTGCGTTACCCAGATCCAAGCCAATGAACCTTCTCTCTGTAGATTCGAGAGCGCCGCGCCGAGCAATCGCATCTTGGCATTCGAATGCGCGAAGTACACATTGCGAGCGCATTGTGCTGGATCAGCACCCGCGTGCACTAACTCCCGTGCGAGGCCAAAAGTATATTCGTTCGTTCCCTCAAACATGAACGATCCCGTGTCCGTGAGCAGCGCAGTATAAAGGCAGGTCGCAATCTCAGGCGAGACCGGAACCTCGGCCTCGCGTGCCAACCGATAGACCATTTCGGCGGTCGCAACGGCCTTGGGATCAATCCAGTTCACGTTCGCAAAAGGACGACCACTAAGATGATGATCGATGTTGATTAGAAAGCGATTTTCAAGCCCGTCCAAACGAGTTCTCTGGATACTGTCGCATTCGAGGATTATCGCGGCGTCGTATCTTCCATTCACGCTCTGTGCTTGTACTACTTTGTCCGCAAACGGAAGGGGCTGGTAAATGCGAGGAACTCCGTCCCGTAAAACGATTTCAGATTTTTTCCCCATCAACGTCAAAATTTGGCAGCAGGCAAGAGCGGAACCGATCGCATCACCATCGGGCCGGGCATGCGAAGTCAGCACGAAGCGGTCGCGCTGCTCGATATTTTTGAGAACGTCCCTCAACATAATGCCTGAAATCTTCCGTTAGGCCCTTTTCTTAGCGGATGTGATCTTCTTCTTTTCCCGGCTTTTGGAGCGATTCAGCAATTCTTCAATTCTTGCCGTATGCTGTCCAGACTTGTCTACCTGAAAATATAACTCTGGTGGACGCCGCAGGTGCAAACGTTCGGCGATCTCGCGGCGAATAAATCCAACCGCCGACGTTAACCCTTCAAGCGTCTGTTTCGCTTCTTCGTCGTCTCCTTCAACATTGATAAATACCCGCGCTGATCGCGAATCGTCCGCCAAAGCTACGCTGTTTACACTTGCTAAACCGATGCGGGGATCGCCAAGTTCTCCCTCAAGGATCGTTTCAATCTCCTCACGAAGAGCTTCTCCCAGACGCTCACGGTGATACTTTTGACTGCGGCTTTCCACGATCACACCTCTTAGCGTAAAACGGATGAGAATATCAGAAAAATTACCGAAGTGCGGCCCCGCATCGCACATGGCTGGAAAAGAAAACCCCTTAATCCCTTGCAAGTTGCTCAATCTCAGGCAGTAGCCCTTATTAGGGATAAGTCGAACGGAGAAGATTCTTTAGAGGAAATCTACGAACGAATCAGTAACTTCCGCTCCAGCATTGTTGACGATGCGCATGGCCTGACGCTCTATATTCTTCATAAGGCCATCCAAATAATCTCGCGAATCAGAAATGCTCACCACTCCTACCGTAGCTTGATTCCACAGATTACCCGCATCCAGTTCCGCAACTGAGACGTTGAAGTGAGTGCGTAATCGGTCCTTCAGGCTACGCAAGACTTGTCTCTTGTCTTTGAGCGACTGGGCAGCTTCGATGCGCAATTCGAGAGTAAGAAAAGCAATCATGCAGTCGTTGGTCGTCCGTCGGTGGTCGTTAGCAGAACAAATTTCCAAACCCACGACCAACAGCGAACGACCAACGACAATCCTATGCTATGGCTTCCGCGGCGACCTTTTCTGTCACAAATGCTTCGATGATGTCGCCAGCCTTGATATCACCATAACCCGCGATAGAAATACCGCATTCCATCCCATTGCGGACTTCGCTTGCATCATCTTTGAAACGGCGCAATGAACCGACTCTACCTTTAAAAATTTCTACCTCATCGCGCAGCAACCGAACATCCGAATCGCGTTTGATTATTCCGTCAAGCACGGTGCATCCCGCGATGGTTCCAACTTTCGGAATGCGGAAGGTTTCCTTCACCTGCGCACGGCCTTGATAAGTCTCCTTGATCGTCGGTTCAAGCAAGCCCGTCATGGCTCGTTTGATCTCGTCCTGAACTTCGTAAATGATCGAGTGCAGACGGATGTCAACCTTTTCCTGATCGGCAAGCTCTTGCGCTTTTCGCTCCGGACGCACATTAAAACCGATAATGATGGCATTGGAAGCTGAGGCCAGCAGAACGTCCGTCTCAGTAATCGCGCCAACTCCCGAACGCAGCACCTTCAACCGAACTCTATCGTTGGAAAGCTTATTCAGAATATCGCTGAGAACTTCAACTGAACCGCCAACGTCAGCCTTCAGGATGACGTTCAGTTCCTTCATCCCAGCCGTCTTTAACTGTTCAGCCAACCCTTCAAGCGATACGCGGGAAGACTTGGCTAGAGCAGCTTCTCTAGCCTTCTGCTCGCGATACTCGGAGATACCACGCGCCTTATCACGATCAGCTACAGCGACGAACTGATCGCCAGCTTGCGGCAGGCCTTCCATGCCGAGAATTTCGACTGGCGTCGAAGGCGGAGCTTCCTGCAATTGTTTTCCGCGATCGTCGTACATGGCGCGTACTTTTCCGTATACATTGCCGACTACAAAATTGTCTCCGGCACGAAGAGTTCCATTCTGAATCAACACGGTAGCAACCGGGCCACGGCCACGGTCCAACTTGGCTTCAATGACCACACCCGTCGCTGGACGATCCGCCACAGCTTTGAGTTCTTGCAGATCGGCGACCAGGCAAATCATTTCCATCAACAGATTCAAATTTGTTTTCTGCTTGGCCGAAACGTCCACAAATACTGTGGTTCCACCCCAGTCTTCAGGCATCAGACCGCGATCCGCAAGCTGCTTTTTCACGCGATCCGGCAGCGCACCCGGCTTATCGATTTTGTTTACCGCGACGATGATTGGCACTTCCGCTGCGTGAGCGTGGTCGATAGCCTCAATAGTTTGTGGCATTACTCCATCGTCTGCTGCGACGACCAGGACAACAATGTCAGTGGCTTTAGCTCCACGCGAACGCATGCGGGTAAAGGCTTCGTGACCGGGTGTATCGAGGAACACAATCTGCCGTCCATAAGCCGGCGAATTCTTGTCCTGAATCGTAACCTTATATGCGCCGATATGCTGCGTGATTCCACCAGCTTCGCCACCTGCAACATCCGTGGAACGAATGGAGTCAAGTAGAGTCGTCTTGCCGTGATCGACATGGCCCATGATAGTGACCACGGGCGGTCGAGGAGCGCCTTCAGCAGGCACGCCCTCTTCTCCAGCCGCGCCTTCGGCAATATCCTTCGCAGCTTGCTCTTCGAAGCTAATGACGTTCGTATCTGCCCCGAAAAAGCGGGCCATTTCGCTGGCCAATTCCGTATCGAGCGTCTGATTAATCGTCGCAAATACGCCGCGCGCCAGCAAGCGGGCTATAAGATCTTTTGCGCGGATATCAAGCTTTTCGGCTAGATCTTTTACACTGATACCTTCATTAATCGTAATGCTTCGTGTGATCGGCTGCGGCTCGTTCGAGAGCGACAATCGCGGCGGCGGCGTGTAGCCCTTCATCGGACCTTCTTTTACACCGCGAGGAACATAACGCTGGCCCGGACGTCGTGCCGGTGCTCCAGGACGCGCTCCGGGACGCGTAGTGCCAGGAGGCGGCAGCCCAGGGCCAACGCCCATGGGACGAGCGCCGGTTGGCGATTGCCGCGTAGGATGCATCGGACGTCGCTCTCCAGGACGTAACGGAGGCCGAGTACCTGGCGCTCCAGGAGCGCTGGACGCTCCCCCTGGACGTGGACGTTGGAAAATTGGTTGTCCTGGAACAGGACGGCCCGGAATCGGACGATTCGCTATTGGGCGTCCTGCAATCGGTCGCTGCGATGCGCCTGCTTGCGGTGCCTGCGTCGACGCAGCCGGTCTAATCGGAGCCTTATACACCGGACGTGGCCCCGTCTGCGGAACAATCATCCGCGGAGGCGGCGCTTGCGGACGCACGACTGTCTCGTCGCCTGCCGTTGACGGCTCAACCGGCGATGCGGTCCCGGCTGGAGCCGTACTTGCAGGAGCCTCAGCTTGCGTTGAAGTGGATGACGGCGGTGCTGGTGGCTGCGGTGCGGCTGGTGGCTGTGTTACCACTGGAGCTGACGCACTCTGCGGAGCCTTTGGCGGCGCTGGTGGCGGAACTGTAAAAGTTGGCCTTACGGGTGTCGTTGGTACAACAAACTTTGGCGCAGGCGGTGGTGTTAGTGGCGCGGGAGGAACAACCGTTGCGGGCCCCTTAGAAACGGTCGTTGGAGCAGCCGCTTTCGTTTCAACTTGCGGAGGTACAACCGCTGGTCGCGGCGGTGCTGTTATGGCTGGAGAGGATGCCGCCGGTTGCTGCTTACTGATAATTGCTTTTAGAACATCTCCCGGACGGGAAATGTTCGATAAATCGATCTTGGTCTTGATTTCATCGGATTCGGGACGGCTTGCACGCGAGGATTTGCCTGTAGGTTGCGCTTCGCTCGTGGCGCGGAAATGGGCACGCACCTTGTCGGCCTCAAAATCTTCTATCGAACTGGAGTGCGTTTTTTTCTCTGTTACGCCAACAGCAATCAGCGCATCGAGAATCGCTCTGCTCTTGACTTCCAGTTCCCTAGCCAAATCATTGATTCGAATCTTACTCATCCGCCCTTTCTTTCCTCTCCCGCTAAGTCTTCATAGCAACCTCACGGTGTCAGTTTTCAATTCCGCATCTTCCTCGTTCTCAAAGACGCGAGAGGTCCCCATCTTACTGCTTGCCAGATGAGGGGACATGCTCCTCACCAGCCTCTTGTTCTTCTGCTGCTTCCGCCTCACCTTGCGCCGGATCTTCTGTGGCTTCTCCTGCAACTTCCAGAATAGAAGACTCCACTTCCGCAGCATCGTTCCCAGCCTCATTCGTTGCGCCCGCATCTTCGCCTGCGAGCTCATCGGCTTCGAAGCTTCCTTCTTCAGCCTGAGTAACAGCGATCTCGCCGCCTTCAAGGCTGGCAAAGTAATTATTCACTGCCAAGCTGATTTTTTCCACCGTTTTAGGGCCAATTCCTTCAATTGCCTCTAGCTGCTCAGGAGTCATATCCGCCAATGCTTCTACCGTCGTAATCCCTGCGGCTACCAGCTTCTCGACGATTCCTTCTCCCAGACCAGGCACGCTTTCGAGCGGAGTGGCGGCCGTTCCAGTCAGCCGCTCCATCTGATCTTCTACTTCCTGACGCTTCTCTTCCTCGCTCTTAATGTCGATCTTCCAACCTAAAAGCTTCGCGGCTAGGCGGACGTTCTGTCCCTTCTTGCCGATCGCAAGTGATAACTGCGTATCATCGACCACCACTTCCAAATGCTTACCTGATGCATCCAGCACTGTGACGCGGCTTACCTTAGCTGGTTGCAATGCCTTTTCTGCGAAGGTCACTGGATCTTCGTGGTATTCGATAATGTCGATCTTCTCTCCGCGAAGTTCACGAATAATAGATTGAACACGCATGCCTTTCATGCCGACACAGGCACCCACCGCATCTACATCTTTATCTTTCGAAAAAACGGCGATTTTCGTTCGTTCTCCAGCCTCGCGAGCGATGGCTCGAATAACTACCGTTCCATCGTAGATTTCCGGCACCTCGGTTTGAAACAAATTTTGGACCAAATCCGGCGCTGCCCGCGAAACCACAACACCCGGGCCTTTCGAGGCTCTCTCCACGCGAGAAATCACAACCCGTACCCGTTCTCCAATTGCAAAGGATTCGAGACGCGACTGCTCCTTGCGCGGCATCCGTGCTTCGGCTTTGCCGATATCAAAGATCACATCCGGACCTTCGATCCGCTTTACCGTAGAATTAACGATTTCGTTTACACGGCCGATATATTCGTTGTAAACGGTATCGCGTTCGGCTTCACGGACCTTTTGAAAAATGACTTGTTTAGCAAGTTGAGCTGCAATGCGGCCAAGAATGCCTTCAGTCTCTTTGGGAATCTGAAGTTCGCCGCCAACCTCAACATTAGGGTCGAGCTTGCGAGCGTCATCGATGGTGATTTGCAGAGTGGAATCTTCAACCTGCTCCGGATTTTCTACAACTGTCTTAACCGCAAAGGCACGAATTTTGCCCGTGTCTTTATCCAGGTGCGCACGGAGATTTTCCTGTGTCTTATAGTATTTGCGCGTCGCAACAACAATAGCGTCTTCCACCGCGCTGACTACAATTTGCGGATCAATCCCTTTTTCCCTGCTCAGAGCATCAATAGTGTTATAAAGCTCACTTGCCATATATATTCCGTTTGAAATTCGTGCCCGGGCCTTGTGCCAAATAAAAATAGAAGGTTAAAATATTACTGCTGCTACTAAATTTCAGGAACCAGGTTCGCCTTTTCAATATTTCCCAGCTCAATTTCGAGCCTTGGTCCTGAATTCTCGTCTCTCTGTAACTTCTTTACACGTAACGGGCTCATGTCCAGGACGAGCTTCCCACTTTGGCAATTTTCTAATCGCCCTTCAAAATGCCGGCTCCCGTTCACCGGATTTCGTGTCATTAACTTTATTCGTCTTCCCGTAAAGCGCTCATAATCCGCCGGGCGCGTTAGCTTGCGATCCAGCCCTGGTGAGGAAACTTCTAAAACATAAGAGTCGCCAGGGATCACATCTTCTACATCGAGAATAGTTCCAACTTCCCGGCTGAGGTTTGCACAATCTTCATGCGTTACACCTTCAGGCTTGTCGATGAAAATACGAAGCATTCGAGCCTTACCTGATCCCTTTAGCTCGACTTCAACGACTTCTAATCCGCTGGAAACTGCAACGCGCTCCACGACACTACGGACTTGATCAATGTCAAAAGCCATAGAATCAATTACTTATGGCAAACCCCATTTCGCGAAAACCGGCCCAACGAAAAAGTGGGCTTTCGCCCACTGGTGTGTTCCGCCAAAACCTCGTACTACACAACAGTTCCAGATACAAATATACCCTGCTCGAGAGCAAAAGACAAACGGGCTAAGTACATGCCTATTGAGGATTGCTGACGAAATCCGTTCTGGGAACCTATCGATATTGTACGAAAGTAATGTGCGCTGCGGTTACGTCATGTACGCGAATGCCGATGAAGCAAAACGAGTAGCAAGGAGATCTTGAATGTATCGACGATTATTCGTTTTCGTTTTTGCGTTCGCCTGTGCGAGCACTCTTTTTGCCCAAGACCTCTCGGATATTCAGATTCATGGATTTGTGACGCAAGGTTTTCTGTACAGTTCCAACAACAACCTGTTCACCATGAACACCAGCGACGGGAGCGCGCGGTGGACGGACGCCGCGCTAAGCCTCAGCGATGCGGCGTCAGATAAATTGCGCATTGGTGTCCAACTGCATGTGTATCAATTCGGAGAACTGGGCGGCGCGAACATGATCATCGATTGGGCTACAGGAGATTACCGTGCCAGTGATCGAGTGCGATTCGTTGTCGGTAAAGTGAAGACCGTCACAGGTTTGTTCAACGATTCCCAGGATGTTGATACTGTGCATCTCTGGGTTCTCTTGCCCGAGTCGATGTACCCCACGGATAATAAAAGTTTCAACCTGGCCCACTATGGCGGCGATTTTTATGGCGCCATGCCTTTAGGAAAGCGTTGGGGAACGCTTGGCTATCGGGGATTCGCTGGATATCGCCCTCTCGATCTAAATGGCGGCTACGCAAAGCTGCTGAGTCCGAGTATCGGATCAGCCTTCACCACTGGAGGTTCCAATGAGTTCGGCGGCGACTTGCGCTGGGAAACGCCTTTAAAAGGCTTGCTGGTAGGGGTCAGCGCACTCACGTCGGGATTGGACGGAACTGCCCCGACCGGATCGTTTCATATTCCTTACTCAACTACACCCGTGCCATATGCGAAATTTGAAAAAGGAAAATTCATGGCGGCAGGAGAATACAAACGTAACACCAGCGAAATTGACCTTAGCTTCAACCTACCGGGCGGAGGGCATTTCATCGTCCCCTCTACATACGATACCCGCAGCTGGTACGCAATGTCGAGTTATCGGCTGACTGGAAAACTACAAGCCGGAGCCTATTATAGCCACTACATTAATGGCGGCGTCAATGACTCGCTACCGGTAAACTTTTCCAAAGATTGGACAGTCTCAGGGAGGTATGACTTCAACGGCTACTTCTATACCAAGGTGGAAGAGCATTTCATCAATGGCACGGCTCTCGACTACTACACTGATACGAATCCTGCCGGAGAAAAGCCGAAATCGAAACTACTGGCAGCCAAGGTTGGGTTCAATTTCTAAGAAAATCGGGAATCGAATCGTCTACGGATCGCAATGCTTTTGCCGGCGCCCGAGAGAAGCGAACTAAAGCATCACGATACTAAGTCGATGAGCAAGAAGAAACGAATCGATTATTTAAAGACTGGGCAACATGGAAAAGGAGAATTCAATGAAGAATCTACGAGCCCTCTCGGTTGCGGCAGGATTGATAACTTTCGCGTCAATGAATGCCCAGGCTGGATCCGTCAAAGTGATTGCTAATTCGAGCGTGAAGTCAGACACAATCTCTGCCGACGAGCTCAAAAGCGTCTTCCTGGAAGAGAAGAGCTCGCTTAGCGACGGATCGCATGTGGAGCCGGTTCTCGAAAAAGGCGGACCGGCACACGAAGCGTTCGTCAAAGAGTACCTCGGGAAATCTGACTCTGCGCTACAAACTTACTATCGCAGCCTGGTATTTACCGGTAAAGGCTCCATGCCAAAGGCCGTTGCCTCGGATGCTGAAGTTACAGCATATGTGGCAAAGACTAAGGGCGCCATTGGATATGTTGGCAGCGATGCCAGCGCAGACGGAGTCAAGACGCTCGAGGTGAAATAACTTTTGCCGCACGTGTCGGCAGCAAGTTATCAGCAGTTCAGAGAGGGTTGGGATGAAAAATTTAGGAATCAAAGCGAAGATATGGCTCTGCATCGCGATTTTTGGAGCCGGGTATGTTGTCTTGCTGATCCTGCTACAGTGGACCACATCCGAATCCCAAACCCACATGAAGGTAGCGTCAGGATCTTTGTTCCCAGCAGCACTGGCCAGCCAAGAAGCGCAAGCCGGATTTCAGAGAGTCACCAAACGGTACAGCGACGCAGTACTGTTGCAGGATAAAAAAGCTCTTGCCAGTGCAAGTGAAGACGCCCAGTCGGTCACAGCTGCCCTCCAATCGGTGAAGGAGAAAACAGCCTTCAACTCAGATCTTCAGAAGCAAGTCTCGTCTCTGATGGAATATTTCAGCGACATTCAAACGCGTTCAAAAGCCACCTATTCCCTGATGATCGAAGCTCCCGACAAAATGACCGATAAGACCCAGGCAGATATTGCCTCCCTTGCCAAAGACAACAAACAAATGGAAGCTTCACTTGGAGAACTGGGCAGTGGTCTCGCAAAGAACTTTCAATCCGAGTTAGATATCGTTACAACCTGGAACCAGCGGCAACGAACTTTCGGAATTCTTGTGCTGTTGATCGCGCTGGGATGTGGGGGAGGTGTGGCAGGTTACGTTATAAGCCGTCAGATTGCGCAACCACTCAATCAACTCGCCTCTCGTTTGCGCGATATTGCAGAAGGCGAAGGGGATCTGACTGTGCGCCTGGATTTCGCCAGTAAAGATGAAATTGGCGAAACCGGCGCATCTTTTGATTTATTCATGGATAAGCTGCAGGAAATTATGCGCAAAGTGGCAGCTAATACCGGACAACTGGCGAGTGCTACTGAGGAAATCTCAGCTTCGGCAACTCTCATGGCTCAACGTTCTGAGACACAACAGAATCAGACTTCCCAAGTGGCGACGTCTATGCACGAAATGTCTTCGACGGTGTTACAAGTCTCCGAAAACTCGAACAAAGCCGCTGAAGCATCGCGGCAAGCCGCCGAAACAGCGCGGCAGGGCGGTCTTATCGTGGAGCAAACGTTAAATAATATGCGTACCATTGCAAGCTCGGTCAAAGGTACTGCTCAGAAAATGGAGGAGCTAGGCAAGAGCTCGGACCAGATCGGCCACATTGCTGGAGTCATTGATGACATTGCGGATCAAACAAATCTGCTGGCGTTGAACGCTGCGATTGAAGCCGCACGAGCCGGGGAACAAGGCCGCGGGTTCGCTGTAGTCGCCGATGAAGTGCGAAAGCTTGCAGAACGCACAACCACCGCAACCAAAGAAATTGCCCAAATGATTGGCGCCATTCAAAACGAAACCAAAAATGCAGTCACCGCCATGGAAGCAGGTACAAAGCAAGTAGAAGAGGGATTGCACTCTACCTCACAAGCGGGCGATTCGCTGAAACAGATTATTCACATGTCAGAAGAAGTGGGAGAAATGATCACTCATATCGCCACTGCTGCTACTGAGCAATCAAGTGCGACGGAGGAGGTTAATAACAACATCAATGACATCGCTGCGATTACACGTGAATCGGCACTTGGCTCGCAACAGTCGGCCAAAGCGTGTGAAGACCTTACGACTCTCGCATCGGAGCTACAAGCCATAGTATCGAAGTTTAAGTTGGAGCGATCAGACAGCCATATCGAGCGCCCTCAAGGATCAGCCGGGAGCCGGTTGTCACTAAAGAATCGCGCCGAATTGACAGCCCACGGAAGTTCAGTGGATATATACGCGGAAGATGAGCCGATCGCGGCATATACCACTGCTGGAAGGTAAACCATCCCTCCTTCGTTTAAGGAATGTTCACTCCAACCGACCTCTTAGCACAGTAATAGAAGCTTTCGACAATGTGTATTGCACGCCCTCCCCACCAGGCTGAGTCGATGTAATCGCTGGACCATCGGGATCTGCGTACCCATTCGGACCATCAGGATGCCATTTATAGTTATCAGCACCAAAACTGATTTGCGTCACATCGCCTTGGAAGTATCGATGCTTCCGCGTTGAGGAATCATGGAAGTTGACGGTCACCGAGTGGGCGCTCGATTGATCCTTATTAACTAGCAATAGCGCCCATTGCCCATCGGGACGCTGGATCGAATAAGCCGTTACCAATACATTTCCACTTTCATCTTTGATATCGCTTGAAGCCCGGAAAATATTTTGTGGCTGATCGATAGGCTGTGCCCATTCTTGCGTAAGCATTCGCGCCGCAAAATACTGTGCGACATTTTGCTTGATTTCGTAATTTGCATCGACGTTGAACATACCGAAGGTGCCATAACCGCACCCGTTGTACATGGGAAGCGGCTCGTACTGATAATAGTAGGCAGCTTGTCCGCCAGCAGTTAGAAATGAGCCCATGTAATCGGCCAGCCAAAGTGCGGCGAAAGTCTGCATGTAGCGTGTATCGGCATTCCAGGACAGATTCGATTCCGTGATCTGCATGGGAACATTCGCCGGCAGGCCATCTTCTCTCCACGCCTGCATGATGTGAGTTACCAGCTTGGGCTCGTCATAAAGATAACTCCACTTCAAATCGCATGGATCGAACGGGTAGTGCTCAAATGTCATGACGTTCAAATCTTGAAGATGGCCATGACTGCGCAAATAATGGAGAAACCTGGTAAACCAAGATTTGTTACCGTTTGCGTCTGCCCAGACCGGAATGTCATCGTTAACACCTTGAAATACAGGTCCCGCCAGCTGAATTTTTGGATCGACAGCATGTATAGCATCCGCCCACTGAACGTAGAGCGCTGCGTCATCCTCAGGCAGAACCCATTGACCATCGGGTTCCTCGCCCATTTCCACATAACGAATCGGAAAGCCAATCTTTTCGAGATATGCAATTTCGTTTGCGGCATTTTCCGGATTATCGTAAAGCATCGGAACGGGCACTGTCATCGGAAGACCGCGCAGGATGCCGCTCTGCAACACGCGGTCAAAACCGGGCTGCTCGCCATCGTAGGGATCAATATCTTTGGGCCGATGCCATGGATCAGCCGATGACTGGTAAAACTGAGTCTGGTTACCGTTCTTGCTATGTGTCACTAAATCGGTAAAATTCCCCGCCGCATCCATTGTGCCGAGGTAAATTTCATTGATTGCGAACCCAACGCAATTACGGAGATCAGCGGAACCATGAGTGTCGCAGGTTCCTGAAGACGTGGTCATAAGCACACGGAAAAATTCGGATTGGATGCTTTTCTTAGCGAGACTCAATGTCGCTATGCCCCCCGAACTGCCGCTGACGACTCCACCTGGAAAGTTTTTCCATTCGCCATGGGCGGGATCGTAGAGAGCATCTCCTCCCGTCCAATACTGAACCTGATAATTCACGGCGTATGGATTAGCCCATACGATTTTGATTGCATTTACCGGAACCACGCCGCCCATATCAGCCATGATCCACTGCGGATGCAGATCGTCGGACTCATGAGTGAAATGCTGCGTGAGATAGGGATTACTCTTCCAGTAAGTAGCGAGGTCTCCATCATCAACTGCCGAATACCCGAGAAATGATTGGCTCATTCCGTTGTGCGGGAGAAAGTAACCGAAGGATCTAAAAATCGAGCCGGAGCTGTCGGGCTGTCCTACAAAATATCCCTGGCCTGACGGATCACTCCACATTCCTTTTGGATTCCAATGCCAGGCTTGCGCACCCAGTTCGGTATTTAAGCGGTAGCTCACTGAGCCCCACCCTGCTGAAAGCATCTTCTGGACTTCATCATGAGAAAAAACAGTCTTCACGGAATCGAATGGGTCGCGATCAATCCCCGCCCCGAGTGCGCGCACCGGGCTAATTGAATTGGTCGTGTGGCCCGGAGTTATGTCGACCGAGACTTGCTGCGCGTTTCCCGTGAGCGTAAAAAAGAGCGCACATGCGAATAGACTAGTAAAACGATTCAATAGAGGTGCCCCAAAAAAGGAGCCGCGGCACAGATAGGGGATTGGCTGAATTCTAGATACCTGAATGCTAGATGGCTGTATTATCTCAAGCGGATTCGTCATGACGGTAACTCCAAACCGAAAGCCAACATTTTAGCTCACATTTGCCGGAGCTCTGTTGCAAAGATTCGAATTACCGCTGGTTCAAATTATTTCACTTTAAAGTCCGCGTTTGCCTCAATCCTCAACCCTCTCTAAAATAAGGACTACTCTTCACTCCTGAGAAATCTATGATTCATTTTCCCGTCCCTGAGGCACTTACCTTTGATGACGTGTTGCTGCTGCCAGCCCGTTCCGATGTTGTACCGGCGCTGGCCAACACGCAAACACAGCTCACCCGAAATATTCGGCTGAACATTCCCGTCCTAAGCGCCGCCATGGATACAGTTACCGAATCCCATATGGCAATCGGTTTAGCACAGCAAGGCGGTATCGGAATTATTCATCGCAACTTGACGATTGAACAGCAGAGCAACGAAGTGGATAAGGTAAAGCGCTCCGAGAGCGGCATGATTGTCGATCCGGTCACCATGTCGCCCGACGCCAAGGTTTCCGATGCGCTGGATATGATGCGTAAGTACAAAATTTCCGGCGTACCGATCACCAAAAATGGCAGGCTGGTTGGGATTCTTACCAATCGCGATCTTCGCTTCGAAACCCGGTTCGACATTCCAATCGCGAAAGTAATGACCAAGGACAACCTCATCACCGTAGCAGTTGGAACTACGCTTGAAGAAGCTGAAAAAATTCTGCATGAACATCGGGTAGAAAAACTATTAGTGGTCGATGATCAGTACAATCTTAAGGGACTGATTACAGTAAAAGATATCCAGAAAAAATTGAAATATCCCGCTGCGGCAAAGGATTCTCACGGCCGATTGCGCGTCGGCGCAGCTATTGGCGCTACCGGAGATTTTCTTGAACGCGCCCAGGAAATGGTAAACGCGAAGGTGGATTTACTAGCGATCGACAGCGCTCACGGACACTCCACACGCGTACTGGAAGCGATCAAGGCAGTCAAAGCTAAACTTCCTGAAATTGATTTGATCGCGGGAAATGTCGCGACATTTGATGGAGCTTGCGAACTGGCGCGGGCTGGCGCCGATGCGATCAAAGTTGGAATCGGGCCAGGATCAATCTGTACCACTCGCGTGGTGACCGGAGCTGGCGTTCCACAAATCACAGCTTTATCGGAGGCCTTCCGAGCCACAAAAGATTCCGGTGTTCCCGTGATCTCTGATGGAGGTATCAAGTATTCCGGTGACATTACCAAAGCTTTAGCGGCTGGTGCGAGTGCGGTGATGATTGGATCGATGTTCGCCGGCACTGACGAAAGCCCGGGTGAGTTGATCCTGTATCAAGGCCGCACGTACAAGTCTTATCGCGGAATGGGATCTTTGGGCGCCATGGCGGCAGGGTCGAGCGAACGCTATTTCCAAAGCACCGAAGGAGAAGCTTCCGCCGCGATACCAGGAATGATGGAAGATTCGAATCGTTTGGCAAAACTGGTGCCGGAAGGAATTGAAGGGCGAGTGCCCTACCGTGGTTCAGTTGCCATGATCGTCCACCAAATGGTGGGTGGATTGAAGTCCGGCATGGGATATTGCGGGTGCGCAACGATTCCTGAATTGCAGCAAAAAGCTCGTTTTGTCCGAATCAGCGGAGCAGGCCTGCGCGAAAGCCACGTGCACGACGTCATGATTACTCGGGAAGCGCCGAATTATGCCATCGAATAGCAATAAGGGAAGCGCATGAAACTTTCGTAAGCTGATCGTTCATTGCCTCGTACGAGAATTTAGCTGCCCACACTATCATTGAAATCGTGGGCAATTCATTTCAACTCCCGAAGTCGGCGGTTCGAGCAGCGATTTCGTCGAAATTGGAATTTGGAACGCATCCATTAATCACGCCAAGATTGAGCACACTTCGAAAACAACAGCTTTGGAAAGCGTGGATCCCGGCAATTGTCTGGTTGACCTTCATTGCCATCGAGTCCACAGACTCGTTCTCATCCACGCACACCAGCAAATTTCTCTGGCCTATATTTCACTTTTTTACGGGCGTGGATATTCTGCGCTTTGAGAAATGGAATCATTACATCCGTAAAACTGGCCATTTTGTCGGGTACTTTGTACTAAGTTTTCTGTTATTCCGTGCCTGGCGAGCGACTTTCCCTTTCGCCCGCATTTCCCGATTGACGGGCAACTGGTCATTGCAATGGGCGAGAGCATCGTTCTTTTTAACAGCGATGGTTGCGTCACTTGACGAATGGCATCAGAGCTATATTCCCTCGCGGACGGGAACTTATAAGGACGTGATACTTGACAGCTCGGCTGCGCTCATCGCGCAGATCGCGATCCTGGTATTTTTATTTCTCCGAAGAAAAGCTCTGGCAGAGAGTTGAACCAGCCAATCAGTAAAGCGCGTCGTATTTGGTAACTGTCCACTCGGCGTTCTGGTTTTCGAGGGTTACTGAAAACAATTCCTGATAGGTTTCGTTCTGCCCCGGGTTGCTACTGCGTTTACCACGGTAGTGCAGAATGCGCAGGGGCGGAGCGTCTTCCCAATCCACCAGCTGCCATGAGATTAAGGGATGTTGCGCCTCCGAGTTGCAGATGAAAGCTGCATACTTTTTGTGGTAATCCTTTTCCCAACTTGCCAACTGCTCTTCGCAATGTCCATCACGCAACGCACGCAGGTATTTGGAAGCTACTTTCTCGGAAGACCGATCCCGTAGGGGATTGAGGCTGATGGACTCTGGAGTACCCGAAAGCGTGTCCCGCTCTTCGGATTTGGAGAGCACTGGTCCCTGTCCATTGAGCCACATCAAATATCCGAAGAACACGCACAGTACCAGGAACCCGGCACCAACAGCGATTCCGATTTGTGTGCGAGAGAAAGCCATTTCTCTCGACAGTGTATCGTGGCGAACGCAAAGCACCACATTACTGGCGTGACCTGCGGTAGGACATGTACGAAAGATCAGAGAAGGCCTCCGGGTGATTTGCAGTCAAGTACCTACCTCCGCGCTTTCACTAAGTGATTTGCCATCCTTCTTCACCCTGTAGCCCTTACTTACCAATTGGGAATTGGTATCTGCGACTGGACTGACTACAGCCATTTTCTCTCGAGTTTCAAAAGGAGAGACCACCGACAACGAGTTATCGTGTTCAAATTCATCTTTACGTTTTAAGAACCAGTCCTCGAAGTACTTACGGGAGACGTAGGCTATACCAATCGTTGTGCCAGCTCCAATGCAGAAGCGTAGAACCATAGTCGGGAAGTCTCCAGCAGTCAGGGATGCCGGCGCTAAACGAGGGAAAAAGTGATCCACGAGATCGAAGACCAACATATGCAACAAATAAACTCCGTAACTAATGTATCCAAAGAATTGGAGTATTGGACGATTTACAAATAGCTTCTGCCGCGAGGATCCAATGAGGAGCACTACAGTAACTGTTCCTGCAAAGAGGACGTTCAGCGCCGTGGGCCTGAGAATCAGCCCCAGCCGTCTGCTTGCCAGAAATATTCCGAACGGGGCTCCGACTCCAAAAATGAGTGCACTCGCGGTAAGCAATGATCCAGAAACCAGCCACATACCTCGCCTGCTCCCAAGAGGGCTGCGAATAACTGCAGCCAGCACGGCTCCGAGTGCTAGTCCGTCTGCATACAACCATGTGTAGCCTTTACCAACGTCATAATGGAATAAACAGTAGATAGCTCTTAATGCAGGGCAGAAAATGCAGATGGCGATAGCGCAAATCATTACGCCCCGACGCGACAGGGAGCGTACAAATGCTGGCCAGAACATATAAAAATGTTCTTCAATAGCCAAAGTCCACAGCACGCCGTACTGCATAGAGACCCCGAAAAGCTCGGTCATGTTTGCAAGATATAGAGCACTCAAACCGAGAAACGACCAAGAGGCATGCCGAGCAATCAAGCCCATTCGCGAAAGCATTGCAAGCAGAAACAGAACGGCATAATAAATTGGGAGTATTCGCAGAGCTCGCCGCAAATAAAAATGCTTGTAGTAGTCTGGCTTTTGTCTGGTGTCGAGCAGTATGCCACTGATGAGGAAACCGGACAGTACAAAAAACAGATTTACGCCAGCCCAGCCGGGAAGAGTTGCAGCAACCAAAATTTTGGGGATTCCAGATAGCCTTTCAACTCCATAGGTAAAACCAAATCCGTGAAAAAACAGTACGAGCAGAACCGCAACTCCACGAAGGCTATCTAGCTCCGGCATTCTGGACCGTAGCAGAGGGTCGCGCACGCACCCCGGTTTGTTGGTCACATTGGCATCCCAGAATCGTGAAGAAAGAACTGTATAAACAAGAGGATCGCACAAAGATTCAGGGGTTGCGATAAGACTTTCCTGACATGAACCTAGGAGTATACCGGTTGCAAATCAGACGTTTGTCCGGACCGGTCGGGAATTCCCCAAAAAAAATGCACCTATGAAGGGTGCATTCACAACATAGTTTCGATTGTGTTACTCGATTTTGTCTTCGCCCTCGGCGTGTTCGCCAGTCGGGTGCTCGACTCCACCTTGCGTTTCCGCTTCGTCCAATGCCCGCTTGGCTTCTTCGGCGCGCTTCGAACGGATTTCCGCACGCTTCTCGCGTTTTTCTTCCTGAAGCTTTTCGCTGCCAAGCAGTTCAACGAATGCAGTGTCTGCGCCATCACCTTTGCGCCATCCAAGATGAACAATGCGTAGATAGCCGCCGTTACGATCACCAAAACGCGGCCCAATGGTATCGAATAGTTTATCGACAGCGGCACTCGTCATCAAATAGGCGAGAGCCTGACGGCGAGCAGCTAAGTCTCCGCGTTTGCCGAGCGTAATCATCTTCTCGACTTGGGGGCGCAGAGCCTTTGCTTTGGGAAGCGTGGTTTCAATACGCTCTTCAAGAATTAGCGACGTCACCAGATTCCGCAGCAATGAGCGGCGGTGAGCTGTGTTACGTCCTAATTTCCATCCTGCTACTTTGTGACGCATGGGAAATCCTTTTAATTTCGATTTCTAGTTACAGGTTTTGAGCTGGTGTTTGTTAGAGCCAGCTCAAAACCTGAAATTCCAATTGCTTCCTACAGTTCGTCTAAATCGCCGTATGCCGATGCCGGCAGTATCTGATTTGAAGTCGGACCGGGCACGGCATTGCCTTGCTCGTCGATCTTCATTCCGAGACTCAGTCCCATTGTTCCGAGAATTTCCTTGATCTCGTTCAGCGACTTCCGTCCAAAGTTCTTGGTCTTCAGCATTTCGGCTTCAGTTTTTTGGACCAGTTCGCCGATTGACTGAATGTTCGCATTCTTCAGGCAGTTGTAGCTGCGCACCGAAAGCTCAAGCTCTTCAACCGAACGATTCAGATTCTCGTTCTTGATCTCGGGCTTGCGTTCTTCACTGGAACTCGAGGTCTCGATATCTTCCTCGAAGTTGATGAAGATGTTCATGTGGTCCTTGACCAGCTTTGCAGCAAGGCCGATCGCGTCAGCCGGAACAATTGAACCGTTGGTCCACACTTCAATGGTCAGCTTGTCATAGTCGGTGATCTGGCCTAAACGAGCTGCTTCCACCGTGTAGTTGCACTTGCGAACTGGCGAGTGAACGGAATCAATTGGAATGAATCCAATGCCGAGATCTTCGTCAAAGTTCTTATCCGCAGAAACATAGCCGCGGCCACGTTTGAGGCGCATTTCCATGTCGAGTTTGCCACCCTCGCTCACGGTTGCGATGTAGACGTCTTTATCGAGAACTTCGACATCTGCATCCGCTTCGATCATTCCAGAGGTGACAACACCAGGCTGATCCGCTCGAAGATAGATGGTTTTCGGAGCATCCCCAGCCAGCTTGAACGGCACCTGCTTCAAATTCAGAATGATATCGGTCGCATCTTCCACTACGCCGGGTATCGATTGAAATTCGTGCAGCACGCCTTCAATTTTTACGGCAGTTACGGCGGCGCCTTCGATAGATGAAAGCATCACACGCCGCAGCGCATTACCAATAGTGGTGCCAAAACCTCTTTCAAATGGCTGCGCCCAAAAGATGCCGTATTTATCGGTTAAGGATTGAGTATCGACTGCAAGACGTTTTGGTTTTTGAAAACCCTTCCACAACATTTGTTTCTCTCCTTCGGCCGTTTGGCTCAGTCCTGGCTCCCTGAATAGTCCAGTTCAGGTCAAGCGCCAGGACAGGCTGATCTGGCTCGAAAATAATGGACTTACTTGCTATACAACTCGACGATCAACTGCTCGTTGACCGGCAGATTGATATCTTCACGCTTCGGCAACGCGGTTACACGGCCTTTGTAATTATCGCGGTCAATTTCCAGCCAGTTCGGGGCGTTCTGATGGCTCGAAAAATCCTTAGCTGCTTCCAGGATTGCCAGCTTCGCACTCGATTCGCGGATCGCGATTTCGTCTCCCACGCTCACTGGATACGAAGGAATATTCACCTTACGTCCGTTCACGTGAACATGGCCATGGCGAACCAATTGACGCGCCTGACGACGGGAAATTCCAAATCCCATGCGGTAAACAACGCTGTCGAGACGGCGCTCAAGTTGTTGCAGCAGGATTTCGCCGGTAACACCCTTCGAGCGGACGGCTTTCTCGAAATAATTCCGGAATTGGCCTTCCTGGGCGAAATACATGCGCTTGGTTTTTTGTTTTTCGCGCAATTGCAGGCCATAGCCCACAATCTTCGCTTTTCGGTCCTTGCCATGTTGGCCGGGGGCAAAGTTGCGCTTTTCGATGGCACACTTGTCGCTATGACATCTTGTGCCTTTTAAAAATAATTTCATGCCTTCGCGACGGCAAAGGCGACAGACAGGATCAGTGTATCTGGCCAAGTTTTCTTCTCCTTATGTAGATGACCGGTTTACAGGTTTGGCTTCACCCTTCGTCCCGGACGAAATTAGTCGTTGCTAGTCGTTGGCCTCATCTTAGCTAACGACCAATGGTCAAAGACCCACGATGGTTTTCTTATACTCTTCTTCGCTTCGGCGGACGACATCCGTTATGCGGAATCGGTGTCGAATCCTTTATGTTCCGCACCTCTATGCCAGCAGACGCCAATGCACGAATAGCGGATTCGCGGCCCGAACCCGGACCGCTCACGCGTACTTCCACGCTGCGAACTCCGTGATCGCGCGCCATAGTGGCGGCGTTGGATGCGGCTTGCTGCGCCGCGAATGGAGTGCCCTTGCGGGATCCACGGAAGCCCAGCGAACCGGAACTCTTCCATGAAAGAACGTTGCCGGCCTGATCGGCGATTGTCACAATCGTGTTATTGAAGGACGCCTGAATGTGCGCGATGCCGTGGGTGACGTGCTTGCGCTCTTTCTTCTTGAACGTCTTCTTCTTGCCTTTTTTCTCCGGCGTTCCGCCCGCCGCTGCTGGTTTTGCCATAACTTTTTTATCCTCTGTAATCGGCGTTCGTCGTCAGTATTACGAGGCCACCGGCGAACGACCAACGACGGTTCTTGTCTTATTTCGCAGCTTTCTTCTTCTGCGTGATCGTGCCCTTGCGCGGTCCTTTACGGGTGCGCGCGTTGGTATGGGTACGCTGTCCACGAACCGGCAAATTCCGGCGATGGCGGTATCCACGATAAGATCCGATTTCGATGAGCCGCTTGATATTCATCGAAATGTCTTTACGCAAATCGCCTTCGACAGAACCTTCCGCTTCGATGACCTGTCGGATGCGGTTTACTTCATCTTCGCCCAGATCCTGAACTTTCTTCGCCCGCTCGACGTTCGCCTTCTCAAGAATGCGCGAAGCGCGCGGATGTCCAATGCCGTAAATGTAAGTTAGCGCGATGTCCACATGCTTGTTACGGGGAAGATCGACGCCTGCAATACGTGCCATAGTGCTCCTCTATATCTTTCTGAATCTAACCTTGACGCTGCTTGTGTTTAGCGGTTTCGCAGATCACTCGCACAACGCCCTTGCGATGGATGACCTTGCACTTGTCGCAAATTTTCTTTACCGATGCTCTAACCTTCATAGTCTGGTCCTTCGTTATTGGCTGCTTGCCAATAGATAATTCACTTATAACGATAAACGATACGTCCGCGATTCAGGTCGTAAGGAGAAAGCTCGACTGCAACTTTGTCCCCGGGCAGTATGCGGATAAAATTCTTACGCATCTTGCCGGAAACATGGGCGAGCACTTGGTGCTTATTTTCCAGTTCGACCTTGAACATGGCATTGGGCAATGGTTCCAGAACCACTGCCATCACCTCAATCGCGTCTTCTTTACTCAATCGGCTCCTTAAAACCAGCTACTAGCCTTTAGCTGCTAGCTTGAATCTTTTCTAGAAGCTAATAACTCTTACTGCGTCAAAATCATCGGACCATCTTTGGTTACTGCTACGCAATGCTCAAAATGCGCGCTGAAGCTGCCGTCCGCAGTCACCGCTGTCCACTTGTCTTCTAAAACTCGCGTGCCTGGCTTGCCAAAGTTAACCATCGGTTCGATCGCTAAAACCATGCCTTCGCGCAACCTTGCGCCTTGTCCACGAGCTCCGAAGTTAGGCACCTGCGGCTCTTCGTGCAGCCTGGTACCGATTCCGTGCCCCACAAACTCGCGAACTACACTGAAGCCGTTGGCTTCGACATGTTCCTGTACCGCAGCTCCAACGTCGCCGATCGAATTTCCAATCAGCACTTGCTGAATGCCTTTGTACAGCGAAGCTTCAGTCACTTCGAGCAGCTTGCGTAATTCCGGCGTAACCGATTCATCCACTGCGACCGTGATCGCTGCGTCTCCATAAAAACCGTCCAGTACAACGCCGCAGTCGATGGAAACAATGTCCCCGGGCTTCAGCACCCGCTTTTCCGAAGGGATGCCATGAACAATCTCTTCATTGATCGAAGTGCAGAGTACGCAAGGATAATCGTAATACCCCTTGAACGCCGGCTTTGCACCAAGATCCTTTATCTTCTGTTCGGCAGCACGCTCAATATCCATGGTGCTCACACCGGGGCCGACTAAAGGCCGGAGATAGTCGAGCACTTCGCGGACAATGCGGCCACTACGCCGCATCTTCTCAATCTCCGCCGCAGATTTACAAACAATCGCCATTCTCTACCGGCCATCTGCTGGAGCGGCAGCGTGGCTTTCAATTTCCTTAAATATCTGCTCCGTTACCTGATCGACCGGTTGATCTCCATTCACCGTAACCAGCCGATTCTTTCGCTGATAATATTCCGCAACCGGTTTCGTCTGCCGCTCATAAGTCAGCAGGCGCTCCCGGATAACTTCCGTTTGATCATCATCACGAATGATCAGCTTGGTACCGTCGAAGTCGCAAAGCTCATCGACGCGGGGTGGCTGGAGGTGGACGTTATAGATCCGCTGACAGGTAGGACAAGTTCTACGTCCGGTAAGCCGAAGTTCTAACTTATTATAATCCACATTGATGCGGATCACAATTGGCAGCCAATTGCCGGGCTTATGTTTGTCAAAGAACTCGCGCTTCAAAAACTCATCCAACCACTCGGCCTGCGCCGATGTCCGTGGGAAGCCATCCAAAATAAACCCGTGTTCGCAATCCGGAAGAACCAGACGATGCGCAACCATGTCGCACACCAGATCGTCTGAAACCAAATCTCCACGTTCGATTACATTCTTGGCTTGCAGTCCTAGCAGCGTCCCAAGCCGAACATTCTCTCTGAGGAGATCCCCGGTTGAAATCTGGGGAATGTCATAGCGCTCGACGATCCTCTTGGCTTGGGTGCCTTTGCCCGCCCCGGGAGGACCCAAGAGGACAATTGGCCCGATGTAGCGCGAAACTTCCTCTGCCATCGAACTGGCCCCTGCTTCTCCCCGATCCAATTTCAAAACCTGACAACATGCCTACCACAGTTTCCTGTCCCTACGCCTACCATGTACGACGTCCACGCATACGTCCACTACGCGGAGTGAAGCCGTCATAATGCCGCATGATGAGTTGCGCTTCGATCTGCGTCACCGTATCCATCGCCACACCGACCACAATCAGCAGCGATGTTCCGCCAAAATAGAAGGTCACGCCTAAACCATTTGTGATCCAGGTTGGCAGCCGCTCAAAGAAAGCGCCTATTGGACCGTATAAGTGATTTAAGTGAATACCGGCAATCATCCACTCGGGAATAAAGGAAATAATGATTAGATACAGCGCTCCCACTAACGTGATGCGCGTCAGAATCTCGTTAATGTTGTCGGCGGTGCGCTTCCCCGGACGAATGCCAGGAATGAATCCGCCATACTTCCGCATATTATCGGCAACCTCGTTCGGGTTGAAGACAATCGATACATAGAAGTAGGCGAAAAAGATGATGCCAACGGCATACAGCAGGGTATAAAGCGGCTCACCCCAACCTAAGGCATGAACCAGCCACCCAAAATAACGGTTGTCTTTCAACCCTTGGCCAAGCATCTGCGGCATGGTCAAGATTGACGAAGCAAAGATGACTGGCATGACGCCACCAGCATTTACGCGTAAAGGCAAGTGGGTGGATTGACCGCCCATGACTTTTCTTCCAACAACCCGCTTCGCATACTGCACCGGAATTCTGCGTTCGCTGCGCTCTACATAAACGATAAAGGCCACCACTAAAATCATGATTGCGATTAAGAGCACAACCGCAGGCAATGTAAAGCTGCCCCAGGCATCGTTTCGAACTTTGTCGTATAAATCGGCCACACCACGAGGTAACCCTACTACGATACCGGCAAAAATCAGCAACGACATACCGTTGCCGACACCACGCTCCGTGATTTGTTCACCCAGCCACATGATGAACGCGCTGCCCGTCGTCAGAGTCAGCATGGTCATCAGAATGAAACCAACTCCCGGGTGAACAACGAAATCGCCGCTCTTCTGCAGGCTGACAGCAATTCCCAAAGATTGCACCGCGCTGAGAACCACAGTGAGATAACGCGTCCACTGAGTGATTTTCTTCCGCCCCAATTCGCCTTCTTTTTGCAGCTTGGCCAGCGGCTCATAAACTACCGTCAGCAGTTGCAGAATGATCGATGCCGTAATGTACGGCATAATCCCCAAAGCGAAAATGGTCAGCCGCCTGAGCTGCCCACCGGAAAACATGTCCACCAAACCGAGAAAATTCCCACGCTGACTTTCAAAGAATTGTTGCAGCTTGTCGGCATTGACTCCTGGCGTTGGAATGTGCCCGCCAAGACGGTACACCGCGAGCAAGCCCATGGTGAACAGAATTCGTCTGCGCAAGTCCGGAATGCGGAAGACGTTAGTAAATTTCTCGAGCATGTTACTGCAGGACCTCGAATTTGCCGCCAGCCGCAGTGATCTTTTCCTGGGCCGACTTGGAAAACTTATGAGCGTGGATGGTAAGCGCGGTCGAGAGCTCCCCGTTACCGAGAACTTTTACGGGATGCTTGGTGCTGATCACGCCAGCCTTACGCAACACATCCGGCGTAATGGTGCTTTCACCGATAGCAGCCAGCTTATCCAAATTTACAATGTTGAATTCCTGACGGAAGACGTTGGTGAAGCCGCGTTTCGGCATACGGCGATGCAGAGGCATCTGGCCGCCTTCAAAACCACGCATCATTCGAGAACCACTGCGGGAACGCTGGCCCTTATGCCCGCGGGCAGAAGTCTTTCCCATGCCCGATCCCATGCCGCGGCCCACGCGCTTCTTGTTTTCCGCCGCCTTCTTCGGTGCTCTTAATTTCGAAAGATTCATAATAAGCTCTCAGCTGTTACCTATCAGTTCCTGCCAAATATATGGCGCAGGCTGAAGGTTTTATTGCACAATCTCAACCAGATGCGGCACCTTTGCCACCATTCCACGAATAGCCGGATTATCGGGTCGCTCGATCACCTGATTGAGCCGGGTGAAGCCCAAGCCTTTGACCACGAGCTTCTGTTTCACAGGAGCACAAATTGCGGAGCGCACCCACTTCAGTTGAAGCTTGCCGCCAGTTTGGTTTGATTTCTTTACCATGATTACAATTCCTTGATTTTGAACCTAAGCGATCTAAACCTACAGCTCCTCAGACGTCTTGCCGCGCATTGTAGCCACGTCTTCACGGCTCTTCAGTCTCTTTAATGCGTCAAACGTCGCTTTAATTACATTGTGCGGGTTGGTTGTGCCAATCGACTTTGTGAGCACATTCTGAATTCCCGCCGAGGTCATCACGGCTCGCACTGCGCCACCTGCGATCACTCCAGTACCTTCCGGCGCGGGCTTAAGCAGAACCTTGCCTGATCCGAAGCGTCCGAGCGAGAGGTGTGGAATGGAAGTCTGGGTAAGATGCACCTTCACCAGATTCTTCTTGGCGGATTCAATCCCCTTGCGAATAGCCTGGGGAACTTCCTTCGCCTTGCCGGAACCATATCCGACGACTGCCGCAGAAGGATCGCCGACCACAACCAGCGCAGCAAAAGACATATTCTTTCCGCCCTTAACAACTTTCGTGACGCGGTTAATGGCCACGACCTGGTCTTTCAACTGAAACGAATTCGGGTCAAGCTTCTTTATGACTGTTGGCATTCTTTAAATCTCATTTCTTGTTTCCTAAACTGTTCTAGAACTGCAGTCCTGATTCACGGGCGGCATCGGCCAAAGCTTTGACGCGTCCGTGATAGATGTAACCACCGCGATCGAATACAACTTTGGTGATTCCTTTTTCCTTGGCACGCTCGGCGATTGTCTTTCCGACCTGCTTTGCAGCAGCGACGTTTCCGCCTACGGCCTTTTTTTCGCCCTTCTTGCCTTCCGCGGAATGGGCGGCGAGCAAAGTCGAACCGTTCGAGTCGTCGATCAACTGCACGTAAATATGATTCAACGAGCGGTAAACGTTCAAGCGTGGACGTTCGGCTGTGCCCATCACTTTTTTGCGAATGCGCGTGTGCACATGGCGCCGATTCGAATTTTTTGACGATATGTTAAGCATGGATTCTGTCCTTGGTCGTTGGCTGTTGGTCGTTGCTTGAACCCAACATCTTCGACCTGTAGTAATTAATCAATTCTCAAATTTCCGTTCCCGTCGCTAATCTCATTCGCCTCGCCGAACTGGCCAAAGACGAACGACCGTTATTTTGCTCCGGTCTTACCCACCTTCTTCTTCAACTTCTCGCCGACGTAGCGAACACCTTTATTCTTATACGGGTCCGGTGGACGCAAGCTGCGCATTTCCGCGGCGACCTGTCCCACTTTCTGCCGATCGATGCCAGTCACGCTAAGCTTGGTTTGTTTCGCATCCACCGCCGCTTCAATACCGCTGGGTAGCGGGTACTCGATGGGATGCGAATAGCCGAGCGTGAACACAACCATGTTCTTGCCCTTCATCTCGGCGCGATATCCGATGCCGACGATTTCCAGTTCGCGCGTCCAGCCCTTGGTTACGCCTTCCACCGCATTGTTGACGAGTGCGCGGGCAAGTCCATGAACAGCGGCCTGGGAATCATTTTCACGAACCGCGAGCAGATGACCGTCTTGCTGCTCGATGCGAACGCCTGTCGGCAGATGTGTTTCAACCTGGCCCTTCGGACCCTGCACGCGAACCGTGTTGCCTTCGACTTTGAACGTCACTCCCTTAGGGAGCGGGATCGGTTTTTTTCCAATTCGTGACATAAACTCTCAGCCTTCAGCCGTCAGCTCTCAGCCTTCAGCGCTTAAAATTTCAATCTGCAACTACCAAACTTCGCAGAGCAGTTCGCCGCCCAGGCCTTCCTTGCGCGCCTTGCGTCCCGTCATCACGCCTTTGGGCGTGGTGAGAATGTTGATGCCGAGTCCGCCAAGGACGCGCGGGATTTCCGTCCGGCGCACATAGACCCGGCAGCCGGGGCGCGACACACGCTGCACGTTTGAAATAGCGGCCTCATTGTTGTTGCCGTATTTCAGGTAAATGCGCAAGACCTTGTGACTCTCTTCTTCCGTAGCCTTGAAATTGGAGATGTAACCCTCCTCCTTCAAAATACGGGCGATCTCCAGCTTCAGCTTGGACGCTGGAATATCAACTTTCTGGTGCCGCGCGTTGATCGCATTGCGAACTCGCGTCAGCATGTCTGCGACTGGATCAGTCAACCTCATCGCTCTGCTTCTCCTCAGTCACCCGTTTGCTGCGGCCCTCTTGCTTCGGCCGAAGAACCTGACGGCAACTTGCTTTCTACTCCGCACCCGTTAAAGGCTGCGGACTCTGCTTCGTTAAAAAAAAACTACCAGGACGACTTAGAAACTCCGGGGATCTCGCCGCGCAATGCCAAAGCGCGGAAACACAACCGGCATAGTCCGAACTTGCGGAGAAATGCCCGCGGACGGCCGCAATTCTGGCAGCGGTTGTGTTTGCGCGACGAAAACTTGGGCTTCTTTGCGTCCTTTACTCTTTTTGCTGTCGTTGCCATGTATTCCTTTTGTTTCGAAAACTCTGTTCTTAAATCTGGAACCCTATGCCCTAAACGGCATTCCCATGTGCTTCAGCAGGGAGTGCGCTTGATCGTCGCTCTTCGCCGTTGTCACGATGGTTACATTCATGCCCTTCTGCTTATCCACCCGCGAGTAATCAATCTCCGGAAAAATCAATTGATCGCGCAATCCGATGGTGTAATTGCCGCGTCCATCAAACGACTTCGTCGAAACTCCCTTGAAATCGCGTACCCGTGGCAGCACAATGCTCATCAAGCGGTCGAGAAATTCGTACATACGGTCGCCTCGCAAGGTGACCATCGCACCGATCGGCATACCTTCACGAACTTTGAAAGCTGCAATCGACTTCTTGGCTCGCGTCACGACTGGCTTCTGACCGGTAATCTGTCCCAACTCATTCACTGCTGGGTCCATGATCTTGGCATTCTGCGTGGCGTCGCCGACACCCATATTGACCACAATCTTATGCAGATGCGGCACTGCCATTGGGTTCTTGAGCTCCAGCTCTTTCATCATGGCGGGAGCGATTTCCTTGTGGAAGCGGTCTCTCAGTCGCGGTGTTTCTTTTGCGCTGTGATGCGAAACCGCTGCGGGACGATCCGATGCCTGCTGCTTATCGGCGGGACGTTCGCGGCGCGGTTCTTTCTTGACTCCCTGCGCTTCCTTCTTCGGTTCTTTTGTTGTCTCTTTTTCCTTGGTCATAAATCAGTTACTTTCTCTCACGGTTTCGGAGTGCCTGTTAGAACTGGCGTGTACCGGTTCGTGAGCATTCAGGGACTACTTCTCCAATGTCGTTCCGCACTTCCTGCAAACCCGCACTTTCTTGTCGCCACGGATTTCGTGACCGATGCGTACCGGACCGCAGGTTCCGCAAACCAGCTGCACATTCGAGATCGCAATCGAGCTTTCCTGCTCCGCGATTCCACCCTTGATGTTTCGCTGTGGATTCGGACGCACATGCTTCTTCACAATCATGACGTGCTCGACCAAGAGCCGCCCCTTGTCCGGGAATACTCGCAGTACGCGGCCTTCCTTGCCCTTGTCGCGACCGGTTATAACCTTGACCGTGTCGTTGTGCTTAATATCGATTCGTTTGTGCTCTTTCGCTACTGTTCTCATTTCAAACCTTTGCGTGACTCGTTCTAATTCGTTTAGATAACTTCCGGCGCCAGAGATACGATTTTCAAAAATTTCTTCTCGCGTAATTCGCGGGCCACTGGCCCGAAGACGCGCGTTCCCACCGGCTCGCCTGCATCGTTGATCAGCACAGCTGCGTTCTGATCGAAACGAATGTAAGTTCCGTCGCGGCGGCCATATTCCTTGTGAGTGCGAACGATCACCGCCTTAACAACTGTGCCCTTTTTTACCTGACCATCGGGCGACGCTTCTTTCACACTGGCGGTTACCACGTCTCCCAAGCCAGCGCGCAACCCGGTCGAACCGCCTAGCGGCAAAATCACCTGCAGCTTGCGAGCGCCAGAGTTATCGGCGACATCGAGCCACGTTCTCATCATTACAGCCATATCAGTCTCCCTAATGCGCCTTTAACTACTCGGCCTTCGCCAAATCCACATTGATGGCAGCATCCGCCGGCAGCGCAGTCTTACGGACCACCTGCTTCAGCTTCCAGCGTTTTAACTTCGAAAGCGGGCGCGTCTCTTCTAGACGAACCACATCCCCGATGCGCGCTTCGTTTTGCTCGTCGTGGGCATAAAACTTCTTCGAATTCGAAATGACCCGTCCGTAAAATCCGTGAGACTTTTTGCGGACCACTTCCACCACAATCGTCTTCTGCATGCGGTTGGAGACGACTTCTCCGACCACTTCTTTACGACGGCCAGCAGCGGGACGGGCTTCCTGTTGCACGTTTGTCTCTGCCATTACTTCTTCTCCGTTTTGCTGCTGGCGGCAAGCTCGCGCTGGCGCGAAATTGTCTTCACGCGCGCGATGTCCTTGCGCAGGCCACGCATCTTTTTCAAACTTTCGGTTTGCCCCATATTGAGCTGAAACTTCAGCTTAAAGAGCTGATCGTTAAGATCGCGCTCCTGATGGCTCAGCTCGTCGTCAGTTAAATTTCGAACTTTGTCAGCTTTCATAAACAATTCCTGAATCTCTCGTTTCAAGTACAGCAATTTCTAAGGCGCGTTTTTAGTGAGCCAAGGTCGGACGCTTCACGAACGTGGTCCGCAGCGGAAGTTTGTGCGACGCCAGCCGCATCGCTTCCGTGGCATCTGCGACTGAAACGCCTTCCATCTCGAACAGTATCTTGCCCGGGCGTACAACAGCAACCCAATGATCCGGAGCGCCTTTGCCTTTACCCATACGGGTTTCGGCGGGCTTCTTCGTCACCGGCTTGTCCGGAAACAAACGGATCCAGATTTTGCCGCCACGCTTTACAAAACGCGTCATGGCGACACGGCTGGCTTCAATTTGCCGGTCGGTAATCCAGCCCGGCTCCAGCACCTTCAATCCGAAGTCTCCGAAAGCAAGCTGACTGCCGCGCCAGGCTTTTCCGGTCATGCGTCCGCGCTGCTGCTTGCGGTACTTAACTTTCTTTGGCATTAACATAAAAATCAGCTCGCTAAATGCAGAATGAAAAATTTGGAGTGCACAACTAACACGCTTACTTCTTACTTTAAAACGCTCCGACTGGTTGCTGGTGATCGCGCTTCTTTGCGGCCGGCAAAATTTCGCCCTTGTAAACCCAGACTTTCACGCCAATCACGCCGTAGGTCGTGCGCGCTTCAGTGAAGCCGTAGTCAATATCGGCCCGCAATGTGTGCAACGGCAAACGGCCTTGCAAATACCATTCGGACCGGGCGATTTCGTTTCCATTCAAACGTCCACTGACCCGCACCTTGATTCCTTTACAACCGAAGCGCAATGCCGAATCCACTGACTTACGCATTGCCCGGCGGAATCCCACGCGCTTTTCCAGTTGCAGAGCGATTGCTTCCGAAACCAATTGCGCATCCAGTTCAGGCTTATGCACTTCCTGAATGTCTACGTATACTTCCCGCGATGTCCGCTTTTGTACATCCAGCTTCAGCTTGTCGATCTCAGCGCCTTTGCGTCCAATGATGATTCCTGGGCGCGCAGTTTTAATAATGACGCGCAGCTTGTTGCCCGGACGCTCAATCTCGATCGAACTCACACCCGCCGACTTAAGCTTGTCCTTCAACTCAGCCTTCAGCTTGATGTCTTCGAGCAGTAGCTTGTCATAGTCCTTTTCGACAAACCAGCGCGACTTCCACGGCTTGGTGTAGCCGAGGCGAAATCCATATGGATGAACTTTTTGTCCCATGATGCTCCTAATAACTCTCTCGTGCCTAATGCCGGAAGCCAAAAGCCTGCGGCTCTGTCTTACCTTGTTCCTGCAAATTTCTTTTCAGACTTCTTCTTTGCTTTGCCCTTGGCAACCGGCGCTTTGCCTTTAGCGCGAGCTTTATTCTTCGCCTTGGTTTTTGCCCCGACCTTCGCTCCACCATCTTCTTCGCCTACCACGGTGGCAACTCCGCCGTTGCCGCGAACTTTTTCTTCTAGAGCGATCTCGATATGCGCGATACGCCGGACATATCGGAACGCACGGCCCATCGGTGCAGGACGAATCCGCTTCATGCGCGGCCCATCGTTCGCAACGGCGCGTTTCACATAAAGGCTGTCCACATCCACATCAAGCCCTTTTTCATTGCTCAAATAATTCGCGTTCTCCAGAGCCGACCGCAGCAGCTTTTCAACCGTCGCTGCAACACGCTTCTTGGTGAACACCAGCGTATTCAATGCATCTTCGACGCGACGTCCCTTAATCAAGTCCAGCACCAGCCGGGCCTTCTGGGGAGAGACGCGCATATAACGGGCTTCAGCTCGAAATTCCATCGCGAGTCTCCTTTACTTCGCCGCTGGCGGCGGTGCTGCCGCCGGCCGCGCGGCTGCTTCCGTCGCCGCTTTCATCGAGTGGCCTTTGAACTGGCGGGTAAAGCTGAACTCGCCCAGTTTGTGGCCAACCATATTTTCCGTGACGTACACCGGGATAAACTTCTTCCCGTTGTGTACGGCGATAGTGTGACTCACCATCTCCGGAATAATCGTTGAGCGCCGCGACCATGTGCGCAGCACCTTCTTCTCATTGCGCGCGTTCATCCCCTCTACCCGCGCTTGCAGGTAGCCATCGACGAACGGCCCTTTTTTTGTGGAACGTGCCATAAAATCTGCTCTCAGCTTCTAGCTATCAGCTTCTTAACTTCTTGGCTTCAAGCTCAATCTTTGTCATTCCGAACCGCTTCAGCGATGAGGAATCTGCTTTTAACGCAACTACTTCTTGCCGCGCCGGTTGACGATGAACGCATCCGTGCGCTTGTTGTTACGAGTCTTGTATCCACGCGTCGGCTGTCCCCAAGGCGTTACAGGATGCCGTCCGCCCGAAGTCTTACCTTCACCACCACCGTGCGGATGATCGACAGGATTCATCGAAACACCGCGGTTATGCGGACGCTTTCCGAGCCACCGTGAACGTCCGGCCTTACCAATAGTGACATTCTCGTGATCGGTGTTTCCAACCTGCCCTATGGTCGCCATGCAATCCTGCGCAACCTTTCGGATTTCGCCAGAAGGCAATTTCACCAACGCATAGTCGCCTTCTTTGGCGACGAGCTGCGCCGAACCGCCTGCCGAGCGCACCATCTGCGCACCTTTACCTGGCTTGAGCTCGATGTTGTGGATCGTCGTGCCTGGCGGAATATTTCGCAGCGGCAAAGCATTCCCAACCAGAATGTCCGCCTCGGGACCACTCAACAGCTTCTGTCCCACCTTCAAACCATCCGGCTGCACAATATAGCGCTTCTCGCCATCGGCGTAATTCAACAGCGCGATGCGGGCCGAGCGATTGGGATCGTACTCGATGGTCGCTACAACCGCAGGAATACCAGTTTTGTCCCGCTTGAAGTCAATGAGCCGCAATTGGCGCTTGTGGCCGCCTCCGATAAAACGCATCGTGGTCTGGCCGCTGTTGCGGCGTCCGCCGGTGCGCTTCTTCGGCTCGAGCAAACCCTTATGTGGCTTGGTGCTCGTGATGTCATCATTGACGAGGGTTGTGCGATAACGCAGCGTCTCGGTTGTCGGTCTGTATGTCTTAATCGGCATAAAAAACTCTCTTGGTCGTTGTCCTTGGTCGCTCGTCGTTCGCTAGTCGTCGCTAGCCAACGACCAACGACGAACGGCCAAACGACTGTCTTACAGATTCTGCGCGTACTCTGGCATCTTCTCGCCGGCCTTCAGCCGCACAAACGCTTTCTTCCAATCCGGACGGTAGCCGGCAAACTTGCCGCGCCGGCGCTCTTTTCCCGGAAAATTCGCGGTGCGAACCGAATTCACCTTCACTTTGAAAATGCTCTGGACGGCCTGCTTGATTTCAGTCTTGGTCGCTTCTTTGGCCACCTGGAATACCAGCGTGTTCTGGTTTTCCTTGATGGCAAGGCCTTTTTCCGTAATCACCGGACGACGCAATATTTGATATGCGGATTTCATTAAGCCACCTCCGCCGCTGCTTCATGCTTAGTTCGGCGGCGAGTGGTAGCCTTCTTCGCCTTCTTGCCTTCACCCTCGCCGTTACCTTCCGCGGCATTTTGCCGCCGCTTCGATACCGAGCCCTTCAATGACACCTGCAATTTCTCAATCGCAGGCTGAGAAAAAATCGCCCGGTCGTAACGCAGCAGATGATAGGGATGCACTTCGCTCCCGCTCACCAGTTCGACTCCATGCAGGTTGCGCGAACTCAAATCCAAATTGCGATTTTCGTGTTTCGCGGTTTCCACCAGCAAAACCGTGCTGTCGACTTTCAAATTGTCGAGCGATTCGCGAAACAGCTTCGACTTCGGTTCTTTCATATCGAAGGTATTCACCACGATCAGCTTGCCATCGGCAAACTTCGACGCGAGGGCTGAACGCAATGCCCCCAGCAATTTCTTACGGGGAAACGTGTAATCGTAAGAGCGCGGTTGCGGCCCGTGCACCGTACCGCCATGCCGCCACAGTGGCGAACGGATCGAGCCAACACGCGCGCGCCCCGTACCCTTCTGCTTCCAAAGTTTTTTTCCAGCGCCGGAGACCAGCTTCTTATTTTTGGTCGCGTGAGTTCCGGCTCGCTGCGCGGCGCGGTAATGTTTTACCGCCTCCCACAGCAGGTCTTCGTTCACTGCGCCGAACACCTCGTCGGCCAGTTCGAAGGTGCCAACCTTGGCTCCGCTCAGATTATGTATGTCAATCGTTGCCATTTTTCTCTTCCTGCAATTCTCTAATGCCTATGTTCGATCTTCTGCCTTAAGTTCCGGAGAACCTTATTTACCCTTTTGTGCGCGCTTTGCCGCCTTCAAAGGATCGACCGTTGCCGAACCCGCAAATCCACGGCGCTCTCTCGGTGGCTTCTTGGCTTTGGTAATTACCAGATATCCGCCCTTCGGACCCGGCACGCTGCCTTCGACGACCAATAAATTGTCGTCTTTATCGACGCCCAGCAGCCGCAGATTGCGGACAGTCACGCGATCCGTACCCATGTGGCCGGACATGCGCATCCCCTTGAACACACGCGAAGGAAATGCCGAAGATCCAATCGAACCCGTAATTTGGAACATCGAACCGTGCGATTTCGGACCACCCGCAAAATGATGGCGGCGAACTACACCGGCAAATCCGCGCCCTTTGCTTATTCCAACAATGTCAACAAAGCGGTCGCCATCGAAGATGTCGACCAGCACGCGGTCTCCAGCTTTGATCCCGCCAGTGCCATCTCCATCAGCCTTCTCTTCGACTTCGATTGGAACTTCGCGCATGAACTTCACCGGAGGCAAGTTGTGCTTACCAAGATGCCCTTTCGCGGGCTTGGTCAAACGCGATTCCTTTACGAATTCCACCAGGCCAATTTGTGCTGCGGAATATCCGTCGCGGGTCTGCGTCTTGTACTGCGTCACCACACAGGGACCAGCCTGCAAAACCGTCGCGGAACGCATGTCGCCTTTATCGTCGAACAGCTGCGTCATTCCGACTTTTTTTCCTAAAATTCCAGCTACCTTTGCCATTTCCCTTTTCTCCGCTCATCCAGCTTGGCTCACGCTATTGGCTGGTGCTTCTCTGAAGCTGAGAGCTGCCCTGCTAAAACCTACTTGTGTTCCTTGCCGAATGCCTTGATCTCAACGTCTACGCCAGCCGGAAGATCAAGCTTCATCAGCGCGTCCACTGTCTGCGGCGTCGGATCAAGAATGTCGAGCAAGCGCTTGTGCGTGCGAATCTCAAACTGCTCGCGTGATTTTTTGTCCACGTGCGGGGAACGCAGCACGCAGTATTTGTTCTTCATCGTGGGCAATGGAATCGGGCCCGCGATTTGCGCGCCAGTACGCTTGGCGGTGTCGACGATTTCACCCGTCGACTGGTCGAGGATGCGGTAGTCGTAAGCCTTCAGGCGAATCCGTATTTTTTCGTTTCCTATCACGTTTCTCTCTCTCTAACCCCTCCCGGCTATTCCGGAAGGAAAGAACTGGCGGCAGGCTGCAAGCCGCTTTGATTTTCTGTGGGGCGGACACTCTTGTCCGCCGACGTTGCTGTTGCTTTTAACTTCCCTGCTTAACTCTCGCCACAATCCGTTGCTGCTGTCGCGGCTGCCCAACGACGGACAGCCAACGACGGTTTTCTTCTATGTCACAATCTCGCTAATCGTTCCTGCTCCCACCGTGTGGCCGCCTTCGCGGATCGCAAACCGCAATCCCTTCTCCATCGCCACCGGCGTGATCAGCTCGATCACCAGACTCACGTTATCTCCCGGCATTACCATCTC
>DASRFC010000054.1:0-3186 GCA_035651835.1 Terriglobales bacterium
GATCGCGAGCGTCACAGTAGTCCCTTCGTGCTGGGCAGCAGACGCGCCATTCGCTTGTCACGCCAGCAGGCCGCGCGAATTGCCCGTGCGAATGCTTTGAACAATGCTTCGACCTTGTGATGGTTCGATCTTCCGTACAAAGTTTTGAGATGAACGTTGGCGTTTGCGCCGCGGGCGAAGCCTTCAAAGAAATCAAAAACGAGTTCTGATTGCAAATCTCCAACCATGCGCGTTTTAACTTTCGTGTCGATCACTGCGGCGGTGCGTCCAGAAAAATCAACGGCTGCCAAGCCGAGAGTCTCATCCATTGGCATTACAAAATATCCTGCGCGCAAAATGCCTTTCTTGCTGCCAAGAGCTTGTGCAAATACCTGTCCCAGAGCAATGCCAACATCTTCGACTGTGTGATGCTGATCTACATCCAGATCTCCTGTTGCTTTCAGTTCGAGATCGAAGCCACCGTGATGCGCAAACAATTCCAGCATGTGATCGAAAAAACGAATGCCGGTCGAGACTTTGTAGCTTCCTTTGCCATCAATGGTAAGAGCCAGCCGGATGCTAGTTTCCTTCGTGATACGTTCGAGTGAAGATTTTCTTATACGCGGTTCGCTCACCTGGTCACCTTTTCTGCTGCCTTTTCCACCGCGCCGATTTGTTCGAGCACCTCACGCAGTGCAGCGAAGAGTTGTTCGTTCTGCGTTGCCGATCCAAGTGTGATTCGCACGCAGTTTTTACACCCGTAATCGCTTGATCTGTCGCGAACCAGGATTCCGCGCCCGCGCATTCCCGCGATAAATCCCGAATTGCGTGTTCCCAAATGTATAAGTACAAAGTTTGCACGACTCGGCCAGTATTGAATATCCAAGATTTGTAATTGCTTTTCCAGCTGCTCGCGCCCTCGTCGAACTTCAGCCGCATACTGACTGACGTAATTTTCATCCGCCAGTGCATCGGGAAGACATGCCAGTGCGACCTCATTTACGCTATAAGGTGAGCTGACTCGCCGTACTAGATTCATCTGCCTGGCATCGCCCATAAGTACACCGATGCGAAGCCCCGCCAGTCCATAAGCCTTGGAAAAAGTGCGCGAGACGAATAGATTTGGGAACTCCCGCCAGCGAGGGATTAATGTTTCCTGGCAAAACTCAAAATAAGCTTCATCAGCAAACACAGCGGCTTGCGGTGCAGCTTGCGCGATCCGCAGTAATTCTTGTTGCGGAACCAGCGCCCCCGTAGGATTATTCGGATTCGCAACCGCAATCAGCCGTGTTCGCGAATTCAGTCGGCGAATTACTTCCTCGGTAGGAAAGCGAAAACCTTCCCCGGCGGGAATTGAAATGACATTGGCTCCGGTCGCTGCTGCATAGATTTCATACATGGCAAACGTGGGCACTACGATCAGCACTTCATGTCCTGGTTCCAAATACGTTTCGCAGACCAAATGAATGGCTTCATCGGTGCCATTGGTGAGCAAAAGTTCGTGTGCATCAATTTTCAGATAAGTAGCGACCAAAGATTCCAGCGGCTCGCGCTCTGGATATCGAGCCAACTGCTCGCCATCTAATGACCGTAGCTTCTCCAGCACGCGCGGCGAGCAGCCGACCGTGTTCTCGTTGAAATCAAGACGTAGGCCGGTACGATTTCCCAGCGGCGGATGATAAGTTTTCAACTTGTAAACTGCGTCGCGTGCCTTAAGCATGGGCAGTCCTCAGTCGTATCGACTCAGCGTGACCCTGCAATCCTTCAGCCTCTGCCAGATATTCAAGAACAGGCGCTAGCCGTCGCAGTCCTTGCTTAGATAATTCCTGCACGGTGATGATTTTCACAAAATCCGTCACGCTTAATCCTCCGCGGAAACGTGCGACTCCCGCTGTAGGCAGGACATGATTGGGACCAGATGCATAGTCGCCCGCAGCCTGCGCGGAATAGTCGCCGATGAAGATGGAGCCGGCATTTTGAATCCACTGAAGGTCCGCGCGCGAAACCGTAACATGCTCTGGCGCGATTGCATTTGTCCATTCAATTGATTGCTCATGAGACGAAGCAACGAGAATCACACCGCGCCGCTGCAATGAGTCTTTTGCAATCGGATTATTTCTGGAGAGTTGTTTTGTGTACGCAAGCACCGATTTCGCAAGCTGCGAGGAAGTAGTGATGAATACGGCCAAAGTTTCAGGATCGTGCTCCGCCTGCGCGACCAAATCAGCCGCAATGAATTCAGGCTGTCCATCATCGCTGAGAATCACAACCTCCGTAGGCCCCGCCAGAAAATCAATAGCGCAATCAAAAGAGACCAGCTTCTTTGCAGCCGTAACATAGAGATTTCCAGGACCAACAATCTTGTCGACTCGTTTTACACTCTCTGTTCCATATGCCAGAGCGGCAACCGCTTGAGCTCCTCCGATGCGATAGAACTCCGTGATTCCCAGCATCCCCGCCGCTGCCAAAACTTCCGCGCGCGGCTGAGGCGAGACCACGCGGATGTTCTTCACCCCAGCAACTTGTGCAGGAATGACTGTCATCAGCAAAGTCGAAACTAGCGGATAACGCCCGCCCGGGACGTAGCAGCCAACTGAACCCAGCGGACGTACGATCTGTCCTACCGAAATTCCGTTGCGATTGCTTTGCCACTCTTTTGGTTTTTGAAGCTGGGCAAAGCGCCGGATATTTTCCGCGGCTTTCTTCAGTGCAGCCTTAAGCTGTGGAGCAGCCGATTTTAAAGCTTCCTCAACTTCCGATTCCTCCACACGAATCGCCTGACGAGAACCAAGGCCATCCCATTGTTCGGCATACTTCCGCAGAACTTTATCGCCATGTTTTCGCACACTCTCAACTATGCGTTTTACCTGCGGTTCAACTTTTCCGAATTGCGAGCTCCGAACCGATAGCTCGCGAACCCGTGCTTCCGCCGCTCGGCCTGAAAGAATCCGCATTACATGACCACCTTATTTAGCGGATATTCCACAATTCCCTGAGCCCTCGCCTCTTTCAATCGCGGAATCACTTCCCATGCAGTGGATTCTTCAATCACGGTATTCACCGCCAGCCATTCCGGATCGCTCAAAGTTGAAATCGTGGGACGCTTCAACGCGGGCAGCACGCCGAGCACGCCACCCAAGTCTTCTTTACGCACGTTGAGCATAAGACCTACTTTGTCTTTGGCTTCCATTGCACCGCGCAACATAA
>DASRFC010000055.1:0-59977 GCA_035651835.1 Terriglobales bacterium
ATTCATCAGTGCCACAGCGGTGGGGTCCATGCAGGGAATAGGAATCTGATTGTCGATACCAGTAACAGTGTTAGTAAAGATCCCGGGGAGCTGAGGGCCATTAGGATTGTTTGGGTCGGCAGGATGAATACCGTAGAAAGCGCCTGGAGTAATCGGTGCGCCTCCATCGGCAGCTATGGCAGATGAACAACCAGGACGATTTTGCAGCAGAGTAGCAACGTTGGCGTCAGAGATGGATCCGCCAAAGCTTGAACCCGCTGAAAAATCTCCTTGACGCTCTGCTGGACTCAGCACTGAGACCGAGTCCGAAGAAATTCCCTGTCTGATTCTTCGCCCTTCATACGATGCAAAGAAAAATGTTTTATCCTTTTTTATCGGACCGCCAAACGTTCCGCCAAACTGGTTTTGCTGGAACTGTGGTTTTACGTTGTCGAAGTATCCCTTCGAGTTCAGAACCTTATTGCGGAAAAATTCATAGACATTGCCATGGAACGCATTGGTGCCCGACTTGGTAATGACATTGACCACTGCTCCGGAGTTCCGCCCATATTCCGCATCGAATGTATTGGTAATGACGCGAAACTCTTCGATCGAATCAGGAGAAGGCTGCACTACAGGCGCATTTACAAATTGATCGTTCGCATCTCCTCCGTTTACGCTGAAGTTGTTCGAGCGCCCGCGCCCACCATTGACCGATACTACGCCCGGCTGATCGCTACCATAAAAGAGATCTGATCCAGTTTGCGACTGCACACCCGGCTGCAATTGCAACAACTGGTAAGTATCGCGCGCGTTCAGCGGCAGTTGACTTACCGCTCGCTCATTTACAACTGCGCCCATCTGCGTGCTGGTCGTGTCCACCAGCGGCGCTTCGGAGGTGACCTCTACCGTTTCGTCCCTCGCCCCGATTCGCAGCGTGGAGTTCAATGTGACCACCTGGTTCACATCGACGCTCACACCCTTCTCGATGCTCTTTTTAAATCCCGCAAGTTCGTACTCGACATGGTAGGTTCCCGGTACGACTTCGACAAAAACGTAATCCCCACTCTCATTCGTCTGGACATCACGACTGGCGGCAGTTGCATCATTCACGAGTGTGACTTTGACACCCGAGAGGACTGCGCCCGAAGGATCGGAAACCTTGCCAAGTATTCTTCCACCAGTGCTCTGCGCAAAAACTGCGGCACTCCATAAACAGACCGCGAAGACTAAACACCAGCCCAACAAACGCCGCATTGACGAATGCATTAAGGCCTCCAACAACCGGGGATTTTAAGTTTGGAACGAATTCTTGCCTATCCGATAAACCTTGCTATAATCCCGCAAGGTTATGGGCCTCGCCAAGCTACTGTCAAGAAAAAAATAGTTTTACCTCCGATAAGGAAAATCGTATACAACAACTAACCGAGCTCATGAAGCCAGCTGCGAAACCTTACTTGAAAATCGGAGAAGTTGCCCGCTTGATTGACGTCTCTCCTTCCGTGATCCGGTCATGGGAGAGTCTTGGCCTCGCAAGTCCTCAACGTACCGCCAGCAAATATCGTCTTTATACCGATAAAGATGTAAGAATTTTGAAGCGCGCGCGCTTCCTTCGGAAAGAGCGTGGACTCAATGCTCCCGCAATCGTGCAGTTGTTGAAAAGTGAAGGCAAAGTAAAACCTGCTCCCAATGGCGCGGCATCGGCTCTGGGAGCGCGATTGCGTCAGCTGCGCGTAAGGCGTGGTCTCTCGCTTGCAGAAGTAGCAAATGCAGTGGAAATTTCTCTCGGATTTCTCAGCGCTATCGAGCGTTCCCACATGAGCGCGTCGGTGGGAACTTTGCGCAAACTCGCGCGGTTTTACAAAACCAATATTCTCGATTTTCACGACACGGCGGACTCCAACAGTCCCGTGGTACGTCCCAATCTTCGCAAGGTATTGGAAGCCGGTCCGGGAGTCCGCATGGAATTGCTGGCGTGGGGAAACGCTGTCATGGAGCCTCACCTGTTCCGCATTGCCCCGCAAGCGGGAAGCGGTGAATCTTACGCTCACGTAGGCGAGGAATTTTTGTACGTGTTGCGCGGCGAATTTCAAATTTCGCTGAAAGATCAGGAATATAAGCTGAAACCAGGCGACAGCTTTTATTTCGAGAGCGCATTACCTCATAGCTGGAAAAACCCGGGGAAAACCGAGACCTGGGTTTTGTGGGTGAATACGCCTCCAACGTTCTAAGTTCAAATGATAGTTCCGCTATTCAGCGGGAGCGGAAATATGTTCATGAACAATCAGCCACTTTCCGTCGATCTTTTCGAAGACTACGGTCCAACGCAGCTGTCCCATTTCCCTCTTTCCGTTCTTCATGACCAGGTCTTCTTTCACGGTGGCGTTGCCCCACACATAATTGCCAGCGGGATGTAGTTGTGCGTCGTCATTCACGGTGAATGTTCCACTCTTGATTGTGTCTAAAATTTTTGTCACGCCCGTCTGAAATTCTGACCAGCTATCGTATTTGAGAGGTGACTCGTCATAGAACGTGTGTGGCCCCTGCGCATGGAACTGAGCTTCCTGCGCAGGATCGAGCGTAGCCCAACCATCCCATATTTTCTGTAGATAAGCCTTGTCCGGGATTACCGGATTGGAAGATTTCTTATTTGCGGCGCGGGAAAGAGCAGGGCTAAAAACAAAAATTGTGGTGAGACATATTAAAGCAATCAATAAGCGCTTTCGCATGAAGTCTCCTGTCAACTCGGTTCAGATTCTTGTACAAAACTTTGATCAGTTCTTCTCGGCACTCGCCATCACTGGATTCCTATGAACCAAATGAGCATCCCCTGCCGGTGCTGTCCCATGTTCATAAGGCTTGGCTGTCATCATGTAAATCAACCCAGTGACTAACACGATGATCGTCGTCAAAATCATTCCGTAATTCTGATACCAAGGGTCTGATGGGCTGCGCGGCCAGACCATATTCACAATCGCAGCCAGACCATACAGCAGCGCCGCGATATTCACCGGCCACGCCCAAGCGCCTAACCGGAATTCTCCGCTGGGAATCCATCCTTTGAACCGCGCGAACAAAGCTCCAAGTACGATCATCTGAAAGGCGACATAAATTCCAGCCGAGCCGAACACAATGATCGTCCGTACCGCATCTTCCAAAAATAATCCGGCAATAGCGATCAATGCCGGCGCAAATCCCGCCAGCAGCAACGCAAGCACTGGCATATGCGTACGGGGAGAGAGTCGGCTCAATTGGCGGCTGCCGAAAATCATCCCATCCCGAGCATAAGCAAATAGCAGACGGCTAGTTGCGGCTTGCAAACTGAGCAGGCACGAAAAGAACGAAACAAGAGAACTACGGCGATCACAGCTCGCAATCCAACTTCCCCAAGCGCACCACGTAATGCAGTTACTACGGGATCGGCGTCCTTGCCAAAGATTGCCGCGTTCATATCAGGAACTGCCAATACCAGAGCAAGACAAACCAGGATCGCAGCCGCTCCGCCAATATAGATCGTCATGCGCATCGCTTTTGGAATTGCAGTTCCAGGATTCGGTGTTTCTTCCGCGACATCACCGCAGGCTTCAAAGCCGTAATACGCGAACATTGCCGCAACGCTCGAAGCCAGAAATGCGGGAAGATAATGTCCGTTCGATCCCAGTCCGAAACTTTGGAAGAGCACGCCAAAGTTTTGGTGCCGCGCGAAGATCAAAAGATAAAATCCCACCAGCACAGCCCCAACCAGCTCACAAACAAATCCGAACATGGCAACGCGTCCCAGCAACTTCGTACCGCTGACGTTCAATAAGGTCGTCGCGACAATCATTCCCACCGCCGTCCAGATTTCGCCTGCGTGCGACATCTTCACGCCCATCACTTGCGCGAGATATGGCGCGCCGCCAACAGCGACCGCTGCGATGGTTGTGCACAATGCCCACAGATAAACCCAGCCGGCCATCCACGCCCAGCGTTTACCCACTAAGCGTCGCGCCCACGGATACAAACCTCCTGAGATCGGAAACTGCGAAACGATTTCCCCAAATACCAGGCACACCAACCATTGTCCGAAGCCAACGCCGATGTAACTCCAAAACATGGGAGGGCCGCCAGCAGTAATCGCGAGCGCAAAAACTGTATAGACTCCCACGACAGGCGAGAGATAAGTAAAACCAAGAGAAAAGTTCTGCCACAAACTCATGGTGCGATCAAATTTCGAGGAATATCCCAGAGCTTGCAGTTGCGCAGAGTCGGCGTCGGATGTTTTCGAATGTTGGCTTGTCAAAGTCGTTCGCCCGAATAAATCGAGGCGAATTATAGCAAGGTTGTCGAGTACAGCCGAATTTGCGATGTCAATTGCTCGCAATTAATGCAACGGACGCGCACTGAACGCGCACAACCCTTATAATAGTTAAGCCCATCTCGGCAAAACGCACGCATCCCCGAGAACAGCTTTTCCGGCATAGTAAAGTTCGCAGCAGCAGCTTTTCCCTGCTCGCCCCCAACTAAGGAAGGAAGTCCTTTTGAGTTCAGGTATTCGCAACATCGCCATTATCGCGCACGTAGATCACGGTAAGACCACCCTTGTTGACGCCATGTTGCAGCAAAGCGGCACATTCCGTGCCAACGAAACTCACGTCGATCGTGTCATGGATTCCAATGACCTCGAGCGCGAACGCGGCATTACGATTCTCGCCAAGAACACGGCCGTTCATTATCACGACATCAAGATCAATATTGTCGACACTCCGGGCCACAGCGATTTTGGAGGCGAAGTCGAACGCGCTCTGAAGATGGTTGACGGAGTCATGTTGTTGGTGGATGCCAGCGAAGGACCGCTTCCGCAGACCCGTTACGTCCTCAGCAAAGCTTTGGAGGCACACCTCCAACCTATCCTTGTCATTAATAAGATCGACCGGCCCGACGCCCGCCCGCAGGAAGTGTTGAACGAAGTCTACGACCTATTTATCGATCTCGATGCCAAAGAAGAGCAGATCGACTTCCCTGTTCTCTATACGAATGCCAAGATCGGCACCGCGTCGCGCGACATAAAGGGAGGAGGCGAGAATCTCGAACCGCTATTTGAAACCATCGTCAAGACGATTCCGCCACCGACCGGTGATCCGAAAGGACCGCTTCAGATCCTCGTAGCAAATCTCGACTACAGTGACTATCTGGGACGGCTCGCAATTGCGCGTGTCTTCAACGGAACTATGTTCACGGGCGAAGATGTTGGAATTGCCAAGCTCGATGGCACCATTCAGAAGACCAAAATTACCAAGCTGTTTTCTTTCTCCGGCTTAAAGCGAACCGATATCACAGAGACGACCCTGGGCGACATTGTTGCGGTTGCTGGCGTCGAAGACATCACTATCGGCGAGACCATCACGACAATAGAAAATCCCGCTCCTCTACCTCCAATAACCATTGATGAACCGACAATTGCGATGCTCTTCACGGTCAACACGTCGCCATTCGCTGGCCGCGAAGGCACATTTGTTACTTCGCGTAATTTGAGAGATCGGCTCCAAAAAGAATTGCTGACCAACGTATCCCTGCGAGTTCAGGACACCGACACCACAGATTCATTCGTGGTCATGGGACGAGGCGAACTCCAGCTTTCCATTTTGATCGAGATGATGCGCCGTGAAGGCTACGAACTGATGGTAGGCAAGCCCGAAATCGTCACCAAGCGCGTCGATGGCAAGCTGATGGAGCCAGTCGAAAAACTCACTGTCGATGTTCCAGAAGAGTTCGTCGGCGTAGTCATGGAGCAACTCGGTACGCGCAAGGCGGAAGTTGTCAATATGCACAACCATGGCTACGGACGAGTGCGGATCGAATTCCGCGTCGGCAGCCGCGGACTGATCGGGCTGCGCAGCCAATTGCTCACCGACACCCGCGGCACCATCGTCATGAATTCGCTATTTGATGGATACACAGAATGGCAGGGCGAAATTCCGCATCGTCTGACGGGCGCTCTCGTGTCGGATCGAAATGGAGTCACCACCCCATACGCTCTTTATAATTTGCAGGAACGCGGCGAACTCTTCGTGGGATCGACGATTGATGTTTACGAAGGCATGATCGTGGGCGAGAATGCCAAAGATAACGACCTCGATGTGAACGTCGTCCGCGAGAAGAAGCTCACCAACATGCGCTCCTCCACTTCGGACATGGCAATTCGCCTTGTGCCCTACCGCAATCTCAATCTGGAGCAGGCAATCGAATTCATTGCGGACGACGAATATGTGGAAGTCACTCCAAAGTCGCTGCGCTTGAGAAAGAAAGTCTTGCAATCCAACATGCGGAAGAAAAAGACTTCAGAATAGCTCGTCATGTCTCGCGCCAAACGCAAGCCGAGTTCGCCACCAAACACGAGCCCTGAATCTGATCTGAGAATGTATCTCGTCCCTTGCAGTTGTGGAACGACATTCGCGGTATCGCCAAAATACGATCGTGGCGGTACGACGGTGAGCCGCTACATGCCTTGCCCAAATTGCGGCAAGCGGCACGATCCCAAGAACCGATTGTTGCAGCTGGGATATCAGCGCGAGAAGTACTGGAAGGTCGACGAGTGCTAGCCATGAAAGGCCTGTAAAGTCCCGAAAATTGAACCTATTTGCGCCTATTGCGCGCGACCGCAACAAAGACTGCGAAAAACATCGCTTCCGTGATTAACTTCCCATTTTTAACAAACCTGCTATATACTTGCGGCGCATTTGACTGTTAGCCGCTCCGGCACTTCAGCATGCCAACCAGCCTCTGCTTTCCCGCCGAAGTTAGCGAACTCAGATAGCTCATCTCCATCTTGAGGCATTCGCTTGAAAAATATCTTTGTGGGAAATCTGGATTTCAATACTTCCGAAGACGAGTTACGACAACTCTTCTCAGCGCACGGACAAGTTGATCGCGTTAGCATCATGAACGATCGAGATACAGGTCGCTCACGCGGTTTCGGTTTCGTCGAAATGACCAATGCCGAAGAGGGAGATAAAGCCATCGCTGCAATGAATGGCAGCCAGGTCGGCGGACGCACGCTGAATGTGAACGAAGCGCGACCCAAGGTTGAGCGGGGCGGAGGCGGTGGCGGCGGGCGTGATCGTGGCGGACGTCCAGGGGGCGGTGGGGGTCGGGACCGTGGTGGTCGCGGCGGTGGCGGCGGACGCTGGTAATTCCTTCGATATGAACGTCAGGTTGTAGCGCTCACCTTGTTCGCAATTGATGGCTACCTGCCGTCGTTGTACACTTGAGCTGCGCGCCCGTAGCTCAGCTGGATAGAGCGCTTCCCTCCGGAGGAAGAGGCCGGGAGTTCGAATCTCTCCGGGCGCACCATCGCTCGATTCCCTTCCAACTACGGTCTGGATTCAAATGAGGGATCAGCTCGCAAGTGTTGGGAGCACGGTTTCTCGGCTCATGCCCAGAAAGCTTGCGTTTAAGAGATGTCCTAGCCGCCTTGTTTCAGCTCCAGCAGCACTTGCCTTGCTATCTCTTTTAGGGTCTCAAAAACTCCGCCGCCCTGGAATGCTATTGCCTCGATAACTGGTTCGTTCTTCCGGCGCAGTTCCGCGGACAACGTTTCGACTGGCAGCACATTGGGCAGGTCCCGCTTATTGAGTTGCAGGACGTAGGGGATTTTATTGAAGTCGTAGTTGTGTTCTTTGAGATTTGACATCAGGTTGTCTAGAGCTTCGACGTTCGCATCCATTCGTTCCTGCTGCGAATCGGCTACGAAGACTATGCCATCGACACCGCGCAGAATCAGTTTGCGGCTGGCATCGTAGAAAACCTGGCCCGGCACTGTATAGAGATGAATTCGGGTTTTGAAGCCGCGCACCGATCCTAAATCGAGTGGCAGGAAGTCAAAGAACAGGGTTCGTTCCGTCTCCGTTGCCAGGGAGATCATCTTGCCCTTTTGTTGTTCGGCGGTCTTCTGAAAAATGTGTTGCAGGTTCGTCGTTTTGCCGCCCAGCCCGGCGCCATAATACACGATTTTGCAATTGATCTCGCGGGCTGCAAAGTTAATAAAACTCAAGACTTTCCCTCGAAAGTGCAGCAAGCCGTCCGGAAACGAAAAGCGGCTGCTTTAAGATGTGGGTCGGTACTGCTGTTTTATATCACACGCCGGAGTGTTACTGGCAGGTTACCCCGGTTACTAAGCGGAACACCCGATTTATGCTGGAGCTGGTAGTCGCGCTTAGTGCCTAATCGGGAGTGGATAATAACCATCCTCCGCAAAAACCTTTACGTCGGGACGCGCCACTTTGACCTCGATCTGCCGATACGCACTGCTGAGAGTCGCGCGAGTCACATAACCCAGCGTGTATTGATTCCGTGCGTCACCAATGGCACGCGCATAGGTATTCTCCATGGCCGAGGATGAAAAGTCCGTATAAATCTCACCAGCGGTTGCCGAAGCGTATTTAGGAAGAATATCGCTGTAACCCATGTGCGGCAGGTGCAATTTCTCAAGCTTGTTATAGCCAGGAATGGCAGAGCTCTCAACCGCGATTCCATAGACCGAAATGCCATTGGTCAGCAACAGCTTCAGCACATCTTTATAACTGGCATTACTTCGATATTCTCTTCCATCGCTGATTACGAAAATGAGCTTCCGGCGCGTTTTTTCGCGCTTGCTCAAATCAAGAGCGGCGGCAAGGATGGCATCATTAAGGACGTGGGCTTCTTTTTCCGGAGTGTAAACAATGGGAGCTCCCGGCTGTTCGGGCGCGCCATTAATCGTAGGCCCCTGGGGCCCCATCGGTCCACTTGTGACTGGAGGACCGTTATTATGACCTCGTTCCGTTTCTAACTTGTTTAACGCCGCCTGCAATTGGCGGTTTACAGCGCCGAAACCCGAGGGTCTGCCTACAGTTGAGCTGTAAGTATAAAGTGCAACTTCATCATACTGGCTGAATGCGCCCTGAAGAGCGGAGAATGTTTTATTCACCTTCTGCACAGCCACGTCAGGCATGCCCAAGTCAAAGATGACCGCAACCGAAACCGCAAGTGGATCGCTGGTGAAGAAATTCATGGTCTGCTTCTTGCCATCTTCATAGACAACAAAGTCCTTTGGCAGAAGACCATTGACCAAACGTCCGGAATTGTCGGTTACGCGCACTGGCAGCATGACTTGATTCACATTTACCGAGAGTTTATAGAGTTCCTCTTGTGCGCCGCCTTTTTCCGCAGTCGCTCCGCCTTCTGGAACTGTCTTCATATTTAATGGAGGTTTTTCTCCCGGAGGAGCCTCGTTCGCCCCCGGCGTAGAACCTGGCTCAGGTTCGTTTGGACCCGGCCAGTTCGGATCCTGACCATTACCGGACGGCCCCGTTCCGCTGGAAGGAGTTGTGGCTCCTTTTGTCGGAACATCATTGACGGGCGGGGTAGGCTGATTATCCCGTTGGTCATCTGTAGCCGGTCGGTGCGGCGGTTCCGGTGGAGCAGCTTGCGGAGTGGGAGCATCAGGAATGTCCTGTTGCTTTTGAGATGTTGATTGGGCTTGATTCTGGGCGGCAGAAAACGGCTTAAAAAGCACTAATCCAGCCAGGATGATTGCACAAATGACCCAACTTAACTGCTTCTGATTCTTCATATTTCCAGTCAAATCGTATTCCTCTGCCTCGAAACTCAGTTGCAGATACTCAGATGCTAAGAACGGCCACTTTTGTGCATCTAAGGTTGAAGGAATAGATTATCAATAGACTACCAATAAATTAGCGAGAGAACACTTCATGCCAAGAGTTTGTGCTTTCAGGTTCCTGCGTTACTTATCAGCCTTCGTTTTCTTCGCAGGAACCTGCCTCCTGATCCAGGCGCAAGCGCCCAGGAATGCGCCGCCTGAGCCGGCCAGCAACGCGCCTGATTCCAATGGCGAAGTTCATCAGCCTGTTATTTCTGGAAAAGATCAGCAAGCCGACCAGGCTCCCGAAAGTGATCAATCGGTCGAGACCTTAAAAGTTAACGTCGGCGTGGTGCAGCTCTTCTTTAATGTGAAAGATAAAAGAGGAGCATTAATCCCCAATCTTGCCAAGACTGATTTCCAAATTTTTGAAGATGGTAAACCTCAAACTATCAAGTACTTCGCAGCAGAGTCGAATCTTCCGCTTACACTCGGGATTCTCATTGATTCCAGCGGCAGCCAGATGCGCGTTTTAGATATGGAAAAGGAAGTTGGCGGAAATTTCCTGAGCCAGATTCTATCTCCCAAAGATCTCGCCTTCGTTCTCGACTTCGACGTCAACGTGAATTTGTTGCAAGACTTCACAAATAATACTCACCTGCTCAAGGTCGCACTTAACAGCGCTGTCATTAATACTGGAGGCGGAGGAGGAAGTATTCCCGGAATGGGCGGCGGTCCGGTTCCGCAAGCGAATGGTCCTCGCGGTACGCTGCTCTACGATGCCGTGTACCTCGCATCTCACGACGAACTCGCCCAGCAAGTAGGACGGAAAGCGATGATCCTGCTCACCGATGGAGAAGATCAAGGCAGCCAGCTCAGGATCAAAGATGCGGTCGAGGCAGCGCAAAAATCCGACAGCATCGTTTATGTTTTGCTCTGCGCCGATCGCGGATTTTACGGTTTTGGCGGATATTCCGGCGAAGGCGAAATGAAAAAATTGACCCAGGAAACCGGTGGCCGTGTAATTGAAGTAGGCAACAAGATGGAAAAGTTAAAAGCCGCCTTCGACCAGATTGCCAACGAACTCCGCAGCCAGTACAACATTGGATATTCGTCAACCAATCCAGTTAGGGATGGAACCTTCCGCAAAGTGGAAATCCGCGCAAATAATAAAGACTATAAAATCCAGGCCCGCAGTGGATACTACGCAGTAGCCCCGAAAGACTGAGCGGCATTTGCTCAGTCTTTTCCGACGAATCTCACTTCAACGAACGCAGTTCTCTGCGTGAGTCGTTCCGAACTAGACGGCGCATATGTGCTATGTTGCACCAACGCCAGTGCCGCATTGCTTAAACTCGAATCTGAATTTTGCAGCGCTTCCGCCTCAAGCACCTTGCCGTCTTTGTCAAGACTGGCAATCACCACCACAGGCTGGACCTCACCCGCATGTCCGGTCGGAGCAGGTGCAGTCTGGGAAAAATGAATGCGACCCATTAAGAATGGACCCGGGCCGCGAGCCAGCATTTGTGGAGACGGAACAAAAAGATTTGGCTCGGATTCATTTGGGTCCTCAATACTGTCCAGATGTATTTGCAAAATCGTGTTCCCACCTTCGACTACTGAGATCTGCCGGGCAAGCGTCCGCCCGTGAAAATGCAAGCTATCGCTATAGTCGAAAACCGTGTAGATACCGGGAGCGTCGGAGTACGCCCGCAGCAACCCCAATTTTGGATCGATGCAATATTCCGTTTCTTCCCACCGCCGCCCAACTGTAGTATTTGATTTCTCTGGGTTAGAACCTTCTCCATCGGAACGTAGAATGCACATCACATCAACGCCATCCCATTTAGCGGAAGCCAGTCGCAGAGAGGCTGCGGCAAAATTGCCGGCCACGGGCCAGAAGATCGCTGCGCGAGCCATCTGTAATCGAAGCGGCGCCGGACCTGGTGATTTTTCATCGTATGGTAAGCCGCGGTAAGAAATGCGAAGTTGGGAATAGTCGCCGAGTCGCGCCGTCCATCTCCATCGTTCCCCCGAAATCCAGGTTTCCTCTGTTTCACCGGGTCCGACATAGCGGTTCTGCCCGCTCGAATTGAAAGAAGCTTTGAGTGTGAAGGGAGCGCCACCGGGCGTATGCATGGCATTATTTTGGCGTGCCCGCTCCAGCAATCCTAAAACTAATGCGCGCCGTTCCGGGGTATCGGCAATTTGAGTTGAACCCGTGGCGAGTTCCAATGGATCATTGGGCAAAGGCGCTAAGTGAAGCTTTGTTTGACTAGCGCAAAGAGAACTCAGAAGGAGGAAGCAAGAAAAAATACCCAGGGGCCGATGAAGAACGAACATTATTCACCCCGCTGACTGGGCAAATTTTATATCAGCTCAGAAGGCCGTGTTATCCTGGGTATGTCTTGCAACGGAAAAAGATAATTTCCGTACATTTCCGAAATTATCCCAGCGCCCCGGCGAAAAATATCTCGGTGTATTGCCGGACCAGATTTTCTTCCCGCAACGCTCCTTCTGGTCTGTACCACTGGTAAATCCAATTAATCATTCCAAGCAATGCAAACGTAGCCGCCCTAGGGCTTACGTTTTGCTTCGACCCGCGCGCAGTCTGAACTTCCGCAATCAGGCTTTCGACGAAGTGTACGTAGTCTTTCTTGCGGACGTTGATGCGCTTTCTTAAAGGCGGCGGAAGAGGATGATTTTCGTGCAGCATCACAGTGATCTCCCGGTCCCGCACGCTGAGCACAACACTGATATGCAGCCGGATCAAAGTTCGCAGGCGCTCCTCTGGATCAGTGATACCACGCGCAGGATTGATGACTCGTTCTTGTGTGATATCCATTGCATGATTCATCAAATCAAAAAGGATCTCGTCCTTACTTTGAAAGTGATGATAGAGCCCGCCCTTGCTCAACTTCAGAGCGGCGGCAACATCGTTCATGGAGGTGCCGTCGTATCCCTGTTGCTGGAAAAGACGGGCAGCGGCGCGGAGAATCTCCTGCCGGGGATCAATCGTGGTCTCGCGGGTCATCGGCGGACATATTAATTAGTTATGAGGGGAAAAGCCAATCAAGGCTCGCACGGCAATCTGCATTTGCTACAGACTTACCGTTTATCGACAAAGTGCCATCAGGGTTTCTCCGGTTCTCGTACTTCTAAAAATTGATTGGCATGAACATCTTTTAACGTTTGGCGAATTCCCGAAGGCCATTGGATATCCACCTTCGCAGTTTCCGCCGCTCCTAATCCGAAATGCAGACGCTTGTCGCTGGAAGAAAGATAACTGCCAGCCATTGTGGCAAACCTTGTTTGTCCGTTCACGAGGACGCGCGCGCCAAGTCCATCGCGATTGCTGCGTGTTCCATGCAACGAGATAACAAGCCAATGCTGCTTTTCGCCACGATTAATCAAAATTTTTGGATGATCGCCTAGCGCGGTTACTACTACGTCTTCCCACCCGTCATTGTTTAAGTCGCCGAATGCCGCTCCGCGAGCCGCTATAGGCGAGGTCACGCCAGAATCCGTTTGCTCGAAGCGGCCATTATGATTTAAGGCCAACATGGGTAATTGTAAATAGTGCAGCGAGGGATCGATCTTTTCGACATTGTCGAGTACGTGACTTTGCGCTACGAATAGATCTTTCCATCCATCGTTATCAAAATCTTCCAAGCCGACGCCCCATCCGGAACTTCCACTCGACAACGTACCCAACCCTGTTTCCAGGCTGCGGTAACTGAATGAGCCATCGCCGTCGTTGTGATATACACCATAAATCTCCCGTGGCAATTCAGTGACAATGATGTCAGGTCGACCGTCATTATCGTAGTCTTGGAAAACCACTCCCATGCCAGAAAGCCGCCGGCCATCTTCGGAAAGCGCTGCACCAGCCTCAAGGCCACGCTCGGTAAAAGTTCCATTCCCGTTATTGTGAAATAGATACTGCTGCATACCGTCATTCGCTACGAATATGTCAGGGAAGCCATCGTTGTCGTAGTCGGCAAACGCCACACCCAAAGCTCGGCCCTTCTTCGCGGCAATGCCCGAGCGTTCGCTCACATCCGTAAATGTTCCGTCACCATTGTTGTGATAAAGGATGCTGCTGGTTGCAGGAAAGTCCTCCGGAGGACAATAGGTATGAAAGCTTCCTCCGCAGTCTTTGCTGTGTTTTGTGTCCCAAATCATATAGCGGGTTACAAAAAGATCGAGTTTGCCATCATTGTCGTAATCGAAAAATCCCGCCGAGACTGACCATCCACCGCCAGATACTCCTGCGCCCTCTGTCACATCAGTGAAAGTGCCATTGCGATTGTTGTGATACAAAATGTTTTTTCCGTAGTTGGTGACGTAGAGATCGGGATACCCGTCGTTGTCGTAATCTCCAACTGCCACACCCATGCCGTAATTTCCGTCTCCAGCATTGGCTAGCCCCGCCTGTTCAGTAACGTCGGTGAAACTTCCGTCTTTGTTTTGCCGATAGAGACGATTCCAGTATTTCGAGTCACGCCGGTCAAAATTCTCTGGAGTTTGCATGGGAGAAGTAATTTTTCCGCCATTGACCAAAAAAATATCGAGCAGCCCGTCATTGTTGTAGTCAAGCAGGGCCACTCCCCCAGGCATGGTTTCAATGAGGTATTTTTTCGGAGTAGGTGAATTTTGCAGGGTGAAGTCTAGTCCACGCAGCGCCCTGACTTCGAACACAGGTGTGGTAAGCGCCGCTACACACGCAACCGATAGCGAAATATATAATGCGCGCAAAAAATATTTCAGCAACTTAATATTCCTTGCGCCCAAGCATATCGTGCTTCTCGTAGTTCATCCATATGTTGAAACGGGCTTTACGACTTTAGAAGTAGCTCGCCAGCAATCATTGAGCAACTCTCGAAAAGTATTGACAAGCTTCATCATTCAGAGTCAGACTCACCAAGTTTTCCCGCTATCAAAGCACTGGAGAGTGGATATGCAATTCCGCAACTCTTGGGCCCTGTTTTTCTGCATCGGGTTTCTCTTCTCCTCGTCCCTTTTCCTGCAAGGACAAAGTACCTACGGAGCGGTTGCCGGTACTGTGACCGATCCCTCTGGCGCTGCTTTGGCTGATGTCCAAGTAACATTGACTAACCAGGGCACTGCAGAAAAAAGAATTCAGTCTACGAACGGAGCTGGGGAATATTCCTTCGTAAACGTGATTCCGGGAAACTATAGTCTCGATATTGATAAGACTGGTTTTAAGCATCTCACTCGCCAGCCCATTCAGGTGCAAGTCCAGCAGAGTACTCGCATCGATGCGGCCCTTCAGATTGGTTCTGATACACAGACAGTTGAAGTGAGCAGCGAGACCCCTCTGCTTCAGGCGGAAACGTCATCACTCGGTCAAGTCGTTGAAGAGCGCAAAGCCAACGAACTGCCTTTGAATGGTCGAAATATTTTCAATCTGATCACGATTTCTCCGGCTGCCGTAGCACAAGGCGGTTCCGGCGGAACGCCAGTGGGACAGAATCCGTTTAGCTGGGGCAATTATCAAGTTGGCGGCTCTTTTGCCAATCAAAGTGCTGAGTATCTCGACGGACAACCTCTCAACATTGGCTATATCAATCTGCCAATCGTAATTCCTACGCAGGATTCAATCGGCGAATTTAAGGTCCAATACAACAACTTGGGCGCGGAATGGGGCAAGTTTTCCGGCGGTGTTTCGAACTTCAGCACGAAATCCGGCACCAATGCATTTCATGGCGAGGCCTACGAATTCTTCCGCAATAAGGTTCTGAACTCGAATGATTATTTCTTCAAGCAGAATCAGCTATTGAATGGTAAGAGCAACACACCGCCTCCATATGTTCAAAATCAGTACGGGTTTAATGTTGGTGGGCCGGTGATTAAAGACAAGACTTTCTTTTTCGTGAGTTGGGAACAATTTCGGCTGCGCACCGGTGCTGTTAACGTGACTACCGTGCCGTTGCCAGCATTTAAGACTGGCGATTTTTCTGCATTGCTCGCGCAGGGAATTCAACTTTACGATCCATACACGGTGCAACCGAATGGCAGCCGAACCGCCTACGCCGGAAATATAATTCCTGCTTCAGAATTCAGTCCGGCTGCGCTTACCTTGTGGAATAAATATTTTGTTGCTCCTACGAATCCGGGTGCCCTTACCAACAACTTTACGTCAGCGAGTAGCAGCGGTGGAAATAACAATGAGTTCGTAGCCCGCGTTGACCAAAACATTAGCGATAAAACCCGTCTCTTTGGTCGCTTCTCCTACTTTGGACTTCTGGATCTTCCCAACAATCCTTTCGGTACCGGCTTGTGCCAGGACCGTTGTGCTGAAAATTATCACACCAAAGCCCTCGCGATTGATGTCAACCACGCCTTCAGTCCAAACATAATTGGTGACTTGAATATTTCAGCAAGCCGGTTCATTTACCTGCGAGGGCCACTTCTCGCCGGTTACGATCTTACGCAACTTGGATGGCCAGCGAGCTACAACGCTGCGGTTCCATCTATAATGCGGACGCCTCCAACGCCAGCTTTTCCGTTCCCAAATGATGTAGGAAGAAGTCAGGGGAACAGCGCTATTGGCGACCATAATACGCAATACAATATCTCCCCTTCTTTGACTGTCATACACGGCAAACACACTTTCCAGGTCGGCGCGCAATATGAGTTAGGTCTGGACAATTATTACCAGACCAATATCGCCAGTGGGGCTTTCGGTTTTTCCGGAGCATGGACGAGCAGCACCGGGTTGCCCACACAAACTAGTCCAGCTACCGGGGGCTTTGCATTTGCTGACTTTTTACTAGGCCTAGCTCAACCCGGCCCTGCTTCCTTCGTGAACCAGACAGAAGGTGCGGCTCAAGTTCCTGCTCAAACTGCGGGTCGCCAAACCTACCGCGCGTTTTACGGGAACGACACGTGGCATGTCACAAACAAATTGACATTAAATCTTGGCCTTCGATATGAGCTGCAAGGGCCTTGGTCTGACCGCTATGATCGCTTGAGCTACTTTGATCCTACTGCGGTCAATGCGACGGTCACGGGTTGCAGTGGTACGCCGGGATCTCAGTGTATCGGCGACGCCATGTTGGTCAAGACCGGTCCCAACTCCAGTAGGAATAACATACCGCTGAATAAGACCGAGTTCTCTCCTCGTATTGGCTTTGCCTTCAGCGCGGACCCAAAGACCGTAATACGTGCAGGTTACGGTATATTTTGGATTCCAAATTATGTATCTTTCGGGCTGAATCCGGACAATGATGTAATTAACCTTGCTACTACGCCGTTCCACGCGACGTTAGATCAAGGACTTACGCCAAATGCTACTCTCGACCAAAGTAATTGCACCTTCAATTTCGGTTCCGGCGGTGCGCCGGGAACGCTGACCGGCTGTACGTCCGGTCCCTTTGGGGCGAGTGGAATTTTGCCTCCGCCAGGTAGAAGTGGAAACATCTCGAACTTCGTCGCCACAAACGGTTCTCCGACATTGGCTCCATACACCCATCCGCAGCCTGGCTATGTGGAACAATATAATTTTAATATTCAACGTCAGTTGCCCGCAGGTTTCTTTGCGGATGTCGCATACGCGGGTTCGCACGGGGTCCATCTACAGCAATACTCGACTAACATCAACCAAATCCCGGACAGATTCATTGCGCAGGCGGCCGCGCAAGCTGCTGCCGGACAGAACCCAACGATTAATCAACAATTTTCAGGTACTAATCCGAATCCTATAGTGAGTCCGGATCCCTCGCTGCAAGGCACAACTGTTCCAATTGGACAACTTGATCGCCCCTATCCTCAGTACACGGGATTAAGTCTGGCTGGATATGGATGTTGCAGCAGTAACTACAACTCCTTACAGGCGACGGTAACCCGCCGGTTTCAGGGCGGCGGCACCATGCTTGTGGCCTATACCAACGCCAAGCTGCTGAGCAACACCGACACTCTTACTAGTTGGCTGGAGGGTTCAACCGGTGGCGTGGGTCAGGTACAGGACTGGAACAATCTGAATGGAGAACGATCACTTTCTTCCCAGGACGTTTCTCAACGTTTGGTTATTAGCTACGTGCTGGATCTGCCTTTCGGTCGTGGAAAGAAGTTCCTAGGAGGAGCCAGCGGCGTGACCAACAAAGCAGTGTCCGGGTGGGGTATTGATGGAGTGACGACTTTCCAACGCGGCTTTCCACTAAAGATCACCTGGGCTGGAAATGCGACGCCCCTTGAGAATGCCAATTTAGGAGTTTCGAATGTCCGTCCCGACGTTATACCCGGGTGCAATAAGTCGGGCAATCGTAGCCTTACCCAGTGGTTTAATACAAACTGCTTTGCACCACCACCAGCCTGGGGTTTTGGCAACGAATCGCGCGTAGACCCCACACTGCGAGCCCCGGGAATCAACAACTTCGACTTCGCAGCTTTCAAAAGAACCACGATAACTGAAAGAGTTGGACTGGAATTCCGGACCGAATTCTTTAATCTATTTAATCATCCTCGATTCGGCGTGCCTGGGACTGGTTTCAACGGTACTCCCACAGGCGCGGGAAATAATGGGTTCGGAGTGATATCGTCAACGAATCCGGACAGCAACCCGCGACTGATCCAGTTCGCGTTAAAACTTTTGTTCTGAGGGGGTATAATTAACATCTCTCTCCAATGCGCGGCTTAAGCAGGTTCGTACGGGTTCTATTCGGTGCGCCTTTGCCTCGGCCCTAGCTGGCAGTTCGCATATTCTGCTGTATGGAAGATGCGGTTTGGATTAGCTCCGAGAGCACGGCTGCGAGTTCGCTGTTTCCGGGCTGGCCAAACGCAAAGTAGATTTTGCGATAAAGCGCGTAGAGGTTTGTGTACACAAGTTGCTCGGACTTTTGCGGCTCATAGACTGTGTAAGGTGGAGAGATTTTGTCCTGGGCTTCCTCGATAGTCTTGAATGTTCCAGCCGCGAGGAACGCAAAAATTGCAGAGCCGAAACTGACGAGCTTTTTATTCGGAACTAATACCGGGCGTCCCAGCACGTTGGCGTACACCTGATTCAGTACGGAATTATTCTGCGGAATCCCTCCGGCATTGATTACCCGTTTAATTTCCACTCCGTTTTCCGCCATGCGGTCAAGGATCACTCGCGTATGAAAAGCGGTGCCTTCGATTGCTGCAAATAATTCATCCTGTGCGGTGCTTTGCAAATTCCAGCCTAGCGTCATGCCGCGCAAATTCGGATTGACTAGCACGGTGCGATCCCCGTTGTCCCACGTCATGCGCAGCAAACCTGTTTGTCCCGCCTTATAGTTTTCCAGGCCACGACTCAACGTGTTCACATCTGTACCCGCGCGCGTAGCGATAGCGCCGAAGATATCTCCTACAGCGGAAAGTCCCGCCTCGATTCCAGTTCGTTGTGGATGCACACTTCCCTGCACCACGCCACAAACTCCCGGCACCAAGTTAACCGAAGGGGTAATGCCAATGATGCAGGTTGACGTGCCAATCACATTCACCATATCGTCGGTACGGCAACCGGCGCCAATCGCATCCCAATGCGCGTCGAATGCTCCAACCGGAATCGGAATACCAGCCTTCAGTCCCAACTGCTCAGCCCAATAGGGCGAGAGTTTTCCTTCGATCTGATCGGACGTGGCATACTCGCCGTCGAGTTTCTCCCGAACTCCTGCGAATAAAGGATCGACATTGCTAAGGAATTCCTGTGGAGGCAAACCGCCCAGAGATGCGTTCCACAACCATTTGTGGCCCATCGCACAAATACTGCGCTTCACCTTTTTTGGGTCAGTGATGCCGCACAGGGTCGCCGAAACCATATCGCAGTGCTCAAATGCAGACGCGAACTCCGAACGTTTTGTGGGATTGTGGCGGAGCCAGTGCAGCAACTTCGAAAATCCCCACTCCGATGAATACACACCGCCGCACCATTTAATTGCTTCCAACCCCTCACGGTGTGCGGCTTCGGTAATTTCGGCGGCCTCGCCCTTCGCGCGGTGGTCGCACCAGAGATAGTATTCGCCAAGCGGCTTAAGGTTTTTATCAACGGGAATCACCGAGGAACCTGTAGTATCGAGAGCGATCGCTTCTACTCGATCTCCCGGCATGCCAGAAGTCCTGACGGCTTCGTGGGTTGCCGCAGCCAGAGCACGCATATGATCTTCATGCGATTGCGTTGCGTACTCTGGGTCTTCGCGCTTCCTGTGCAAAGGATATTCCACGACAGCTGAACTCAGCAGTCCGCGTTCGCTATCAACGATAGAAACACGCACGCTCAGAGTTCCAAAATCAACTCCAGCCACAATCGCCATCAGAAAGCTCCATTATTGTTTTTCGTGCCAGTACATGTCCCAACCAAGATAGCGAGTAGCGGCCTCATGCACCGCAGACGCGACGGTAGATAGATTGGCTGCGACATGATGTTCGAAGCCTCGTTCGCAGATAAAGCGCAGCAGTTTTTGCATGTCTGGAATTTCTACGACTCCAGCGCCACCGAAAGTATTCAGCGGGTCGTCGGTGAACGCGCCCTCTCCCACGTATCCGCGCATTTTGCCGGCAGTGTCGTCGGTCGAGAAACGGGCAAAACTCATGGCGCCCGGCTTCACCACTCCCACACAGGTGCCATAAGTATTTTCGATTCCAACCGTGCCTGCGATGATGGCCTGGTAGTCCATCTTCACCGAACGAAAAAAATGCTTCGGTAAATTTGAGCAGTGGAAACAAACAGCCTTGTTGGGATCTGAGCCGTAATTGTTATTCCAATCGAGCAACGCAGAGGGAGTCTCTGAAGCCAACCGAAGAGCATGCATCCCGAGCACACCGCAGATATCCACTTCACACGCGCTGGAAAGCAAGCTGTCGCTCATCATGCTCATCACCGTGCAAGGAACGATGCCGAGATTTTCCTCGATTGAAGTCCAGCATTGCACCGCACTAATTGCAACTTCGGTTGTGGCCATCCAGTGATCTACAACCGCTCCGAGCTTGGCCATTTTCAACAGCGCTGCTTCCGGCACATTACTTGAATCCACATATTTTTTAATGGAAGCAAGCTTGGCTTGGGCGAGATCATCGTTGTCCTTCATGCGTTCGATGCGGCCGAGCACTTCAGACAAATCCAGCGTTTCGATTGAAATTCCGTTTGCTTCCAGAATTTTTTCACTGTAGCGGACAGTATTGAAGGCGGTTGGACGCGCTCCAATAGCTCCAACCCGCAAGTTCCGGAAACCGTTTACTACACGGCAAACGGAAGAAAACCATGCCAGATCTGCGGCGAACTCTGGAGAATCAGGAGCCTCTGTATGCAGGCTCGTAATTGAGTATGGAATGCCATACTGTTTGAGATTGTTACAGGCTGACATCTTTCCGCAAAAACTGTCGCGGCGGAATGCGATGGTCATCTTCTTCGGATCATCCGGCGTGGCCTGAATCAACACCGGCACGCGCAGGTCCGCGAGCCGCAAGGTGTCGGCGATAGCGCGTTCTTCCCCAAAGTTCGGCAGAGTGACTATGATTCCATCAATGCGCTCACGGTTACGCTTGAACAGTTCCGCACAACGGCGGGATTCTTCCCGGGTTTCTACCGCACCGTATTTGCTCTCTTCCGGCGTCAGCGCAACCACGTCAATCCCAGCTCCTGCCAGTACTCGGAGTATTTCTTCGCGGCCGCTTTTGGCCAAGTGATCAGGAAAGAAACCACGGTTGCCTACAATCAGGCCCATGGTCATTTTTTTCGGCGACATAGAACTCCCTTATGAAATAGCCGGATCTAAGCGTGCCGGCGTGGACGGAATCGAAGGCAATAAACGAGTCCGATGAATAGCAATGTCGCTCCCCACCAAATACCCGCATGCAAATTAAAAAGCACCACCCCAGGAATTTCCGGCGGATTTACCAGTTGGTAAATGCCTGCGGCTAAAATCAATGCGCCATTCACGGCAAGCGAGATGCCAATAAAAAACCAGATTGAAACCATGTTTTACCAACCTCCACTTACCAGAAAATAATGTTCAAAATAAAGAAAACCACCACGACCACGCCAGCCCAGAAAAGCGGCTTTTGATAAAAGGGCACATTCCCTATCGAGGGAACTTCGGTCAGGCCATAAACCAGACCGGCTAGTTCCGCTTCAGGCTTGGGCTTCGTAGCCAGACTCACGACTACCGTCACAATCACGCACACTATAAAGGACCATAGGGCTTGATACATATCCTGGGCAAGAGCTTTGGCATTTGGAGAAAGCGCCACATAGCGAAGCGCGGAAGGATCCACCTTCACCCATGCCCACATACTGATCGAGGAGAGGGTGCCGCAAAGCAATCCCCAAAAACCCGCAGGGCCTGTCGCTCGTTTCCAAAGCATTCCGAGCACAACCGTTCCGAAAAGCGGGGCAATGAAGAAACTGAACAAAGCCTGCACATAATCCATGATGCTGGCAAATTGCATCACTAAATATGCAGTGCCTACGCTAATGAGCACGCCAATGACGGTCGTCCAGCGTCCCATATTCACATAGTGATGGTCGCTTCCCTTGCTGTTGATCAGTGGACGATAAATGTCATAAGTCCAAACGGTCGTAAAGGCGCTCACGTTTCCAGCCATGCCGGACATGAAGCCCGCAATAAGCGCGGTGATTCCAAGCCCGAGTAGCCCCGGTCCGCAGTAGCGAGCGAGCATCAGCGGAAGAACGTCGTTATAGCTATGGCCTCCGGTCGCGGCTGCCATGGCTTCGCCCGTCAACTTCATCGGGAGAACTGCCAGGCCGAGCAGTCCAGGCAAAATCACGATGAGCGGTACAAACATCTTGAATCCCGCTCCGATAATGGGGGCCATTTCCGCGCTACGAATATCTTTTGCGGCAAGAATGCGCTGCACCACCAGAAAATCCGTAGTCCAGTAGCCCATGGAGATAATTGCGCCCAAACCGAACACAATGCCCGTCCAGTGAATACCCATAGGGTTGGTAGTGAAGGAGCCCAATCCCGACCAGAGGTGAACGTATTGCTCCGAAGCTCGATGCGCGATTAGGACTTTGAGATTGCTCCAACCGCCAGTTTCATATAAGCCAAGAATTGGGATCAGCAGCGCACCGGCCCAGATGAGAAAAAACTGCAACACTTCATTAAAGATGGCCGATCGTAGCCCGCCTAAAGATACATAGATTGCCACGGTGAGCGATGAAACCCAGATGCTGAAATTGATATCCCAGCCCAGCACGATTTGCATGACCTTGGCCATGGCAAACATGTTAACGCCGCTCATCAGCACTGTCATGAAAGCAAAAGAAACGGCGGACAAGGCCCGGCTCGATTCACCAAAACGCAACTTCAAATATCCGGGGACGGAGTGGGTTTTCGAAATGTAGTAGAACGGCATCATTACCAACGCGAGAAATAGCATGGCCGGAATGGCGCCAATCCAATACCAATGCGTTGCGAGAATTCCATACTGGTAGGCCGAGCCCGCCCATCCCATCAACTCCAGCGCGCCTAGATTCGCGGACAGGAAACTCAAGCCGGCAACCCAGGCCGTCATCTCGCGTCCCGCCATAAAGAAATCTTCGCCAGTGTTCGCACGGCCGCGTAAATAGAAACCAATGGCCAGAACCAGCGCGAAGTAAAAAACGATTATCGCAACATCTACCGCAGATAAATGCACAAGTCTTGTCGTAGCAAACATGGCTACAGCAGGCATCATTTTTTATCCTTTGATTGACCGTAATAGGCGCCGCTTCCGTGCTTTCTCAGATAGTGTTTGTCGTGCAACTGACGTCCGATTGCAGGAGCATCAGCATTCAAAGTAGTCGTGAAGTACGCTGTTCGAGCGACTGCCTCGAGTATTACTGCATTGTGCGCTGCTGATTTCGGTGTGGCCCCCCATGCAAACGGCCCATGATTGGCGACCAAAACCGCGGGAATATCTTCGTAGCTTTGCTTATGAAACGACCGAACAATTTCGTGTCCGGTATTCTTCTCGTATTCTGACGCAATATCTTCGTCCTTTATGGCATCAGTCACTGGAACCGGACCATAAAAATAATCGGCATGAGTCGTCCCGAAGCAGGGGATGTTTTTTCGGGCCTGCGCCCAGGCGGTGGCATATTCCGAATGGGTGTGAACCACGCCGCCGATTTTTGGAAATGCCTTGTAGAGCACAAGATGGGTGGGTAAATCGGAGGAGGGCCGAAAGCTACCCTCAATAATTTGACCTTCGAGATCGGTGACTACCAGGTCTTCAGGTTTCATGCTTTCGTAAGGAACTCCGCTCGGCTTAATCACAACCAAATTCTCGTCGCGCGAAATACCGCTTGCATTGCCAAAGGTATACAACACGAGGCCGTTGCGGACTAGTTCCAAGTTGGCCTCTAATACTTCCTCGCGTAAAGTTTCCAGGAGCATCATGAAATTGTGACTAGATCCTTTATGCGAGTAATCGTTTACCTAAACCTTTTCCCTGAATTTTAATTCGCTTAACGCATTCTCGAACAATCCCTGCGCTCCGGCCAACACTCCCTTTTTTTGGCAAATTTTCCCGCAGAACTCGATCGCGCAGCAAGAGCGGTTGAGCGCCGCAATATAAGGTTCGTCATCAGTTCATATTCATTTCTTTTTGTCTTTGAGGTCTTTCGCGAAACCGGCTCTCTCTCTACTTCCGTTATTAAGGCTTTAAATGCAAGTTCCGCAAGCTGAGTTTGCGACATCTGAATTGTTGTCAACGGAGGAGTCGTGAACTGTGCCAACCGGATATCGTCGAATCCTACCAGTGATAACTCTCCCGGGATATCGATCTTATCTTCATATGCTTGCCGCAGGACGCCAATGGCTGTCATGTCATTCGAGCATAGAACCGCAGTCGGGCGATTTCGGCCTTTCATCAGTTCCACCAAAGCGCGCATACCACCTTCCATGGTGTGATCTCCCTCGACAATTAACTCTGCGGGAACATCCAACCCAATCTCTCTCATTGACGACTTGAATGCGGTTCTCCTGGCCAATGCCGATTTGAGATATAAAGGCCCCGTCACAAATGCTATTTGCGTATGCCTCAATGCGGCCAGATGCTGTACTGCCTGGCGAATGCCATGCAAATAGTTAACGCGGATATTGCTCATTCCCGTGACATCGGGAGCCACATCGATAAAGACCAGCGGGATTTTACGAAATCGAAGATCTTCTATAAGCGATTCTTCGGTGCCGAACGTCAGAATCGCAACACCGTCTACCCTGCGCTCAATCATTCGTCGAACGGCGAGATTCATGCGCTTCGGATCATGCACGGTGGAAGTAAGGAGAATCTCGTAGTTGTGCCGCACCGCAATGTCTTCAAATGACTGCACAATCTCCGGGAAAAATGGATTTGTGATTTCGGAAACAATCAGACCGAATGTGCGGCTTTTGCCGGAGACAAGCGCGCGGGCCTGCGAATTGGGATAATAGCCTCGCTCTTCGACGACTTTCAAAACCCGTTTTGCAAGTTGCGGATCAACCGTAGGAACCCGGTTAATGGCGCGCGAAACTGTCGCGGTGGAAACTTTTGCGCGCCTTGCGATTTCGCGGATATCCATGAGAATCAGGAGTACTGTTTCGCGGGCATCATAGCATATTGAGAATACGTTTGCTGAGCCAGTGAGGGCTGCAACCTAAGCCCCTATCACTGATATTGCGCATGTACAGTTTCCTGGTTCGTAGGATTCGACGCGATTGTCAGTTGCTGAATCAGCTTGGTCTCCCTCGGATCGTACGGGCTTCCATCTTTTCGGAAAATATCGTGGAACCACACTTCGGGCTCACTCGTGTACGCCTTATCCCAAGAATCCCAGGGATAGATCGTTTGGGATTTTCCGCTTACGAATCCCCAGTTATACGCACCCACTTTTTCCCTCTTGAGTAGAGGAAGAATCACGGCAAACGTGCTCCCCTTCGGGCGAGCCATATACTCGGTACAAATAATGGGACGATGAAAACGACGGAGAGAATGAATCCGGTGCTGCATCACTTCCGGCGGATCATAGTCGTGAAAAGTGATGACATCGGAGTTCTGCAATTGGAAGCGTTCCATGTCGCTCAGTTCTGCGTCACTGCTCCAATCCCCTTTCCACACTCCGCTAGTCAAAGGCTGCGATGGATTCGCACTCCTTATCCACCCCCATTCTTTTTTCAGCAGGACCAGCGCTCTCGCTGCCTTGTCCGGCAATTCCTCATGCTTGTAAGAAGGGTTGTCATTATCCGGCTCATTCATTACATCCCACATGAGGACGCGTCGATCATTCGCCAAATGCCGGACGACTCCTACAATATAAGGCTTGAGTTCAGCATCCCAGCGGGCTTGATTCTTTAAAAGATCCGCGCCCGGAGCCTGCACCCATCCCGAGTTGTGTACGAATGGCCGCGGCTTCCGCTGCTTCCCCGCTTTAGGATTCGGATCCCACACCGAATCCAGCAAAACAAACGTTATCTTTATATGGTGCTTATCCGCGACAGCAAGAAATTGATCCAGTTCATCTAGAAACTTCGCAGAATCTTCCTGCCACAACAAGTTGTGCAGGAACACCCGCATGGTATTCATGCCGAGTGCCTGCGCCCATCCCAGCTCCCTATCGATAGTCGGCAGATCAAAAGTGTCCGCCTGCCACATTTCGAGTTCATTGATCGCGGTGCTGGGAATAAAGTTGCTGCCCACTAACCAGGGTTGACTTGCATACCAGCGATTCGCCCGTGTCGCAGACCATGGTTTGCCAGACTCGGCAAATACCTGGGGACTAGCGAAGCTTACGAAAAACACAAACAGAGCGGCGAATTGAACGCTCTTTTTCAGAATGCCTCCATCACGGTTTTTGTTTTACGCCAAAGTCAAAACCAATTTCGTAACCGAAGCTGGTGGAAATGTCCAGTTGAGCATTTTCCCATGGACCTTTATATCTTTGCTCTGCGGACTCACAACATTTCTTTGCTCAAACGTATTGTGAGCATGAATATCGGCGTTCGTCAGCACAGTAACTTGTCCGGAGTTCAGACTCGCGCCACGCACTCCTATCTCAGTCTCCCGTGCTTCACTCACATGCGGGTTTACCACAGTGAGGACAAGTTCCTTGTTTCGAAGAGAAGCTGATCCTTTCAGTCCCCAAAATATTGCTGGCTTATTGTCGCGTTCGTAATTGACGGTCGGGGAAGAAAAAACAGTCCGCAAAGCTTGGCCACCTTGATGTGCTGCATACATGCTCATCACGTGACCCACCGGGGTAACACAAAATTTATCTTCATGCGCCAGGTAGAGGCTGTTTAGACAATTAATCAGCTGCGCGCAATTAGCCATCGCAACTTTTTCAGGATGGCGGTTAAAGATGTCAAGCGTCATGCCGCTAAAAACGGCATCCCGCATTGTTGGCATTTGCTCCAGTTGATCCCCCGGAGTAGCCTCGCTTCCCGGCCGGTACCAGGGGCCCCACTCGTCAACGATCAATTTGATGTCATGCTCCTTGTCAATCTCTCCCATGACCTGCCAATGGCCTTCAATCAAACCTTCCATCCGGTCACCTTGGCGCAAGAGCTCATACCAATCCACCGCTTCGAATTTGAGCGCGTCGCCTTTGCCTTCTATCCAATTTTCGGTGCGCCCTCGGCTCAGGTTCCATGCATAGTGGTGCAACGCAATTCCGTAAACATCGTGCAACGCAGACGGCCCTTTCTTCGCAACTTCCTCTAAAAAGCCGCGCGTCCAGTTCCACTCTTCCACGTTAGGTCCGGACGCAATGAATGATAATTCCTGGCCATATCGCGGCACCCATGTCGTATATCTGCGGAATTGCTCTCCATATTCTTCTGGCGTGAAATTGCCACCGCAACCCCACGACTCGTTGCCCACACCCCAGAAACGAACTCCAAAGGGTTCTGTAAATCCCGCCGCAGCACGCGTGTCCGCTAAAGTCGTACTGCCCGCAGGCGAATTGCAGTATTCCACCCAGCGATAAAATTCCTCAGCAGGAAGGCTGCGAACGTTGGCGGCAAGGTAACCTTGGCTTCCAATCAATTTGCAGAAATGCAGGAATTCATTTGTCCCGAACTGATTGGGATCGTACTTATGACTGGCGGGAGCGGCGCTGCTTTCGCCATCAGCCCAGAAGTTGGTTCTCCGCGGACGTTTGTCTGCGGGACCAATGCCATCGCGCCAGTCATAGCTATCGGCAAAACAACCGCCGGGAAAACGCACTACCGGCGCTTTAATCTTTTTCATCTCCTCGATGAGTTCGCGGCGCATGCCATTTACATTTGGGACTTTGGAATTCTCACCTACCCAAATGCCGTCATAAACCACACCGCTAAGGTTTTCGACAAAGTGTCCGTAAATATTAGGAGAAATAGTTCCCAGCGGTTCGCCTAAAAGCACCTCGATCCGCGAATCGGACACTTGGGTATCCGCTCCCCAACTAAAAGGAGAGTATCTACTGAAAAGGAGCGCACCTGCCCCCAAGGCGGTATCACGAATGAATTGCCGTCGTCCACGCATCGATTGCCTCCAGGAATTCCGCCATATAGTAAACGTTTACCCGGCTGCATGCTACAGTTTTGTGTGGCGCTGGGGGAATCTTGAACTTAAGATGCAAAACTTGAGAAGCTTTCGTCTCGCCCGTGTCCTCTCTGTCCTCCGTGGTGATAATGATGATCCAGCCTTAGGTGGGTTCTTCAATCTTTCTCAGGCTCATCTGGTTTTGTTGTATGTTCCCGGTCCGCCTCTATCACGATATCGACCTGCGCCCCCGGTTTTAGCTTCACGGTCTCTCCATCAGAATTAGTCAGCTTGTTCTCAACTCGAACTTCTCGATAAAGATGCTCAGCTTGTTCCACTGCAATTTCAACTTTTTCCGGGTCGGCTGGATTGACAGACTTGATGATCTTTTCTACCGTGCCGCTCAGATTCGTACTTGGCTTTCCGGTCATGGGAGCATCCCAAAGTCTGTAATGCGCCCAGTGCAATCGGGCGACAATACAGCTTTTCCTGTATCAAACACCGTGGCGATACGTGAGATGCTTTCTCATGTCTCCCCGCATGGAAAACCACATCCAGGAGTTGTGCGCCAAGGCGATATCGGCAAAAGAAGATGCGGAGATGGAACAAGCCATCAAGGAACTCAGGGCTGCCTTGAGCGAACACATCCAACGGCTGCGCGAGCAAGTCAATGCTATTCCCATACCCGAGCGGCGATCCGGTGCCGCTGACTGAAAGCGGGCGGGAAAATGATTCCGCTTCTTTTTAACTCTTATTCTTTTTGGTCGTTGTCGGAGTAATAAATGGCCGGCGCAGCGGAACCATTGCGCCTTTCGACGGATCGGCTGCTGCGCTGGCCCGCGAGAGTACTTCTTCCTGAATATACTTTACGAAATCCTGAATTTGGCGCTGCATCTCTTCCATGCGCTCGCGCATTTGTAAAATGATCGCCATACCGCTGATGTTCACTCCCAGATCGCGCGCCAGAGAAAGAATAAATTCGAGCCGTTGCAAATCTTCGTCTGTATAAAGACGTGTGTTGCCTTCCGTACGGGAAGGTTTCAGCAATCCCTCGCGTTCATAGAGACGCAAAGTTTGCGGATGTATGCCATACATCTCGGCGACTGCCGAAATCATGTACGCGCCTTTGGATTTGCGCTTGGAAGCCATAAGTTTTGCCTGACAGATAGTATCTCAATAATCAATAAAACATAGTAGATTTCACACAACTACCTATTGCGAGCTCTGATCTGCTGCAATTTACATAATTCCTAATCCAATTCCTATAGGTGTCATCCCGAAGGCCGGCGTTTTCTCCAGCCGGACGAGGGATCCCTACCTATAAAACCACCGTGATTGATATTGGCGATCAGATCGGATTTAGCGTAGCGTCCAGGTTCGCGTTGAGCTTGACTGCGAGATTTTTTACGGGCTGCGAAGACCGCCAAGCTCGCCACGATCTTCCTTGCAGTTAGGGATTAATGATCCCATCCCAATGTTGATGAGTTTCAACATTGTATGGCGGGTTCACGGAACAGATACGGATTCTTTCGGTTTTTAAATGCCATGTCATTCCATATTCCACAAACCTCATCGACCTACAGCGTTACAATATTCTTAAGGTTCCGCTGTGGCTACTCTTCGTGATGTCCTCAACCGCAACGTTCGTGAAGCCGATCCCCGTCTTTACGAGAAGCTTGATCGCAATCGGTTGCGTTGTTTTGCCTGCGGACATTGTTGTCCTATACCCGAAGGTCAGGCCGGAGTTTGCAAGGTCCGCTACAACCAGGGTGGAACTCTCTACGTGCCCTGGGGATATGTCGGCGGAGTGCAGTGCGATCCCATTGAGAAGAAGCCATTCTTTCACGCCTATCCCGGTGCGCTCGCCTACAGCTTCGGCATGCTCGGATGCGATCTGCACTGCTCCTATTGCCAGAACTGGGTGACCTCGCAGGCACTGCGCGATCCCAATGCGGTTTCGCCTCCGGAGCACGCCTCTCCCGAAGCGCTCGTCAGAGATGCCTTGCAACAAGGCGCGAAAGTTTTAGTTAGCACGTATAACGAGCCACTAATCACGAGCGAATGGGCGGTCGAAATTTTCAAGCAAGCCAAAGCTGCGGGCTTGCTCACCGGATTCGTTTCCAACGGCAACGCGACCCCACAAGTGCTCGAATATCTGCGTCCCTGGATCGATCTTTATAAAGTCGATCTGAAGAGCTTTAGCGACCGCCACTATCACGAGCTTGGCGGACGCATCGCTCCCATCCTTGAAACTATTCGCAGTTTGCATCACATGGGGATCTGGCTGGAGATCGTGACCTTGCTCATTCCCGGTTTCAATAACTCCGATGAAGAACTGCAGGGACTCACGGAATTTCTTGCCAGTGTCTCGCCCGATATTCCCTGGCACGTAACCGCGTTCCACAAGGATTACAAAATGCCAGGCCCACCCAACACGAGTGCGGAAGATTTATTGCGCGCAGCCAAAATTGGCAAGGAAGCAGGACTGCGTTATATCTATGCTGGAAATCTGCCCGGTAAAGTCGCGGACCTCGAAGACACGAAATGCCAACACTGCGGTGAGTTGCTCATCAAGCGTTACGGATACCTCATCGAAGACTACCGCCTCACTCCCGACGGGACTTGTCCACATTGCAAGTCTTCTCTACCGGGCCGCTGGGCAGCGGAGTTTGGCGGACAAATCACAGACCGGCCATTCTCTTCACGGATCTCAGGTTTAACCACAATTTCGGTTTAGTCACTATTTCCAGCCAGGTTAGTTCCCTTGCGGAATCACAGCTTTTGCTTCTCGATCCACACGGCTGTTCGATATGGGACCTGCTTAAATGCCCCTCACCATTTCGCTTGCAAATTGTCAGATTCGGCGTACCGTGTAGCTAATCCTGGCTTCATAATTAAAAATGCCAGGTCAAGGTTCGTATCCCCGGGTGATGTCTATTTACTCCATTGCATTATGGGCTGCGTGGTATCTGATTTCTACCCGGCGACCGAGTTCGTTCCCATTAAAAATAACCGGCAGGCAAAACAAGATATAGGTGTCGTTATGGAAAACGAGACCCGCGACATTTTATTACCGTTATTACGGGCCTTCAGCCTTCAGCAAGAACAGTTGCTCCGGATGATGGCTAGGCTAAGAGCGTTGCAAGCCGTATTTGCTGAGACCACTCATTCCGATCCGCAGGTTCTGTCGAATAGCCTTCTGTTTTTTGAGGAACAAGTTCGTAGTGCCGAGCCAGCGATTCAAGCACAGCAGAAAATTGACGAGATAATTCATCTTTTGGAACGCGGCCAGCGTCTCCAGCATATTGATTAGACGAAATAGCATTCACTGCGTTTCTCCCAAATATAGATTCTTCAGCAACATGACTTGTAGCCACGCCGTAGCGGGTTGTCAAGCATAATCAACACGAATTCGTGACAGTTCGGCCCAGCAATTCCCATAAGTTGTCATCCTGAGCAGAGCGCAGGACCTGCTTTCTATTTACGAACGGAGTTGTTGTGGTATATCTTCATCCGACACAACTCTATGCGGCCCAAATACCTGGTTCTCCTCTCCCTGGCTCTTTTCTTTTCCATCTCAACCTTCGCTGCCGATAAGCCCAAGATCACACTCGACGAATTCTTCAATGCGGTCAGCTTTCCCAGCGCGAAGATCTCTCCAGACGGACGCTCCGTCATAATCGCAACCGAGCGCGCCGATTGGGATCAGAATATCTTTCGCACCGATCTGTGGTTATATCGCGGGCTATCTGATACCGACAATGGTGCCGGAACGCTCACCCAGCTCACGCAATCCGGACACGACAGCTCGCCGCAGTGGTCGCCCGATGGGCGCTGGATTGCTTTTTCCTCCGAAAGGAAGCCGCCCAATAAAGACGAATCCAGTTCCGAAGATGCCAAAGCTAAAGAGGATACGGCGCAGCTTTATCTGATTTCGCCCTCGGGCGGCGAAGCGTTTCCGCTCACGCGTGGCGAAGAGGAAGTTCATGCCTTTGCTTGGTCGGCTGATTCTCACACGCTCTACTTCGCAACCCGTACTCCTTGGACCAAGGCACAAAAAGATGCGTACAAAAAAGACTGGAAAGATGTAAATCAGTATCGCGCCGCCGAGCGCGGAGACCAGATCTTCAGCCTGGATCTCGCAGACGCGATTCATAGACACGACGAAGCCGCCGCCAGAAATTCAGACAGCAAAGACAACACTAAAGACGATGACGAATCCGACGCGACTCCCGGCTCGCGCGCGATTGCCAGCACCCCTTGGCACGTCCAGCAATTGGAGGCTTCTCCCGACGGCCGCAAGCTCGCCTTCGTGACCGAATCTGTCTCCGAACGCCAGGAAAAAATCGATGAGTTCGAAATCTACTCCATCGATTTGGCAAACGCTTCTCCATCACAACAACCTCACCAACTCACTCACAACGAAGCTCAGGAACGCGATATTCGCTGGGACAAAGAGAGCAAGCACGTCTTCTTCAACGTCGAGATTGGATCCGTCGAAGGCAAGTACGTAGACAACCAGCCGCGCATGTACTCGGTCGATGCAGAGACGGGCGCAACCCAGCGCTGGGCCTCGGACTTCGCCGGCGAAATTACTCATTATGCTTTTCTGAATAAGGGCGCATTGCTCACTACCGGGCGTTTGGGAACCGAGGTTCAGCTCTACTCGCAGCCAAAATCTTCCGCGCCATTTTCCAGGCAAGCAGGATGGCCCGGGACTTACGACCACATCGATGCCGCACAAAATTCTCCGCGAGTAGTTTTCATTCACTCCACTCTGGAAAAGCCAACCGAAGTTTATCTCGCCGAAAGCATCGACAAACTTCAGGATGCAAAGCCGATCACCTCGTTTAACAAGCTGTTCACCGAACGCGATTTGCCCAAGGGCAAACCGTACCGCTGGAAGGCCGATGATGGAACAACTATCGAAGGCATGTTGATGTATCCTCCGGGAAAATTTGAAGCGAAAAATCTGCCGATGTTTACCTTCATTCACGGCGGCCCCGTCGATGCCGATGGCAACCACTTCGAGGCCGACTGGTATCAGTGGGACCGGCTCGCGGCCAATCAAGGATGGCTGGTCTTCGAGCCGAACTATCGCGGCTCCAGCGGCTATGGCGACGACTTCGTTAAGGGAATCGTTCCGCAGCTGGTTTCGCGTCCCGGCAAAGACATTCTCGAAGGTGTCGATGCGCTTGTGAAAGATGGCATCGCCGATCGCAACCATCTCGCTGTCGGCGGATACAGCTATGGCGGCTACATGACCAACTGGCTCATCACTCAATCCACTCAGTGGAAGGTAGCCGTCACCGGCGCAGGCGCGGTCGAGCATGTCGCCAACTGGGGCAATGACGATACCACTTTCGACGACGCCTATTATCTTGGCGGACTTCCCTGGGAGGCAGCGCAGCGTTATCACGATGAAGCGGCTATTTTCCAGATGAACAAAGTCCGCACGCCCACGCATCTAGTTGCCGGAGCCGATGACATCCGCGTCGCCGTTGCCGAAGATTATCTGCTGGACCATGCGCTGCATAACTTGGGCATCCCCAGCACGCTTCTCGTCTTTCCGGGCGAAGGTCATTCGCTGGATAAAAATCCCTGGCACGGCAAGATCAAAGTCAGAGAAGAGCTGAAGTGGCTCAAGCAGTACGGAGGCATTCAGGCCGAGCAATAAATCTTCCTCATTAGGACAGCCGTCTTGAGCCTGCCCTGAGCGAAGCCGAAGGGAATCTGCTTTTGACGGTAGTGATGAGAATTGTGTGGGGCGGACACTCTTGTCCGCCGCTTTTGCTTTTTCTTATATAGCGTGGACGCCATCGTCCGCGGTCTTTGACTTTACAACGAACCGAATGCCAACTACCAAATTGTCATCCTGAGAAAGAGGAGAGCCATGTTTTCACATTAATAACGAACGTCATCCCGAGAACCCGCGCTCTCACCAGCGGGTCGAGGGATCTTGCGCATGCACGGTGCCTCAGGTTCTCGCGTTCTGTGCGAAACGTGGGATGGCCACACTCTCCATTTGTCATTCCCGAAGGTGAGAGAGCCTGCCCTGAGCGAAGCCGAAGGGAATCTGCTTTTGACGGTAGTGACGAGCTTGTGTGGGGCGGACACTCTTGTCCGCCGCTCTTGCTTTTTCTTATATAGCGCGTATGCCCTCGTCCGCAGCTCTGACTTATGCGAACCGAATGCCACCACCACTAAATCTATTGCGAGGCGAAGTGCGTCGGCGAGAAACGTACGGCAATCGTGTGAACGATTACTTCTGTACTATGTCCTGTTGAGAAAAAATTCTTCTGATTTTTTCCACATCGCATCTAATTTGCCGTATGCTCACAATGCGAACTTGCTCCGAGAGCATCAAATGTTGAGAGCGCAAGGATCGCACAGGGAGGAACACATCGAAATTGGCAACAGCTAGCATATCCACTGCTTCCCGGCAGAATCCCCCCTCAATTGTCCCCCCAAAAAAATCGGTTCGCCTCACGCTCTGGCCTTTGGTAGCCGCCACCTTCTTTATGGTTTCAGGCGGAACTTACGGCACAGAAGACATCGTGCATGGCGCCGGATATTGGCGGGCGATTGTAATTTTGCTGCTGACTCCGGTTATTTGGAGTCTTCCTACAGCCTTCATGATCGGCGAACTCTCAAGCGCTCTGCCCAGCGAGGGCGGATATTACGCATGGGTGCGCCGCGCAATGGGAAACTTCTGGGGATTTCAGGAAGCATGGCTTTCGTTGGTAGCCTCGATTTTCGATATGGCAATTTATCCCACCCTATTCGTCCTTTATCTAACACGTATGTTCCCCTGGTTTGCCGAAGGACATCGTGGCGTGATGGTGGGAGTCGCAGTTGTCACAGCCTGTGCTCTGCTTAACATTGCTGGCGTGAGGGTCGTCTCTACGACTTCGCTGTGGCTGTTCTTTCTATTGTCTTCGCCGTTTGTGCTCATGTTATTCCTCGCTCCCTTTAAGTATGGAGCGTTACTGCATGCAGTAACTGCGCCCACCACTTCAAAGGTAGACATGATTGGCGGGTTGCTGATTGCAATGTGGAATTACATGGGCTGGGATAATGCGTCGACCATCGCCGCCGAAGTTGAGCGTCCTCAGCGTACTTACCCACGAGCCATGCTGGTAGCCGTCGCGATTGTGGCTGCAAGCTATATCCTCCCAGTGGCGGCAGTCTGGATGACTGGTCTTCACGCCAGCGCCTGGGAGACAGGTTCATGGGCGGATATCGCTGGAATGCTTGGTGGGCCGCTACTCCGGATCGGGCTTGTCGCAGGTGGAATGATTAGCGCTTTCGGCATGTTCAATGCGCTGGTGATGAGCTACTCGCGTCTGCCACTGGCGATGGCGCAAGATGGCATGTTGCCGAAAGTGTTCGGCAAGCTGCATCCTAAAACTCGCGCTCCTTGGGTGGCCATTATTGTGTGCGCGGTCGGCTGGGCCATGTGCCTGGGGTTGGGTTTTCAGCGGCTGGTGACAATCGATATCCTACTCTACGGATGCAGTCTGGGACTTGAATTCCTGGCACTGATATTCTTGCGGATTCGTGAGCCCGAACTGCCTCGAGCTTTCCGCGTTCCGGGCGGTCTTTTTGGAGCGATTGCCGTTGGCATAGCTCCGATGTTGCTGCTCGGCTTTTCTATCGTTCGCAGCGAGACCGAGCAGGTGTTGGGAATGAGCTCGTTCGCCTTCGGGATGATTCTTATCGGCGCAGGGGTTGTGGCTTACTTCATCAATCACGCGTTGAAACCCGGCGGATGGACAGTTTCAACCGTCGAGAAGCCCGAATTAATAGCGTAGAGCTTCTTCCGGTATATCTGGCTGTCAATTCTTAGCTGACAATTTGTGATCTTTGATCCACTCATCGGCTTGTTGCTGGGCAGCAATAATTTGGCTACGACTCAAGCGCGAGGCCAACACGGCTGTGCGGTATTTACTTCCCACATCTCCTCCGGCTTGCGCCAGAACTGCCCAGAAATAAGCTTTCTTTAAATCTTGCGGAACCCCTCTTCCAGCCCAGTAGTAGGCTCCCAAGGTGGCTTGTGCGGAAACACTCCCTTGCTCGGCGGCTTTGGTGAACCATGCGAACGCCTGGGAGTCATCCTGTTTGACCTCTTCGCCTGTGGCATAGCGCACACCCAAAGCATACTGGGCGGTCGCATCTCCTCGCGCGGCCAGCTTACGTAGGCCCTCAAGATCGTTTACTAGAATAGTCTGAGAGGAATTAGGCGATAAGGCAGGAGCCTCTGCTGCCGAGCTGGCTATACCTTGAGATTCACCAACGCCAGCCCGGCTCTTTGCATGGGAAGCGAATAACCAAAGTAGAACGATCAACAACGTCACAGCGGCAGCGATTAACAGAGCTTTGGAATATTTGTCATTCGTGGACTCGGCCGAGCTTTCGCTCGGATTAGCTTCATTGGCCAAAGACCCCATCGACGGGAATATATTTTGCCCAAAAAGCATGGAGGCCGAAGATTGTGTGCGAAGCTCATTCGCTTTAAAAATGAAGCCAGCAATCATCTTGGCCAGGCGGTCGAGTACCATGCAATCGTTATCGGTGAATGCATGTGGATCAGGGGAAAACACCTCTAAAAGACCAACCGGAGCATCGTTCACGATCACCGGAACAGCGATCATGGATCGGATTCCCAATGCACGACAGGTTTCATGATCCACACGAGAATCGGTTTCAGCATCTTTACAACTGAGAAGAGTCCTGCTGCGCACACACTCACCAGAAAAGCCTGCCCCAACTTGTAATTGCGAATCTAAAGGAGGAGCATCGCAGCCAGCCACGGCGACGCATGTCATTACTTCCGCCTGCAACTCGCGTTCGTCCGACAGGGCAATAGCCGCACCGGTAGCTCGCGTAAACGTGAGCGCACAACCGGTAATGACTCGTAAGACCTCCGATTGATCGGAAGCGAGCGTTTCCACTTCTCTCTGAACTGCGGTGAGGCCTGTCAACAGCGCCGTGTAATCCAGAGGCGCGGCAGGCTCAAACTGCGGTGAAGCAACTTCCAGCGACGCATCATTTACGACATCCGCCGAAGCACTCTCTTTCTTATGGACGACCTCTTCGGTCACCAAGTTTTTCTGTTCAGGGATTGCAATAGCAGGTGCGGGTTTCGCTTTCCACGCGTCTTGATGGACACCCGGTTCAATACTTTCTGGTCCATTGTGCAGGTAAGCGGCAATGGTATTGGCAAAGAGCCATTCCTGGAGTTGATGACGAGATTGGGGCGGCAGCTCGGGAAATTTCAATCCTGCGCGTCCCGACTTGTTCGTCCAAACCACAAGACCCGTAGTGTGAATGAAAGCCTTGGTCTCCGCCAGGTCCAACGACACCGGCAGACTTCTGTTTGGCGTCAACGGCGTCGAGGTCTGAATGCACATGCCGTCTTCGCTGATATCCACGATTTCATTTAAATCGAGGACCATCCCGCTACGGCTGCCATTGAGATTCGCGTAGGCGGGGATGTGCACCTTCTGCCGCACGCTGCGGCGACGGGTGAGCGGAGCGGGTCGAAACTCGCGGCCGGAGTGAGCCGGGTGGTTCGCGGGGGACTCCATAACGGACGTGCATACATATTACCCCAGCCAGAGAAGATCAAAACAAGAAGACATTCGTAACAGGAAATCGGAAGGGCAATAGTGGGAATGAAAGTTCCCACAAACCGCAGCCAGATGGCCACCTCCACCAAATTATTATCCTGCGTAAGAGGAAGAGCCATGTTTCACATTTGATAACGAACGTCATCCCGAGGACTCGCGCTTTCACCAGCGAGTCGAGGGATCTTGCGCGTGCCCGATGCCTCAGGTTCTCGCGTTCTGTGCGAAACGTGGGACGGGACGAGTGGCCCATTCAAGTCTTCTTTTGGCTTGAGTAGGGCGAGTTTGTCTGGTGCCCCGTAACTGCCCTGAGCTTCCCGAAGGGTTCGCGTATTATTTTGTGCTGAATACGCTCACGCAGGACAGCCGCCCTCGGCTGTCCGTTCTTCACTTAAAAGTCAAAGGCGGCGGACAGGAGTGTCCGCCCTACACATAAGCGTCAAACAATGCGATTCCCACGTTTCGCAAAAACGGCGAGACACGGGGTGGCCGGTAATGTCTAAGGCCACTCTGTCTTTCCAAAAGCGGGAAAGACTAGAATGGGCCACCCGACCTTCGACTCGGCCGAAAAGACTCAGTTTCATCGAAATGGCAGGCACGCCTAAGTGCGACGGGGCGGGTAACGATTCACCCTGTTCCATCAAGCTCAACTACTTTCGTACATGCGCTTGAGCGGCAAACAAGTGGGATTGTTGATCAATTTTTATGTTGCTCATCTGCGAGAGGAATCAAGAGGACATAGAATAAAATTCGTCAGTGAAAGCTTGGTCGGAACGGGGCATTCTTCAGGAAGTGTTTCCTGGCACTCTTATGTGCCCTGTGGTTAATACTTAAAGGTTTTTGAACAGTTCTTCCCGCGGATCTTCGGGATTCAACTTTGCGAGTTCCCGCAGTATTTCTTTTGAACGTTCATCGCGAGGCATGGGAGCGGTTACTTTGATTTCGACAATTTCATCACCGCGCACTCCTTCGCGAGTAGCCGAGGGAACGCCCTTCTCGCGTAGACGAAGTTTTTGTCCGGACTGAGTTCCTGGTGGAATTTTCAGCACGGCGCGCCCGTCAATAGTTGGAACTTCAACCTTGGCTCCCAAAGCAGCTTCGGTTGTAGTTACTGGCACGGTAAGACGAATGTCGTCACCTTCACGGTGAAAGATCGGATGGTCTCCGGTGCGAATAATGACATACAAATCGCCAGCCGGTCCGCCATGAGTGCCAGCGTTGCCCTTGCCCGGAATGCGGATGCGTTGTCCATCGCGAGTCCCGGCCTTGATGCGAACCTCTAGTGGTTCGGTACGCTCTATGCTGCCTTCACCATGACATGCGGCACAGGTGGTGACGTTGTGCCCGGTTCCATGGCAGCGCGGACAAGTTACATTAAACTTCATACGGCCACCGGTCTGAGTGACCTGACCTTTTCCACCACATTCGGGACAAGTCCCTGGGGTTTCGACGAATCCTTGCCCATGGCAATGCGCACAGGTTTCCCTGCGAGTGATGTTCAGCTTCATTACACCGCCACGGATTGCCGTCCAGAAGGGCACGTTAACTTGGTATTCGAGATCGTGACCGGGTTCCGGCCCCTCTTGCGGCGCGCCGCCGCGACCACCAAATATACCGGAGAAAATATCTTTGAAGCCGCCCCCCGTGCTGCTGCCGCTTGATCTTTTCCCGCGCGCGCCTTCAAACATGTCGGTGAAGTCGAATCCGCCAAAATCAAAGCCTTGTCCCGCTCCGCCGCTCGGCTGGCCGGGATAGCCGTCTCCGGGAAACCCGCCCGGTCCGGGTGCGCCTCCACCTCGTGCGTAGGCGTCCGCCGTTGCCTGATCGATATTGTCGGAATAGAAGCCGAGCTGGTCGTAAATCTTGCGCTTCTTGGGATCGCTGAGGACATCATTGGCCTCAGACATAGCCTTGAACTTTTCTTCGGCAGATTTGTCGTTTGGATTAACGTCGGGATGGTACTTACGGGCAAGCTTGCGGAATGCCTTACGGATTTCATCCGCTGATGCCGACTTCTTAACGCCGAGTATGCCGTAATAATCTTTGGTTGCGGTAGCCATTGTGCTTACTTTACTTCACTCCAAGCTGCTTCTCTAAAAATACCATCCTGAGGGACAGTGTTCGATCCACTCAGGATGTTTAGTAACGCCGGTAGTAGAAATTTAGTTTTGGATTTTGTGTCTCCCGGCTTCCAGGATTCCGATGCGATCGTACTTCGGCCCATCCACGTAAACGGGGATGCGTTGAATTCCCGTCAGTGTCGGCTCAAGTACGTACCAGCAACCTTCCTCCTCCATAAAATTTAAAAAATAATCATGACCATTTACTTCAAACTGCATTTCAACCTCCCCTTGGTTCTGACTTCTCTCCTTCTTCTTTCACAAACTAAAAACTCAGCCACGGATCTCGCGGATTTTCACAGTTTGTTTCCTGTGTATCCGCGCTCCGTGGCCAAGCTATAAGATTCCGGGTTTGAACTAAAGCTACAAGCCAGGAGCTTATTTCTTATCTTCGACGTCGACGTATTCGGCATCTATCACGCCTTCGTCTTTCTTCGCTTGCCCGTTACCGTCGGAGCCTGCTCCCGCGGCCGGACCAGTGCCGGGTGCTCCCTGTGGGGGCGCCTGCGCAGCCTTATACATCTGTTCGGCCAGCTTGTGCGAGACCTGAGTCAAGCTTTCGCGGGACTTGTCCATGGCTGCTTTGTCGCTGCCTTCGAGCGCCTTCTTGGCATCGGCTATGGCGTTTTCGACATCGCCGCGCTCCGAGCCGGAGATCTTGTCTCCCTGTTCACGCAGCATCTTTTCCACGTTGTAGACCATGGAATCGAGCTGGTTGCGAGATTCAATCTCTTCACGCTTGGCTTTGTCTTCAGCCGAGTGGGAATCAGCTTCTTTGGCCATGCGCTCGACTTCGTCCTTGCTCAGACCAGAAGATGACGTAATCGTGATCTTTTGATCCTTGCCTGTCGCGTTGTCCTTAGCCGTGACATTCAGAATGCCATTAGCGTCGATGTCGAACGTTACCTCGACTTGCGGCACTCCACGGGGCGCCGGCGGAATTCCCGTCAAGTGGAACTTGCCGAGTGTCCGATTATCGCGTGCCAAAGGCCGTTCACCTTGCAATACGTGGACTTCAACGGAAGTCTGATTGTCCGCCGCAGTTGAGAACGTTTCCATCTTGCGGGTCGGAATCGTCGTGTTGCGCGGAATCATAGGAGTCGCCACGCCGCCTAAAGTTTCAATCGAGAGCGATAGCGGAGTCACATCAAGCAGTAGCAGATCCTTGACTTCCCCGCCAAGTACGCCGCCTTGAATGGCAGCACCGATGGCGACTACTTCATCCGGATTGACGCCCTTGTGCGGCTCTTTACCGAACAGGTCCTTTACTAATGCCTGAATGCGAGGCATACGGGTTTGTCCGCCAACTAGCACCACCTCGTCGATCTTGCTGGCATCGACTCCGGCATCTTTCATACATTGTTTGCATGGGCCAACTGACCGTTGAATGATCTCTTCGATCATCGACTCCAGCTTGGCCCGCGTCAGCTTCTTTACCAGGTGCTTCGGACCACTGGCATCCGCAGTGATGAACGGAAGATTGATTTCGGTCTCCATGGTTGTGGAGAGTTCAATCTTGGCGCGTTCCGCTGCGTCACGCAGACGCTGCAATGCCATTTCGTTGCCCTTACCGCGCAGGTCGAGCCCTTCATCTTTTCTGAATTCATCGATAAGCCAGTCGACGATCCGCTGGTCGATGTTGTCACCGCCCAAGTGGGTATCGCCATTCGTGGCCTTGACTTCGATAACGCCTTCGCCAACCTCGAGAATCGAGATGTCGAAGGTGCCGCCGCCGAAATCGTAGACGGCGATGGTTTCGTCTTTCTTCTTATCAAGTCCGTAGGCGAGCGCGGCCGCCGTAGGCTCATTGATGATGCGTTTTACGTCAAGCCCGGCAATCTGACCTGCGTCTTTGGTCGCCTGGCGTTGCGCATCATTGAAATAGGCGGGAACCGTAATAACTGCTTCCGTCACCTTTTCGCCAAGATAATCTTCGGAAGCCTTTTTCAATTTTTGCAGAATCATGGCGGACACTTGTGGAGGCGTATATTCTTTGCCCTGCGCCAAAACGGCTACATGATCGCCAGATTGCACGACTTTATAAGGGACCATCTTGATTTCTTCAGTGACTTCGTCATAACGGCGTCCCATGAACCGCTTGATCGAATAAACCGTGTTTTCCGGGTTGGTGATGGCCTGCCGTTTAGCGACTTGGCCTACTAATCGTTCGCCGGTCTTGGTAAATCCAACGACGGACGGGGTAGTCCTGCCACCCTCTTCGTTGGGGATAACCTTAGGCTCGCCACCCTCCATAACAGCTACACAGGAATTGGTTGTACCTAAGTCAATTCCGATAATCTTTGCCATAAAACACTCCTCCTAAGCTATAAGTGCTTTGTAATCAATAAATGTCTATTGAAGTCATTTGCATAATATGACTTGAGTGATTTATTGTCAATGTTTAGATGCAAAGAGAAGGAGTTGAGATGCGAAGAACAGTCAACACAAATCGATCATACCTCTATATAGGATCACCTTCGATCCGAGTACCCGTTGTCATCCTAAGCGTAGCGGCTGTTAGTTAATCCGAACCAGCCCTGGAGCCGAAGTGTCTTACCCCGTGCCAGCCTGAAAATTGCAGTGCGCCCGGCGGCTATAGGGATCCTTCAGCTGCCCTATCGTCCACTTCGTGAACGACAGCTTGTTCAGGATGACAAAGTAAAGATATTGGGCAGAACGAACCCAATCAGTCGTACTTTTCAAACAGGATCGACTTACGATCCCAGCCGAGTGCCTTTAGTTGATCCCGATTGGCTCTCACCATTTTGTCCAGGCCACAAACATAGGCATGCATGTCGGTTCGGCCTTGCGCTATTGCGACGACGTGCTCCTGGACATACCCTCGAAGGCCTTGCCACTCCCCGCTACCTCTACTTAGGGTTGGCAAATAATGAAAGTTTTCCCGCTCGGCAGCCATTCGCAAAAACTCTTCGTGATAGTAGATGTCTTTCTCGGTCCGGTTCCCGAAGACCAGATATAGCTGCTTATTTTGATGACGGGATTCTTCCGCCAGCAGCCAATGCAGCATGGAGCGGAAGGGCGCGATCCCAGTGCCGGTAGCAATGAAGATCGTGTCACGCATAGGTGGACGCAGAATGAAGTCGCCGAAAGGCCCCTGGCCGCTGATCTCGTCCCCTCCTCTCATGTCGCAAATAAAGTTGGACATGTAGCCATCCTGCACGCGGTTCAGGCAAAGGGCGAAGCGAGTATATTGCCCGCGACTTTCTTCCGGTGGAGGAGAGGCAATGGAATAAGCGCGAGTGATCTCTTCGCCATCAGGTTTGGTGTGTTTTAGCGAGAGCCATTGCCCGGCAACAAAGCCGAATCGGGGTACGCCAAGCATCTCGAATTCAAGGTGTTTGGTGTACTCGGAAAGGAAAGTAGAGCGGACGAGGCGCGCGGTGTGAGTTTGAAATGGCATTTCTTCAAAATTAGATGGATGGCATGATGGGAAGGAGCAAACTTATTAAAGAGACGTCACTGGGCATTCTAGTTGAATAAGCCCGAAGGTGCCGCACTAATCAACTTAATGCCTAAACGAAACGTTTATGTGAGTGATCGAAGTTCTCAAATTCTCGATGCGGTAGCTGCTTATGACCGTCTGGCGCCTATTTACCCGCAGATCGCAACTGCAAGAAAGCCATATCTAGAAAGTATTGGAAACTTAATCGTCGCCAGAGTTCCCTCCGGCAGCCAGTCGTTATTAGATGTGGGTGCGGGGAATGGAGCGCGGGCTTTGCGAATTGCAAAAGCCTCGAATTTGGATGAAGTTGTCTTGCTCGAGCCAAGCCGAGAGATGGTCAAGAGTTGCCCTGCGGCAACGGAAGTATGGGCGATCCGCGCAGAGGAATTGAGTTCTGACGAGTTCGCCGGGAGATGTTTTGCGCCGGAGCGACGCTTCGACATCATTATGTGTCTGTGGAATGTTTTGGGGCACATAGCTCCGCACGCAAATCGTGTCCAGGTGCTGCGCCAGTTGGGAAGCATGCTCTCGCCGCAGGGCATTCTCTTTGTCGATGTAAATCATCGCTATAACATTCAGTCTTATGGCCTGGGAAAAACGATAAGCAGGTTTTTATATGACCAGCTTTGGCCGGGCGAACGGAATGGAGACGTAACCCCCACTTGGGACATTGACGATGTGAAGTGCTCGACTTATGGGCATGTGTTTACTCAGAAAGAAATAAGGAAGCTGGCTGCTGCTGCGCACTTACGAATTGAGGAACGGCTGGTGATCGATTATGACACTGGAGTTTTGCGAAGATTCGGATTTCAAGGGAATCTGCTCTACGCGTTTCGCCAGCTCTCCGAGTAAGAGCTCAGGACTTGAACAATAGATTCTTGAGCGGAGTTGTAGTTAGGCACTTGGTAATAATTTTGCAGGCGTGGCCATCTCCGTAAGGGTTCTCTAATCCTCGCACTGAAGTTTTAAAATCAGCTGAGATGGCTCTTTGAATCGCCTCTCGGATTTTCCGTCTCTTCGCGGGAACGTCTAAAACATTGGCGGCATGTTCCCTGCCCTTTTGCCGGATTCCAATATTCAGTGCAGGAAGTTCCAGAGAAGTGGTTTCAATTACTCCGCTACTGGAGTTTCCGATCAACAGGTCGACATTATTCAGAAGGCTCAGATAAGTTGTGTGGTCAAGGTTGATAAACAACTTTGTATCTGGCCTGCGCGAGATAAATTGCTCTGTCATGTGAATAATCTCGCGGCTGCCTGCGTCTGCGTTGGGATAAATAAAGAAAATTTGCTCTTTGGCTTTTTCAAGCGCCGCAAATAATTCTGTGGCTTCCTGAACCGTGTCTTTCATTAAAGTTACTGGATGGTAGAGCGCTAGAATAGTTTTTTTTCGATTAAACGATATACCTAGTTTCTTTTCAACCTGCGCCCTACTGAGAAGCTTCGAGCGCCTTAGATTATCGATAGAGACGCTGCCGCTGTAGGTAACCCGCCACGGCTGTTCTCCCATCGCAATCACCCGCTGTTTCGCCGCTTTCGTACATGTGAAATGAAGATGACTCATCTTCGTGATCGCATTTCGCACTGCATCGTCGATCGCCCCTGCTGTTGTCTCGCCGCCTTCGATATGCGCGATTGGAATGCGCAAGGTTAAAGCCACTGCTGCGGGAGCGAGCATTTCGTAACGGTCCGCGATCAGAAGAATAAGATCAGGGCGCATTCGGCCGAGGGCGTCGGCGAGGCCCAAGATTGCGAGTCCGAGACTTTTGGCCATTCCAACATCGGTGTCGGAGCTTAATAAGCACTCAATCCATGCGGCGACTTTCCGATCTTTTTCGATTTGCTTTGCTGTGTGCCCGAACTCCGGCGACAGGTGCGGTCCCAGCGCGATGACTTGTAGGTCCACTTGAGGATGTCGGGATAAATCGTGCAGTAACCAGCGAAGATGCGCATAGTCAGATCGTGAAGTTGTGATTACGGCAATCTTCCGTTTCATTTGTAAAAAAGATTCTACATGGCGGGTTGCAATATTCTGCCGACAAGAATGAATGCCGCTAAAAGAAAGCCCACTCTTGTTCACGAGTGGGCCCAATGGACCGGGAGATGTTAGCCGTTTTTACTTCTGGGCGGAAGTGCTGCTCCCCTGATTTGAGCTCTGCTGTGTGGCTCCCGTCTTCGGAGCAATACTGCGGGCTTCTTTAAGATGATCTTCCAACGTTGGAAGGGTTTGAGAAGCGAAGCTCTTCACTTCTGGATCCTTTGCCATTTTGCTCTCTTTGCGGAACTCAGCGACATCTTGCTGATGATCCCTAACCATGTCGCTCATGTAAGCTTGATCGAATTTCTCACCGGACAGTTTCGAAAGCCGCTCTTTGGTCGCCTTGTCTTTCGTGTTCAGATCCGTGGGCACATCAACGCCTTTGCTGCTGGCGACCTGTTTAAGCTGGTCGTTAGCTTTGCTGTGATCGTCCACCATGCGTTGGCCGAATTTCTTTACATCTTCACTGGAGCCTTTTTCCGCCGCAAGTTTTCCGAGTTCCACTTCAGCCAGTCCGCCTTCAGCAGCTTTCTTGATGAATGTCTTGTCCGAGGCGCTTATTTGTGACGAGCCACTCTCGCCAGCGCTGGCCGAAGATGTGGAACTCTGGTCCGATCCCGTGCTGGATTGAGCTGCTGCTCCCAGCGAAATGAACCCTGCAAGCGCCGTGGCCATTGCTGCGTTTCTCAAAACTTTTATATTCATAGTTCCTCCTGAACTGGGGATATATCCCATGTACGTGGAGGTTGGATGCAAACCATCTGGAGAGGTTTTGGGCCCCTTATCTTTTATCTATAAGCCCCGTTATCTACAGATTGCCTGCAATAAACGCGTAGGCTGTAATCTGCATCGAAGGAGCATTATGAGATTTGTATTCTACAAAGTATTTGGAGTGGTCCTTCTCGTTGTTGCGAGTCTTACGATTGCTTCCGCCTCCCACAAATATAAATTGAACCCTTCGTCCATTGTTCCAGCTGCGACGGGAGACATTGATATCGATAAAGACAAGAATGGAAATGATGCTATCGATTTGAAAGTGAAGCATCTTGCAAAACCAGAAAACCTGACGCCACCACAAACCACTTACGTGGTGTGGATCCAGAGCCAGGGCGGCAACCCCGAGAGTCAAGGCCAATTAAAGGTGAATGATAATTTGGAAGGTGAATTCAAGACGGTCAGCCCTTATAAGTCATTTCAAATTTTTATCACCGGAGAAACTAATCCAAATGCAACAACTCCATCCGGCCCAGAGGTTTTAAGACAGCAAATCACGCAGTAATGGCTAGTGTCGGCACATTATGCCTATTAGCTTTGCGTCGCAAACGGCAATTCCTGCCGTTTGGATGGCTCAAAATTATTTGATCATTCCAGCCACGCTGAATGAGTAGTTTAGGAGCGAGCGCAGAGTTGCGCATTTGGAAAGCAGCTTGCAATTCGAAGAGGTGGAGGCTGAAATGTCCATCTCTGCGATCTCTTCTAACGCGCAAACGCAAAACAATCTTCTGCAAATCTTATTGCAGCAAAGCAAGACTCAATTCCAGAAGCTTGCTCAAGATCTGCAATCCGGGAACCTGACGGGCGCGCAACAAGATTTTACTCAACTCTCCGCAGCTCCAAAATCAACCAATGGAATCGAGAGCAATTCCAGCAACGCTGGTTTACCGGCAGGTACGACGCTTCAAATAAATCAAGATTTGAGCACTCTTGGATCGGATCTGCAATCCGGCAACCTCTCTGGGGCGCAACAGGCCTACGCATCCTTGCAGCAGGATTTGAACGCCTCGGCATCGGCAGGCCAAGTTCATCATCATCATCATCAGAGTTCCGGCCCCCCTTCCTCTACTTCGACCTCTAATACCAGCAACTTCAGCCTGAGCTCGATTTTGAGCAACATCGGAGCGATTCCGCTTGCGGGATTAAATTTAACGGTTTAGTTCTGTCGAGGCAGGCAGATGAAATTTAGACAATTTCTTCCTCTGTACTCCAAGCTCTTATGGGGATATGCTTGTGATGGAACTTGAGCTTGTGATTTCATGTTCATCCCTCATCCCAATTTCGGTGATGAAATTAACCGCTCCATTATTCAATCAGAAATTGAGGGAGGAGTATTTTTGAAAGACCTGGCTCCGGAAACGGAGTTGCAGGTTCACACCAGAAATCATTGCTATAAGGTGGTGGTTCTGGAGGAAAACTGTGTCCTGATTTCCGGGCACCCTGAGTATTGCCCGGAACCAGTTTTAGTTGCGATTGCCGGCTCGACCTGGGGCGGTTCAATGTTAAAACTGCGTTTTTTAGGTCGAGGAATGCACCTGGAGTTTCATCATCCGCAGTACCAGACGCCAATTATTACTTCCCCCATTCAAGAAATTCGCGAGTGTGTACAGCCTTCGCAATCGCACGTCCCCGTCGTATTCCGGGAAAACTAATATTCGTTTTTTCGCTAGGTCTTTTTTTCGCTGCACCTTTGTGCGCTTAATATCATTCCGAGGAGAAAGACCGGAATGAGCAAAAGCAATCTTCTCGAGCCTTGGTTACGAGAGACTCTTATAGAAGTTCCATCAGTATTGCGGGCAGTACTGCATGCATTGCAATTAGCCAAAGAAGATATCGAGCAATGGTGCGCTAACTTGAGTGAGGAAGAATTGAATGCACGTCCGGCGGGGCTTCCTTCCCTAGCATTTCAGATCAGGCACATTGCAGGTAGCATTGATCGCTTACTTACCTATGCCGAGGGAATGTCACTGAATGACAACCAGTTGCTGGCACTGAAAACTGAAGAACGGCAAGCAAATAAAGACGAGCTATTTGCGGGATTTAGCGGCGCGCTGGAAAGTGCTGCGAAGCGCATTCAAAAATTCCGATCGCACGAATTGGAAGAGAAAAGGTCAGTTGGTAAAAAGCAGTTACCAACTACAGTAGGAGGTCTTCTTATACATGTCGCGGACCATACACAACGCCATGTGGGTCAGGCGATTACTACCGCGAAAGTGCTAGAACACGTGAAAGTAACAATGAAAGACGAGGTCAATTAATACTGACGATTATCGCTCAGTGCAGAAGCCCAAAAACAGCGACTCCATTCGTAGTTCCCACATAAACCTTGCCATTGACGATCATGGGAGTAATAAATTTGTTTCCCGCTCCGAATTGATCGCGTGACCCCGCTTGATTGCTGTTGTACAACTCTTGCCCTAAATTCGTTGTATTGTAAGCATGGAGAACCGCTGGGCTCCTATTTTCGACCGCCCACACAATTCCATTGCTCGTACTGTTTGCTGAGATACTGGGCGTAGCCCCGGGATAGCCAAACGAGTTCCCGGTTTGCCCGGTAGGCGAGGTTGGAAGTTTTGCATTGCTGATGGAAAAAGACTTGAGGCGATCTCCAGCCGCGCCATAGTAAATGGTGTTATTAAAATATGCCGGCATGGAGAATACGCTGCCGCTTAATATTCCATTGAGTTCCTGATAAATTTTATTCGTGTTTGCGTTGAATTTCCCCATTGAGTCACGATTGACGACATAGATATTGCCGTCTTTGCCAGCTCCGACAGCCAAATGCCAGACTTTCCCGGATTTATCGGTTATGTCAGGCAGCACCAAGGCGCCGCCCGAACCCAAATCGCTGTCCGCCCCGTTCTCCAATGCCTCATTCGACATTTCAAAATAATCTGCGACCCCGAGCTGGTTACCGGAAGTTGAGAGCTTCAAGAACGTATTTCCGAAATCACCTTGAGCCGGAAACCCACTCGCATTCAAAGTTGTATCAAAGGTTCCATTTGCGTCGAGTAGATAAATATTCCCGGAGTTATCGGCGGCGGGAGCAGTTCCGCTCATCCATATTGATCCTTCGCTTCCGTTGGGCGTGAGATTCAGAACAGTGCTTTGACTCAAGTCGGTAGCGTTGAATCCCATAACCCATCCCGTATAAGGTTCAATATCGCAGTGTGAAGTCCAGCTCGTGTATACAATGCCGTTTAAGAGCAGCAGGCCCGCGCGTTCTGCATATTGTTTGGGGTCGAAAACCACGTTGCCTCCCGAGCTATTGGCGCCCGTCCCGGGATATGAAGCTTGAATTGTGGTGGGTCCGCCGAAAAGCTCGGCGCCGGTTGTGACGTCCAGGGCATGGAGACGCTGAAAGTAATTCCCCGATCCGTCTTTCGACATCGCGACAACATAAATAGCCCCATTCGGACCTTTGGTCCTGTCGATCACAGGCGTGGAAGTGACACCAATTTCAGGAACAATTTGGCTGCAATTGCGATTGTCACTCGTGCTTTCTCCTGAGCCAAGCATCGACACTTGCCAGAGAATGCTGCCGGTATCGGCATCGAACGCATATACGCTATCGTGCTCTGTGGGCACGTAGAGCACATTGTGAGTGCCACCGCTGATGGTTAAACCCGATAGATAGAGCGGTTCGGCGTCTACTTTACCGTCCACGGAAAAGAAGCCGATCTTCCCGAAAGCCGATGAACTCACATTGCTGGTCGTTAGAATCGTCTCACTCAGATTCTGACCGGTTCTCGCGATGTCATTGTGATAAGTCACGACGTCAATATTTGAGTTCGACGGCGGTCCGGGAGGAGGCGGAGAAGACGACGACGAAGAAGTTGGCTGAGAGCCTCCACAGCTCGCTAAATGGATTACGAAAACCAGGCACAGCAAACCAAGAGAAAAGAAAATGCAGACTCGAGAAGAAACTAAGCCCCTAGAGTGTCGTGGTGAGCTCATAGTCAATTCTAAGATGGCTAAATCAGAGTATGAGATCGTACCTGCTTTACGCCACTATTTTGCTTCTTAAGCAAATCAGGGTTTTACGACTATGTTTAACTGCGGCTTATTGTCGGGTTAGTTAGTTTTGAATTGAATTGTTTGACTTACTATCAGTGGTTCCGTCTACGAATCATTCCGCACTCAGAACCTAATAATTGGGCCGAACGTGATTCGCAGGTTATTATGTGCACCGTTACTGAAGTAAATCTCGTCGCCTACCTCCAATCGCAATCCCACTGGGCCCAGGCTTGCCTCCACTCCGCCCGCGGGATAAATTGCCGCGTTCAAACTGGAGGTGCGAATTCCAGAGATGGCACTTACAACATCGCTATACGGAAGCAAGCTTGGACTAAGCCGGAAGTCCACGAAGCCGCCTTTCAGTGTGAGGAAGGGCCGAAAGCCACCACCCGAAGACTGAAGCTTCGGTCCGAATAAACCATGAGTTACGCCAATCGAGGTATGTTCAATCGCAGTGATATTTCCGTTCACAACATTGCGGTAAACCTCGTCAAAATTTATTCCGTAATCGTAGGCTAGTTCTCCCTCAATCATTACATTGTGATGAACGCGATAGCCAACGCGTCCGCCCAGTCCAAAGTTGTTTGTGTTGGTCTGCGAGACGTTCAGATAATCGACAAATGCACCCACTTCAACTCGTTTCTGCGCGAATAATGAACGAGACTGTCCGACTGTTAAAAGAGTTAGAACGAGTAGAGCCATCCTGCGCATGCGAGGGAAAGACCTCCAAGTCAATCCAGCCTAGGATGCGATTAGGCCGTCGCAAGCTGCACGGGTGAGTTGGTCCAAATTAAAGCCTTTTATAACCAGGGCTGGCTACTCGATCCTCCATGGAGACCGCTCCGGCCAATGGCGCAGTGCCTCCGTTGCCCAAGTAGTGGTTTTATCGCTGTGACATGACGTGCATGGGTTTGGGATTCCATATTTATCCGTCATCTCCGGCGTTATAAATCTAAACGTATGAGCGTGCACTTTTACGTTCGCGACAGTCGTCTGGATTTGTGGCATATGACACGCAACACACTGACTTCCTGTACTACCATCCTTGTGATGGGTGTGTTCTGCCAGTGTGGCAGTGCGAGGTCCATTGAGCGATAAGGGACTGTGGCAGTCTAAACAGATCTTGTCAGCTGATTTTCTCAATTGCGCATAGTTGTCTGTGCCATGTGCATCGTGACAAGTGAAACACGTGATGCCCCGGCGATACATGACGCTCTGCACGAAGTCATTGCCTTGCATCCGGTTCTTATGCGCGGTACCGTCGGGGAAATGGGTGAAACTGGCTGCTCCGAGTGTATGGTCTTCTAATTTCCAAAAATCTTGTAGCCTGAGTCCGGTACGGTACCCAACCGGCCAGTCGTAATACGTGCCTTCGATTGGGACGGTCAATGGACGTCCCTGCGAATGGCACTGAATGCAAGTGTCACTGGCTGCAACATAGTCCATGCGCGCTGGATTCAGGATGTTGCTTCGGCCCGGATGCTCGACGTGCTCGCTTCCCGGACCATGGCAGCGTTCGCACCCAACGTTCCACTCCACAACTTTCTTGGTGTGAATATCGTAATCAACGGAATGGCAGCCATCGCACGTTGGGCCGGTTGGCCGTTTCATGTTGTCAGGGGGATAAAACGGCTCCCACCAGTCTGTTCCTTTGGCCACGAAGTATGGACGCCACGTGTGATTCGTGATGTCCCATTGAGCAGGCTCGGGAAAATAGTCGTCACCAACCTTTGCGAAGTAACGCTGCTTCCAAATACTGCCATAGACGAGCGCCACATCGTTCTTCGTGAATTTCGCCAATGGATCGGTCGCGAGATTAGGAATGATCGCGTCGGGATGTTCGCGAGGATCACGCACCACATTGGCCATGGGCGTCTTTTTCCAGTGCTCATATATCCCGGCGTGGCATTTTTCGCAGCTCTTCGATCCAACATAGTGCGCTGAATCCGAAGTCTTGCTTTCTTGAGATTTCTCTTCGAGCGTGAGCGGTTGTTGATTGCGAATGAAAAGGACAAGCTTCCAGCTATCATCCTCCGTTTCTTGATGCGGGTTATTCCAGGCCGGCATTCCTGTCAGCTGAACTCCATTTTGGATGATATAGTGAATTTCGCCATCGGTGAGACTCTGAGTTTGAGGCGAGAGTAAATCAGGCACTCTTGGATAGAGACTTCGTCCGATTTGCGTTTGCCCTTGGCCGTCGCTGCCATGACAAATCGAGCAGCGGGCAATGTAATGTTCGCGAGCTTCCTTTAGATTGTCTGAAGTAGCTGGCCATGGATTCTTCTCATTACGTTCGTGCCGCGGGATCGTCAGATTCCTGACAGACCTAGCAAGCAACTTTTCGAACGATGAGGGCTCGGACGTGGCCCTGAAGCCGCGCCGGATCAACACGGCTGTGCAGAGCGCTACAACCGTTATGAGAATGAAGACCAGGAGAAGAAATTTCTTCCAGCGTTCCATTGTTATTTGCTAGTGATCTTATGCCAAGCGGATCGAGTATCAGCAGTTTAGACCAAAAAGAGACACAGAAATTGCAATTAAAAGCGGAAGCTCCAGGCCTGTGACCGCTCTCTTCTCTCTTGAACTAAGCAACGTGTAGATGATTACCTCTGTAACCTCCAGCACTGGTTACCGGAAATAAACTTCTCTTTCACTGCGGAAAATCATTTCCTTCCAACTCTTAGGCGCTCACGCTAACAGCTTCAAAGTCTTGATCCACTCCCACTTAGCACGACGGGGTCAATGGCGTTCTCCTTGCATGGATGCTGGTGAGTTTTCATCCATCGCTCATTGGCACTAAACGAAATTTACTGGGAGACCCTGCTTGAAAAAAGAAGCTGCTGTGACCGTCACGATTTGGAAATCCGGTAAGATCCGAGCTTTGTTTGTGTCTGTACTGATTGTGGTATCGACCATATTTACCGCTTGTGGCGGTGGCGCTTCAAGTAGCGGCAGTTCCGCTCCCAGCCAAGCTACGCTTCAATCCATTCAGGTGACTGGCACAAGTTCATCATTGACAGTACCTGCCAGCACGCAGCTTACAGCCACTGGCAAGTATAGCGACGGCAGCACTAAAGACCTGACACAAACGGCTACGTGGAGCTCATCCGATGCCTCCATCGCAACCGTTGTTGGCGGGCTCGTCACAGGCATGGCACAAGGCAAGACGACCATTCAGGCAAGCTTCGGAAGCGTTACACCGGGCACTCTTGTTTTGACCATCAATCCGCCCGCCTTGCTATCTATCGCTGTCACTTCCCTGTACTCATCGATTGCGGCGGGTACGGCAGATAAATTTACGGCCACGGGAACTTACAGTGATGGCAGTACAAATGACGTGACTGGCAGCGTGTCGTGGAGTTCATCTGCGCCCGCCTTCGCTACTATTAGCAATGCTGCTGGCACTCAAGGCTTGGCGAAGGGAGTGGCCCAAGGGCAGTCCACGATTACGGCCAAGTCCGGCAGCGTGCAAGGTTCCGCGACTTTGAAAGTAACCAATGCCTCGATAAATTCCATTACGGTGAACCCAGTTGATACAAGTATTCCGCTTGGGACCACTGAGGCGTTTTCCGTCTTAGGCACATTTTCTGACAATTCAACACAGGATATTACCAACACAACGACATGGGCTTCTTCGAACAATGCCGTAGCATCTATCACCATCAGCGGAGTGGCGACTGCAAGAAAAGTGGGAACCACGACCATCACAGCAACGTTTGGGACGGCAACTCAGTCCACTACGCTGACCGTAAATTTAACCAATTTAACGTCGATCTCTATTCAGCCGGGAAACCTGACATTAGCCGAGGGTACGTCACAACAATTCGCGGCCATTGGCGCGTTCAGCGACGGTGGAACTCGTAACATCACAACGCAAGTGACTTGGGCTTCGTCGAATCCAGCCGTCGCATCCTTTCCGAAAAATGGAGGGTTTACCGCAACTGCGCTGAGTCCAGGTCAAAGCACAATCACTGCCTCGCTCACACCAACGGGAGGCACTCCCATCACCACTTCTACAAATTTAACCGTCAGCAACGCCAGCATTGTGTCGCTTTCGGTTACTCCCACCAATGCGACGATCGCCCCAGGAACACAACAGGCTTTCACAGCCGCTGGTGCATTCAGCGACGGCAGCACACAAACTATTACCAATGATGTCGCGTGGAGTTCGAGCGACCCCTCAGTAGCCACCATAAGCAATACCCCGGGAAGCAAGGGGCTTGCTACTGCGATCAAATCCAGTACATCGACTACATCAAAAATAAGTGCAAGCTTTAATGGAGTGGTGAATTTCGCTCCTTTAAATGTAAATTCGACAACACTGGTCTCTATTGCACTTACGCCACTCACCTCAACGCTGGCGCCTGCGTCCACTTTGCAGTACTCAGCAATTGGCACCTACAGCGACGGAACCACATTAAACATTAATCGGCTGGCGCAATGGAGTTCTTCCGACTCAACTGTCGCAACCGTTACCGCGTTTGGGTCTGCGACCGGACAAGCAGCTGGGGCTGCAACGATCACGGTGCAATTAGCGGGCGTCGCCGCTAACGCAAGCCTTCTTGTCTCATCATCCCCATTAGTTTCGATTTCTGTAACCGCGGCAGCGAGCAGTGTTCCCGAGAAGATTGGTATTCAATTTACGGCAACGGGCACGTTTGGAGGTGGCGGCACACAGGATCTCACGCAATCGGTAACTTGGGCATCTTCTCCAGTGACGATTGCTACGGTGAGTAACGTCGGTGGCACAAAGGGTGAAGCTACGGGTGTTGCTGTCGGAAATGCGACCGTCACAGCTCTGTTTAACGGAATCCCCGGCTCAGCTTCATTATCTGTTACCAATGCGACTCTGCAATCCATAACAATCTCGCCTACCAACTCCGCCATTGGCTCCGGCGGCAGTGAACAGTTCACTGCGACCGGAAACTTCAGCGATAGCAGTACACTGCCTCTGACGAATCAGGTCTCATGGAGCTCGTCTGACATCAACGTAGCGGTAATTAATAGTTCCGGATTTGTGAACGCCGCCGGAAAGGGAACAACCACAATCACAGCAACTCTCAACGGAGTGGTTGCTACAATCAGCTTGACCGTTCAATAAGTGGAAGCACAAATAATTATGAGAAGTGAAGAGCATGATTCTTCACTTCTCAAATATTTAGTCAGCAGATAATCTTAGATCCCAGCTACGGAATACTAATCTTCGCATTCAATGGCAAATCTTGTGATGAACCCCCAACCATGAATGTGTAATCGCCAGGGACCAACTTCCATGTGTTGTTGGCTTCGTCGTAGATCGATAAATACATTGGATCCACTGTTACGTTTACCTCGGAGCTCTCACCCGGCTTCAGGTTCACCTTACGCCATCCCACTAACCGCTTCGGCGGCTCACCTGAATCTGTTGGCAGGGCGGCATAGACTTCGGCAATTTCTGCTCCTGCGCGTTCACCCGTGTTCTTTACGTTAAAAGTCACGGTTGTTTCCTTGCCTGGTTTTACTTTCATATCAGAGTAGCTGTAATTCGTATACGAAAGCCCGTAACCAAACGGAAATAGTACGGGCTTTTTTTCCGCGTCATACCATTTGTATCCAACCTTCAATCCCTCATCGTAATGAACCTTGAACGTTGGTGCAGTTAACAATGTTCTCCTGTCGGCATCCTCAACTTTCGTTCCAGGTGGCGGGGGTATCAGGCGAGGATGTGGCAGATCCGCTTCGCTTCGTGGAAAGGTCATTGGAAGTTTGGCACTGGGGTTCACGTCGCCAAACAAAACATTAGCGACTGCATCAGCTCCTTTACTGCCCGCATACCATGCTTCGACAACTCCGCTGACTTTATCGAGCCATGGCATTGTTACCGCCGTGCCTGTCTCCAACACCACAATAGTATGTGGATTTGCGTCAGCTACTTGCGCAATCAACTCGTCCTGGTTTTCAGGAAGGGATAAGTTCGCCAAGTCCATTCCTTCGCTTATCCATTGATGCGCGAAAACAATCGCAACATCTGCATTCCTGGCGAAGACCGCAGCGGATGCCGGGTTCTCACCGGAATCAAATTGCACATTCGCTCCCGGAGCTTTCGCTTGTACTGCCTTCAGAGGCGAAGTAGGAAACCAGACATGCGCCTGCCACTTTGAAGCAGGGCCCGGAGGATCTACCTGCGCTGACCCTCCACCCGAGATCATGCTTGTATTGGCATGCAACCCAATGATTGCGATGGAGTGCATTTTAGCGCGATCAAGCGGCAGCACACCATTTTCATTTTTTAGCAAAACTATGCTTTGCTCGGCGATCCGGCGCGATGTTTCCCAATCAGCTTCTATATCGATGACGCTCTTTTGCTGTGGAAAGTCGACGATCCCGCTCGCGAATTCGGAGCGCAAAACGCGCCGTGCGTGGTCGTCCAGTTCTGACATTGGAACCTTACCCGATTGCACAGCTTGCTTAAGTGCCTGACCGAAGTAATCATCGAGTGGCTCTTCATTGTCCAATCCAGCTGCCGAGGCCTTCGCGGCACTGTGGGTTCCGCCCCAATCGGACACTACAAAGCCTTTGAAATTCCATTCTTTCTTCAGAACATCGGTTAAGAGATATTTATTTTCGCAAGCGAAATCGCCATTAACGGAGTTGTAGGAGCACATCACCGCTCCCGGATGCGCAATTCCGATGCCGATCTGAAAAGCCAGCAAGTCGCTTTCACGCATGGCGCGTTTGCCAATAATGGAGTCAACTTCATTGCGCCCACTCTCCTGATCGTTCACCGCATAATGCTTGATGTCGCCGATCACATGTTCGGCCTGCTCGCATTTAATTCTATTGCCCACCAGCGTGCCGGCCAGAATGGGATCTTCACCCATGTACTCGAAGGTCCTGCCATTACGCGGCTCGCGCGTCAGATTCGTTCCCCCGCCGAGAGTCATGTTGTAGCCTTGCGCGCGCAACTCGCGCCCAATCAATGCTCCATACTCGCAGGCAGCTTGAGGATCCCAACTTGACGCCGATGCAAGATTTGAGGGCAAGGCGGTTGAGTAGCGGCCATTCTCGGCGCTGCTGCGTACTCCATAAGCGGCGTCGCTTATCTGAATCATGGGAATTCCCAAGCGCGGGATACCCAGAACAAACCCTGCTCCTCCATTACCCAGATAAGCATTTGCTCGTGGTTTGCCCCACCCTGGCATGCCGTTGCCGTGTACGAGCTCCATCTTTTCGTCCAGTGTCATCTCCTTGAGGACCATTTCTGCCCGCTCATCCGGAGAGAGATTCGCATTCATCCAGGGATGATTTTGAGTTTGGTTATCTGCCTGGTTATGGAGGCGATGTTGTGCAAAAGCGAGAACAACAGAGAAGATAAATATTGCGGCAAGGGCAAGGCCGGTGCGGCCAGGTCTCTTCATTATTTTTTAACCGTCCTAAGTTGTTAACGAATGGATGCCCACCATCATACGCTGACAACCAGGGTTTCGGCTAGAAATCCCTTTAAAAAAACCTTATTCTAAATTTACAGCGTATTTAGAAATCAGATCCACGTTGTCCATGAAGGGTGGACCGCTCGATAGGTTTAGCTTTCTGCCACTGAGACTAGGGAAAGAACAGTGATTTTACAAACTGATTTGTACAAACTAATTTGCGCAACACCCTAGGCAGACCTTCCCGATCCATCACAAGGATATTCCCGACGCATATTGATCGCGCTCCTTGAAAAGGCGGGATCCCCGTGCAGATTAATCTGCTCCGGACGCAACAGTCTAAGTCGTCCGTCCGCATCTTTCACCAGCATTTGTAAGTAGAAATAAGTGGCAAGGTCGTTGGTCACCTCCATTACCGGAGATGGGGCCGACACGATGACAAGACCGGCGCAATCTCCCATCCAATCGATGTGCCGATGACCATGCATTACAACCACCCGGCCCGCTAAAGTCTGCAACCGGCGAATGAACCAGTTTCCATTAATTAGAGCGGTACCGATCCGATCGGAGAGAGCCTTCACTGGCTGCGGATATTCCGTCACGTGGTGATGCAGAGCGATGATCCAACAAGCCTGCGGATATTCGTCTACAGCTATCTTGAGGCGCTGGACTTGTTCCGCTGAGATCATGCCGAACGCATTGGTAAATGAGAAGTGTGTGTCAGCATTAGAATTTAACAGGATGATTCCGAGGCTGTCGCTGCGATCGGGCGGGAGTACCATGGGGAACACTTTCTCCCACAAATCAGCCAGCCTCCTGGAAAGTCTTGGCCGCCCGGCATCGGCGAATCGAGCCATGTCAGCGGAGCAGGGCTTAATGGCTTCTGCCAAGGTCATACCCAAGCCGCCTTTTTTCTGATCCACTATTCGAACACGCCCGCCCTGGAGTGCGCTCATAGCGGACAAGGCTCGAACGATTCGCAATCGTTTTTTTGGGCTTGTCGGCGGGTCGAGACGTGCAGGGTTTCCACGGTCAACGATATTGACATCGTGGTTGCCAGGTAACACCAGCAGCCGTTCGGAGAGCCGCGGATAGAGTGCAACAGCATCAAGGAGTTCCGCCCATTCAGCGGAACGTCCGGCATCGGTCAAGTCACCCGTTATCAGGACCAAGTCGAGCTGATTGTTATCACAGAGTGCGGCCAGCCGGGCAATCGCTTGCTGCAGCCGGTCGTTGCCCTGAGGGCCGGATCGGCCGCTTTCAACACGAAAGCCGTAGCGCTCTCCTACTACGTGAATGTCCGACAGATGGGCAACGCGCCATACGCGGCCACGTGTCGGGCCTGTGTAGAACCCGTCGAGGTCGCGAGGCGGAGGCATTGTGGCATCTGCACCGGCCCAGACAAGTGCCACGACGGCAAGATAGGCGGCTACTAATGCGACACTATTAGCGAAGACCACCATCGCCAACCAATGAAGAGAGGTGAAGTCAGAGAAATTACCAATCCAGTGTGTCCTAGGCCAGGCCAGCGCCAATACCAGAGCTGCCAGACCACAAACCATTAGTCCAGCCGCGGCAGCGGTGACGGAACGCAGCCTCGCTAGCTGAACGTTACTTGTTCGTGAAATGAATATACTTTCGGCGAGGTGACGTAAGATTTCACGGCAGGCTAAGTATCCAGGCTGAACCAAAAGCGAGTTCAGAGACCAGAAGCCCTTCTCCGCCGCACGCAGCAGAGCTCGGCCGCCGAACCAACTAATGGCGGCGAGCGCAGCGATAACCAGAAGAGGCCAGATCCCCTCGAGTGGTGACTTAAGTCTTCCGGAGAGCTCGCGAAACCAAGCTGAGACTACAAGTGGAACCATTCCCAGGATGAAAGCCGGCACTATCAGCAATAACGTCCAAGCAAGGGCCAGCTTGGGAAAGCTGATTTCCGCGAGGAGGCTACCGGCTAGGGAGAAGAGGGAGCGGCGCTTAGTGCTGGACGCGTCGTCTTCTATGTCGCCACGATGCGGATCGACGAAGGGCCTCACGCCCGTGCTCGCAGCTTTCTTCGAATCCTCTCTCGTTTTCGCCTGCTCGAGCATGATCTCGCTCAGAAGTCATTGGACGTGACGAACTCTGCGCATGCTGTCAGGCTTCGTTGGGCATTGTTGACGCCTATTATTTTTCGCGGAGTACACAAAGGCGATTGTGCCTTCGAAGCGGGGTACGGTGTTGCCGTAAGCAAACGAGGTTCTTATTTCTCGGCCGTTTGCGTACTCTGCAGGTCTTGAATCAGTTGATTTGCCTCTGGCGGCATGGTAACTTTGTTGGCAATGATATCTTCGGGCTTCGTCTTGTGGCCGTACAAGTTTTCATTGGCATCTCCGTCCGGTCTTAGAGTCGAGCCGGAGAGAGATACTCCACCAAAAACGCCACGCGAACGAGAGTACGAAAGCATCTG